>DDCB01000019.1 GCA_002335425.1 Chthonomonas sp. UBA2017
GCCCAGAGCGAGTAGTCGAAGTTCGTCACTTCGTTGTCATCGTCCGAGTCGCCCACCAGCGGGGTCACGGTGCCGAAGTTGTAGTTGCCGAGCGGAGTCGCCGCGCCCGAAGGATTCGGCATCGTCTTTCGAAGCCAGAAGCCCTGCTTGAAGCTCACGCGGTACGGAACCGTCACAGAACCCGGGACGGTGGCACTGAACGCACCCGTCACTGGATTGTAAGTCGCCGAGCCCGTTGCGATTTCGGTGTTCGCAGCATCGCGGAACGAGACCGGGATCGACGACGGCAAGTTCGCGCCGGTGTTGTAAGCAGCCGTCAGCTGACCGAAGTCAACGGTGCCGGTCACAACGTTCGATCCGCTCAACAGGGCATTGATGTCGGTCGCGATGAACGCTTGGCCAATCGATTGGCCGGCGCCGTTTCGCAAAATGACCGTTTGATAGAGCCAGCGACTATTGGTCAGAATGCCATCGTCGTTGTTGAAGATGCTAATGAACGCATCGTCATCGTAGCTGCCGTTGCCGTCGAGGTCAATCGGGTCGCCTTCTTTCATGATCACGGTATTGCCGTTAAAGACCATGTAAGAGTTCGCGTTGGGATCAGTGGCATCGGTCAATCCGCCGACGACCGTGTCGCCATTGTCGTTGATCGCCGAGAAGAAGAAGCAGACGCTGAATCCAGAATCGTCGCTCCAATTGACGCCCGCACCCGGGATCGCATCACCGTTCGAGGCGATCACGAGGCCGTTCTTGACGATCAAGTCCGATCGGTCGGCAGCCGCGGCACCGTCATTAAGCTCGACTCGCAGGATGTACTCTGATCCATCCGGGCTTTGCCAGGTGGAGTTCGTGTCCGTGTAGAACCGATTGACGTTCGCCGTGTTCGTTGCGCCCGGAATCGGGAAGCCTTCTTGGAAGAGCACGGTTCCGTTCTGGACCATGATCTCGTTTTGCGTCGAAACGACGGGCGATGCCAAGAAGCTGTGGATGATCGTGTTGGCTCCTGTCACCGAAGTTCGATAACGACCTGAGGACAACGAAGTCACACCAGCCGGGGTCCCGCCTTGCAATTGGCCTGCCGGAACGAAAGTCGCATCATCAAAGAGCACGCTCCCGGTCGTCGGATCTGTCATTCTGACAATGATCTCGCGCCCAGAGAATCCGGTGATGCCCGTGGTTCGGAAGGTCAAATCGCCGTTGTCAAGGATTTGGGTATCGGTGTTGGAGGTTCCAAAGTTGACTCCGGAGAGGCCCGGGATGGGAGTGCCTTCGCTCGCGATCAGCTCAAGCAGGGTGCCGTTCCATCGAACCGCAATTTCGTCGCTGTTTGTGGCGGCGGTGGTGTCAGCGCTGAACGCATATCGTCCGTCATTGAGGATTCGATAGTCGGCTCGGAAAACGCCGGCGAAAGTCGCCCCGTTCGGCGAGACGTCGCCCTCTCGGACCACCACGCTCGAAGTCGAGAGGTCACCTAAGAGTAGAACATCGTCGATGCTCGTTGCGGCGTCGGTGTCCGCTCGGATCAAGAACTTGGTGCCGTCGGGTGTCATAGCCGGCCGGCCAAAAGGTTGGGTGTTGTTGGGCAGGGTTGCCGTTCCGGCGAACTTCACGCCCCCGAGCCCGGGCACATCAGAGGTTGCTGAGGCCTGAACGTTCGAATAGATCACCTTGGGGCCCAAGGCGAATGCGGTCATTGCCGTGGCTCCGGCAAGGGTAGCCAAGCTGAATCTCATCCAATTTTGTAGAACCATGATCTCTCCTTCCTGTCTTGGCAGGAAACAAACTAACAGATAGTATATGCTGAGAGCGTCGATTCAGAAAAGGGGGCGAAGCGAATTCGGATGCCCAAGCGCGACCATTTGTACTAGGTTCAAACGCCACGAGTTGTAAATCCCGCAATTATGCTGGGGTCAGGGGCGAATCCCGAGGAGCAGGGTGAGCAGAATTCCGAAAAAGCCGAAGATCGCGCAGAGGAAGCCGGAAGCCGCCACCTCAATCTCGCCTCGGCGTTGCGCGGCGCGGCAGTGACGAATCCCCACGAACATGGCCACAAGGCCCACCATCCAAGCGGTGTAGGGAATCAAAGCGACAATGCCGAGTGCGAGCAAACTCGAACTGGAGGTCTTTTTGACTGTCGGAGTGACCCTTGGATAGGGGCTCGGGCCTCCGAGATGTGACCAATCTTGGGGCGTCGAATTCGGCTTTTCCATGACGTCCCTGGGATTCGCGATCAGAAGAGAATGCAGCCCGAAGTCGGGACCTTCGGAGCGTAGCCCGGGTCGTACGGTTGCTCAGGCTGGCCCGTCAGTTGGGCGAGTTTGGAATTCAACTCCGTCAAGATCGCGTCGCTGTACCCCGGATAAATTTTGACGATCCGGCCGCTCGCATTCACCAAGATCAAATAGACCGAGCGCTTGGCGTTGTGGGCTTTGGCAACCTCGACTTCGGGATCAAGCAAGATCGGGTAATTCACCGACGTGACTTTAGCGTAACTCCGAGCGACCTGGGAATCGCCCGAATTGATGATGCCGATGAACTGCGCATTCGGGGCGTGCATCGTCTGAAGCCGGTTCAGAAGGGGCTGAGAGTCGAGGTTGCAAGGGCACTGATCCTTGATCAAAACGATCACGGCCGGCTTGCCAGGGGCGAGCGACTGAAGCGTCTGAACCTTGCCCGAGACATCTTTGAGCTGAAACTCCGTCAGCGGCTTGAGCTTTTGCGCGTCCGCATCCTCATTCATCTTGCGAGTCACCGGGTGCTTCAGCCAAGGCTGATTCGCCGTGTCGATCTGCTGATTGGCGTTGCGCGCCGAATAGACAAACAGCCAACCGGCACCAGCCAAAAGAAGGGAAGTCGGGATCGTGATCGTGGAAAGTTTCATGTCGACCTGGGGGCGCCTCCGCCACGTGACTTAATTCGACGTACGGGCTTGATTCTCCTGGTGGTTCAAGAACTCTTTGATCGGAGTCTGGGCAAGATCGTCGCCGGGGCCGATCCGAAGAAGAGGCGGCAAGGGCTCGGTATGGGTCGCCCACCGAAGAATCTGGTGGGGCCGCTGGGCTCGGGTGGCCTCGTCGAGGGGATCGGGCCAGTCGATCGAAGGCGGGATCGTCCTGTCGGCGCTAGGTTGCTCCCACCGAGGAGCGTCTCGCATCAGATTCAGGATCGACGACTCGCCCAGCACCTCGGGAGGCAAGTGCTCTTCGCACCAGGCGGCGAGCACCGCCGACCGGTCGAGCCCAAGAGCCCGCTTCCCGAGGGATTTTCGCGCACAGTTCTCGCCGACCAAAAGAAGGACGATGTCCGCGCCTGCCAAGGCCTCGGCCGAGTCGGGCGTCGAGATGATCTCATGCTCGATGTCGGTCATGCGGCACCCGGCGCGAAGAAATCGCTCCATGAGGTCGAGCCGCTCCAGGTCCGCGTCGTAAAGTCGGATCTCCATGGGGCGCTCGCCCGCATACGTCGCGAGCTCGGCCAGAACAGGGGGGCCGGCTCTCAGACTCCCAACTCCAAGGACGGCGACGATTCGAGTGGACTTCATCCCGGCATGCTTTCCGAAAAATCAGCGGATAAAGTGGATCTTTGGGTTGTCCATGGAGTCCACGAGCATCAAGCTGGTCACGGGAAGCGGTCGACTTTTAGCGATTTCGCGAGCTTCGTCGAAGCTCACCTGGTCGATCCGCATCCCTTCGAGCCCGATGTCATTCGCGAACCGAGAAGCCGTCAGGTCGGTGCTGAAGCAAGCCAGCCCGTGCACCCCCTGAAACATGTAGCAGGCATATTTGCCAGAAGCCGGATGGTGCAGAACACACAGGGTCTCCGGAATAGATTCCCCAAGTCCTAGAATCGGTCTTGCGAGTGTGTCGGTCATGGTGGCCCTCAAAAAGGTCCTACGAAATCAGTGATACCTTTTCTGACAACGAATTATTCTGAATTTACGAGTTTCTTTTGAAAAACCTTTTGTTGACGACGGTGCCCGGCTCCATCTTGCCCCGCATTTCGACGTGGCAAGGGGTTCCTTGGGGGATCGACGACTCAATAAACGCGAATCCTGCGCCACAGTCCATCATCGGCGAATAGATTCCGCTCACGATCTCTCCGACATCGCGCCCTTCGACAAAAACCCGCATTCCCGGGGCGACCAGACGCTTGGATTCGAGCTTGATGCCTTGAAGCTTGGTCGGTGTGCCTTGGGCTCGGGCCTGCTGGATCGCCTCGCTCCCCAAAAACGGCTTGGTCTTGCTGATCACCCATCCTAGCCCAGCCGCGATCGGGCTGAGGTCGTCGCCCAGTTCGTGGCCATAGAGCGGGAGTCCGGCTTCGACCCGCAAGGTATCGCGCGAACCCAGGCCACAAGGAACGACCCCAGCCGCAAGAAGAGCGTTCCACAAGGGTTCGGCTTCGCTGGCGGCGCAGATGAGTTCGTAGCCGTCTTCGCCGGTGTAGCCGCTCCGCGCGGCAAAGCATCGGACACCGCCTACGACCGGCTCGACAATTCCAAAGGCTGCGGCGTCCCGAAGGGCCTCTTCACCGCTCATTTTCACCAAGAGCTCGACGGCGCCTGGACCTTGCACGGCGATCATCGCGGTCGCCTCGGTCATATCCTCGATCTCGACTTCGAACCGATTTTGCGCCTTCATCCACGCGACGTCCTTGGCGTGGTTCGAGGCGTTGACCACCATCCGAAATTCGGAGTCGTGGATTCGGTAAACAATGATGTCGTCGACGACTCCGCCTCGCTCATTGGGCAACATCGAGTACTGACCCGTCCCGTCCGTCAACTTCGAAACGTCGTTGGTCGTGATCCATTCGAGGTACTCCAAGACTCGCGCCCCGGTCAGGCGAAGTCGAGCCATATGACTGACGTCGAACATCCCGCACCCTTCCCGGACCGCTTTGGACTCAGCGATGATGCCTTCGTATTGCACCGGCATCAGGTAGCCCGCAAAAGGCACCATCTTTCCTCCGGCTCGAACGTGGGCATCGTAAAGAGGAGTGCGCAAAAGGACGTCAGTGGACATATCCGAATTGTACCGAGGGTTCGGTAAGATCAACCGCAATGAAGTTGCCGATGAGCATGATTCTGTCGCTGGTCGAGACCCGACTCAGCCCCCAAGAGGTAGGCGATCTCCTCACGATGGCAGGCTTCGAACTCGAAGGGATCGAGTCCGACGAAGCCGAAGCCGTCTTGGACCTGAAGGTGATGGCCAACCGAGGGGACGCTCTTTCGGCGATGGGAATGGCCCGCGAGATTCTTGCCAAAGACGCCTCGGCTCAGCCGACCGAGCTCTACCGGCGGGCGACTGGCCGATTCGAATCGCGGTCTTTCCCCGAAACGTCGCTCACGACGTCGGAGATCACCCGCGTCGAGATCGCCACCCCCAACTGCACTCGATATGCGGCCCGTTGCTTCCGAAATGTCCAAAATGGGCCCTCGCCAGAATGGCTCCAAAAGATCCTTCGTCAAGCCGGAATGAGGCCGATCAGCCTGTTCGTCGATCTCACGAACTACATTCTGCTCGAGCTGGGTCAGCCGCTTCATGCGTTCGATCATGATCGACTCGTCGAAGGGCGGATTGTCGTTCGGCAAGCCCGCGAGGGCGAGAAACTCCGGACTTTGGACGGAGTCGACCACACCCTCCGACCGCATCAGATGGTGATCGCGGATGCCGAGCGCCCTGTCGCCGCCGCCGGGATCATGGGCGGAGAAGAGACCGAAGTCTCCGATTCGACCCGAAACGTGCTTCTCGAATCCGCTCATTTTGCCCCGTCGAGCGTTCGACGGACCCGAAAGGACCTCGGCCTGAACACCGAGGCCAGTTACCGATTCGAGCGATGGGTCGACCCGGATGGGGTCGTCGCCGCGCTGGACCGCTTTGCCGAACTCTATGCCGAGATCGTGGGCCCTTCGGCCGAGATCGCCGCCGGGGGGATCGATCTGTATCCCTCCCCGGCTCGTTCGATCCAGATTCCGTTCCGGCTCGACCGATGCCGAACGTTGCTCGGCATGGAGCTGCAGCCGGACGAAGCCGAAACCGCATTGACCCGACTTGGCATGGCCGTGGATCGGTCGCAAGAGAGCTGGTCTGTTTCCATTCCGAGTTGGCGGCCGGACGTGGTGCGCGAAATTGATCTGATCGAAGAGGTCGGACGAGTCTGCGGCTATGACCGAATTCCGGAGAAGCTCCCGCAAGGATCGACTCCGCTTGGAGGCACCTTCGGCCCGCTTCGACTGATCGAGCAGACGCGCGAGGTGATGCTCCGAGCTGGGTTCGATGAGATCGTCAGTCACAGTTTGCGCGACCGACATCCGTTCGATTTCACTTCAGATTGGCGGGTTGAAGTCCGAAATCCGCACTCGCCCGAGATGCGTATGTTGCGCGATTCACTTCTGCCTGGGCTCGCCGATGCCGCGCACCGCAATGGGCTTCGCGATCTGCACTTGTTTGAGATTGGCAAGGTGTTTGTCCAAGGCGATTACCAGATCGACGAGAGTCCGGAACTGGCGATCCTCTCAACCGGATCCCTGGATCAGCCTCATTGGGCGGGCAAGGAGCTTGTCCAAGCCGACTTCTACAGCATGAAGGGGGTCTTGGAGCGCCTTTTGGCCACACTCGGACTGCATGCCGAATATCTGCCCCCCAACGACCCGGACCGTCGACTCCATCCGACTCGTCAAGCCGGAATCTTGCTCGATGGAGGCAAGCTCTGGGCCGGAACTTTCGGTCAGATCCACCCCGATCTGGCGGAGGAGTTAGGGCTACCCCTGGGCACGATTTTGGCGGAAGTGGACTTGCTGGTTCTGGCGACGGAAGTGCCCGCCGAACCAAGACTCCACGACATCAGTCGCAACCCGTCGATCCGCCGCGACATCGCCGTCGTCGTCGAAAAGTCCGTGCCGTATCGAGACATCGAAAAGCGGATTGAAGGGGCGTGCGGTCAAATTCTGGAGAAGCACTGGCTGTTCGACGTGTACGAAGGTCCGAGCCTGCCTGAGCGTCATCACAGTCTCGCGATCGCGCTTCAGTTTCGCAAGCCGGGCGAGAACCTTACCGACGAAGAAGCGAACCAGGTGCGGGATCGAGCCGTTGAGGCGCTTGCCGAGCTTGGGGCGAAGCTACGCTAAACAGTTCTCGGCCGACCCACATCAGGAGTCCGGCCACAAAAAGGCTCCGAAAAACAACGGTGCCTGGAATAGGCTCGAACACGACCGGGTCAAACACAAAGACCGCTGACAAAATGCTTCCGACATAACCCAGCGCCATCAACGGCCCGCTACGATCTTGGGGCCCCTTCCAAAACACGATGAGGTTGCCAAGGAGAATGAGGGAACCGAGAATGCGCGCGAGAGTCGGGAATGGCTCGACCTCGAACTGATGAAAGAGAGGTGGCACAGGGCTCAGCATCTCTGATTTGAAAACGAGCATTTGAATGTCCCTGTAGGGATAGGGTGGAGGTGAAGAGGCATAGACTCCAGTCGTGTACATGTGGTGGACCGCGAAGACGGCCACAGCTAGGACGCAGGCCCAAAATGCCCTGCTTTGAAACTGGGTTCTGGAGACTTCCCAGCCCATCGCTCGCATCGTCGATTCAAGAACAAGAATTCCGAACAGAAACGCCAACGTTTGGAACGGGACCAGCAAGGAGACGGTGAGGCTCATTCCCGCAAGGACGTACCAAAGAGGCGCTGTCTTCTTTCCCGGCCCGAATGCTGAAGCGGACTTACTCGCGGGTGCATCGGTCGCTTTGGCCTGATGAGGAAAGCTTCGGGCTACCGAGACTCGAATTGCTCGGGCATAAAAGGCCAATGCGGCGATTCCGGCGGTCGAGGCAATCAAGTAATGAGAATTCCAAGTCACGGGTGAAGGGGCACCATGAAAATTGCCAGTTACTTCAAAGAGGCAGAAGGCCAAGATGCACATGGTCAGAGCAGGCCCCAAGATGTCTTTCCGAGCCCCGATCATGAAAACAAATAGGAGGATGAAGGGTACGACCATCATCTCGTACTGGAATCGCAACGGCCCCATCCAATAAGAGCAGACAACAGCCGAAAGCCCCGCCAGAGACGGCTGATCGGAGACTTCTCGGGCAAGCCAAAAAACCAATAGGACCAGCACCGCTCCCCATGGCCTCGGGTCGAGGGGTGCCTCAGCCATCGGACCTTCAAGAGGGAGCAAAGTCCAAAAGCACCCCAAGATCGCCACGCCGAGCACGGGAGCCCATCGCTTCACAGCTTTTCTCTCCTCACGAAGTTCAGTCTACATCCAAGATGGGTCTTTAGAACTCATTGAGTCTACTGAGCTCAATCATCGATGTTCATGAGCAGCTTTCGCTTGACTTCGTGATGTTCAATTGAACGAGAATCACCCAGATGATGCAACCAAATTCGACTCCGAAGCGTTAACACACTTGAGCGTGATGCGCTCAAGGTATTCAAGAACATGGCCGCCCAAAAAACACAAGACTACTACGCCGTCCTCGGCGTCTCCCGGAACGCGGACGAGAAAGCCATCAAGTCGGCGTATCGAAAGCTCGCCCGGAAATACCACCCCGACGTGAACCCGAACGATCCCTCCGCCGAGGCTCGGTTCAAAGAGGCGAGCCAGGCTTATGAAGTCTTGTCGGACCCCGAAAAGCGCAAGCTGTATGACCAGTTCGGCCATAACTGGGAGGCCGTCCAGAACTTCGGGGGCCAACCTGGGGGCGGGGGCGTCGATTTCGAAGGGATGGGCGGCGCCGGTTTTGGTTCGATCTTCGAGCACCTGATGCAGAACTTCGGGGCTGGAGGCGCCGAGAGTCGGCCCCGGGGGATCGAGCCTCGCGACGTCGAAAAAGAGGTCCAGCTCACGCTGGAAGAGATCGATTCGGGCACCACGCGCAAGCTCCGCTATCAAGTCCAAGATGCTTGCAAGAGTTGCGACGGCTCGGGTCAGATTCGGGTTCAAAAGCCTCGAACTTGCCCGGGCTGCGGAGGGTCGGGGCGAAGCAAGGGGCTCTTGGGGATGCAGACGGCCTGTCCCGAGTGCCGCGGGACCGGGCAAGTGACGTTGGAGACCTGCCCGACCTGTCGAGGAGCCCGGACGATGGCCAACGACCGGACGGTCGAAGTCAAAATTCCCGCTGGCATCAGCGAAGGGAAGCGCCTCCGGGTGCCGTCGGGGGGCGCGAAGGGAGCCAACGGCCGCGCGGGTGACCTGTACGTCATCATCCGAGAAGCCCCACACCCTCGGTTCAAGCGCATCGGCGATGACCTGGAGACCGAGGTGCCGGTCGCGTATCACCGGGCCGCGCTAGGAGGCGAAATCAAAGTGCCGACTTTGCGCTCGACGGTGACGATGAAAATCCCGTCGTGCTCGCAAAACGGACAGGTCTTTCGCCTGAGTCAACAAGGCATCAGTAAGCTCAACGGCGGTCGAGGAAACTTGCTCGTGAAACTGGTGGTGGAGGTTCCCAAATCGCTTTCCGACGAGCAACGGGCCGCTCTCCAGGCTCTGGCCAAAGTGATGGAGGTCGATCTGCATGCGTGATGATCAGCAGCCCGTCTTCATGATCGGAGTCGCCGCCAAGCTCTGCGGCGTCCATCCCCAGACTCTCCGGCAATATGAGCGCCTCGGGTTGGTGATGCCGGCCCGGGTCGGAGCTAAGAACCGGCTCTTCAGCGAAGCCGACATTCAAAGAGTTCACCGGATTCAACGGCTCACTCAACAACTCGGAGTGAACCTCGCCGGGGTCGAAATCATCCTGAAGCTGATCGACGACATGGACGAAATGCGGCGCGACCTCGAACTTCAGCTCGATGATTATCGCGCCGAGGCCGAGCGGAGAATCCAGCACCTGATGCAACATTCCAACGTCCCGATCCGGCGCGACGAACCGTTACTACCGATCCCCAACGTCCGGCTGAAAAAGGTCGAGCTCTAAACTCCGCCGAACTTTCGTGTGCGGACCTGGTAGCTCAAGACCGCCTCAATCAGGTCATCGCCGCCAAAGTCGGGCCACGGCTTTTCGGTGACGAAGAGCTCGGCATAGGCCGCTTGCCAGATCAGGAAGTTGCTCCAGCGCATCTCGCCGGCCGTTCGAACAATCAGGTCAGGATCGGGCGTCTCGGGGTTGTACATCCGCTGGGAGAGGAGTTCCTCGGTGATCTCGCTCGCCGGGATGCCCTCTCGCACGATGCCTTGGATGGCGTCCACAATCTCGGCGCGCCCACCGTAGTTGATCGCGAGCGTAAAGGTGATCCCGGTGTTCTTGGCTGTCGTCTTGATCCCGTGCTCAAGTGCGGCTCGGAGTCCCTCCGGAAGCTCGTCGGTCCGGCCCGCGACCTGGACTCGGACGTTGTTTTGGTGCATGATCCGAAGCTCATCGCGCGCCGCTTGTTCGATCAAACTGAGAAGGCCCCGCACCTCGTCTTCGGGGCGTCGCCAGTTCTCCGCAGAGAAGGCGTAAACCGTCAGATACCGAACCCCGAGTTCGCTCGCGGCCAACAAGACGCGGCGAAGCGTCCGATAGCCTTCGCGATGCCCCAGGAGCCGTTGGAGTCCGCGTCCGGTTGCCCATCGCCCGTTCCCGTCCATAATCACGCCGACGTGGGCCGGAAAGCGCTCCAGATCGACGCCCCTTTCGAGGGCTTGAGATCGAATGGCCGGGACTTTGGTGCTCATGCTCACGGACACTCTTCAGTTTGACGTCCGTCGGGCGCGAACTGCTACCTTTTACAGCACTGCATCCATCACTCGCTCGGCGATCTGGTGATTCCCGAACGGCGGCATGAGATACAGGCCCTGAACTTGAGTCTTCAGATTCGCTGAGAGCTTTTGCGCTTCTTCGATCCCGATGTGGAGCGAAACATCGTCGTCCGCCGCTTGAGCCATCTTCTGCCGAAGCCAGTCGGGCACCGTGATTCCCGGGACTTCGTTATGCATAAACTCGGCATGGCGAGTGCTCCGCAACGGGAGAACCCCGATGAAGAGCGGCAGTCCGAGCTTGCAGCACTCTTCGGCGGCAATCTCGACGTACTTCGGCTCAAAAATCGGCTGAGTGTAGACGACGTGGCACCCTGCGTCGGCTTTGCGTTTCAGGCGATCCACCTCGGTCGCAAAGTCAGGAGCCAGCGGATTGAACGCCACCGCAATGGTGTAGGCGCACTTGACGCCGATGCTGTAACCCGCCAGATCCACGCCCTCATTAAATCGACTCAGAATCCGCACGAGCCCAATGGCATCGACATCAAAGACCGAAGTCGCACTTGGATAGTCGCCGATGTTGGCGGGATCGCCGGTGATGGCGAGAATGTTTCGAACGCCCAGCGCGTGGCACCCCAACAGGTCGGCCTGCACGGCCAGCAAGTTTCGGTCTCGACACGCAAAGTGCATCATGACTTCGATACCGACTTGGTCTTGAATGAGCTTGGCGACACTCAAAGGGTTCATTCGGAGCCGGGCGCGGGCGCCGTCGGAGATGTCGATCAAGTCCGCCCCGCGGATCTTCAGCGCCCGCGAACCCTCGATGACCTTTTTGACGTTCAAGCCACGGGGCAGGTCCATTTCGACGGTGACGATGAACTTGCCGTTCTTCAGGCGGTGATGGAGTTCGGTCGGCTCACTCTCGGGGAGCGGCTTTTTCTCCTTGGCGACGGCGGCGGTTGCGGTTTTTTCGCGCCGCTTGACGGCGGTCGTGTCGATCAGTTGCCGCAGGAATCGAATGTGATCGGGCGAGGTCCCGCAACACCCTCCCACGATCCGGGCACCCTCTTCGATCAGGCGCATAGTCGCTTTGGCAAAGTACTCAGGCTTGGTGTCGTAAGTGATCTGGCCCTTGACGAGTTGCGGCAATCCCGGCGTCGGGAAGGCCAAGATCGGCAGGTCGGTCGCCTCGTTCAACTGGCGAACGATGTCAACCATTCGCTGGGGACCGACGATGCAGTTCGCTCCGACGGCCACAACGCCCAGCTCGGACATCTCTTGGCCGCAGGCTTTTGGCAACCCTTCGGCAAGCGCCTCGCCATCTTCGATATAGGCCTTACTGACGATGATCGGGAGCTCGCTGACTTCGCGAATCGCTTCGACACTCCACCGGAGCTCGTCCATGTCGATGAAGGTCTCCAGAATATAGCCATCGACCCCACCTTCGGCCAACGCTGAAGCCTGTTCCTTCACGCTCTCCCAGATCATCTCACGCGTGATCTGGCCGATCGGAGCGATCGGCTTGCCACAAGGCCCGATGGCCCCGAGCACGAGGGTGTCTTCGTTGGCGGCTTGCCGAGCCAGCCGGGCCCCGGCAAGATTCAGCTGCTGAATATTAAAATTGGTGCCTTCGAGCCGGATTCGATTCGCCTCAAAGGTATTCGTCTCGATGATGTCCGAGCCAGCTTCGACGTACAGCCGGTGAACGGCGATGACCTTTTCGGGGTCCATCAAGTTGGCGAGGTCGTAAGGTTGGCGGGTGAACCCCATCTGGACCAGCATGGTCCCGTTCGCACCATCTCCGAGGAGCACTTCTTTTTCTCGAAGTGCTTTCATCAGCTTCATCATGTCCTTTATACCTCTCTAACCCGGGCCCATCCATAGCCGGGCGGCATCCCTTAACTTTCGGGATTGTGCACGTATTGTTCGTAAAACTTGAACTTCTTGTTTGCTGGGGACCGTGACCGGGCGCAGCGGATTCAGCAGACCCATGACCCCGCCTGGGTCACCATCGTCGAGCCCGAGAACGTGCCCGACTTCGTGCAGCGCGGCATGCAACATCGCCTCGTAGCTGAGGCCTTGCCCTTGCGCGCCTTGCAGAGCGAGCGAGACATCCGCCCTCACTCCGACATCGTCGGGCCGGCTCCACCGACTCCAGGTCGTGAATCCAGCCACAGGTCGGCCTTTGAGGCGAATCTCATTCATCATCCGGGCGGTGACTTGGGCCGTGCGCGAATCGCTCACCCGCTGAACCGGGATCGGTTCACCCAAGGCTTGGGACCAGATCAAGACCGCGCGCTGAATGAGATCATCGATCCGCTCAGCTCGTCGGTCAAACGCGCTCGACTCGGAATAGACCCGAATCGGGCCTTCGAAGAGAAGCATGTTCGCGGTCGCCAAAGCCTGATCCGGGCGGCGCGCTTCCACAAGGTCCCACCCATGTTGGAGTTGCTGAGAGGTCGTTTTTTCGGCACCCGGAAGCGAGAAATGGACTTCTTGGGCCACGGACATCGGTCCGAGCCAGACGGCCACCACCCCCAACACCAGCGTGCGAATCCCCACAGTTCTCCTTCCTCACGAAGTCGCCTCGGCAGTCCCCACCGCCGGACGATTCCCCACCATATATCGGTCAATAAAAAGGGGCGGCTTACCCGAAACAACCGAACTCAAGAACAATTGCTATGAAGACTCAGTTGGCCCTACTTCGAGCTCGCCGCCTTGCCCGTCATTGTATATCGGATTTCGAAATTTCGCTTGAAGAATGCCCCCGCAAAAAGACTAGGTTTCTCCGGGAGCCTGAACTTTTGTACGCTCTCTTAATGGGCCTTGACTGTGGCCAGCTCGCCGACCTCGGGCGGGCTCTCGAAAGCAGACTTCGTGACGTCCTCAGGAACTGGGATCGGATAGTCGCCATTGAAGCAAGCAAGGCAAAACTGAGACGGTTTTCCGCCGGTTGCGGCGACGGCACCCTCGATTGACAGATAGCCGAGCGTCGTCGCACCCAAATGCTCGCGAATCTGCTCGATGCTCATCTGGGCCGCGGCGAGCTCGCCTTTGCTGCTCATGTCGATTCCGTAAAAGCAAGGGTGCTGGATCGGCGGGGCCGTAATTCGGACATGGACTTCGGCCGCACCCGCGTCAAACATCATCTTGACCAGCTGCTTGGTCGTGGTGGCGCGAACAATCGAATCGTCCACCAAGATCAGCCGCTGCCCCCGAATCTTGTCGATCATCGGGGTGAGCTTCATCCGGACCCCCAGTTCCCGAAGGCGCTGGTCGGGCACGATGAACGTCCGGTGGATGTAGCGACTTTTCACCATCGCCTCCTGGAAAGGAAGGCCCGAAGCCCGGGCGAGTCCATGGGCCGCTGGCACCCCCGAATCCGGCACCGGCACGACGATGTCCGCCTCGACCGGGTGCTCCTTCCAGAGGTTCTCGCCCATGCGTTCACGGGCGGCATATAGGCTCGTCGTGCCCATGTGGCTGTCGGGCCGGGCGAAATAGATGTACTCGAAAAGGCACATCGCCTTGCGTCGAGGTGGGGCCCCTTGGGCATAGCGCATCCCTAAGTTGTCGATGATCACCATCTCGCCCGGCTCTAGCTCTCGCTCGACATGACCATCGACCGGCCCAAAAGCGCAACTCTCGCTCGCGAGCATGAACCCATCCGCAACGCGCCCAGCCACAAGCGGCCGGACCCCGTTGGGGTCGCGAAAGCCGATCAGCCGATCTGGAGTCAGGACGGCCACGGAGTACGCGCCTTCGATCTCGCGCATCGTCGCTGCAACCGCATTTTCGGGACCGCGATCCATATGCCGGACCATGAGCCGGGCCATCACTTCGGTGTCGCTGGTGCTGTCAAATCGCTCACCTTCGGCGATCATCTTTTGCCGAACTTGGCCGGCATTGAGAAGGTTGCCATTGTGGGCGACGGCGATCTCACCTACAATGCTGGTGCAAAAAATCGGTTGGGCGTTGCGAAGAACGCTCGCCCCAGTGGTGCTATAGCGAGTGTGGCCAATCGCGAGATGCCCGGGGAGCTCACTGAGAATCTGCTCGTTGAATGCTTGGCTCACCAAGCCCATCTCTTTGTGCATGCGGACGGTCTCCCCGTCGCTGACGGCAATGCCTGCCGATTCTTGTCCCCGGTGTTGTAGTGCAAAAAGCCCGAAGAACGCCAGTCGAGCCGCCTCGCCGCTCGGCGTATAGAGGCCCAGAATGCCGCACTCCTCTTTGGGACGATCCTGCTCGTCGACCTCCTTCATGACCCCAGTTTATCCCTCAGCGGGGCCTCCGCTGAGCTGTTGCAAGAACCAATCGCGGTTTCTTGCGATCATATCGACATGCCAGTCGTGCCCCCAATCGTAAATCGCGAGCTCCTTCGGACCGGCGAGAGCCTGAAAAATGGCCTCAACCGTCTCCGGACGACACGCCGGATCTTTGGTGCCAAAGCTGACCAGAGTCGGCACTCGGCACCGCGTAGCAACGTTCATCGTGTCGAAATAGCTGAGCGTATTCAGCACCATCTGTCGCCGGATCGGCGAGTCTTCGAGAAAGTCGATCACCTCTTTGAGCGGATACCGATAGGCGTTGCGCGTCAGGGCCCAAGGCATCACTCCGAGGAAAGGCATATCTGCGACCACTGCGCGCACAATCGGCGATATGGCTCCGGTCCAGATCGCCATCCCACCCCCTTGACTCAGCCCCATGGCCCCGATCTTGCTTTCGTCGGCCTCGATCTGAGCCTGAAGCACTCGAACCGCGATCAGGCAGTTCTGAAGCATCCGCCGAAAAATCCAAGTTCCCGGCTCGGCAATGCCATCGGCAAAGTATCCTCGGTCGATGCGGTACTTCTCCTGGTGAAAGGCCGCCTCGCCGTGGAGGTTCAGGCTCAAGGTGCAAAAGCCTTCGCGGGTGCTGAATCGGTTGGGGAGAATCGACTCCCGGCCATAGGGCGGAATCCAAAGGTAGCTCGGGAGCCGCCGAGCGCCGGGCGGATAGGTGATCCAGCCGTGGACGGTTTCCCCTTGAACGCCTCGGAACTGCAGAGTCTCCACCACAAACCCAGGCCAGTCGAAATCGTTGCGCAATGAGCGGTGATAATCGAGGCGCGTCGAGCGCGCTTCGGCTTGGGCCTCGGCCCAAAACTCGTCAAAGTCCTCGGGCACATAAGGTCGAAAGAGGTCCGCCGACTCGCTCATTCAGACCCAATTATGCCACGGACCCTAGAGTCCAAACAGGAAGACTCGGTGCAAGGAGCGGCCCCGCACCAAGTTCACCCACTGGTTTCCGCATGAGCACGCCCCACCGGAGTATCCATGAGCGAAGATCCCCCTCTCCCTTCATCGAAGGGAGAGGGGGTAGGCGGTGAGGGGGAACCTGCGAGCTTAGTCGCCCAACAGACCGTTGTTGAAGGCCCAGATCGCATAGTCGGCGTTTGTCACTTCGCCGTCACCGTCTAGGTCTCCGTTGGTGTGAGGTGCCACAAACGAGCCATTATAGAAAGCCCACAGTGAATAGTCCGCATTCGTGACCTCATTGTCGCCGTCCACGTCGCCATTTCTCAGCGTCACGTCCACGTCCGGCTGGCCGACCGAGAGATCCACGTTCGTCGATAGGCTGCTGATCCAGTGTCGGCCCTTGAATCGGACCGATTTGATGCCAGTCTGAGCAGTGTCGAATGCGTAATATCCGTTGTAGCCAACCGTGATTTGAAGAGCTTCCTCGACCGCTCCGCCCGGTCCGACGATCTCGACGTCCACCACTTCACCAGGAGTTGTGTAACTCGCTTCGAAAGTGATCACCCCCGCGACCGTTCCCGGAAGGGTTTCGGTCCGAAAGTAGCCTATGGTTCGTCGGAGGAAGCCGATATATTGGTCCGAACCTCCGAATTGTGTCGTCGGGGTTGTGCTGGAGCTATAGGTGTTGACCGAGTAGTAGTATCGGTGACCGCTCTTGAGGGCAGATCCAGGAATGGTATCGCTCGAATAGCTCGAACTCGGGCCGAAGTTGAGAAACGGAAGCCCCACTCCGGTGAGATCAAAGATAAAGAACTCGGTATCGAGGTTCGGCTGCAAACCGCTGTTGGTGTAAGTCGCAAACGTCACCGGAAAGGCGACTCCGGGAGCACAAAGTTGGATGTCATCATAGGTCGTTCCCGTGACTGCCGGAATTTGATCCGAGTACGAAGGCCCAGGAAGACTCATGACCCCGGTGTCGCTCAGTGCACCCCCGAAGACCGAGAACGAATACGACCCGGCTCCAGTGAAGGCCTCCATCTCGGCAGCGCTACCAAACTGAGTCCCGAGCCGAAGATCGCGCCCCACGATGTCAACCAGATACATCGAGCCGACAAAGTTCGTCGGCGGAGGAAACACCATCGCGCCGTTCAGCAAATCGCCGTCGGAGTCCGCTCGGACAAAGCCTTCGCTGTAGGCGTAAGCTTCGGTCACGGGGGCCGCGTTCGATGTCTGAATGTAATCGAGGTACTTCAAGATGCCGAACTGACTCACAGAGGCATGGGCAAGCGAAGGACTCAAGAGGGCAAGACCAGCCAAAAGGCCGATTTGACAAGAACTGACTTTCATAAAAACAACTCCAGGCGGCCGGGCCACCCAGTGTTGAAGTTCGCCTGAGCATGAAAAGGTCCTGCAAAAACTGTCAGGAGACACGGCCCCGCTGCCCAGAGCCCGCATTCCTACGGGCATTCTGCTCCCCTTCTCCTTTCCCGGACGCTCCCGTTCTCCTTTCGCTGTTTGTGCGAAGGGAGAAGGGGTTGAAAGCTTATCCTTGAGTGATGGCCGCGGGCTGCATTTTGGGGGATGTCGTAGGCATTTGCCTGGGGCAAGCCGCTGGCTCTTCGGCGCTCAGCTTTGAAGTCGACATCCCCCCATTCGACAAAGTCGCATCCGGTGGCTTGGGTGAGTTTTCCCAGGATTCGCTGGCCAGGTTTTATAGCGAATTTCCGAAAAGAATCTGGGACGCATTCGTCTCTTGCGAAGCGTTGTTGCAGAAGCTTCGGGGTCGCTGAATTGTGTTTTTCAATCCTACTCAGTCCCCCTCATGATCCCTTTGGGCTAATGAGGGGGATTGCAATGGACCGTGCTTGTGGCGACGCTGCAATTGAACTCTAGAAATTTGTCCTACAGAGGATCATAAAGCTCTAGGCCACTTCCGAAATCGACCTGTGCACGATTTCAAGTATTGACTCCATTGCAATGACAAAAAGTTTTGATGGATAGCGATTCTCGATTGTCCACTGAGAGGACTGACATCCGAAGAGAAAGTACCGTGCGCCTATCCGCCCAACAATTGGTCCACCACTCATACCCCTAACACCAGAGTCAAACTGATCCCTTTCCCAGAGTGGATTGAACTCAATCTTTGGGAGCTTACTTCCGTCGTTGATTGGAGCCAAAGGAAGCCTTCGAGCTTCGCATGTCAAGGTATTTCCCGTTAGTTGTTGCAGCGTTTTGGGCAGGCCGACCAACAATATCTCGACGTCTAGGTCATGTCTTAGCTCGGTAACATCTGCTTCATCAATGTGCCAGTGTTCACGATTGAACGGTTCATAGTGATGCTGCATTAAATAGCAAACAACAGCGTCTGGAATCTTCATGAGCAAGACGTCTGTATTGGGCACTGAGAAAGATTGCAGATTTTCAATTGTTGTGAATTGTATCTGGGAGTCCGTGATAGCTATCTTGAGCGGAGCCTGAAAGTTGACCGGAATTGGTTTGCCAGACGTACCAGGAGAGAGTGCAAACAAGGCTCGCTCGGCGAATCTAAGAATGACATCTATGGGTTCCAGACAGTGGGCGGCCGTGACCCAAAGCCATTCATCAGAAACGTCGACGACAAAGCCGGTCAAAACTAGCGGAGGAGTACCGTCCATGCTCGCGTCATGATCGACTATCAGGTTGACGAGCTTTCTTTCGGCCCAATCTGCAAACGATAAGTGATCAGTTGCAACCTTGTTCATATGCGTTCATTTATCTTTGTGCCTTCATAGCATACTCTATTCGTTAAGGCGCGATTCCGATGTTGGAAGCCTATGAGTTTCATGCCACCATGGGACAGGATTGCGGGCGAGAGAGTTCAAGATGGCTTCTCATCAGTCTTAGCACGGGCGTGTTTGCGGGCGGTGTAGAGTCGCTCGGTAAAACCGCCGTTTTCTAGGAAGTCGGATTCGAGGCGCTTGATCAGTTTGTCCAGCAGGTAGTTCGTCTGGTGAATGAGGCAGATCATTGTGTTTGATGCGTTAATCGGGCCCTTCGTTTCGATGTAAGATTGATAGGTCTTATAGGACCGATTCGTCCTATAGGCGAGGCGACGAATGAAGATAGCCTTTTCGTGATCTTTGGTCCAAGGTTCTTCGCCCGAGAGCCTCAAGAAGTCTCGGTAGTCTTCAAGAAGCTCGGCGAGACTGGCGCGGGCAATTCCGATCAGCTTCAGCTCGATCTTCTTAGAAGTTCCAGATGCAACGCTGCCTTCGGCGATGTTCTGTTTGCCGCTCCTTGCGGCTTGAACCATTTGGTCCACGGTTCGGGATTTCCGGTCCAGATACAGGCCTGTAAAGGCGCACGTCCCGTCGAAGACGAGCTCGGCCATTTTATATGCTGCAAGATCAGCATATCCTCCGTGAGGAGGGAGAAGGTTGTTGTCCTCCGGACCCATCGGGTCGAGATTACCAGAGACGAACACAATAGGTCCTATAGGTCGAATAAGACCAATAAGCAATGCTGTACTTTAGAAGTCCATGTCGCAAGTGCCACGGCCTTCGATGAATGGTTTGGCGGGTTGACTTGAAAAAGGCTGGGGGAAAGCCCCCTCTCCCTCCCGGCACGGTCATCCGGCAAGGAGAGGGGGTTCAGACTCAGAAGTCCATGTCGCCCATGCCGCCGCCGGGCATTTGGGGCATGGCTTTCTTGGGCTCGGGCTTTTCGACCACGAGGGCTTCGGTCGTCAGGACGAGGCCCGCGATCGACGCCGCGTTCTGAATGGTCGAGCGCGTGACCTTGGCCGGATCGACGATGCCCGCCTTGACGAGGTCAACAATCTCGCCATTCACTGCGTTCAGGCCGAATCCGGCCTTGGCTTCGCGGACCTTTTCGACGATGACGCTGCCTTCGAGACCAGCGTTCTCAGCGATCGTGCGAAGCGGCTCTTCGAGCGCGCGGCGAACGATGTTGAGTCCGGTCAGCTCATCGCCTTCGAGCTTTGCGCCTTCGAGCGCTTTGGCCGCAGCGAGCAGCGTGATTCCGCCACCCGGCACGATGCCTTCTTCGACGGCGGCTCGGGTGGCCGAGAGCGCGTCTTCGTAGCGGTGCTTCTTCTCCTTCAGCTCGGTCTCGGTCGAGGCACCGACCTTGATGACGGCGACGCCGCCGCTGAGCTTCGCGAGTCGCTCTTGCAGCTTTTCGCGGTCATAGTTGCTGTCGGTCTTTTCGATTTGCGCCTTGATCGTGCTGATTCGGCCCATGACGTCAGCCTTGGAGCCCGCGCCTTCGATGATCGTGGTCTCTTCTTTGGTGATCACGACCTTCTTGGCGGTGCCGAGCATGTCGACGGTGACGTTCTCCAGCTTGGTGCCGAGGTCTTCGCTGATGAATCGGCCCTTGGTCAGGATCGCGATGTCTTCGAGCATGGCCTTGCGTCGGTCGCCAAAGCCTGGGGCCTTGACGGCGGCGATCTGGAGCACGCCACGAATCTTGTTCAGAACGACCGTGGCCAAAGCGTCGGCTTCAAGGTCTTCGGCGATGATCAAGATCGGTCGTCGAGCGGCGGCGGCCTTTTCGAGGAACGGCAAGAAGTCTTGGGCGCTGCTGATCTTCTTTTCGTGGATCAGGATCAGCGGGTTTTCGAGGACGGCTTCCATTCGCTCGGGGTCGGTGACGAAGTACGGGCTGATGTAGCCTCGGTCGAACTGCATGCCTTCGACGACTTCGAGGTTGGTTTCGCGGCCCTTGGATTCTTCGACGGTGATGACGCCGTCTTTGCCGACCTTCTCCATCGCTTGGGCGACGAGCTTGCCGATTTCGGCGTCGTTGCCGCTGATCGTCGCCACGAACTGAACTTGCTCGCTGTCCTTGATCGGCTTGGCGATCTTCTTGATCTCAGCGATCACGAGGTCGACGGCCTTGTCGATGCCGCGCTTAACGGCGATCGGGTTTCCGCCGGCGGCGACGAACCTCAGACCTTCGTTGACGATGGCTTGGGCGAGGACGGTTGCGGTGGTGGTTCCGTCGCCGGCGACGTCATTGGTCTTGCTGGCGACTTCTTTGCAGAGCTGCGCGCCCATGTTCTCGTACGGATCTTCGAGCTCGATCTCTTTGGCGACGGTGACGCCGTCCTTGGTGATGGTGGGGCTGCCCCACTTCTTGTCGAGGACGACGTTGCGTCCTTTGGGGCCGAGCGTGACCTTGACGGCTTCGGCGACTTTGTTGACGCCTCGCTCCAGGGCGCGACGTGCGTTCTCATCGTACAGTAGATTTTTTGCTGGCATTGGTTTGTTTCCTGAGTTGTTGTTGTTGGGATCGGTGGGTTAGTTGAGTTCGGTGGGGTCGGTGGGCTCATCCGAACTCCCGAACTTAATTCACAATCGCGTAGACTTGGTCTTCGTCGAGGATGGTGTAGTCCTGACCGCCGACGTTGACTTCGTTCCCGCCGTACTTGCTGAAGAGAACTCGGTCGCCGACCTTCACCGAGAGCTGATTTCGCTCACCGTTGTCGAGGACTCGGCCCGTGCCGACCGCGACGACTTTGCCCTCTTGCGGCTTCTTCTTGGCGGCGTCGGGCAGATAGATGCCGCTGGCTGTCTTTTCGTCAGCTTCGACGACTTGAACGACGACCTTGTCGCCGAGTGGTTTGATGTTGACCATCGTTTCTGAGTTTTCCTCCTGAGTGTTGAGGGGCGTGCCTACCTTAGCAGTCTGCGCCCCGGTCTGCTAAATTTTACCTTCGGCAGGCGTCCTCGTCAACGGGTTTTGGCAGAATGGGCCGCGAAGTGCTAATTCGCCGCTCGGCCCGGAGGCCACTCCCCATGTTGGGTCCCCGGACGCCCTTTGGGGGCGTCCGCCCAACATGCCGCCTCCGAGCGGCGTCGCCGGCTGGACGATCCAGCCCCAGGGCTCTGCCCGACAACCCTGCCGCCTGCGAGCGGTTGAGCCCTGAATGGACAATGGGTTTAGAACTGAGGTCTAGGCACCTGACATACGGCCTGGCTCTTGTGGCCTGGTGGGCTCTTACTGGTGTTGGTGGACCCTAGGTTCTTTCAGGAGCGAACTGCGGGACGCTGTGAGCGGCGCGGCGGGGAAGTCCGATCCCCCGAACCCCCGGACCCCAGATTTCTCTCCCCGGCTCTGGGCCATTGATCGAAGGGGGCATGCCTGAGCCCCAAAACACCCAGTCGTAGTTCAATCTGCCGCCTTATCCCTGCCCGAGGACCTTGGACGGACCTGGGTTCGTTACCTAGGCGAACCCACGGTCAACTGAAGGCGGCCCATAGCTTGAAACGCAGTCACCCGAAAGCCAGATTCGCCCATCAACTCGCGCTCACCGCGCGAATTCACGAAGTATGTGGGAAACCGCTTGGTTGCAAGATATCCCGACTTGGGCTTCACTTCGGTCATCGAACCGCGAGCAACCGTTTCAAATGATCCAGGGGCGAAACCGACTTGATGCAGCGCATCCGCGAGCGCAGGAGCCCCGGGGAACATCACATTGATTGAAATCTGCTCAGATCCCGGTCGCTGATCCTGAAGCCATTCGACGACGAGCGCAGGCGTTGTATCTGGCAAGAAGTCAGTCGGAATCCGCTGATCTCGGCTGATGGTCGCCGTCCCAAAATTTGAATCGAAACCACTGACTGAGGCGAAAACAGAATCATTCGCAGCAAGGTCTTGCTTCCACTGATGGTATTGCAGGATTTCGTTCCCGCCTCGGCCGTGTCCAGACTGCTTTTGCAAGGGGCTGGTGCCTGGGGCGAATCCGGCGGCTTTCCATTCCTTCAGACTCCAACTTGCTCGCATCGGAGCTGTAAGCACCAACGCGATGATCCGATTGCCCTCGGTGATCGTTTTCGTAATGCGCGGTTGATTCGCGGGAAGGGTGTTTGGCTGGCTGTAGAAAATCTGGGATCGGAATGCACTTCCGCTCCCACCCCACTTGGCGGCGGTTGTCTTTTCGGCGATGGCATGGAGGTCGATCTTTGCCGTCGGTTCTGCGGCGCTGATCCAGCCGCTGTAATCGGCTGCGCCTGTGAGCGGGGCGAGCTTTTCTGGATCGAGTTTCATCCAGTCGGCGACTGATGACTGCGCGTGACCCGCTTCGATCAAGAGCATTGCCGAGAGCGCGGCAAAAAATCCTGTGACTGTTCTCATGGTGATCTCCCGTCCCCGGAGGCCATTCTTCTTCGTCAAGAGGCCAAAGGGTTGAATCAGTGGGACTTTACCACAACAAAAGTGCGGGCCGGATGACGTCCATTGGAAAGACGGCGCCTGCTATGGTGGGCGTGCGCCTGCAAAGGCGCTGATTCGTCGGAACTCCATCCCCCTCCCCTTCGAAAAGAAGGGAAGAGGGGGATGGAAAGACGAGCGACTAGCCTTCGGACTCGCCGCCTTCGTCAATCGCGGCCATTTCAGCCAGCGAGGGGAAGTCGAGGCCCTCGAATTCATCTTCGAGTTCCAACTCGTCCGCTTCGACCAAGGCCGAGAGTGAATGCTGGCTCCATTGCGGGGCCGAGCGATCCACGTCGATCTGGACGTCGCGATACTGCCGAACGCCGGTCCCGGCCGGGATGAGCCGTCCGATGATGACGTTCTCTTTGAGACCTGCCAGTCCATCTTGTTTTCCGCGAACCGCCGCATCGGTGAGGACGCGGGTGGTCTTTTGGAACGATGCTGCCGACAAGAACGAGTCCGTCGCAAGCGAGGCTTCGGTGATGCCGAGCAGAATCCAAGTTGCGTTCGCCTCCTTCGGATCGCGCTCGACCGGTTCGCCCGTAATCGGATCGATGTAGCTAATCTTCTTACCGGCGTCGATGAGCTGTCGGACCTTTTCGTTTTCGCGTTGGAATCGGAATCGGTCGACGATCTGACCGGGCAAGAACGGCGTGTCACCCGGTTCTTTGACCTGGCGCTTGCGCAACATTTGCCGGACGACGACTTCCACGTGCTTGTCGTTGATGTCGACGCCTTGGGCCTTATAGACGGCTTGCAGGTTCGTGACGAAGTAGTCGTAGACCGCGTTTGCTCCGGCGAGTTCCAGCACCTCGTGCGGATCGCGCGGACCGACGGTAAGCGGGTCGCCCTTGATGACCTTGGAGCCCTTGCTCACCGGCAGTTTGCCGATGGGTGGAACGAGGATCGGATAGAAGACCACGACCTTTTCGACTTCGGCCTTTCGAAGGGCTTGGACGTTGGGCGCAGTGAGCTTTTGGCCGATCAATCGCTCTAGGGCTGGATCGTACTGATCATGCGTTTTGCCGTCGGCATCGGTCGTCGAGCCTCCGACTTTCCAGTGCGGCTGCTTGTCGGCGATGTAGGCATCCCGGATGGGCCCGGTCAGAGGCACCTCGGCCTCCACCAAAACCCATCGGCCATAGCTGGATTCTTGGATGTCGATGACCGTTCCGCTCACCGGACAGATGATCGCTTTTCCTCGCGGTTGGCGCCGGGCTTCGAAGATCTCTTCGACCCGGACGATGCCGCTCGATTCACCCGTCCAAGTATAGAAGAAGGTCTTTCGGCTTCGATCCCAGAGCTTTTGCGACTCCTTGTCGACTCGCTCCAGCGCCTTTTGCGCGGCCTTGGTGACCTTGACCGGCTTCTTCTTGGCCTCGTCTTCGGGCGTTGCCGCGCCGCGGGCGAAGATCGACCGCACCGCCGACTCTTGGCTTTCGATGAGCTTGGTCGGATCGAAGTCCTTCAGGTCGGTGTTGGTCGCCGAACCAAAGTCCTCCAAGAACTGCTTGATGAATTTTCCGGTCTTGTACTGGTTGGTTCGGGCGATGGTTGCCGAACCCGCCACGCCGCCGGTGTGGAACGTTCGCATCGTGAGCTGCGTTCCAGGTTCGCCGATCGACTGGGCGCCGATGATTCCGACCGCGACCCCGACTTCGACGGTTTTGCCCGTCGAGAGGTCCACGCCATAGCACTTGGCGCAGATGCCTTGTTCGAGTTCGCAAGTCAGTGGGCTACGAACGCGCATTCCGAGAAGGCCTCGTTCGGTGACCTCAAAACCAAACCCCTCATATTGAGAGTTCATCTTGGTGCGATCTTCTTCGCTCAGATCTTCCACGGATTGGAAGAACTTGGTTTCGATCTGGCCGATGCGATGAGCTTGGTCCGGCTTGATTAGAGCGTCCATTTCGACGATGACTTCGCCAGTTTCTGGATCGCTGACTGTTGCGAGTGCGACCCGACCGTGCAGACGGTCAGCCAGCACTTCGATGGTCTCGCCCTCTTCGATGATCCGGTGCGCAAGTACCCCTTCGGTGGTGCCGCAATCCTGTCGCTTGATGATGACGTCTTGGGCGACGTCAACCAATCGGCGAGTGAGATAGCCAGCGTCCGCAGTTCGAAGCGCCGTGTCGGCCAAGCCCTTTCGGGCGCCGTGCGTGGTCACGAAGTACTCAAGCATGCTCAGTCCCTTGTGGAACGAGCTCTTGACCGGCAGCTCATAAATAACCTCGTTGAACTGGTTAAACATGAGGCCGCGCATTCCGCTGAGCTGGGCGAGCTGCTTGACTGAGCCCCGAGCTCCGCTCACGGTGATGATCGAGAGCGGGTTGAACTGCTTCATGCCTGTGGTCAGCTCTTTTCCGATCCGGTCATAGGTGTCGGTCCAGAGCTCGATGAGGCTGCGCTGCATCTCGTTAAAGTTGAGCAGACCCCGTCGGTACTGCATGCTGATACGGTCCGACTTCGACTCGGCGTCGTTCAAGATCTCGTCGCGCCGTTTGGGCGGGTCCATATCGGTCATGGCGATACTCAGGCCGTACTTAGTGGCCCAAGTGAATCCCATGTCCTTCATGTCGTCGAGCAGTTTGATCGTGGCCTCGCCGCCGGTGAGCTTGTGGCAGTCCAAGATCGTCTCCGAGATCGCTTTCTTGGTGAGCTCGGTCTTGAGATACTTGTCGCTGTAGCGCATGGGGTACGGCAAGCAGCTGTTGAAGATCAGCTGGCCGGGCGTGGCTGCTCGAAGAACGAACTCCCACTCTTGTGGCAAGGCGACGAGCTCGCGAGTCTCTTCGCCCTCTTCATCGACCTGGGTCTCGTAGCGATATTCGATTCCGGTTTTCGGGTCGCGCCAGTCGATCTCCGAGTTGTCGCGGAAGATCGGGCGATGGATGCGAACCTTAACCAAGTCATTGATCGCAAAAGCAGGCGCGAGGCCCGGATTGCGAAGCAAGAACAAGACTTCATCGGGGCTGCCGAAGATCATCGGGGCAGGGTTCTTTTCTGGATCGCGTTGATGGGCCTCTTCTTGTGCATTCAGCGCGTCGCGGCTCGCATGGCTCACGAAAGTGAGGGCATACATCCCCAAAACGATGTCTTGGATCGGCGAGACGACCGGGCGGCCATCAGCGGGCGAGAACAGGTTCTGAGTCGAAAGCATCAAGATGCGAGCTTCGGCTTGAGCCTGAGTTCCGAGGGGAACGTGGACCGCCATTTGGTCGCCGTCGAAGTCCGCGTTATAGGCGTGACAGACGAGCGGGTGAACCTGAATCGCCTTGCCTTCGACCAGGATCGGCTCGAAAGCTTGGATGCCCAATCGGTGCAGGGTCGGAGCGCGGTTCAGAAGAACCGGGTGCTCCTTGATGACCTCTTCGAGGCCGTCCCAGACGGAGGGATGCATCCGGTCGATCATCTTCTTAGCGGTCTTGATGTTCTGGGTGATCTTTCGGTCCACCAGAGTCTTCATCACAAACGGTTTGAAGAGCTCCAGCGCCATCTCCTTGGGCAGACCGCATTGGTGGAGCTTCAAGTGAGGGCCGACGACGATGACCGAACGGCCGGAATAGTCCACGCGCTTTCCAAGAAGGTTCTTTCGGAATCGTCCTTCTTTACCCTTCAGCATGTCGCTCAGGGACTTCAGCGGTCGGCTGTTGCTGCCGACGACGGGCCGCGTTCGGCGTCCGTTGTCGATGAGTGCGTCCACGGCTTCTTGGAGAAGTCGCTTTTCGTGGTTGATGATCGATTCAGGCGCCTGAATCTCCATGATCTTTTTCAACCGGTTGTTTCGGTTGATGATCCGGCGATAGAGATCGTTCAGGTCAGAAGTCGCAAATCGCCCCCCGTCGAGCTGGACCATCGGGCGCAGTTCGGGGCTGATGATCGGGACGACTTCAAGAATCATCCACTCGGGCCGCGAGCGCGAACCGATGAGCGCTTCGATGAGTTCGAGTCGCTTGATCGCGCGGGCTCGGCGCTGGCTCGTCGTGATGACGATCTCTTGGCGCAGTTCGCGGGCGAGGCGCTCCAGGTCGACGCGCTTCAGGAGTTCCTTCACAGCGTCGGCTCCGATATTGGCCTTCACGAGTTCGTGAAGGTCCTTCTTCATTCGGCGTCCGACCGCGTCGAGCATCTTGCTGATCGCGCGCCACTTATCTTCTTCGATGAGTTGATTGGCTTCGAGCTTGCCCAGAAGGTCGACGGCAATGTCGAGGTCTTTCAGGCGGTCGTCGGCGTCGCGATATTCGGCGCGAATCCGGTCGAAATTCGCTTTGAGGCGCTCGCGGACGTAGCTTTCGTCGAAATACTCATCCGGGTTGTTGCGCATCTCGGTCGTGATCCGTTCGATCGACTCGACTTCGAGATCGCGCATTTCCTGTTGAATCGCCTGCTTTTCTTGTTCCGCCGCTTCGCGGATGTTCTCCAGTTGAGCATTGATCTCATCGCTTTGGATGTCGATGATGATGAAGCTGGCGAAGTAGATGACCTTCTCCAACTGGCGGGGCGAGATGTCCAGAATCAGCGAGAGCGGGGAAGGAACGCCCTTGAGGTACCAAATATGGCAAACCGGGGCGGCGAGCTTGACGTGGCCCATCCGCTCGCGTCGGACCTTGCTCCGGGTGACTTCGACCCCGCAGCGCTCACAGATGATGCCGCGATACTTGATCTTCTTGTAGCGACCGCACGAACACTCCCAGTCCTTGACCGGGCCAAAGATCTTCTCGCAGAAAAGACCGTCTCGTTCAGGCTTGAAGGTTCGGTAGTTGATCGTTTCCGGCTTTTTGACTTCGCCGTGGGACCAGCTTTCAATGTCTTCGGGGCTGGCGATCCCGATTCGAATCTTATCAAATAGGCTGACGTCTGCCATATTCCTCTACTTCTTCTCGACGCTGACATGCAGTCCAGGCATGCGCATACCTGGGGTGGCTGAGGTGAGAAGATGACGAGTCTACCTCGTCGATGGAGACATTGTCCACTGCTCCACGAGGCGATTTGTGAATCCAGCCTCCAGTTAGAGGTTACTTGCGCTGAGCCTCTCCCAGGGCTGTCAAGGCTCCGCGATTCCAAAGGTAGACGGCGGGCGTGATCGAGCCCGGGCCTTCTTCATACTCGATCAAGGCAAGGTTGGCGATCTGGTGCATCTTTTGCGCATCTTCGCCCGTGCCGGGACAGTAGAAAAAACAGTGCCGATTCGGGATCGCCACCAAATACGTCTGGTCTGGTTGGACTCCCGGCCACTCGGCAAAATTCAGGAGGATGCCTGCCACTTCAAAGTCATCTCCGGTGATCATTTTGAGCCCAGAGTGTGGGTCGGATTCGATCTGCCGCTCCAATTCGCCATCCGCCCGGAGATGGTTTTCATAGGCGATCTTGATAGCCTTCGCTCGTTCCAGTCCACGACGTTTGAGCTCAGCCTCGTTGACAGAGCAGTTCCACTTCGGATGGGAATAAACCAGAACGCAGGAGATTTTCGGAATCATGATCTCCTCCAAAACAGGCAATTGAGGGAAGTCTTGGGGATAGAACGAGATTCGAAGCCCGGCAAGAAGGTCCTCATCCGAGATTGAGTCCAGGGATTTCACCTCGAACATGATCTTGAAGTGACTTGAGATGACCTCGCCCCAATCGTTTTCGTCGGCGAGATTCACTTTCTGGACCAAGTTATGCAAGCTGTAGGTGGGGTGTTCGGACGGACCTTGGGAGACGAACGTTCCAGCTACCCAGTCCATGGTGAACTGCCCTTTGGGGGCCAGGGCGGCTAAGACTTCCTTCTGGAACCGCTTGTATCTGTCCAAGGTCAAGACCTCGGCCCACCCCGGCACATTCTCTTTTCTCTTCCAGAACATGAATTATTGGGACGAAGATTGTTATCGAATCGTCGCCGAACTGAGCCAAGAAATTGCGATGACGAGCATCGAGCTCACTCACAACCCACCTAAGGATCTGCCCGAAAAAGAGACAGATCCTCAGAGCCTCTCTATCCCGGCCGAGAAACCTACGACTCGACGTCAGGCTCGGTGAGCGCGCCGCCGCCGAATCAAAAGGGCGACCCCGGCTCCGAGCGTGAGCATCGTCATCGGCTCAGGGACCGCGCGAAACGTTCGGAACGTTCGCTTGTCGTAGATGCGGAACGAACTGCCGATTCCGTCGATCCCATTGTTGAGCGTCCATTCGCGGGAGCTGTAGATCACCTCAAGGAGGTAATTGTTCCCCGGGACCAGCGTGCCCGCCGGGATCGTCACCGACGTTGCGGTCGTGGGGAGGCCAGTGAGGAACGGCAGCGTGCCCATCGTGAGGTTGACCAAGAGCACGAACGTCGCGCCATCGTTCGCGCCCGAGGGCAGGGTCCAACTGTCGAACTGGACTTCCCGGGCGGGAGCGACTTGCGGCGCGGACCAGTCGTCGAAATTCAGAATGCGGGGTTCAAAAGTGGGCCAAAGCGGATTCGTGTCATCGAGAATTCGACTTCCGCCCGACGCCCCGCCCGCGATGAACTCATACGAGCCTTGCGGATATTGGGCTGCAAAGTCAGACGCCCCCAAGAGCGACGATTGGAACTCCCAGAAATTCCCGTTGTAGAACATCGACTGGGTGTCGGAGTTGGGCTTGAGCACACTGCCGGACGTGTAATTCAGACTCGAATCATCGATTCGGAAGGCGCCAAAGAACCCATTCGTCGTCACCGACATCGCGCCGGTCTGGACGAACTGGTGGTTTTTGCCCAGCACAATCGTCTGCGCGTGGACAAGGCTCGTTGCGCCGACGAGCGCCAGCAGGAAAAACTTCTTCAAGGCCATAGCACCTATTGTAAAGCAAATTTTCGGTTTTGAAAACATCACCCAAGATCCTTAACATGAGCGAGGTCGGGTCGCGGGTCGAAGGAGCCAGCTCGACGTGTCCGGGTACCCTGAAGGAACCTATGTCCGTTCGTGTTCGCTATGCTCCCAGCCCCACCGGATCGCCCCACGTCGGGAATATCCGAACCGCTCTCTTCTGTCACCTCTTTGCCCGCCGGCATCAAGGGGTCATGATGCTCCGCATCGAGGATACCGACCGCTCGCGGTACGTACCCGGCTGCGAAGAAGAGATTGAAGAGAGCATCGCGTGGATTCACATCGACTGGCAAGAAGGACCGGACAAGGGCGGGCCTCACGCTCCTTATCGCCAAAGCGAGCGCGCCGAAAAGGGAATCTATGCCCAGTGGGCCGACCAGCTCTTGGCTGCCGGCCATGCTTACAAAGCCTTCGACACCTCGGCGGAGCTCGAAGAGATGCGCGAATTCCAGCAGATCAACAAGCAGCCGATCGGCTACTTCGGAGGCAAGTGGCGAGACGCCTCGCCAGACGAGGTTGAGGCGGCGGAATCGGCCGGAATGAGGCCAGTCATCCGCCTGAAGATGCCCCGAGGCAAGATGTTGGTCGTTCAAGATGCGATCCGAGGTCGAGTTGAGTTTCGGAGCGACGATGTCGATGACCCAGTGCTGATCAAGGCAGACGGGATGCCGACTTACCACTTCGCCGCGATGGTCGACGATCATCTGATGGAGACCACCCACATCATCCGAGGCGAAGAGTGGATCAGCTCCGCCCCCAAGCATGTCTGGCTTTTCGAGGCGTTCGGCTGGGAGCCTCCGATCTTTGTCCATGTCCCGGTGATCAAGGGCAAAGATGGCAGCAAGCTCAGCAAGCGGCATGGCGACACTCGGTGCTTGGACTTTCGCTCGGCGGGATATCTTCCCGAAGCGCTGGCGAACTTCATCGCGCTCATTGGTTGGTCGCCGGGCGGAGATCGCGAGATCATGACGATCCGCGAGATGGAAGAGAGCTTCAGTCTGGAGGGCCTGCAACCCTCACCAGGTGTCTTTGACAGCGACAAGCTCAAGTGGATGAACGGCCACTACGTCCGCCAGATCGATCCGAGCAAGTTGCTGTCCGTCGTTCGAGAATTTTGGTCTCACCCCGAAACCCAGAGCTACTGGAAAGATCGCACCCCTGTCGAAGGAGAGGCCGACCCGACCCAAGTTCGTACAGGCCTCGACGCCCTCTGCCATGCGCCCGAGGAGTATGCCCTGGCCTGCCTCAAGCTTGAGCAAGAGCGAGTGACGACCCTCGCCGACTTTGGGCCTGCGTGCCTCTTCTTTTTGGTCGACGAGCCGGAGATGGACACCAAGGCGGTCGACAAGTGGTTCGGCCAAGCCCACGTCCCGGCGCTTTTGGAGGCGTTTATCAAGCTCTGCCAGGCCGCCGGGGATTCGGCTTCGCCGGAGACGTGTGAGGCCTGGGTTCGAGAATACGCGGCCTCAGCAGGACTCGAAAAGCTCGGTCCGGTGGTGCATCCACTTCGGGTCGCCTTGACTGGAAAGACGGCTGGGCCCGGGCTCTTTGAACTGATGAGCGTTTTGGGCCCGGGGAGAATGCTCCGGCGCCTGCGCCGAGCCCAAGGTCTGCTCATCACAGCTTAGCCAGGGAACTGAGAAAGGAACCTCCGGTCGTTCTCAAGGAAGTACCGGAGGTCGTCCACCCCGTACGCCATCATCGGAATACGCTCGACGCCGAGGCCAAACGCCCATCCCGAATAGCGCTCGGAGTCGATGCCGTAGGCTTCGAGGATGTTCGGATGAATCAGGCCCGCTCCCCCAAGCTCGACCCAACGCCCCCCAAAGAGCTTTGGCGTGCTGATCGCATAATCCACTCCTGGCTCGACGAAGGGGAAGAAGTCGGGCCGAAATCGAACCTTGACTTCGTCGCCGAACATCGCCCGGGCAAAGGCTCCCAAAGTGCCCTTGAGGTGCGCCATGGAGACCCCCTCATCGATCATGAAGGCGTCGACTTGATGGAAGGTGTGCGAGTGGGTGCGATCGACGGCTTCATTCCGAAACGTTCGGCCCACGGTGAAGCACCTCAGTGGGGGCTTTCGAGTTTCGAACACATGGCCCTGAAGAGCCGTACATTGGGTCCGGAGCAGCAACGTGTCGGTGACGTAAAAGGTGTCTTGCTCATCCATCGCCGGGTGGTCAGGCGGGTAGTTGAGCGCGTCAAAGTTGTAGCGAAACTCCTCCAGTTCGGGAGACTCCAGGTACTCAAACCCCATTCCGATGAACGTCTGCTTGATCCGCTGGGTCGTTTGACTTAGGATATGGGGCTGGCCCCAACGCGGGGCGCGTCCGGGCAACGTCAAATCGATCGCTTCCGAAGCGAACTGCTCGGCCTGCTCACCAGCCTTGAGGACGGCCCGCCGAGCTTCGAGATGTCGCTCCACTCGGGCGCGTGCGTCGTTGATCGCTTTTCCAAAAGCGGGTCGATCTTCGGCGCTCAGCTTCCCGAGATCGCGCATCAAAAGAGTGATCTCGCCGCTCTTGCCGAGATACTTCAGTTCGAGGTCTCGCAGGACGGAGGTGTTCGCGGCTTCGTCAATTGCGGCGAGCGCCGACTGCTCTATGTGCTCTAGGGTCACCATGGCGAGCGTCAGGTTTACCCGCTTTCGCCTTCGTCGGGTGTCCAAAAGGCCTCGGGATGAACTCGATCTTCCAGAAGCGCAACTCCTTCTTCGTTCAAGAGGGTTCTTTGGTCCCGCTCAAGCCGCGGATCGCGCTTGCCGATCGGCAAGCGACCGTCTTGGCCGATGACCCGCCACCACGGCAAATCCTCCGGGGATTGAGCCATCCAGCGACCGACCATTCGACCCGTTGCGGGGGTGGAGAGGCACCTGCCGAGCTCGCCGTAGCTCATGACGCGACCGCGGGGGATGCGGCGAACTCGATCCCACAATTCATCAAGCGACATATCTGAGAATTGATTTATACCTGCGAGGCCGTTGAGCCCTCCTAGGGAATGATCGGAAACGTCCGCCGTCCGGCTACACACCCACCCGCACCGGGCTCTTTGCAACGTCAAAAGCGACAGGGGCGTTCGAACCCCACGCTCTTGAACATCCTCCAGAGGTTCTTTGGCAATCTATCCGCCGTCGCGCTGCTGGTCAATGTCTGCCGGCTGGCCGAGCGGAACCGTTTGCACCAGAGCGACCGCAGGGTCGTGGACGGCCTGCGCGAGCTGGGTGTCCGGGACCAAATCGTGCCAACAGGCCTCGGAACTGAGAATTTGCAACTGAGGAAGGGCATGATGCCGGGGAAGCCGGGGCGCATCCACACGAAGTTGGCCCAACTCACCACTGAAATCGGCCAACTCACAACTAAAATCGGCCAACTCACAATTAAAATCGGTCAACTCACCAGTGAAATCGGCCAACTCACAAGTGAAATCGGCCAACTCACACGTGAAATCGGTCAACTCACACGTGAAATCGGTCAACTCACACGTGAAATCGGCCCCCGCGAAGCAGTTCGTGGCCTGAGAGAGTATAGAACGTCCCTCAGAAGCTAGTCAGGTCTCAGCCTTCCCCTAGTTCGGGTGAATCCAGTCGTCGAAGTGATGTCGCGTCACTCGATACCGAATGGGCGATTTGGCCTCGATGATCTGGCGCTCGATGAGTGGAATCAAGTCTTGAAGCCGCTCCAATGTGTCGGTCAGCTCTAAGAATCGTTGCTTGGCCGGGTTGTCGAGCGGCAGATGTTCGGCGATCTGGAAGCTCAGGGCAGTGGCGTCTTGTGGAAAGTGGATTTGAACGTTGAAGTCCGAACGAGAAAAAACCATCTCGATGTAGAGTTTGAAACTCTCCTGGGCGCGCATCACGAGCGCGTCCATATGGGGCGAGTCTTCGTAATCCAACTCAAAGACGGGCTCGACCATCCCGACAAGAGGATCGGTGTCCTCGGCAAATTTCCGAATCCGAAATCGACGCTCCCCATGAATATGGATATTCATCGTGCCGTCGTCAAAATGCTGAACGTGCGTGATTCGAACGGCCGTGCCCACGAGGCAAGGATCAGGCTCCAAACCGTCTGGACCGGTCTCCTTGACCATCACGATCCCAAAGGGAGAATCGAACTCCAAGCACCGATCGACCATCTGGCGATAGCGAGCCTCAAAGATGTGAAGCTGCAGATTTGCGTAGGGAAACACGACAATCGGCAACGGAAAAAGGGGGATCTCCTCAAGGCTGTGGGGCATGAACACCCCGATTATATCGCGGAATCTTTCAACTCCGTGGTTGCGTAGGGAACTTCCGGCAGGAATATCCCCTCTTAACCGTGAGCCGAGAGGTATTCTATGCGGGACTGCCGGGACGACCTTTCGCGGGTCCGAGCCCGGTGTGTTTTTCAGGAGACGTCGTGATTGTGGAAGAGCATGGCCCCAACGAATCGTTAGAGCAACTTAAAAAGCGGATTGCAGAGCTCGAAGAGCTGGTGAAGCAGTCCAACAGCGCGTCCGGATCAAAGCCCACCCAAGCCGAGGCCCCGGTCGACATTACGCCGATCAGCGAAGGGGAAATGACCCTGCGCCGCCTCGTCCAACGGATCGCCATGATCTTGCAGGCCGAAAAGATCGTGATCATGTTCTATGATCGCGAAATCGGCGAACTTCGTGGCATTCCGCCGGCGTTTGGCGTGGACGACGAACACCTGAACCTCTTCCGCATCCGAGCGACTCATGGGATTTCGGGTCAGGTCTTTCGCGACGGCGAGCCGATTCTCTTCCACGACGCCGCCAACGACCCCCGAGCCGACAAAGATCCGTTCGCTCTGCTTCACGTGGTCAATGGGATCTGCGTTCCGCTCGTCATCGAAAAGCGAGATGAAGAAAACCGAGTCATCGAGCGGTCGATGATCGGCGTTCTCCACTCCTTTAACAAGCGCCACGGTGAAGATTTCAATGACGAAGACGTCCGGCTTCTCGAACGGATGGCCAAGAACGTCGGCTCGATCATCGCGAACCTTCAGATGTATCGCGAGGTCGTCGAAGAGCGCGAAGAACTCCTCCAAACGCTCGAATCCCTGAGCGCGGGCCTCGTCCTGATCGGCAGCGAAGGCCGAATCAGCCAGATGAACAGCTCCTGCCGAGCCATCTTTGGACTTGCGACCTCGCCAGTCGGAAAGCCTTACCCCGACCTGATCCCTAATCCCGAAATCAAGGAGATGGTCCTTCGTGGAGCGAATGGACAAGACGTCGGCACCGCCGAAATTACCGTCCATCTCCACGGCAACGACCGGATTTATCAAGTCAACGGGGCGCAAGTGAAGCACGAAGACGGCAAAGACCTGGGGGTCGTGCTGATCTTGAATGACGTCACCGATCTCAAGAACATTGAGAAGATGAAGTCGAGCTTCGTCGCGATGGCGTCGCACGAACTCCGCACCCCGCTCACCGCCATCAAGGGCTTCTCCAGCACGCTGCTCGAAGGCATCGACGACGATCTCTACACCAAAGAAGACCAGAAGGAGTTCTTGAACATCGTCGTGAACGAGTGCGATCGCCTGCGCCGCCTCATCGACGACCTCTTGAACACAAGCCGAATCGAAGCGGGCGAATCGCTCAAGCCGAGCTACGGCGAAGTGAAGATCCGGCAGCTCCTGGACAAGGTCCAAAAGATTCAACAGCAAGCGACGAACCGGCACGTCATCAAGCTCAGCGCACCGGACACCATGCCGATCATTGTCGGCGATGAAGACAAGCTCGATCAGACCCTGACGAACTTGCTCAACAACGCGATCAAATACTCCCCGAACGGAGGAGACATCACGATCCACGCCAAGGTCGAAGACGAAACGGACACCATCCTGCTCGGTGTCCAAGACCAAGGTATGGGGATTCCCGCCGAGCACGTCGACAAGGTTTTCGAGCGCTTCCACCGTGTGGACAACGAAGACAACCGCAAGATCTATGGGACGGGTCTGGGCCTCTTCCTCGTGAAGCACTTGGTCGAGGATATCCACGACGGCCAAATCTGGTGCGAGTCTGAAGTCGGCGTCGGTTCGACGTTCTGGGTGCGATTGCCCCAAAAGCTCGACATTGAAAAGATGGAAGCGAACCTGGGCTAAAGCCCAAGTTCGCTTCTTAGTCGCAAAGCAACGCCATCGCACAAGCGGCGGCGGCGGCTGTATCCACTCGAAAAACGCGAGGCCCCATCGTCGCGCCGCGATCTCCGATCAGGGCGACCTCGCGAGGCGCCCACCCCCCTTCGGGACCGATGACGAGAGTGGCCTTCGGAGACGAGCCCAGGCAGTGGGGAAGTGTCTGGGTAGTTCCTTCAACTTCGCTGAGCACAATCGCGTCGGGTTGAGCCTCCAAGACTTCTATTAGGGATCCCGCCCAAGTCAAAGTCGGCAAGATACTGCGAAAGGACACTTCGGCGGCTTCGCGAATGATCGCCAGGAGCCGTCGCTCTTTCTCGGCCCGCTTCTTGGCGTCCCATCGCACGACTGTTCGCTCCGAAGGGAAGAGGAGAAAATGCGCGACTCCTAACTCGGTGCACATACGCAAGACTTCGTCGAGCTTATCAGGCTTCGGGAGCGCCTGAGCCAGAGTCACCACCCGGGAAGGCTGCGTCTCCAGCCGCTCCACATCTTGCGGAACCGCAGACCGACCGTCCAGAACGCAACGTACGATTCGGCCATCGTTGGGAAGAACCGCAATCTCGGCTCCCGAGCGAAGTCTCAGAACATTGTGGAGCTTCTCAAACTCTTCTCTGGGAATCTCTTGGGCACCCTCTTCCGGATCAAATCCGGGCCAAAAAAGTCGAGGCAGAGCCCTTAGCGGGAGAGCACGGCTGCGACCCAATCGCCCTCCTGCTCTTTGCGCTCCAATCGAAAACCTGTACGCTCGGCCGCGGCCAGTACGTCCGGCCAGTTCTGTTCGATGATCCCGGAGACGATCCAATCTCCGCCGGGCTTCAGATGCGCTGGAACGTCTGGGGCCATCCGAATGAGCGCGGCACTGATGATGTTGCTCAAAACGATGTCATAGGTTTCGGCCTCAGGCAGACCCGATAATCCGGTGCCAACTTGCGCTTGAATCTCAACCCCATTTCGATCGGCGTTGTCCAATGTTGACCGAACGGCAACCGAATCCACGTCTACAGCAACCACATGCGAGGCTCCCATCCGGAGCGCGGCCACGCTAAGTATGCCGCTCCCACACCCGATGTCGGCAACTCGATGTCCCGGCTGAACTCGATCCTCGATCAACTCCAACATGAGTCGAGTCGTCGGGTGATCTCCGGTGCCAAACGCCTGACCCGGGTCCAGGACAATCTCTAGGTCACCCGACTCCGCTTCGTAAAACTCCCACGAAGGTCGAACGACGAACCTTCGGCCCACTCGGCGAGGCTTAAAGAACTGCTTCCAAGCCTCGGCCCAGTTCACTTCTTCGATCGTCGTGGCTTCAACCGCAATCGCACCCGCCTCGACGAGCGTGGACTTCAGCCGCTCGGCGCGATCTCGATTCTCTGGATCGTCGGCGATGTAGCCGCATAGGGTCGGTGGGCGGTCCGTTTGGACCGTTCCTTCGATCCCTTCCTCGCGAAAAACTTCGATGGCCGGCGCCCAATCCGCAGGAGGCTGAGCAAAAGTCGCCTTGATCTCTATCCAACGGCTCATTTTTTCTTCCTAAAGAGATTGCCGAGGATACCTGGGCCGGGACCGGATGGGTCTTCGCCCATCGTCTTTCCGAGTTCTCGAATGAGGCGCTCTTGCTCGGCGTTCAGAGTCTTCGGGACGCGAACGATCAGCTCGACATGGAGATCGCCTCGGCGTCCGCCGTGCAGTGCGGGTAGCCCCTGACCCTTGACTCGAATCACTTGGCCGGGCTGCGAACCGGGAGCCACTTCGAGTTCGACGTCGCCATCGACTCCTTCGATCGTGACTCGATCGCCGAGGGCGGCTTGAGGAAAAGTGACTTCGAGAGCGGTCAGCAGCTCCGTCCCCTGTCGCTCGAACCGGTCATCCGAGGCGACTTGTAAGACGACATAGAGGTCGCCGGATCGGCCTTGCCCCGTGCCTTGATGCCCTTCGCCAGCGTAGTGCAAGCTCATCCCAGAATCGAATCCCGGCGGCACTTTGACCGCTCGCTCTTGCTTAGCCGATTGAACGCCTCGACCTGCGCACTGCGAGCACTTGTCTTTGATCACAAACCCTTCGCCGGCGCAGGTCGGACAAGCGGTCATCGTTCGAACTTGGCCGATGAAGGTGTTCTGCACGCGGCTGACTTGCCCTGTGCCTTGACAGCTCGAACACTCTTCGGGCGATTTCCCACCCTCGGCTCCAGTTCCTCGGCAGCCCGAACAAGGATCGTTCCGAAGGAACGAGACGGTTCGCTCTGCCCCATGAAGAACATCTCGGAGGGTCAGCTTCAGATCGAGCCGCATGTCGCCACCATCTCGACCCTGACGCTTCCGACGTGGGGGCGCGCCGCCACCGAAGAACATGTCGAACAGGTCACCGAATCCCGCTCCTCCGGCAAAGAAGTCCCCTGGATTCGGGCCTGCTTGGTCGTCGGTCGTTCCAAACCGGTCGTAGCGAGCTTTTTTGTCGGGATCGCTCAGAATCTCATATGCGGAGTTGATCTGCTTAAACTTCTCTTCAGCCTCGGGATTGTCCGGATTTACGTCCGGATGGTATTGACGGGCGAGTTTGCGGAAGGCAGACTTAATTTGGGCGGCGTCCGCGTCGCGGGGCACACCCAGAACCTCATACAGGTCCACGTTCGGCATGGAGTTCTTAGTCGTCGCCGTTGGAGTCCTCGTCGCTGAGGTTCTCTTGCTCGGCGATGTCGGTCAGCGAAAGCGTCTCTTCTTCGCCATCTGCAGTGACTGCCTCGGGCTCGACGTCACCTTCGACCAGGAGATCGTCCAGACTCGGGCCTGCCCCCAACTCTTCTTCGTCGTCGTGCAGGTCGGGATCGTCCGCGGCCAAGACCGACATCAGTTGCTCGGCCTCCGACTCGTCGAGTGCCGGGAGAAGGATGCCCAATTCGCTCGGGATCGGCTCATCGCTGATGATCGGCAAGCCGCCTTCGGCGGTCAGGCTCGTGTCGGCCTCGGGGGCGCCCAGAATCGGCTTGATTTTGCCAGCGGCAATTTCCGCCAGAGCGATGGTCAGCGGGTGATTGGATTCAACACGGACCAGCGGCGGGGCCCCTTCTTTGAGTTGTTTGGCTCGTCGCGCCGCAAGATTGGAGAGCACGAACTTGCCGCACTCCATCGAGTTTAAGGTGTCGGACTTTGGCAGAATGGGGCCGCTGGGGAGACTCATGGGTAACTTCCAAGCATACCTCAGGCGGGATACTCCGTTGCAACTTCCCTTGAAGAGATAAACTCATCCGATGTTGCTTCGCCCCCAAGGGATCATGATCGATGGACATCTGGAGTGGGGCCTCGAAGTCTTCATCGTCGACGGGGAGATCGTCGAGCTTCGACCGCACACTGGGTTGCCGGATGATTACATCCTCTCTCCGGCCTTCGTCAACGCTCACTCGCACTTTGAGTATCGCGGGCTCCAGGGCCAGGTTCCGGTCGGAGACTATTGGGCCTGGTTAAGGAACCTGACTGAGCTCAAGCAAGCTCTGTCCGCAGAGGAGGTCCTTCGAGACTGCCTCCAAGCTGCCGAAGAAAACCGCCGGACCGGCGTGGCCTGGGTCGGCGAGCACTCCGACCGCTTGGGCTCGGCCCCCGCGATGGTCCAGCACCAGCTCGAAGGCGTGATCTTTCAGGAGGTCATCACCTTCTTTGAGCATGATGATCCCGGGGCGAAGCTCGATTCGATCCGAGCCCGAGCGGAGCAAGCTCAAGCATCGGGCTTCGAATCGGTCGTTCTGAATCCCCATGCGCTTTTCACCGTTGATCCGAAGACCTTGGAACAGATCGGCCAAAGCCACGGGCCGGTGAGCCTTCACTTTGCCGAAACGAGGTTTGAGCGGGACCTGCTCGAAGCCCGGTCCGGCCCGCTCGCGGCTTTCTTCCGCGAGAACGAGGTGCCATTTCCGCGGTCTGAGTCGATGCTGGGTTGGCTTCAGGATTCGGGGCTCCTTCGGCCCGGAGTGCAGCTGGTTCATGCTTGCGATGTGACTGAAGATGAGATCGAAGTGATGGCTGCTTCGGGGCTGACAGTGGCCCATTGCCCACGCTCGAACCAAGCGCTTGGATGTCCGGCGGCCCCCGTTTTCGAGATAGTCCGGGCGGGCATCGCGGTCGGGTTGGGTCTGGACTCCGCCGTCAGCTCCGGCCCGATCGACATGTTTGCCGAGATGCGGGCCGCGCGAGCGGTCAGCTTGGAAAGAGGCCGCCCGCTGTCGGCGGAGCAGATCTATCGCATGGCGACTCGTTGGGGGGCGGAGAGCGTGCCGGTCCTCGGGCCGGCGGGCACTTTCGGTCGTCTAGGCTGGGAGATTTTTGAAGGTTCGACAGTCCCACTGATCAAGCTTCACTTGCCGAACGCCACCGACACGGACTCCGTCCTTGATCAAGGCACCCCCGCTTGCGTCGAGTGGGTGGCGGTGCGATGAGCCCGAGGAGACTGGGATATTCTCTTCCGCGGTTGAGATCTCGTTGGGCTGGGCGTAAAGACATGAACAACAGTCCAACGAAGGCTGCCTTTCGATCGCACACGTCATGCTTTCTTTACCACACGAGTTTTTGAAACATGCCTCGTTCGGAGATGACTCGGAACAACTCAACGTTTAGCCCGAACCCCCGAACCCCCGAACCCCGGGCAGGGAACTTTCTTGGCACGGAAAGTGTATAATGAAGTGTCGGTAGAGGAGCGCTGCGGCCCGAAGGAGGGTTAGGCTCGACCGATACAAACTAACAGTTTGAACGGCGCTCGTGACCTTTCTAGGGCCTCGCGAGCGCCGTTTTTGTTTTCGGCGTGAAGCTCGGCCCCCCAAGGAACCGAGAATACAACCTAATGAGTATCACCGAAAACCTCATCAAAACTGACTTTCATGTCGCTGACCTGGGCCTGGCTGATTGGGGCCGAAAAGAGATCGCCATCGCCGAGACCGAAATGCCCGGCCTCATGGCGATCCGAGACGAATACAAGGCGAGCAAGCCGCTCAAGGGCGCCCGAATCGCTGGTTCGCTCCACATGACGATCCAAACCGCCGTTCTCATCGAGACGCTGGTCGAGCTCGGAGCCGAGGTTCGCTGGGCGAGCTGCAACATCTACAGCACCCAAGACCACGCAGCGGCGGCGATCGCTCAATCGGGCACCCCGGTCTTTGCCTACAAAGGCGAGACGCTCGATGAATACTGGGCTTTCACCCACAAGATCCTGGAGTGGAGCGACGGCGGCACGCCGAACATGATCCTGGACGACGGCGGCGACGCCACAATGCTCGTCTTGCTTGGAAGCAAGGCCGAAACCGATGCGAGCGTCTTGAACAACCCCAAGAGCGAAGAAGAAGTCTGCCTGTTCAACTCGATCAAGGCCAAGCTCGCCGTGGACTCCACCTTCTACAGCCGAATCAAGGCGAACATCCAAGGAGTCAGCGAAGAGACCACCACCGGCGTCCACCGGCTCTATGAGCTCCAAAAGAAGGGCGAACTGCCATTCCCATGCTTCAACGTGAACGACTCGGTGACCAAGAGCAAGTTCGATAACCTGTACGGTTGCCGCGAATCGCTCGTCGATGGCATCAAGCGAGCCACCGACGTTATGGTCGCCGGCAAGATCGCAGTCGTGGCTGGCTACGGCGACGTCGGAAAGGGTTCGGCCCAAGCTCTGCGCGCGCTCAGCGCCCAAGTCTGGGTGACCGAAATCGACCCGATCTGCGCCCTGCAAGCGGCGATGGAAGGCTACAAAGTGGTCACGATGGAGTATGCCGCCGACAAGGCCGATATCTTCGTCACCGCCACCGGCAACTACAACGTCATCAACCACGACCACATGGCGAAGATGAAGCACAACGCGATCGTCTGCAACATCGGTCACTTTGATAACGAAATCGACGTCGCTTCGCTGGAGAAGTATCAATGGGACGAGATCAAGCCCCAAGTCGACCACGTGATCTTCCCCGACGGCAAGCGAATCATCATGCTCGCCAAGGGTCGCCTGATCAACCTGGGTTGCGGCACCGGTCACCCGTCCTACGTGATGAGCAGCTCTTTCGCCAACCAAGTTCTGGCTCAAATCGAGCTTTGGACGAAGAAGGGCGAATACGCTCCTGGCGTCTATGTTCTGCCGAAGTTCCTCGACGAGAAGGTGGCGCGGCTCCAGCTCACCAAGCTTGGCGTCGAGCTGACCCAGCTCTCGCCCGAGCAAGCCAGGTACATCGGCGTCCCCGTCCAAGGCCCCTACAAGCCCGAAACGTATCGGTACTAAGGACACATCTTAGGCTCAACGCCACCGAGCGGCTCGCGTACTTCGGTTCACGAGCCGCTTCGGTTTTCCAAAGTTACTGGCAAGTGTCATTCGTTACGACTCAAGATTGACTCCCACGGCCCCAGTCCCCAACTTCCTCGGCGGATATAATCGTTTTCATGACGCCGGATGAAATCCATGCCCGGGTAGTGGACCAATACACCCAGCACGTCAACCCCTACCTCGCCAAGCTGATGAACTTCGCCGGCTTTGGCGTCGAAATTCGAGCCCAAGGGTGCCTGCTCATCGACCATGAAGGCCGTGAGTATCTCGACTTCCTGGGCGGCTACGGCGTCTTTTCGTTTGGCCATAGCCACCCGGTGATCGTGGATGCGGTGCGCCGACAGCTCGACGAGATGGCGCTGAGCGGCAAAGTCTTCTTCAATCCGCGCCTGGCCGAGCTCGCCGAGCGGTTAACCCGGATCGCGCCCCGCGGGCTGGAGTACGTCTTCTTCTCGAATTCAGGGGCCGAAGCTGTCGAAGCTGCCCTGAAGTTCGCCAAAGGCGCCACCGGCCGAAGCAAGATCATCAGCACCGAAGGGAGTTATCATGGCAAGACCCTTGGCGCGCTCTCGACAACCGGTCGCGAAAAATACCGAAAGCCGTTCGAGCCGCTCATGCCGGGGGCAGAATTTGTTCCGTTCGGGTGTTTCGATTCGATGACCCGGGCGGTGGACGGCCAAACCGCTGCCGTCATCATCGAGCCGATCCAAGGCGAAGGCGGCATTCACGTCGCGCCGGAAGGGTATCTCACGCTGATCCGAGAGCTGTGTGATCGCCACGGAGCGCTCATGATCGCGGACGAAGTTCAGACCGGCCTCGGCCGAACGGGGAAGTTGTTTGGGTGCGACCTTGAAGGCGTGAAGCCCGACCTGATGACGCTGGCCAAAGCTCTGGGTGGAGGGATCATGCCGATCGGGGCGACTCTCGGCACGGCCGCGGTCTGGGAGAAGATTTACAGCGTGAACCCGCTCGCACACACGAGCACCTTTGGTGGGAATCCGCTGGCGTGTGCGGCGGCGATTGCGGCTCTGGAGGTTCTGGAGGCCGACTGTCTCGCGGATCGAGCCGAACAAATCGGGGAGATGCTCAAGTCTCGACTCCAGCAAGTCCAAGCCATGCATCCAGACCTCGTGACCGAAGTTCGGGGCCGGGGCCTGATGCTGGGTGTTGAATTCGCCATGGACGAGGTTGGCGAACTGGCGATTGCTCAGATGACCAAGCGGGGTCTGGTGGCAGCCTACACGCTCAACAACCCGCGCGTGATCCGGTTCGAGCCACCCCTCATCTTGGAAGAGGAGCAGCTCGAACAAGCGATCCAGATTTTCGACGAGGCCCTGACCGAAGTCGAAGACATTTTGGCCGCCCTCGTCTAAGGCTTTACTGGGGTGGACGCGGGGGAGCGTTTCGGTTTCCGATCTCCCGATCCACCTCCTCCATCGTCTTTTTCACTTGATCAATTCGCTCCCGGAGTTTCTTGCCTAGGTCTCCGGGCAGCTCGCTGATCTTGTAGAGCTTGGCGTCCTTTGGGTAGGCGAGATCTTGCAGAACCGCGGTCATCCGCGCCTTCGGGGCCATCCAGAGCGTCCATGTCTGTTCTGACATCGAGCCCACCATCACCGAGTCGATCTTCGGGAAGTACCGGGCATATTCTTGGCCGCTCGCAGACTCTTGCATCCCGATCATCGAGGCGAGCTGGTCGAGCTCCATCCCCCCGCCGCCCATCATCATGTTCAGCATCGGGTTGTTTCCGCCCGGCTTAAAGACAGTCTTTTGCTGGCTTTCGATCTGGATATATCCGTCCATCGGCAAGCCGTTCGGCATCGATTCCGTCGGCTCTTGGGCCAAAGTCCTCTGGTTTTCGGACATGTATTCATCCATGTCGAAGTTGCTTGGCATGGGGAAGGGGCTCGGATCAGATTCCGCTTTGGGCTTGGGGTCACCTACCTTCAGGTTCCGCCCCGAGAAGTAGACAAACTCTTCGAGGAGCCTCTTTTGAACTGTCGAAAGAGCCTGAAAGGCGATCTGTTTATTCTGGGCCATGAGCTGTCTTTGCTGTGGATTCATGAGCCCGTAGATCTGGATGATCTCGTAATTGTTCGTCGAGACGAACCGGGAGACCGACGGGGCTCCCAAAAATGCGTAGATCTGAAAAATGATCGAGCCGGACGGGTTCGGATTTCGCGCCGCATATGCGGCAAAATCGTCCAGCGAAACCGTCCCGGTGACGTCATCGGCGCGCATCAGGTAGCCCAAGGCTCCTCGGTCCATGCGGGCGGCCCATGCTTTGCTCGGCAGTCTCGGGGCGATGGTCACCCAGCCGTCCTTCTCCACCACCTCAGTCACACGGGACTGAGTGATCATGGTCTTCGCTTGGTCGAGAGTCACCTTCGACGCGCTGAAAATTGAGTTTAAGACCTCGAAGTAGTTGTCCGGCAGCGACGCGACCAAGTTCCACTTTTGGTGATCGGTTACCGAACTCAGAACGTCGCCGGCAACGATATTGATCGGGTCGAAGATGGTCGGATTTTGCATCGCCGCAAAAAGCTCTTTCGGCAACGGCTCAGTTGATGGGGATTCGCTCATGAACTGACCAAGGAGGCCCACAAACTGTTTGCTCTCAGTGCTTAGATTTAAGTCGGCAAAAGTGGCGACATTCGGACCTGACATTTCGTCGGGAGACTCTTCGCGCCGAGACTCTTCGGCCTCTGCTTCTTCCTCTTCTTCCTCATCTTCAGGAGACAGGAAGTAAGGAATGGTCCGGACCAGTTTTCCTTCTTTATCGTAAATCCTCAGCGTGAAGTTGAGACTCTCCCCGCCAAATCCCGCCAGTGAGACACGCAGCAACACGCGACCCGTCGGCCCCAGTGTCGCCACGGGTGCGCGGACTTCATCGTATTCAATCTCTTCGGGCAGAGTCTCGATGGTGCGGTCATCCCCTTCGGTCGGCGGGATCCCTCGAACCGGTCGCTTCTTCGCTTGCTCCTCCATGAACTTTCGATAGACTTCTTGCTCGCGCCGGTACTGATCAATGAACGCCATCGTCTGGGTCGGCAAGGCAATCTGCATCCGGGTGGGGTTCACCGCAAACGTGAGCGTCCTGTCAGGAGCGATGCCCGCGATTCTATCGAGGGGCATCTGGTTCACCAGCCGGACCATCAGCCGTTGTCCCGGCTCCATCGGGAAGTCGTATCCCGGTCCGGATTCCATTTCTTCGTCCTCAGATTCTCGATTTGTAAAGACCTTTTGCAGAGCCTTCTGATCGTAACTGCCTGCCTTTTGCAAGGCGTCCAAAATGGTCTGGATCGACCGCCGATAGCCTTTGGCCAGGGTCGCGTTGTCTTTGCGGGTTTGGGCTGCGGTCAGGATGTCGGAACGATGGAGGGTGTAGGTCGTCCCGCTGGCTTTCCATTCGCCCCCGATGACGGTGGCGATTCGGGCCATGAGCTGGTCCATCGGCACGTCGCGGACGCGGATCATCACTGGCTCAGCTAAGACCGTGGGTCCGGCCACCAACTTGATCGGTTGACCTTGGTTCACCGTTTCCAGGGCCTGCTGCAGGCTCACAACGCGAGTTTGCGCCGTGACCCGCAACGTGGCGGGGTCCTGGGCCATCCCCGTCGCGGAGGTCGACAGTGTCAAAAGAAAGAGCCAAGTGCGGGAAATCTTCATCGAAAGTTTCTCAAGAACCGATTCCGGTCCTCTTTTAGACTACTGCAAGTTGAGGTCTTACGTTACAGTCGCTTGGGACTTCTAAGAAGTTTCAGGAACTTGAGTCCGAATCTCGATGAACCGAGGCGGGACTAAAGGCCGGGACACAAACCGCAACGTAGGTCGCGCCCCCGGGTTCTGGGGTGCTGTACTGCACCCACTCGCCCGCATCCGCCCAAAAGGCCTCCCCGGCTCTGACCGAATACGATCCTTGGCGAGTCTCGACGTGGACCACGCCGCTCAGAACGAGCGTCACTTCGTCGAATTCGGGCGTCTGGCCCGGCTCAACCCACCCTTCGGGGCTCTGCATCCGGGCGACGCTGACCCCGAGGTGTCCCGTGTTGACTCGACCGATAAACTCATCAATCAGCTTCGGCTTGTTGCCGACGGCTTCCACTCGGGTGGCAGAACGGATATGCTGGCTCATGGCGTCTGAGGTTACTTCTTGACAGCCTTGCGGCGAGTCGGGAACTTCTTCTTGGCTGGGCCAGCGAGTCGCTTCGCGGCCAGAAGCTCGGCGGCTTGTTGGGAAGAAATTTCGGCCGGGTCAATGCCTTTAGGGATCGTGGCGTTGGTCTTTCCGTCGGTGACGTACGGGCCAAATCGCCCGGCCAAAACCTTGACCGGCCCGGCGGCGTTCTCCAGCACCCCGAACTCCTGCAAAGGAGCCTGCGCGGGGGCTGCCGTCGAACCCGATGAGCTCGCTCCGCCGCGTCGCCGAGTTTTCGGCTGCGACAAGATCACCAGGGCTTCGGCCAATTCGAGATGGGCCGCGTCTTGCCAGCTTTCGAGCGTTCGGTTCTCCTCTCCGCACTTTACGTACGCGCCGTATCGCCCCACTTGGACTGTGACTTCCTGGCCGTTCTCGGGATGGATGCCCAAGACCTTCGGGAACTGCATGAGCAGCGCAAGCGTGGCGTCGTCAATGTCGCTTGTTTTGAGACCAGGAGGCAAGGTCACTCGCTTCGGGGTTTGGCCCTGGGCCTTGGCCTCTTCATCCTGTTCGACCTCTAAGTAGTCGCCAAATCGTCCCTTTCGATAGAAGACACAACGCCCTGTGGCAGGATCAACCCCGAGTGCCTCAGGGCCTGCTGACTTCTTCTCGATCATCTCGAGCGCCCGTTCGAGTGTCAAATCGGCAGGCGCGAGATCGTCCGGGATGTTGGCGGTGTTTCCGGCACCCCCTTCGCCACGTTGCAAGAACGGCCCGTAACGGCCCACGCGAACGACGATCGGCACCGAGTCCTCGGTCTCTCCCAGCTTCAAGATCGGGTAAGGGATATCTTTGCTCTCTTCCTCGACCTGCTTGAGCAGGCCCGAATGCTGGCCAGAACCCAAGAAAAAAGCCTCCAAGTGCTTCACCCAGTCGCGCTCACCGTCTGCAATGTCGTCAAGCTCGCTCTCCATCTTGGCGGTGAACGTAGTGTCGACAAGGTCGCGGAAAGACCCTTCGAGGAGCTCGGTCACAGCGAAGGCGGTAAACGTTGGGACGAGTTCTTTGCCTTTCTTAAAGACATATCCTCGGTTCTGGATCGTCGAGATGATGCTGGAGTATGTGCTGGGACGTCCGATCCCTTCGTCTTCGAGCATCTTCACGAGCGAGGCTTCGGTGTAGCGCGCAGGTGGCTTGGTTTCATGGCCGACGGGGCGGACCTCTTTCCAATCCACAGGCTCCCCGACGGCGAGCACCGGCAAGATCGTCTCTTTGCCTTCGATCTCAGCTTCGGGATCGTCGGACCCCTCGACATAAGCGCGCAGAAATCCGGGAAACGTGATCTGCTTCCCACTGGCCCCAAAAACGAGGTCCCCTTCGCGTGTAGGGGCGGTGACTTCGACTTGGCTGCGCAAGACCTTGGCCGCGACCATCTGACAAGCGATCGTCCGCTTCCAAATCAGCTCATAAAGAGCGGCTTGGTCCTTGTCCAGATATCGCTCGACGTCTTGGGGACGCCGTCGCAAGGAGCTGGGTCGGATCGCTTCGTGAGCTTCTTGGGCCCCTTTGGCCTTGCTCTTGTAGCGCACCGGCTTGTCGGGCAGGTACTCCGCCCCATAAGAGTCCCGGATCACGTCCCGAGCCTCTTCGAGGGCTCGCTCGGCGAGGTGGAGACTATCCGTTCGCATGTAGGTGATCAAACCGATCCGCTCGTTGCCTCCGAGTTCAATTCCTTCGTAAAGTGTCTGCGCGATCCGCATCGTCCGATCAGCGTTGAATCCCAACTTCCGGTTGGCTTCTTGTTGGAGGGTCGAGGTCATGAACGGGACCGGCGGTTTTTCTGACCCCGGATTCGACTCGACCTTCGTCACCTTCCAGGGCTGCACCGCGCGGGCGGCTTCGGTGAGCGATTCGGCTCGGGCCTGATCGACCCAGAGGTCTTTGACATTATTTAACAGGCCGGTGGTCGGCTCGAAGCTCTTTCCCGAAGCGATCCGCTGGCCCTGGACCGACTGCAGCTTCACCTTGAGTCCGCCCTGAGCGGCTTGAACATCGGCTTCGAGGTCGAAGTAAGTGGCCGACCGAAAAGCCATCCGCTCGCGTTCGCGCATCACACAAAGTCGCACCGCGACGCTCTGAACTCGGCCCGCACTCAGCTTTGGGGCGACCTTTTTCCAGAGCAACGGCGAAAGGGTGTATCCGACCAAACGATCGAGAATCCGCCGAGTCTCTTGAGCCCGAACCAGATCTTCATCGACCGTGCGCGGAGAAGAAAGGGCTTCTTGAATCGCCTCGGGGGTGATCTCATGAAAGACAATCCGCCGGACCTTGACCTTGGACGACGGGTTCAAAAGCTGCAAGATATGCCACGAGATGCTCTCCCCTTCTCGGTCTTCATCGGTCGCGAGATAGAGTTCGTCGATTCCTTTGGCTGATTTCTTGAGCTGATCGACGTGCCGTTTCTTGTCTTGCGGCACCACGTAGAGCGGCTCAAACCCCTTTTCGATATTGACGCCCAGCTTGGCCCATTTCTCTTTCTTGAGGGCCTCGGGGATCTCGTCCGCGCTCTCCGGGAGGTCTCGAACGTGGCCAAAGCTCGCTTGCACGTCGTAACCTGAGCCCAAAAACCGACTGATCGTTTTGGCTTTGGCGGGCGATTCTACAATGACGAGTTTGGACATAGCGGTTTGGTTTCCCTCAAGCGGCGACGCGAACGGCATCGTACCGGTGAACCGGCATGGCTGTCAACGTCCACTTGTCGGTACGAGATCGGTGCTCGATTCCTCGCTCCTCGGACACTTGGACGGTCCCTGAAGTTCCTTGATTCTTCGTGATTCGGGTGAAATCTTTGGCACCATTCCTTCGGTTGCTGCGTTCATACAGTGATGTCTCGGTTGCGAACGCTTTGCTTGATCCTCGGCTTTGGTCTCGTCGCTGCTTCATGGGCACGAGTCGAAGAACGGCTCGCCCTTTATCTCCAAGGCAGTCGTATCGGCACCGTCACCAACTCCTCGACCGCCGACCAGCTCAACGGAAAGCCGGTCACCCGTAACGAAAACCGGATGGAGATCAAGAGCCAGATGCTCGGCACTTCGCTCGAAATGGTCTCGAGCACGACGTCTTGGGTGGACGAAAATCAACGACCCATCCGCCAAAAATCCGTGATCACCAGCGGGGGCCGCACCCAAGTCGTCGAGGCTGAGTTCAAGGCGGACACCATTGACGTCCGAGTTGATAACAACGGCGTCAAGAGTCAGAAGACCCTGGCGATCCCGAAAGGCGCCATCCTCGACGACGACCCGACCTCGACGATCTCGAGGGGCGACCGCCCCCCAACGGGCAAGAGCATGACGGTCTACGTCCTGGACCCAGCGACGGTCACGCTGATTCCAAACAAAATCATTTACCGAGGCCGGAGCCAAGTCGACGTCCGTGGCAAGAAGGTGGATGCAGACCTCATTGAGATCGAGGATCCACGAATGAGCACCAAGGTGTTTTTGAGCCTGAAAGGCGACCTGATTAAAGTCGAGGCCGCGATGGGGCTTGAGATGTGGCCAGAGTCAACGGCCCCGGCCGAAAGTGAGCGCCCCACTTCTGGATCCAAAGATCTGGCCCTTGCCTCGGCGATCCCGACTCAACCGGCCATTGAACGCCCCGAGCAAGTGACTTTTTTGCGGCTCGAAGTTCGAGGGGTTGATCTGTCTCGGATGCCCAGCGACACTCATCAAACGGTCCGAAAAGACGGAGACCGATGGCTCATTACCTGCAAGCCGGTTTTGCCCGATCCGAAGCAAAGCCTGACCCGAGCGGAAGCAGCACGGTCTCAACCGAATTGGCTCAAGCCGAGTCTCCATGTCCCAAGCCAAGACCCAGCCTTCCGACAACGGGCCCAACAGATCGTCGGCTCGGAGACCAGCGTCGTGAAAGCGGCCGAAAAAATCCGCCGGGCGGTCTTAAATCGGATGACGGCTAATGCCGGCATCGGGGTGCTGCGTGATGCCCGCGAGGTCTGGCAAAGCCAAGAAGGGGTCTGCCGGGACTACGCCATCTTGATGGCCACCCTGTGTCGCGCCGCCGATATTCCGACGCGGCTAGTCAGCGGCCTCATCAGCGACGACGGCATGTTTTACTACCATGCGTGGGTGGAGGTTTGGACCGGAAAGCAGTGGGTCGGTCTGGATGCGACTCGTCCCGCGCCGGGCCTGACTGGGACCCACCTCAAAATTGCCCAGGGCAACGTCGAAGAGGCGTTTCAGTTCTTTTTGTTCGAAAAGGCTACAATGAAAGTTCTTGAGGTCCGACACTCCAAACCAGGGAAGGCGGCGTCTCGGCGAGCTTCATGAGAATCTTTTGGATCATCTTTGGTGGCACCCTCGGAGCCTTGGCGTTCTATCGCTTTGGCCCCGCTGGCCTGGAATGGCTCTATCGGACCATTGGCGTCATGGGGTCAGATGACCTGGCCAAACAAGCCCTGACCCACATTGCGGTGACGACTCTGGGCTTCCTGCTCGGGGCCGGCGCGGCGAACCAGGCGATGCGCGGCTTTGAGAACGCCGGCACCAAGTGGGACAAAATGGACGCCGGCGACAAGGTCACCTTGTTCATCGGGGCCGTGATCGGCGTCATTGTCAGCGTCCCGTTCATGGTCTTGTTCACCCAGCAAACCGTCTACATCGCGTCGATTGCCTCGATCGGACTCATGATCGCAGTCGCCGCGGTCGCGATCTACGCGATGCGCTCGATGGGCGATCTTTTGCCCTGGCAAAAAGGTCGAAAGTACCGACGCCGCGGAATCAAGATCCTCGACACGAATGTCATCATCGACGGCCGAATCTACGACGTGGCTCGGACCGGCTTTCTCGAAGGACAACTCTACGTGCCGCAATTTGTTCTGGATGAGCTGCAATATATCGCCGACAGCTCTGACCCTTTACGACGCCAGCGGGGTCGCCGAGGCCTCGATGTGCTCAAGCTGATGCAAGACAAGTTCTCCATGGAGATCGGAAAACACGATTACCTGGCGACGACTCCCGACGAAGTCGATTCCAAGATCGTCCAGCTGGCAAAGGCCCTCGGTGCTGACATTGTCACCAACGATTTCAACCTCAACAAGGTGGCCAAGCTCCAAGACATTCAAGTCCTCAACATCAACGACCTTGCTCTTGCTCTGAAGCCGACCGTGCTCCCGCAAGAGTCGCTGATCGTCAACGTGGTGAGGGAAGGGAGTCAGCATGGGCAAGGGATCGGATACCTCGACGACGGAACGATGGTCGTGGTAGACCAAGGCCGGTCGGTCCTCGGCGAAACGATCGCCGTCCAAGTGACCCAGGTGATCCAGACCGAGCGAGGCAAGATGATCTTCGCGGAGATTCGGGATCAAGGCGAGCCCGTTCCGGTCGAGGGCCCGGCCCGGCGACGCCGCGAGCCTCGCGAATGAAGGTCCTTGCTGTCGTCCTCGCCGCGGGCCGATCCGAGAGATTTGGCCAAGACAAGTTGCGCCTCGACCTCGGGGGCAAGCCGGTTTGGCGGTGGAGCTTCGACGCGCTGCTGCAGCACCCCCGAATCGACGGAGTGGGTTTAGTTGTCGCAACCGACCATGTTCAAGCGACGCTCTCGGGTGTTCCCGAAGCCGCCTTTGTGGTCGAGGGTGGCGCGACCCGACAAGCGAGCACCGCCGCGGCTTTGGCTGCTCTGCCCGAGACGGCCGAATGGGTGCTCATTCACGACGGAGCGAGGCCGTTTTTATCCGCAGCCTTGATTGAGCGGCTCTTGGATGCGGCCCAAGAGAGCGGGGCCTCGTTTCCGGCGCTCGCCGTCTCGGACACCATCAAGCAGCACAATGGAGTTCATTTTCGAACCCTCGACCGCGCCGAGCTCGTCGCCGTTCAAACCCCTCAGGTCGCCCGGGTCTGGGACCTGCGTCAGGCCCTGGCCTCGGCCTCTCCCGAGATGACCGATGATATGGTGATGCTGGAGGCGATGGGGCGGACGCCGCAAGCAGTCCCGGGGGACCCACAGAATTTCAAGCTGACGACCCCGGAGGACTTCCAGCGCGCCCAAGCGATGTTGCGTCCGGTCGAAACTCGGACCGGATTTGGCTACGACATTCACCGGTTCAGCACCGATCCGGCGCGTTCGCTCTGGCTGGGGGGCCTGTTGTTTCCGGGGGTGATCGGCTTGGAGGGCCACTCCGACGCCGACGTCCTTTTGCACGCGGTGGTGGACGCCCTTCTCGGTGCAGCGAACCTTGGTGACATCGGCCTCCTCTATCCGAACACCGACCCCCGCTGGAAGAACCAATCGAGTAGCCTCTTCGTCCAAGAAACGCGCGAACTCCTCAAAGGAGAAAACTGGGTGGTTTCGAACCTAGATATGACGGTTCTGGCCGAACGACCGAAAATCATGGTCAGGCGCAACGAGATTATCGAGCGAGTGGCCGATCTCATGCAGATCGAGCCGCAACGGGTCAGCATCAAGGCGACCACTCACGAAGGCCTGGGTGCCATCGGAAGAGGCGAAGGCATCGTCGCTCAAGCCGTCGCAACGATACAGAAGTTCGTTCTAGGAGGATACGATGGAAGTCTTAGTCCGTAATGCGGAAGGCAATCTGCCGACCCACGACCGCGAATACGCGTCGAAAAAGCTCGGCCGGCTCGACCGGTATTTTCACCAAGCTCGAAAGGTCGAGATCGTCCACCGCGAAGAGAAGCTCCTCCACCACATTGAAGTGACGGTCTTTGCCGATCATTTCACTGTCCGAGGGGAGGAGTCCGACGCCTCCATCGCGGCTGCCATCGACAAAGTCGCCGAGAAGCTCGAGAATCGACTTCGTCGGCTGAAGAGCCGGCTTGTCAAGAATCACCGACGCAAGGGAAGTGATGTGCCCAAAGGCCTGCTCGAAGAGCACGCCGAGGCCGAAGAGGAGCATCATGTCGAGATCAAAGAGCGCAAGCAGTTCTTGCTGAAGCTCATGAACGTCGATGAAGCGGCCCTTCAAATGGACCTGCTGGATCATCCGTTCTTTGTTTTTCGCAACGAAGACAACGGGAATCTTGAGGTTTTGTACAAGCGAAAGGATGGCCGCCTGACCGTTTTTTACGTCGAAGGGGCCTAACTCAGTCGCCGCGTCGGAGCTGACCCCCGGTGAGCGTGAGAACGCTGACGAGGTCGGCTCCGACCGCCTTGAGGGCTTTGGCGCATTCTTCGGCGGTACTCCCGCTCGTCAGGACGTCATCCAGCAGAAGGATGCGCTTGCGGCGAGCGGCGGGCGTCGCGACAAAGGCTCCGATCAGGTTTTGGGTTCGCTCTTCAAGGGTGAGCCCTACCTGGGCCCGGGTATGTCGAATCCGGACAAGCCAATCTGTTTTGACCAGAGATTTCGGGAAGGCAGAGGCCAGGAGCATCGACTGGTTGAAGCCCCGAGACCACTGGCGACGCCAATGAATCGGCACTGGGATCACGGCATCCCAGGGGCCTCGGGTCGGCGCAAAAGCCGCCGACGCAAGTAAGTCCGAGAGCGGACGCCCGAGCGATGTGATCCGGTGAAATTTGAGCGCCAAAACGGCTTGCCTGGCTCGGCCCAAGTGATCGAAAAGAACCTGAACTTCGTCCAGCGCCTGGGCCTGGCGCAAACTCCAACCCGGCCCCGGAAGAAACTCGCTTCGGCAAGTCTTGCACAGGCCCGACGGACTCGCGAGATCGCAAAGCCCGCAGCGCGACGGATAAAGCCAGCTCAGAGCCTCCGAGAGGGCCATGAGGAGAACTTACCAGGAAAAAAGAAATCAGGCCCTGTTTCCAGGACCTGAAACTGTTCGCTGTGGCGAACTTTCCTTTATGCTTCGGCTTGGCCGTGGCCAAAAAGCGGCTGGAATGGAATCAAACCCAGTCGGGTCGCCATCCGCAGCGCTTGAACTCGATTGTTCACCTGCAGCTTGTCATAGATGTTCGCCAGGTGGAAATCCACCGTCCGCTTGCTCACCACCAGAAGTTCAGCCGCTTCCTTGCTGCTGTGTCCCTCCGCGATGAGACTCAACACCTTCACCTCGGTCGGCGTCAATCGGACGCCTCGTGGTGACATGTCTGACCTAGTTGTACTTGGCATTGCCATTTTCCCAACCCTCACTCTTTTTTTGACTTGCCGCCACAATTGCTTTTCCACGCTGAGAACGATTTTTCACATCGATTCCGCCACCTTTACGATAACTCAGAAGATTGCCAGGTTCCCGCTTGAGGCCGAAGTTCTTAAAAATTTCTCGGCATTTTTTAACTCGGCGACTCTTCAGCCCAGAAGATGCCGCTCTCATCCGATCTGCCTCGCCCCAGCGCTCGGCTCAACGACCCAGAATCGGGCCTCCAACTCGGTTCGATCTCGGTAAGAGGCCTTCGCTTGGTGGAGGAACGAAGAGACCAGGGACTTTTGGACGATTGCGACACACGCGCCGCCCCACCCCGCCCCGGTCATCCGCGCCCCAAGACAGCCTGCAGACTCCGAGCACGCCGCCACCATCGCATCGAGTTCGGGTGAAGACGCTTCGAAATCGTCCCGGAGACTCGCGTGGCTTTGCCGCAAGAGCATGCCAATCTGACGCGCGTCTCGTTCGGTCAGGGCCGTCGCCAAGGCCTCGACGCGAAGATTCTCGCTCACGACGTGCCGTGCGCGAGCCTGAATCTGAGGCTCGCGGATCGACTCAATCGCCTCCAAATTCGCTTCCCTCAGCGAACCGATCCCGAGTTGCCGGGCGGCGAGACGGACCTCCTCGACTCGCTGGGAATATGGCCCCCCCGCGCTGAGTTCGCGGCTCCGGCCGGTGTGACCGATCACGACCGACAGTTCGTCAGGCCAAAGTACCGATCTTGTTTGCACCGAATCGAAGTCGCAAATCAAGACGCGCCCCGACTCCCCAAAGACGATCGCCCAGGGATCGAGCAAGCCGCAAGGAAGACCTACAAACTCGTTTTCGACCCGGCGAGCCAGGTGTACGATCTCCATCGGAGCCAGCGCAAGGCCTGCGACCGCGTTCCAAGCCATCAAAAAGGCAACAGTGAGGGCGGCGCTACTGGAGAGCCCCGAGCCCACCGGGAGCGTTGAGGTCGCCACGCCTTTCAGATTCGGCATCGCTCCGAACCCGATTTGGCGAAGGACCCATGCGGCTCCGGCGGGGTAGGCGGACGGTCCCTCAACGGTCCCTGGTTCGGCCACGTCTGCGTCGAATGCCGGTTGGGCCGAGCTGTTTGAAGTCCATTGAGTGGGTCCGTTCGTGACCTCGACCGAGAGCGTGATCCCAAGGGGCAGAGCCATCGGCATGGCGAGCCCCGCGGACGTGTCCGTATGATCGCCCATCAGGTTCACTCGGCCCGGAGCGAAGAACCTGCACGGGGGGGTTACGGCGGACGTCACGATGTCCTAATTATGGGGTACATCCCGGTAAAACTGCAGGACGTTTGGACCCCCGATCCGGGGAATGTTCACTACTGAACCCCGGGGGCTTCTGCCGCCAGTTTGGGTCTCATGGGGTTCAAATTCACTTTCCAGGCGGGCTCGCCGCGCGGTTCGAGGCGCCCCGGCTAGGTACTCTAGTCGGATGAGCGATCCCATCTTGAGCCAGGTCCAAAACTGGCTGCGCGAGCACGAATCCGACCTCCTGCGCGATTACCGCCGACTTCTGCAGTTTCCTTCGCTAGAGGCCGAAGCGCGACCGAATGCACCCTTTGGCCAGGCCAACCGAGAAGCGCTCGACTTCATGCTTGCTCTCGGAAAAGAGTGGGGCATGAGGACGGCGGATGGCGAAGGCTATTACGGCTACGCCGAATTCGGAGATGGAGAAAAGCTCATCATGAGCCTCGGCCATTTGGACGTGGTCCCCGTCGGCGATGGCTGGAAGCACGACCCGTTTGGTGCCGAAATCGACGGCGAGTATGTTTATGCCCGAGGGGCTGTTGACGACAAGGGCCCGACGATGGCGAGCTTCTATGCGATGCGAGCTCTTCAAGCGGTTGTGCCGGAGATCGGCGCCCGGATGCGGAGCGTCTTCGGGTGCAACGAAGAGTCGGGCTTTGCCTGCATCCACAAGTATGTCGAGCGGGAAGAGAGCCCGACGTTTGGCGTCGCTCCCGATTCGGGTTGGCCGCTCTATCACGCCGAGAAAGGCATCGCGAATCTCGAAATCGAAGTCACCCCGCCGACTGGGGACTTAGAACTGGTCTCTGCGCGGGGAGGCCAACGCCCGAATATCGTGATCGACCACTTCGAATGCACTCTCCGGGTCGCCCCGGCGATTCGAGCCGAGGTCGAAGGGAAGTTGAGCGAGTACTGGGATCAAAATATCTCGTCGAAGTGGCACGACGATGAACTGCACTTGGTGGCCCGAGGAAAGGCGGCGCACGGGGCCTGGCCGTTTGGCGGAGATTCGGCTGCCACCCGGATGTTCCGACTGCTGATGGACCTCGCTCCGGTCCCCCAATCCAAAGCGTACACCGAGCTCATGGAGATGGGCCATGTCAGCGGGGTTGGCCTGGGGATTCATGGCGGCGACGACGTGAGCAAAGACCTGACCTGCAACCTGGGGATCGTGGAAACCCAGGACGGCAAGTTGCAAATGCTCTTTAACATTCGATATCCAGTCACTTGGACCGGCGCGCTTTTGGAGCAAAAATGCCGAGCCTTCTTGGGCGAACTGAGCTTGAGGGCCGACCTGCGCGTCACTCGAGATAGCAAGCCGCTCTATTTTCCGCTGGAGCACCCGCTCGTCCAAACGATCTGCGAGGTCTACACCGCAGAAACGGGCGAAACCAAGGCGCCCGGCACCATGGGCGGCGGGACGTATGCCCGCGCGGTCCCGAATACCGTCAGCATCGGCACCGGGTGGGAAGGCGACGGCAATGCCCACGAAACGGACGAGCGATTGAAAATAGAAAATCTCTATAAAATGAGCCGAATTTATGCTCATATCTTCTATCGGCTTGCCCAGCTAGAGGCCTAAAGACACCTTCTTGCAGGCGATTCCGTACAAAATAGAGAAGAAATGTCAAGCCGAGTCAAGCCGACCATCCTGGTTGCGATGTCCGGCGGCGTCGATAGCGCCGTCGTAGCTGCGCTTTTGAAAAAGCGCGGCTATGATGTCGTCGGCGTCACGTTGCAAATCTGGCAAGAGAGCCAAAAGGACCCTCGGCATGCCGGATGTTGCTCCCTGGGCGCGGTCGAAGATGCCCGCCGCGTGGCTCGGCTTTTGGAGATCCCGCACTACGTTTTGAACTACAAGGACCAGTTCCGCGAGACGGTGATTCAGAACTTTATTGATGAGTACGCGGCCGGACGAACCCCGAACCCGTGTGTCCAGTGCAACAAAAACGTGAAGTTCGATTCTCTTTTGGAAAAGATGGAGGAGCTCGGCTGCGACAAGCTCGCCACCGGGCACTACGCTCGCATCCGCCTCGACTCTCGAACGGGCCGATACCGCTTGCTTCGCGCTCGCGGCGGCATGAAGGATCAGAGCTATGTTCTGTACATGCTCGGTCAGGAGCATCTCTCGAAGGTGATGTTTCCGCTCGGTGAGCTCGGGAGCAAGGCGGAAACTCGCCGAATGGCGGCCGAGATGGGGCTTCCGGTGGCCCACAAGCCCGACTCCCAAGAGATCTGCTTCGTGAGCGAGGCGGGCGGCTACGTCGAGTTTCTCAAGAAGGAGCGACCGGACCTCTTCGAATCGAAGGGCGAGTTTGTCACCCCCGACGGTGAGCGCCTTGGCGAGAATCAAGGGGTCGCCGCGTTTACGGTGGGTCAACGGCGGGGAATCGGTCTCACCGCTCGCGACGGCCGGCCGCTCTACGTGCTCAAGCTCGACCCGACTCAAAACCGCGTCGTGGTGGGAGGGAGTGAGCGCCTGGATCAACGCCAAGTGCAACTCGAAGAGATGAGCTGGACGAACGGCCGCCCCAGCGAGCCAGTGCGAGTGAAAGCGAAGGTCCGATACAACATGGAGGCGATGCCGGCGACCCTGATTCCTGGCGAGGAGCCCCACCTGGTCTTCGACCACGCCGTCCGCGCGGTGACTCCGGGGCAAATTGCCGTCGCGTATCGGGGTGAAACGGTCGTGGCCGGGGGTACGATCCGTTCCTAACGCTCATGGCCACGCTCGCGCTGATTCTTGCCGTCTTGGTACCGCTGCTGACCACGGTCGCGCTTCTGGTGATGTTGGGCCGTCAGCAAAAGATGATTGAGGCTCTGCAACTCGAAGTCAAGGGCCTCCGTAAGGACGTGAGCGACCTTGAAAATGTCCAGTTGATGCTCAGCGAACAGATCAAGGCGCGTCAGGCAGGGCCCCTGGGAGGCTTAGCACCTCTCCTCGGAGCCGCCGCCAAGGGGAATCGAAGGCAAAATCGAGGCCCGATGGGGCTGATTCTCCTCTTCTTGCAGCTGATTACGGCATACTTAAAGAGGAAGGAATCGATGAGCCTTCCGACAAAGAAGGATATTGGAGGTCAACATGGCTGATTCAGACAACAACAATGGTTTAGTTTATTTGCTGGCAGGATTTGGGCTCGGAGCGCTTTTGGGCGCGGCCGCCGGACTGCTTTTTGCTCCGAAATCGGGCAACGAAACCCGAGAGCAACTTGGAGGAAAGATCAAGGAACTGAAGGGCAAGGCGAATGAATGGGTTGCTGAGCAACGCGCTCGGCGCTCGCACGAGTCCGTCGAAGAGATCGGCGCGTAAGTCCTGGGCCTCAACAAAATATGGTCAAAGGGTGGAAGATTGGAATCTGGGTGATCGTTGTCCTGGTCGCCCTCTGGTTCCTTCAAGCCGTTCGAAGCATTCTTCTCCCCTTTGTCCTGGCCCTTCTGATCAGCGTTTTGCTGGACCCCGTGATTCGCAAGCTGCGACTCCGGGGATACAAGCGGGGAAGCGCTGTCGCGCTCGTTTTCTTCGCATTTTTTGGTCTGCTGACCGCTTTGGGGATCTGGGTCACCCCGATCATTGGCAAGCAGCTTTCCTCGTTTCAGGAGAACCTCCAAGGGTTCACCGCGCGGCTCTCGGCTGAAGATCCCAGTGAAAATCTCTACCTCGGCTGGAATCCGGTCCTTCGCGCCCAGCCGCATGGCGCCGAGGGTCAAGTCGACCTCGTGCTGGAAAGCCTGGCGCCTTATTTGCAACGGGTGGGGCTCCCGAGCGACCGCGAGACCATCGTCGAGCAGTACGTCGAGCCGCACCGTGAGGATTTCAGCAACCTCGTCACGAACTTTTTCACCTCATTCTTGGGCATCCTCGGCAAGGCTGCGTCGAGCTTCTTGCTCCTGCTCTTCACGCCGCTCTTCGTCTGGCTGATGCTGATGGACCTCGAGAAATTTCGAGTCAAGAGCGCGAGTTGGATCCCCCCCTCGATTCGAGCCGAGACGGTCTCGTTGCTCAAGGACATCGGCGAAGTCTTCTTGAAGTATCTCCGCGGGGTGACGATCACGATCTTCACCTACACGTTGCTCATGGCGGTGGTCCTTTCGGTGATGGGGACGCCCTATTCGATCTTGCTCGCGTTGCTGGCGGGGGCGACGTACTTGATTCCGTTTGTCGGGCAGTGGATTGCCACGCTGGCGATTTTGCTGGTTGTGGGGCTGAATGGCGCGAGTGGGAACTGGATGTTCGATGCGGGCGGGCCGTGGAATCTCGCCGTGATCATCGCGCTCGTGTTCATCGGGATCGGGACCATTTTCGACCAAGTGATCTACCCGAAAATGGTCGGGTCGGCGGTCGGGCTACACCCCTTGGTGAGCATGTTTGTGATCTTTGCTGGCGGTGCCCTCTTTGGCCTGATCGGGATGATCCTCGCATTCCCGCTGGCGGGGGCGGTCAAGGTGATCCTGGAAAGGGTGCTTAGAATCACCTCGTCCAGTCATGTCGAGGGGCTCGAATTGCCGATCACGCCGCTTCGTCACCGGTCGGCGACCGAAGTTTAGGGATCGATTTTGCCTTTTCTGTCGTAAACTGAAGGCAAGATGCTGACTGCGCTCATTCTTTCATCGTGCTTTGCAACGGCCCAAGTGGACCCGATTCCGGTTGGTTCAGAGGCCGGAGTCGACGACGCCCCCCGCGTGACGATCGCCAACTTCTCGGCCAAGTCGATCGACGGGAAAGAGGTGAGTCTGGCGCAGTACATGGGCAAAGTCGTCTTGGTGGTCAACACGGCGAGCAAATGCGGCTTGACGCCGCAGTACAAGAAGCTCCAAGAGATGTACGAGAAGTACGAAAAGAAAGGCTTCGTCGTCCTCGGGTTTCCATCGAACGATTTTCAACAGCAAGAGCCCGGCACCAATTCCGAGATCAAGGAGTTCTGTACTAAGAACTACGGTGTGACCTTCCCGATGTTCGAGAAAATCTCGGTGAACGGCCAAAAGCGAACGAAGCTTTACCAATGGATGATCAACTCGACCTCCAATCGCAAGCCGATTCAGTGGAACTTCGAGAAGTTCCTGATCAACAAGGGTGGGTTCGTCGTCGCTCGGTTTGACCCGCGAACCGCTCCCGACGATCCGACGATCCTCCAGCTCATCCACTCGATGCTCGGCATCAAAGATGGAGTAAGGTAAGCGGATGGCAGATCCCAAAGACGTCGAAGCGACCAAAGCCGCCCGCCGTGAATTTAGCAAGCGCGCGGTGGACATCTCCCAAGCGGACTTGCGTGTGATGCACGGGGTGGTCTATCTCCGGGGCACGGTGAAGGCGATGCGCTCCGGCGATGGCGCGATGGGCGGCGACCTGCGGTCCGAAGTCGAGGTGATCGCGCGCGTTTTGCGCCAAAAAGCCGGGATTCGCGACGTCGTCATCGACGTCACGTATCGCGGCTAGGATTCATCTCGGCCCAGATTCTCAGCTCAAGCGCGGCGAGAGTCGGCCAAATCCTCGGGCTCCAGCATAGACGGCGGCGCTCCCGAGCATCTCCTCGATCCGCAAGAGTTCGTTATACTTGGCCACTCGGTCGGTGCGGCTGGGGGCACCGGTCTTAATCTGCCCGCAGTTCGTCGCGACCGCGAGGTGAGCGATCGTGGCGTCTTCGGTTTCGCCGCTTCGGTGGCTCATGACCGAGGTGTACTGATTTCGAGTGGCGAGGTCGACCGCGGCCAGGGTCTCGGTGAGGGAGCCGATCTGGTTGACCTTGACGAGGATCGAGTTGCCACAACCCCGGTCGATGCCTTCTTGGAGTCGGTTGACGTTCGTGACGAAAAGATCATCTCCAACAATCTGGACGCGGTCCCCGATCGCCTGAGTCAGGGCAGCCCAGCCGTCCCAGTCGTCCTCCGAAAGCCCATCCTCGATGCTGAGAATCGGGTATTTCTCGCAAAGGCTCGCCAGATATTCGACTTGGGCAGCGGGCGTTCTCTCGCGCACGTCTCCGGCCTTGTATCGATAAACTCCACCCTCATAGAATTCTGTAGCGGCCGCGTCGATGCCGAGCCAGACCTGCTTGCCGGGCTCGTATCCGGCTTTGTCGATGGCCTCCAGAATGTAGTCAAAGGCAAGCTCTTGGGAAGCCAGATTCGGAGCAAAGCCCCCTTCATCGCCGACAGCGGTATTCAGCCCGCGGGCCTTGAGGACACTCTTGAGGGCGTGGAAAATCTCTACTCCGCATCGCAAGCCTTCGGCAAAGCTCGAAGCCTGAACCGGCAAGACCATGAACTCTTGAAAGTCAACGTTGGAATCGGCGTGCTGTCCTCCATTCAGGATGTTCAGCATCGGCACCGGCAACGTGCAGGCGCTGGTCCCACCGACGTAGCGAAAGAGCTGGAGCCCGGTCGCTTGAGCGGCCGCCTTCGAGACCGCCAAGCTCACCGCCAGGATCGCATTCGCGCCAAAGCGACTCTTATTCGGCGTGCCGTCCAGCTCTAAGAGGAAAGCGTCGATCGACCGCTGATCCGTGGCATCTCGCTCAAGCAGGGCCGGGGCCAAGACCTCATTGACGTTCTCAACGGCTTGGATCACGCCCTTTCCGTTGAATCTTTTTGGGTCCCCGTCGCGCAGCTCGACCGCCTCATGAGCCCCGGTGCTCGCTCCGCTGGGGACCGCCGCTCGACCAAAAGAGCCATCTTCCAGGTGGACATCCACCTCCACCGTGGGATTGCCCCGACTGTCCAGAATCTCACGCGCAACGATGTCGATGATCACGGCCATGACTCTATTTTGGTGCTTTTGCCCGGAGTTTGCCTACCTCGAAAGAAAAAGATCAGCCCTCCCGCGAGCGGAAAGGCTGATCTCGCCTCAAAGGGTTGGGGAGAGAGACTTACTTCGGCAACAAAACGCCGTCAATCACGTGGATGACGCCGTTCGTGGCAACGATGTCGGTCTTCACGACGTTCACGTTTCCGTTCAGTCGGACCTTGCCGTTATGAACTCGGATCGTGACGTCTTGGCCTTGGACGGTCTTCGCCTTCTTCAGTTTGACCACGTCCTTGGCCATGACGTTGCCGCTCACGACGTGATACGTGAGAACCTTCGTCAGAGCTTTCTTGTCCTTTCCAAGAGCTTCGAGGGTTGCCTTCGGGACCTTCGCGAAAGCGGCATCCGTCGGAGCAAAAACGGTGAATGGGCCCTTGCCCTTCAGGGTGTCCACCAGGCCAGCGCTGGTCAAGAGCGAAGCCAGCGTCTTGAACGTGCCCGCACCCACGGCGGTGTCGACGATGTCTTGCTTCGGAGCGTTGGCGACCGAGGTCATAGCCAAAGCGAACACGGAGACGGCAACGAGAGAGATCTTCTTTAACATGGTTTCTTCCTAGTCCTCAAGAACGCCGTTTCCAGCGCCCTCACCAGCGACTACGAAGAATTACTGTGCAGTGTTCCCGTCTTTTTTAATATCAGTGATAAAAAGTCCTATTTCTGCTTCACGTGGCGGATCGATTCGTCTCCATAGTAGAGCGTGAACTCATCTTTGCCGTTGAAAACGATCCTTTGGACATTGTCGAGGTTCATGTTTTCAATCGCCTGGACTCGGCCGAGTCCTTCGAGCGACCGCCCGTTCACGATGATGTCTTCGATGGTGGTCGTGAGCTTGTCGCCTTCGATTTTCCATCGGCCCCGAGAGACCATCGACTGCTGGCCTTCTTGGGTCTTGCCCGACATCGTGCGCTCCATCGTCCCATTGGCTCGGTAGGTGACGTAGGCGTTCGGAATCGGGTCTTGGCCTCGATAGGGAAGCCACGTGCCGACAATCGGACTCGACGAGCCTCCGCATCCCCAGAGGCCCAAGGTCAAACCGAGCAGAATCAGAACCGACAAGCGCCGTGCCATGTCGCTATTGTAACGGTTCCGGGCGGTGCCATACTATCTCTCATGCTCCAGATCGACGCCCAAGGACCCGTGCTCCTGGCCCAAATCGACCGCCCGGATGTGCGGAATGCCTTCAACGACACTCTGATCGCGGCGCTGACCGAGCTCTTTGTGGGTCTCAAGCCCGAAGTTCGGGTTGTGGTCCTTTCGGGCAACGGGCCGACCTTTTGCGCGGGGGGCGATTTGGAGTGGATGAAAAAGGCAGCCACTTACTCCGAGGAGGAGAACATCCGCGACGCCGTTCGCTTGGCCGAACTCTTCGAAGCGATGGCACAGGCTCCAGCGGTCGTTCTTTCCAAGGTCCACGGGGCGGCCTTTGGGGGAGGTTGCGGACTCGTGGCGGCCTCGGACGTGGCTGTTGCCGCCGATGGCACGAAGTTCTGCTTCAGCGAAGTGAAGCTGGGACTGATCCCGGCGACGATCTCCAGCTTCGTGGTGCCCAAAATCGGCGTGGGGCATGCTCGCCACCTCTTTACGACCGCCGAGGTGTTTGAAGCAAAGCGAGCCTATGAGATCGGTCTTATTCATGGCGTCTGTCCCGCGGACTCGCTCGATGCCTGGGTCGAGGAGCGCGTGGCGCTCGTTTTGAAAAACGGTCCTCAAGCGGTTGCGATGAGCAAGCAGATTGCTCAGGACACGCCTTTGGACAAGGTCGAGACCGCTCGAAGGTTGGCCTTGGCCCGAGCCGGAGCCGAAGGTCGAGAAGGGGTCGCGGCCTTCTTGGAAAAACGAAAAGCAAATTTTGTGGTGGACCGATGATTCGAAAGCTCCTCATCGCCAACCGCGGCGAAATCGCCGTGCGAATCCTTCGAGCCGCCCGAGAAATGGGGATCCAGACCGTGGCGGTTTACAGCGACGCCGATGCCCACGCCATGCACCGGCTTTTGGCTGACGAAGCCGTCGCTCTCGGGCCGAGCGAGTCCAGCGAGAGCTACTTGGTGATTGACAAGATCCTCCAAGCCGCCGAGCAGACCGGAGCCGACGCGATTCATCCGGGCTACGGGTTCTTGAGCGAAAGGGCCGAGTTTGCCCAGGCGTGCGCCGATCGGGGCATCCGCTTCGTCGGACCGCCGCCGTCGGCCATGAGGGCTCTGGGCGAGAAGATCGACGCAAAGGCCTTGGCGGTCCAAGAGAACGTTCCGATCACCCCGGGGGTCTTTGACCGGCAGGCCTCTCCCGAGCAGCTTTTGACTGCGGCCGTCGAGATCGGCTTTCCGGTCATGCTCAAGGCCTCGGCGGGAGGCGGCGGCCGAGGAATGCGAATCGTCCGCGAGAAAGAGGCTTTCCTCGAAGAGTTTCGGATCGCGAGCGACGAAGCCCTGAAGGCTTTTGGCGATGGGGCGATGATGGTCGAAAAGCTCATTGAGCGGCCCCGACATGTGGAAGTCCAAATACTCGCCGATTCGCATGGCCAGGTGGCAGCTCTTTTTGAGCGCGAGTGCTCGATCCAGCGGCGGCATCAAAAGCTGATCGAAGAGGCGACTTCGCCGATTCTGGAGGCGCACCCCGAACTCTGGTCGGCCATGAGGGAGGCCAGCATTCGGCTGGCGCGGGCCGCTGGGTACGTCGGAGCGGGCACCGTTGAGTTTATGGTCGATGAGGCTGACCTGAAGTTCTATTTCCTGGAGGTGAATGCTCGGCTCCAGGTGGAACACCCCGTGACTGAGCTGATCACCGGGACCGACCTCGTCCAGGCCCAGCTCCGAATCGCCGCTGGCGAACGGCTCGACTTGCCGGCCGGGCTCCTCGCGGGCGAGCGATCTGCGATCTCGGGTCATTCGATCGAGGCCCGGGTCGTGGCCGAAGATCCTGCGCGGAATTTTCTGCCCAGTTCGGGGAAGATTCTTGCTTGGGCCGAGCCCAAAGCTCCGGGGGTGCGGGTCGATACCGGCTATGGACCGGGCGGCGAGATTCCTCGGTTTTATGACTCTTTGATCGCCAAGGTGATCGTCCATGCGCCCACAAGACCTCAAGCGATTGCTCGCCTCCGAGACGCCCTTCGCGACTTCCACATTTTGGGTGTCAAGACCAACATCTCGTATCTGCTGGATGTTTTGGACCACCCTGAGTTCCAAGCCGGACGGATCGACACCGGCTTTTTAGGACGCGAATTTGCGAACTGGGACGCCCAGACCGAGGAGATTCCGGACGAGTTGGGCTCGATCTTGGCTTGTGCAAGCCCGGTCACGTCGGCTTCGAACGGCGCGACCACGCCGGCGGATCGAGACTCTGTCTGGTCCCTCGGAGACGGCTGGCGAATCCACGAGTGACCTGGCAGAAATACCTGCATTTCACCTTTTCTTAACAGTATTTCTTCGGAATGGCATATAGTGAAGGTTCTGGAGGTTTTCAAATGAAACGTCTCTCTTTGCTTGTCGTCTTGTCTTCTTCTTTGGCAGCTGTTTCTCAGGCAGCTCTTTTTTCGGGAGGAGCCTTCTTCGGCGTCGCCCCGACGTCCCAACTGGGACCGGTGACGAACAACACTACGATTACGAACACGCCGACCGGGTTTACCGTGACCGGTCAGTTCCTCATCAACACCTTTGGGACCTCAGCAGGGACCCTGCTGTACTTCGAAATCTGGCGACCGCTCGATCCGACCTATGGTAGTAGCTTCATGGGAACGACGACGCTGTTGGACGGATTTTCAGCTCCGCCTGCCGGTGCGATCGGAAACACGAGTGGAAACGTCCGGAGTGACTTCACGAACTTCCCCGGCGTGTCTCAATCGCTCATCCCGATGAATCTGATCGCCGGCGCACAGACATGGCCGAACCTGAGCAACAACAGTGGTGCTTTCTCGTACACGTCGGGGGGAACGAACTATCTTCGGATGGTCTTCGACCTGGATGGCGTGATCTTGGCGGGCCCTCCGGGGACGTGGACGATCGATGTGCCCGCGTCGAGCTTGGCAAATCCTGTGCCCGAGCCCGCGACGGTGGCGGCCTTGGGGTTCGGCTTGTTGGCCCTCATGCGTCGAAGACGCAAGTCATAAAGCCAGCTCCTTGGGAAGAAGGGGGTCCCAGAGTCGCAAGGCTCCTGAGTCGCCCGGCCTTGGGGTAGCTTAGGCCCCATGTAAGCGGTCGTGCAGCGGGTCCTCAGCGCCGAAGTCGAGGTGGAAGCCCGGTCCGTGGGAAAGATCGGACCGGGCTTGTTGGTCTTGGTCGCGGCTCATCGGCGCGACACACTGGCGGACGCGGCGAAGATGGCCGACCGAATCGCCAAGATCAGAATCTTCAGCGACGCTGACGGGAAAATGAACTTGTCTCTTCTGGACCTGCCCACCGACCGACCTGGCGGCGTTCTCCTCGTCTCAAACTTCACTGTCTATGGAGAGACGGCCAAAAACCGCCGACCGAGCTTTATCGACTCCGCGCCTTATCAAGAAGGAGAAGTGCTTTTCCAAGAGCTCGTCGAGCAGGTGAAAAAGCTCGGAATTCAGGTCGAGACCGGCGTCTTTGGAGGCGACATGAAGGTCAGCCTTGTGAACGACGGTCCGGTGACGGTGATTCTGGAAGTCGGGCCTTCCGGACGCGATTAGCCAGCCAAGCAGAGTCGGCCCGGAACCTTCGCTTTGTTCGCGGGACTCTTTTCAAGCGTCGCTCGAAGTTGCTTGTGGGCCCGATGTAGGCGGCTGCGGACCGTTCCGACGGGAATGCCAAACATAGCGGCGATATCGTTGTAGGGGACGCCTTCGACATCCGCCAGCAAAACCAGCGCCCGTTGGTCGGGCTTGAGTTGGTTGAGCGCTTGCTCCAGCGGTTCGCTCACCGCAGACTGCATGATGACGTCTTCGGCGTTCATTCGCCGGTCGGCAACGTCGAGTCCCACCGAGTCGTCGCCGCCATCCACTCGAAGGGGCGCATCGAACGACATCGCTTGAATTCGCCGCTTGCGGCTTCGAACGAGGTCCAAAAAGAGCCGAGTCAAAATCCGAAAGATCCAGTTCTCGAACGGCCGATCCCCCTCGAACTCTCGAAATCCGCGATAGGCGCGGAAGAACGCCTCTTGGGTGAGGTCTTCTGCATCGACTCTGTTCCCCGAGAGCCGATAGGCCAAGCTGTAGACCTTCTTATAGCTCTGCTTCATCAAGCGATCAAAGTTCGACTGTTCGGTTCCGGTCAAGGTGAGTGTGCTCATGTTTCCTCGATCGAGACGGGCTCGACACACACACGAACACGCCAGCCAGTCGAAAAGTTCCCAGTCAAATCAACGTAAGTGTTTGCGGAAGAAGTCGAGGGTTCGCTGCCAAGCGTCGGCCGACGCCTGAGCGTCAAAGGCGGGCCGGTCGTCATTAAAGAACGCGTGATGGGTCCCTGGATAGGTGTGGAGTTCGAACTCCTTCCCGAGTTGAGTCAATTGCGCATCGAGCGCTTGTACGGTCGCCGCCGAAGCATAGTCATCTTGTTCGGCGAAGAGGCCCAAGATGGGAGCCTGAAGCTGGTCGAACTGAGGATGGACGTTCGGGTGAACGCCATAAAAATTGACGCACGCCCCAATCCGGGGATCGAGACACGCCGCGAACATCGAGAGCTGGCCCCCCATACAAAAACCGACCACGCCGACACGATCGCCCACCGTCTCGGGCTGAGCCAAGAGGGCCGTGATCGCGCCTCGAAGGGTCTTTTCGGTGTCGGCAATATTGAGCGCCATGAAGAGGCTGGCGGCTTCGTCCGGCTCGTTGGTGGACTGTCCGTCATACAGGTCCGGGGCGAGCGCGGTCATCCCCGCTTCGGCGAACCGGTCGACCACCGAACGAATGTGTCCGACCAACCCCCACCACTCCTGAAGCACGATGATCCCGGGGCCACCCCCTTCGGCCACCGCCAAGTAGCCTTCCCGAGTGTGTCCATTGCCTTGAAACGTGAGCGATTTGCCTTTCATGGCCTTTATTTTAGCTACACGTAGTTCTTAGTGAGGGTCTCGCTCAGGGCTTGTGCGGCAAATCGCAGGAGCGGAATGCTGCCTTCGTAGTTCATTCGTCGCGGACCGATGATCGCGAGGGTTCCTGCTTCTTCGGGTCCGACAAAGAACGTATGTCGGAGGATTGTCAGCGGGCGGAGGTTGGCTTGGCGATTTTCGCTTCCGATGGAGACCGTTTCAGGGCCCTCGCTTGGCTCGCTGAGGGCTTCGAGCAGGGCTTGATCGTCTTCGAGAGACTGCAAAATTTCGGCGGCCACCTCGTCACTTCGTCGAAACTCGGGTTGATTGAGGATGTACTCTTCGCCTTCCAAAATGAGGTGGCCCTGGGTCCATTCTCGAGCCATCGCCCGGACTTGGCTCATGGCCGAAGCCAAGAATCGATCCAGAGCCGGTTGACCGGCACTGGGGGTCTTCAGTCGCGAGACCGACCGGATCGGCTTCTCGGCGAGAGTGGCTGCCAAGAGGGCGTTGGCTTGGCCGACTTCTTCCAGGCTCAGGCCTGGTGGACAATCCACTGTCCGATTTTCAACATGGCCGTTGGCCAAAACCACGACCAGCAGCGCGCGCTCAGGCCCCATCGCCGAAAGCATTGCATGTCGAATTCGAACCGAGCCTTCACGAATCGTCGTGGCCGCGCTGAGGAGGTGAGTCAGACGGCTCAGTGCCTTAGTGGTCTCTTGGAGCAGGGCCTTCAGAACGTCGTCTTGTTGGGTGACGAGCCGAACACGTTCTTGGTCGGTGTCCCGAGGGGGAGCGAGCTGGATCAGGTGATCAACAAAGTAGCGATAGCCCTGATCGCTTGGGATTCGCCCGGCGCTGGCGTGGGGCTTCTCAAGGAGCCCGAGCTCGGCCATCTCGGCGAGCTCGTTGCGAACGGTCGCGCTCCGAACCCCGAGTCCGGAATAGTTCAGGGCGATGGTTTCGCTGCCGACCGGCTCCGCCCATCGAACATACTCCACGATCACCGCACGAAGAATCGCCTCTTTACGTTGCTCCAGGGCTTCCATCTTGAACTGAGAGGTATTTTACTTGAACCTGAACCCAGTCGGCCGAGCATCGTGACTGGGTTCCGGCAAGACGCTATTTGGGCTCGGCGACACCTCATGAGTCGAAATCTGTACAGAAAGGGGCCCTCTTATCTCAGGTTCAAGCTTCTTCGAGCCCATGATTTGAGTTGGACTCGACGCCTCAAGTCGCTCATCCACGTCTAAAACTCATGATCAAGTCCTCTATCAAGAAGATCCTGCGAGCGACGGATTCCATCGTCCAGAAGAACACCGGACAGCACCGGGTCGATTCGCCGGGTCTCTTGATCCTGACGTTCCACGGGACGTTTGAGCGTAGTCAGGACGCATACTGCGGGGATGTCGATCCGCAACAAGCGATCACCATCGCCCATCTCCGCGAAGCGATCGAGTCGATGTTGGAGGCGGGATACTCCTTTGTCGGGACCGATTCGGTGCGATATCTGGAGCCGAGCCGGCACTGGACGATGCTCACCTTTGATGACGGATTGGCCACGAATCAGCTGGTCTTGCCTTTGCTCGAGGAGTTCCAAATTCCTGGGGTCTTCTTTGTTTGCACGGGGCATGTCGAGCACCAGAAAGCCTTTTGGTGGGATGTCGTTTATCGAAATCGCAAGCGCCAAGGAGTGTCTGATTCGGCCATTGCCGAAGAGGTCAAAGAACTCAAGCTCCTCAGGATGAATGAGATCGAGCAACGACTTCGGGACGACTTTGGACCTCGGGCGATGAGGGTTCTGGGCGACTTAGACCGCGCCATGACCGTCACGGAACTGAAGAAATTTGCCTCCTCGCCGTGGGTTCGCATTGGGAACCACACCCGAGACCACGCCATCTTGACGGTCCTCAGTCCGGGCGAGATCGAAGAACAAGTCGTTTCCGCCCAAGACAGTCTCGAAGCCTGGATCGGCCTGCGCCCGACCACCATCGCCTATCCGAACGGGAACAGCTCCCCCGAGATTCGATCCCAGATGCGCTCGCTGGGTCTGTTGCAAGGTCAAACCGTTCGAGCCCTCAAATCGTCGCTTCCGATTCACGATCTGTATGCGCTCCCCCGAGTGACTCTTTGGGGCCAGCGATCGATCCAGGACCAGCTTCAAGAGGCGCGATGCGGAGTCTCGCTCATCGAGACGCTAAGACGATAGCGACGATTCTGGCGCCCGTTGAGTGGCCACATTCGCGAGATCGGAATCCGTCTGCCGAACCGGCAGTCGGAAAACTGTGGCCAGATGCCCGCCCTGATACCAATGGTCCTTCAGCTCTTCGGCGAAGACCAGGTAGTTCCGCCCGGTCCGTTCGGCGAACTCGCGAAATGCGCCGGTATTCCAAGCAGAGAAGATAAATCCGTATTCGCTGAGCCGAGTCTCCAGCAGGCGGGCATGCTCGGATTCGTGCGACACAATCGTCTCGTGAATGAAGATGTCGATCGGCTCGGTGATGGCCCGCACCGCCTCCACGGAGTCGCTCAGGACGAACTCAGAGTGCGCGTCGAACGGAGGCTTGACCAGGTAGCCCGCCTTGGACTCGATGTCGATGCCGATCACTTTGCCTGGGAATCCTTCTTCGGCATTCCGAGCGAGCGCTCGCGAGAAGCACACCATCGCTAACCCTTTGTCGACGCCTGCCTCGACGATGACTTTGGGCTTGATCAGTCGCGCCAAAGCGTAATAGAGCACTCGCCGACCATAACGAACCTCTTCGTCTGAAACAAACCGCTCGGAGCTTTGGGCAACTTGTCGGGCGACGTGGGCCGGGATTTCGGGGTCGTTGAGAAGCTCCTGAATGTATCCCGCCGCTTCGGAGGCGGGTCTCCCGGTGATCAACGAGAGATACTGGGCTGCGTACCGCTGGTTTTCGGGGCTGAGGCTATAAGTCAGGTTCACGAGCTCGTGCGACGACTTGAGCCACGGACCGATCATGCGCCGTTTGCTCTTGAAGTAGGCGTTCGCAAATCGATATCGAGGGATCATGAGCACCCAACGACCGAGTGGACTCGTTTTCAGGAATGATTTTAGGCGATTCATTTCTTTGCTGGGAAACATTATCACGCAATGACGTGACTAGCCTTCATTATACAAAATTGAACGCGGTCTTGAAAAGAGAAATTGAGTTTTTTGGTAGCCTCTTAAAAAAATCGAGCATGAAGAAGCCGCCCGAAGCCGAGTCTTGGAAAAAAATCGTTCTGCGTTCGATGCCCCAGCCGGCTTGGCTCAGCGAAGACGCGCCTCAAGTCGAGGTCTTTTTGAGCAGTCGCGTCCGATGGGCCCGGAATTTGGTCGGATTTCGCTTTCCGCATGCCGCGGATGCCGACGAGCTGAGAGCTATTCAGAAAAAGGTGCGCGAGGCGGCCGGGTCGGGTGCGCAGAAATGGGAGGTGCTCAGGCGACTGAGCGAAGCCGAACAAGATTATCTGATCGGATGCCGCTTGATCTCTCCGGATTTTCATCATCGTGAACCGGGCCGATTGGTGTTGCTGAATCCCATTCGTTCCTTGAGCATTATGGTCAATGAGGAGGACCATTTCCGATTGCAGGCTCTCACTGCCGGGTGGTCGCTCGCGACGGCCCAGCGGCTCGCTGATGAGGCAGAGAAGGGCTTTCGCGAGCGACTGGACTGGGCCTCTCATCTTCGGTGGGGGGCTTTGACGTCGAGTCCGTTTAACGCCGGCATCGGACGACGACTCTCGGTCATGGTCCATCTCGTTGGCCTGGCGCAAACCGGCCGACTGACCGCCGTCTTGCAGGCGCTGGCATCGCGTCGCCTCACCGCGCGCGGCCTCTTTGGCGAAGCCAGTCGCGCGGTGGGAGCTTTCTTGCAAGTCAGCACACTGGCTCCCAGCGAGGCCGACTTCGTGGGGGCCTGTGAGTACCTCCTGCGCGAAGAGACCGAGGCTCGGCGAGAGTTTGGTCGAGCCGCGCTGGAACTCCGAGTGAAGCAAGCGATTGACTTTGCGGTCGCTCAGCCTCAGCTCACGCTCGCCGATGCACTCCGGGCGATGAGCTGGGTTCGCTGGGGGGCGTCGAGTGGCGTGACCGGGTCGACCCAAACTCCGCGAAGTGTGGACCGTTGGCTCACCACGCTCGAAGTGAGAGGCTCCGCCGAACCCAGCGTGGCCGGACGCCAAAGAGCCGACTCAGTTCGGCACTTTCTGGGTCGGTGACGTCTCGCCCCGGCCTTGCGTAGGGAAGAGTGATGCGAAGTGAGCTTGTCGTCGGTGGGGGTTGTTTTTGGTGTTTGGAGGCGATGTTCTCCGAACTCGATGGAGTGACCTCCGTTGAATCCGGCTACGCCGGGGGCGAACTTCCGAACCCCAGCTACAAAGAGGTCTGTGGAGGCAAGACCGGACACGCCGAAGTGATCAAAGTTTCGTTCGATGCGTCCCGAATCAGTCGCGCAGACCTTCTCCGGGTCTTCTTTGTGGCGCACGACCCGACCCAACTCAATCGCCAAGGCAACGACATCGGGCATCAGTATCGGTCGGTCGTGTTCTTCACCGACTCGGCCGAGTTCGACGAGGCCCGGGCCGTGCGCGATGAAGTGAGTGAGCTCTACGAAGCTCCGATTGTGACGACTTTCGAGGAGCTGAAGAACTATTCTCCTGCCGAGGACTATCACCAAGGCTACTTTGATCGCTTTGAAACTGGGAACATCGTCACCCGTGCGACGATGAACGCCGGATACTGTTCGGCCGTCATCGCTCCAAAGGTTGCCAAGTTTCGAAAGGCGTTTGCCGAGAAGCTCAAGAAGTCCCACTCCGAACCCGCCGACCTGTCAAACTAGCTCCTTGTGAGCAAGAATCTCGGCCTAACCCCCCGCTCGGAAAGCTACAGCGAGTGGTACAACGACCTCATTCAGAAAGCTGAACTGGCGGACTACTCTCCGGTTCGAGGGTGTATGGTCATCCGCCCGAACGGCTACGCCATTTGGGAGAACATGCAGCGTCACCTCGACGATATGTTCAAGGCCACCGGGCATGTGAATGCTTACTTTCCGCTCTTGATCCCGAAGTCGTTTTTGAGTCGCGAGGCCGAGCACGTCGAAGGGTTCGCCAAAGAGTGTGCCATTGTCACCCACCACCGTCTGATGAACGATCCAGACGGCAAAGGCGTGGTCGTCGACCCCGAAGCCAAGCTCGAGGAAGAGCTCGTCATCCGGCCGACCAGCGAGACGATCATCTGGCACAGCTACGCTAAATGGATTCAAAGCTATCGCGACCTGCCGATTCTGATCAACCAATGGGCCAACGTCATGCGCTGGGAGCTGAGAACGCGCCTTTTTTTGCGAACCGCCGAGTTTCTTTGGCAAGAAGGTCACACCGCTCACGCGACCTGGGAAGAGGCCGAGGCCGAGACCATGCAGATGGTGCGCGTCTATCAGAAGTTCGCCGAGGAGTTCATGGGCGTCGCCGTCTTGGTGGGCAAGAAGTCCGAAGGCGAAAAGTTCGCCGGTGCGGACCACACGTACTGCATTGAGGCCCTCACCCAAGATCTGCGATGCGTTCAAGCGGGGACGTCGCACCATCTCGGCCAGAATTTTGCCAAGGCGTTCGATGTCCAATTCCAAAGCCAAGAGGGCAAGCTCGAATACGTCTACGCCACCAGTTGGGGGGTTTCGACTCGCCTGATCGGAACCCTCGTGATGGCTCATAGCGACGACAAGGGGCTCGTCGTCCCGCCCCGACTCGCGGCGACTCAAGTGGCAATCGTCCCGATCGGTCGGGATGATGCGGCTCGCGCGGCGACTTATCCGGTGAGTGAACAGCTGGCCGAAGAGCTACGCGAGTTGGGTTATCGCGGCCTGCCAGTCCGAGTTCGGGTCGACAAGCGCGAAAAGGAGACTCCGGGATTCAAGTTCAACGACTGGGAGATGAAAGGGGCCTGCATTCGAGTCGAGGTCGGTCCGCGCGATCTGGAGGCAGGGCAGCTGATTGTTGCTCGACGAGACACGGGCGAGAAGGTCACGATCCCGCTCGCGGGGGCGGCACAAGCCATTCTTGAGCAACTGGAGGCGATGCAAACCGCGCTCTTAGAAAAGAATCGCGCTCTTCGGGAGGCGAACACCCACCGGCTGGATCGTTGGGAAGACTTCGTCCGACACTTCGAAGGCGAAGGTGGGGCTGGATTTGTCCTAGCCCACTGGGACGGCACGTCCGAAACCGAATCCAAGATCAGCGAAGCGACCAAAGCCACCATTCGATGTATCCCGTTCGAGCCGCTCCATCCCGACGACGAGCTCCCGGGCCGGTGTGTCTTCTCCGGCGAGCCCAGCGCGCGGCGAGTGGTATTTGCCAAGGCCTATTGAGCGGCGTGCGCTTCGAGCTCTTCGAGCGCAGCTCGATAGGCTTTTAAGTAGAGGGCGGACAATGCTCCGCCCAAAAGCGGGTCGCGCAGAGCCTCGTTCCAGCCTTCTTGTGCCTCCGCCCATTGCTCCGCCGTGAGCCCGGCCTCAGAGGCGATCACCAGGCATGCGTCTTCATCGGGCAAGACCGCGTGCATTCTCGCGGCAAGCTCGGCGTAGAGTTCAAGGGGGACTCCAGCAATGATCGGAACAACAATGGTTTGGGGTCGGGGATTCGGCATATTTAGTCTCCCGGACTCGGGCGAGGGCATGAAGTGGATGCGCCTCGCCGAGTCATCGGTCTCGTCTCATGAGGAATTATCCGCTCTGACTGTGAAAGCCCGGTGACAAAGCCGTGACAACTTCACCGATTCGAAGAATTTCTTGAAATTTGCTCGAGCACGGTGATGAGATCGGCGGCGAGCGCGGGTTCGTGAACTCGGGCATACTCCAGCGCTTTGCGAAGATTCTCTTCTTCTCGGCTCAGGTCTGCGCGATCGGCGGTCTTCATCCACTGGGCGAGATGAAAACAGTGCTCACGCCGGAGCTGTTGCCAAGCGTCCTCGCCCATCAACTCGCGAGAAAAGCGCCGCATCGTCTCAAGCATGGTCATCCTCATCTCCAGCCCGGACTCTTCGACCTGGAGGAGCGAGCGGTCACGGAGAATCTCCGCGTGCTCGACCCACTCGAAGCCGGGGAAGAACTGGCCGGCGAGGCTCGTCGAAGCTCCACCTCGAAAGATGCTCAACCGAAAGAACGTCGCCTGGACTTCAGGAGCCAGATCGTCAAAGTTCCAACGCAGGGTGTCAAGCAGAGTCCGATGTCGGCCCGCCCCGTCTCGGCGCTTCGAGCCCAAAAAGTCCGGGCTGCCCGCGATCTGTTCCAAAATCTCGCGCGGCGTCAGAAACTGAGCTCGATGCGCGGCCATCTGGATCGCCAACGGAATTCCGTCGAGCTTCTGCACGAGTTCGACGACGTCTCGTAACTTTGCTCGATCCTGGGCCAGGGTCGGGTTGTGGGCCGAGGCCCGGTCCAGAAAGAGGGCAACGCCCGGAAAATCCTTCGCTAAGAGGAGATCGCCAGGCAAGTCCGGGGTCGCAAAAGGCGCCACGCGAATCTCGCGCTCTCCGCCAATGCGGGTCGCTTGACGCGACGTCAAAAGAAGTTCGAGCGAGCGGTTTTCTTCGAGCAGCCTCTTGACTTCGGACGTCGCTGACTCCGCCCAGGCGTCGAACTCATCCAGAATCAGCAAGACCGGCCCCACGGAGACCCCCTCAGCGACCGAAGGCCAGCCCAATGAACGGGTGATGAACTCCTCCAAGGAAGACCCCTCCTCGCAACTGCTCATCTCAAGAAACGCCACTCGGCCCTCAAAGTCTGCCCTCAGTCGATGCCCCAACTCTAGGGCGAGTCGAGTCTTGCCGACTCCGCCCAGGCCTGTCAGGGTCACCAGTCGAGCCGAGTTCGGCTGGTTCGGGAGGAGCAAAGCCTCGAGTCGAGCGAGCTCGGCCTCTCGCCCGAAGCAAACATCGACCGGCTTCGGAACGGGGTGCGAAAACCGGACTGGGGCCGGACCTGGGGGAGATTCGACCGGCGTCGAGCAAGCCGAATCCTTTCGAATGAGATCTTGCAGGGCTCGGACTTCGGCGTCGTCCAGGCCGAGCTGACGGGCCGCCATCAGATCTTGTTCGGCCTGAGCCTGGTCGCCGTCCTGAGACCGAGCCAACGCCAAATGCGCCAGCGTGCGAGCGTGGAGCCGAGACCATCGGTCTCGCTCCGAAAGGATCCAACGCTCCGAAAGCCCCTCCGCCAAAGGTCCTCGGACCATCGCGGCCAGCTCAATGAGCGTCGCCAATCGATCTGGGCCTTCCGGCCGGATTTCGCGGATTCGGCGAGCATATTCATCGGTGTCCACTCGAACTCCCGGTCGGACCAGGCCCACGCTCTGCCGGTCTGAGTGAAAGAACTCGATCCCCTCTGGAGCCGCACGACGCAGTCGGGCCAGCTCTTGGCGCAACCGCACGCGAGTCGAGTCCAAAAAATCCTCTGGCCAAAGGAGTTCCGCCAACTCGTCCCGAGAAAGAGGACGATCTGGGGTGAGCGCCAATCTGACCAAGATGAGCGCGGCCACTTTGGTCTCGAACTTCGAGACGACTTGGCCCCCGATTTCGAGCGTGGGCCGCCCCAAGATGCGGATCAAGATCGGCCCCGAAGGATCGGTCATTTCGAGCAGAGAGTTATGAGCCATTGCAGTTGGCAGAGCGGAATCGGAATGTGACGATTCCTATGCTACTAGGAAACGCCCCCGAGTCGCCGAATCGTAAGGACTAACATGCTCTCATCAACGGCGACTTCGAACGTTTTCCACCGAACTCAGGGCAGCCCTGTCCGGAAGATCGCTTTTCATGAAGAGCTCGCGATCTGGGTGACGGCCGACTCCGAACGAATCTTGCGAGCATGGGATCACCGAGGCGAACTGATTTGGGAGAACGACTTTCGAGCTCTTTGCTCGCGAGATCGAGCTGTGGAAATCGTTCGAGATCTGGTCTTTGATTCTGCGGGCGAGGCTCTCTATGCGACGTGCGGATCGACGCTCCATCGACTCGACGCCCGGTCGGGGCGGGTCGAATGGGAATGGGAAGGCGCACAAGTCGTTGGCTTTCGCAATTCGATGCCCCAACACCTCGCCGCTTTGCCCGATGGCTCGGTGATCACCTCCACAGACACCGGGGTTTTTGTCCGATTCGGCCGTCAGGGCGAGATTCTCCAACAGCGCGAGTTCAACGAAGTGCCGAAGAACTTTGTTTTTTGGCCCGAACGAGGCGAGATCGTCGGATCCGATGGATACAGTTTGAGCCGATGGGATGCGGCCACCTTGCAGCTCAAAGAGCTTCAACGGCTGGGCGAACCGGTGTATGGATTTGCCTTCGATCCGCACCGAGCGCAAGTCGCGCTGAGATTTTTGGACCGAGTCCATTGGTGGACTCTCGGGCAACCCGATCGAGCTCAGACCTGGACCTGTCGCCCTGGACTGCCGCTTGTTCAATGGGCGCAGAGCGGGGAAGTCTTGGCGGTGACGCATGAACATGGCCTGGATTGGGTCAGCCGAGCCGGAGCCTGCATCGAGTCGACCGACCTCCCCGAGCGAGTGGTCAGCCTCGGGGCCTTTTCGCAGGGCCATCGCGTGGCCGTCGGCACAAGTGAAGGCAAGATCGTCACTCCGACGGTCCCAAAGGCTTGACCCGAGGCCCGGTCCGGGTATAGTAAAACTCCTTGCCCGGACGTAGCTCAGTGGATAGAGCATCGGTCTTCGGAACCGAGGGTCGGGGGTTCGAATCCCTCCGTCCGGGCCATTCTCTTCCCCTTCTCTCGGAACGGGCAAGGTGTGGTGCGTGGATTTCATCCACGATGCCTGCCTGAACGGCTCGAAGCTCAAGATCCTCTCGGTGGTCGATGAGTTCACCCGTGAATGCCTTGCGCTTGAGGTGGATACCCGCCTGAATGCGCGGCGTGTTCGCGAGGTCCTTTTGCCGCTCTTTGCGATGGGCCGCGCTCCTGAGTTTGTGCGCAGCGATCACGGCTCGGAGTTCATCGCCCGGCTGGTGGCGGTGTTCTTGTCGGAGTCAGGTTCTCAGAGCCATTTCATCCGGCCTGGTTCGCCCTGGCAGAACGGCTTTGTCGAGTCGTTCCATTCGACCTTGCGCCGCGAGCATTTGGATGTCGAGGTGTTTGTGAATGTTGCCGACGCCCAGGTGAAGACCGCGATCGGGCGTCGATGGTACAACGAGGTTCGCCCCCATTCGAGCCTGGCTAACCAACCTCCGAGGGCGGCGGCCCAAGGTTGGAATTCTGGTCGGGCTACGCCCTCCCTCCATTCCAACCTTGGGGAAAAACCCCAATCGTCACTCCCGGAGACCTCATCCCAGGATGTCTTCATCAATGGGGGCAGACCAGGAAGAAGTCGGACCGCACATTGAGGGGTGCAACTTCACGCGCACCAAGTTCAAAAAAGTGAGTTCTCTCCCCCGCATACTTGTTCGTTCAAGACTTTCTGGTACGAATCCGGTCCGTATGAGGAGCCTCCAAGAAGCAAGGTTAAACGCTGGATAAAGCAATATTGATGCTGTTAGGCAGATCGTGCCCCGATTCTCTTCATACTCGATAACGGATTGCATCAAAGAGTCCGCAAATCGCCGAGTACTTAACGAAATTCCAATCGCTCCCCGATTCACGCAAATCATGTGGATCAGCGCACGTTGATCGACATTGCTGGACCCAGAAGTAATGGAAGTTCTTGCAAACGCAATCAAATCTGAGTCTTGAGACAAAATATGGTAGCAAGAACTCGGATTTGCCTCGTGTCTACTCAGTAAGTCAGAAGCAGATAACGGCTCAAGAAATCCACCGTACTCAAGAACACTACTCTGGACGCTATCAACCACCAAAGAGTTCCGAAGATGCGAGATATCATCAAGGCATGCTGGCGGATAAGGGGAAAGGACGTGGGTCACATCCAGGTTTTGATAATTTTCGCTCATTGATTCGCTGTCGAAATGAAATTGGGATTTTTAAGGAGAAATGCATCAAGCTTCAAAGATCTTTCCCAAAGTTGACGCAATCCTCGATAATAGGAACGCGCCACTCCGGCCTTCGTATTCTTGAACAGGTAGACAGGAAGTTTCGGGGAGTCGACTTCGTTCATATGTGGAACTAGAATCGACACACCAGATTCGTCATTTGGGTCAGCAAAATATGCACGAAGGCGAGGAAAAGAATCGTGAAAGCGAATCTCAAACTGTCCCAAATACCTGTTATTTTTCGAGAAATTCACTATTTTCATTGCGTAGCTAAGAGAGTTTCGACACTCTGAACGAAGTTCCTCGGATGTTTGTCCGAAATCTGTTGCTATGCTATCAAAAATCGGCGAATTTGGATTTTGAACAAGTACGTAAATATTGACTCCATCTCTTAGCTTATCAAGAAATAGAGGTTGATAGTCATTCAGAGATTTGTGAAAATTTGATCCGAACATCCATAGCTCTTGTTTAGAACCCTCAATCGTTTTTTCTATTTCTGGTTGCGCAGCGGAAGAGTCTTTAAAGAACCGAATCAAACCTGTATCTTTGAACAGGACCTCGCGATAGGTGAATGCGAAGACTGCAGTAAACAGAAATCCAATAATAACGAGGTATGAAGATTGTATTCTCTTGTCGATGGCGTCCTTCCTTAGCAGAGTATATGCGATTACAATCGAGCAGAGGCTGAAAAGTGCTTGTAACTGATCTGGAAGTCCAAAAAGCATCGTAATCAGCGCGACCAGGGTAGCTGGTGCAACAATCTGTCCGATGAGAATGAGCGACTGCATCGTCTTGTTTTGAGCTGGTTGATTCTCTTCCATGGCAACAATTGGTCCCTTGGCGATCCGAAATTTAAATTCACCTGGTTTCTGTTTAAAGAGCCCTCTTCCTTTGTTTCGACTCGAGGGATATGGAGAACAAGTTTAGCAGAATGTCTTTGCTTGAATGTTTCTTGGTACCTGCCTATGGCTGGCAAGACTTCATATTGAGGATCTCAAGAGCGTTTGGACATTAAAGTTAGTTGACTCACCTTCAGATTACCCTGAAGTGAACCAACTGTTATCTGAGCATTTGGGCAAGACAGATCCCTTGAAGCCGGGCAATTCTCAGTATTTGGCTCTCAGCTCTTGGACGTCGTCGGTTGCTGCGGATCAGAATATGTTGAGGGCGTAGGCCGACCGGGATACCGGCGGTGGGTGGTTAGCCCGGGTGAGCGGCGACTCAGCCCTCCAAAAAATAGAACTGAGTGGGCGCATCCCAGCCCTTCAAGGTCAGCGAGCCAGATCGAAAGGTCTTGCCCGAGCGATTCGCTGCCCCCAGGTATGGCTCACTCACGACCAGGCAGCTCTGAACGTCCGGTTCTTTGCCGGCCGCCTCAAGCCGCGCCGCCAGGTTCACGGCCTCGCCATAGAGCGTCATTTGCTGGCGGCCCTCAGAGCCGATGAGCGCGAGCGTCGTCTCGCCCGAGCTCAGCCCAATCCGGACCCCAAGCGCCTTCTCGCCCAAGGCTCGACCCCGGTTCAAAGCCTCGACTCGGTCGAGAATCTGAAAAGCGGCATTCAGCACCCGATCGTGGAGCTCGTCGCGGTCGTACGTCGCGAATTCCCACTTCGCCGCCAGGCCATCCCCCATAAAGTTGAGGACTTCGCCCCCGCTGGCTTCGACACAACCAATGACCTCGGCGAACACGGCATTCAAAACGCGGATGGTCTCGGCGGCCCCGCTCTGGCGGGTCATCGAAGAGAAGTTCGCTACATCTAAAAACAAGACGGCACACTCAAAGGTCTCCCAAGCTCCTCGGCCCTCTTTGCGATTTGCTTCCAGGCGGTTCAAAGTGGATTCGCCCACAAGCTGGCCCCATCGAGACCGAACCCAAAGCCGCTCCCGATACTCTTCCCATGCTCGAGCCGCATACACCGCGCTCGGGGCAAAGAAGGCACCCGTCAGAACGGGCACGAACCAAGGGATCACGGCATTTTGATTGGCGAAGCTCCAATAGGCAAAGCCAGACCAAATCAGCGCCGCTCCACCGCCGATCACCAAGAAGCGCGTGATCCAAAAGCGGCTCGCCAAAACTGCCCCGAACAAGGCGGACAAGAAAGAGACCAGCGAAGCCGCCCAAGTCGGCCAGACCCGGAGCTCGTTTCCATCCAGAAGGGTTCGGGCTGCTTCGGCGTGGATCCAAACCCCAGGTACGGACGTGCCGAAAGGCGTCGGGTGCAGATCACTGGTGCCGGCGTAGGTTTCGCCCACCAAGACCACCGCCCCGCGAAGCAGTCCGGGTTCAATCCGGCCTTCGAGAACGTCTCGGGCCGAATAGGTCTGCGGCGGGAGCCCGGAGTAGTTGATCTCGATCGGCCGTGTGTGGGCCTCAGGCTCATCCACAAGCGCCGCCGCCAGACCCGCGAGCGGAGGAACAAAGCTCTCGTCAACCCGAGGAACTCGCCGGACTACACCCGGGACGATCGAGGTGCGATTGACGGAGGCCAACCGCTCGGGGCGATCCAAAGGGGCGACGACGTCGCCTGCTCGACCTGTTCCGAGCAGGACCCGTTCGCCAGATTCGATGATCTCCTCGTCCAGCTTTGCGTTTGGTTGCTCGTCGATCCCTTTCGACGACAAGTAGTTGTCCGGATCGACCGAGACCACAAAGTCCAAGCCGATCTTTTTGACACCGGCCTGGTTCAGAGCCTGGACCAATTCGGCGAGCGGGCCGCCCCACATCGCCTTGGGGATCTCTCGCCAAGCCGTTTCGGTGGCGTCGTCAATCGCAACGACGACGACTTTGTTCTTGACTGGGAGTGGGCCGCGGAGTTGGAACCGTGCGTCGATGGACCGAGCTTCGCCTTCTTGCAAGAAAGGAACCCAGGGCAAAAGGCCGCCGACCAAGCCGACGCAAGCCACCACCCAATGGAGCGGCCTCACTCGATCAGCGATCTCCCATCAGGACGAACGCGGCCCAGTGGCGGGGATGGCGGGTTTTGGGTTGCTTGAGCATCTGCAGTTGGGTTTCGCGAAGCGCGGCAAGCTTGGCTCCCACCGGAGACCCCGGTTTCCAAGTCGTGTAGAACTGGGTCATCAGCGCCTGGGTCGAATCGTCGGGGACCTTGAAAAGGCTGACCATCAACGACTGGGCGCCCGCAAACCGGAACGCTCGTTGCAAGCCAAAAACACCCTCCGAGCCGACGCTTTGCCCGCGACCGGTGTCGCACGCGCTCAAGACGACGAGCTCAGTCCCACGCAGGTCCATCAGCGAGATCTCCAGCGCCGTGGCCCAGCCGTCGGCGAGCCCAGCCTTGCGAAGCTCGGCGTCGTTGTTGGCCCCGGCAAAGATCAGGCCCGAGCGAAGCATCGGGTTATCCGCGACCCGCAAGCCGCCGCCGATCATTTCGCTCATCATCATCTCGTTGCGGTCTTTTCGGTCCACCGTTGGCGGGAAGAAGAACCCGTGGGTTGCGATATGGAGCACCCTTGGGCGGACCAGATTCAAGAGCCGCTCTTCGGTCGCTTGGGCAGCTTCGACGGGTTGCACTTGGAGGAGCTTCGCCACGGCATCGCCTTCGGCGGCGGCGCTCGGCAGCGGGTCCCACGTCCCTCGGGCGTTGAAGGAGCGAGTCGTGCCGATCTTGTCCGTGGCCTGGGTTCCGGCGGCTTCGACCGCCTGGGCGTCTGCGCCAAAATTCGGAGCGGCAAAGACGGCAATCTCGCCCGGGGTTCCGGTGATCGGTTTCTCGACTAAGTCGCGGCCCGAGCCGACGACGCTCAAAGCTTTGGTTTCGATCAGGTGCTTGCCGCGACCATCAACCAGCGCCGCGAAGGGAAGCGCATGGAGCGACGCATCGGGAGCAAGGAGCAGATTCACCGGGAGCCGGCCCAGCGGCTTGATGAGCCGATCATGGAGCTTGCGACCGAGGGTGCGCAGCTCCTTTTCGGTCTGAGCTTGCACCGCTTCTGGGGCGTTGGGGTCGTTTGCCAGCGCGATCTGGACGTGCCACTCTTCGACCAAAGCATCGGTCTCTTCGGCGTCGCCGAGCCGCATATACTTCACGTCACCTTGAGAGCGCACGATGAACGCGGCGTAAGCATCGGGGCCAGGCTTTTTGGCTTTGTCGTCCCAGGTGCTGACGCGGAGGAACTCAATCAAGGCGGTGTCGGGAGCGAGGTTCTTTTGGATGTCCTCTAGGTTCACTTTTAGGTCCGAGGCCAGGCGCGGATCTTTCTCTTTGAGCAAGGTGGCGAGCTTGAGCTCGGCGGATTGGCGCTTGGCTCGCCGGTCCAGGAGCTCGTTGTCCCAGGCCTTTTCGTCCATCTCCTTCGGTCGGGGGTTCGTGGCCCAGTCGGTCTCTTGCTTGGTCGCGATTTGGACGGCGCTGCGAGCTTTGCGGACCTCTTCGTCCCTCTCGGCCGCGAGTTCGCTGATCCTCGCCCGAGTTTGCATCGTCAACCCGGCGGCGCGGAGAGTGGGGAGGTAGGGGTAGAACGGCGCGGGGTCTTGAAGCCAGCCCGTGCGGGCGAGAGCGTTTCCTGCCTCCAAGCCAATTGGAGAAAGAATTTGATAACTTCCTTGGCCCTGGACTTTTAGAAGTGTGATGACTGATTCGACATGTCGATCGCTGAGGCTTGTGTAATCATTCTCGGCCCCGCTCGCAAGCGCACATGTTGCAAGTTTTCTCAAATTGACTGTTACTTCAAGCGAGTTTGGAGCAAACTTCTCACGAATCAAATTTGCAGATCTAAATCTTAAAATGGCGAGGCTGATCTGCCCTTGTCCAGCCGCTACCATACCGAGGTTTTCTAGTGCTGTCGCTACGGATAGAGTTCCAGGTTCGAGCTTTTCGTAGATTGCAAGCGACCTCTCGAACATTCGTTGAGCTTGACCATAATCTTGAGTATCGCATGCAACGGAACCTAAACCGTTCAAACTATCGGCTTCGCTAAGCGATCCGGGAGCAAGCGCTGCTGTAATTGCAAGAGATTCCTCATATCGGCTTCGGGCAAGATTGTAATTTTGTAGACGATAAGCTACGTTTCCCAAGTTGTTCAGAATGCCAGCTACTTGGAGCGATCCAGGCTCGAGCGCTTCCGAAATGGAAAGTGATTCTTCGAATCTTTTCTGTGCTTGAGCAAGGTCCCCTCTTGCGGCATCCACTAGTCCAAGGTTATTGAGGCTTAGCGATACGGCGGAAGAGTTAGGAGCAATCAACAATTGCAAGCGAAGTGCTGCCTCATACATCAATTGGGACGAATTCATATCTCCACGAAGAAAAGCGATGTTCCCTAGCTTGATCTGAGTGTCCGCCAGCTCTAGGGGGTCTGTTGCGAGATTCCTTTGAATTGCTGCTACTGCTTCAAATCTCTGCTGCGCCAGGTCCAAATCGTTTTGATCTTGTGCCACAAGACCGAGGTTTTTCAGAACCATTGCTACTGCCGCGGACCTTGGCGATAACGCTTCCTCGAATGCCAACGCAGACTCATACCTTGACTGAGCCAACGAGAGGTTGTTGCTCTTGTATGCAATGTTGCCTAGTCGATTCAAGATGGTCCCAACAGTAGTCGAATTCGGAGCTCTTTGCTTGAATATGGCGAGAGAGCTTTCAAAGCGTTGCTGGGCCAGAGAAAAATTCATGTGGGTCTGGGCGATGTCTGCGAGATTGTTCAAGAGTGCGGCGACTTCTAAGGATCCTGGGGTCAGTTTCTCCCGGATCGAGAGCGAGGCTTCATAGCGCGTTTGCGACAATGTGAGGTCTTTGCGCAACCAACCAACAACGCCAAGATTTTGGAGGAGATTTGCAACTTTGATCGACTCGGGTGCAAGCGCTTCCTCAATAGCTAATGCTGCTTCCCATTTTGTCTGGCAGGTTTCAAGATTTCGCTTTAGGAACGCCAAGGAACCGAGCAAGGCCAAGGTATCAGCAATTGAGTCATTCTAGCGCCAATCGGCAGATTTGAGAAGCGCATAAGCCTCGTCCGCTACCTTCTCAGCCCTCATCGACTCCTCCAGGCTGAGAAGGACATAACCCAGAAAAGTAAGTTCTTTACCTAACACGGCAGCCCCTTTGTCTTCTGAGCGAAGTTTTCCCACAACTTGCTCTGCGATCGAGAGGGCCTCTTTGAGTTTGCCTTCCGCCATCAATCGGTCGCGCTCGGCGGCGAGTTTTTCCCAGTCCTCCAGCTCGGCATTGCCGCCCAGGCGTTCGATGGACTCTTTCAGCTCCGGATCGCGACCGCCCGCGGCCCAGGCTCGTTCATACTCGGTTCTTGCGGCTCCGGTGAACCCGGCGGCTTCGAGCCACACCCCCAGCCTCCAAAGGGCTTCGGGGTTCTTCTCCCATTCCGCACCGGCAAAGACCAGTTTCAGAGCCTCGGGCAACTTCGACACCATCCCCGCCGAGGCCCACAGCTCGCCCAGTGCCTCGCCGAGCGCGACCGAATCCTCGGCAAGCGCAGCCCGCAGACTCCGCTCACTGCCCTCCAAGGCAGATTTCTCAGGCGCAGGGAGGACCCGAATCCAGGTACTGGCGACCGAGGGATTGCCCGCGCCGGACTGCACCACTCGAACTTGGAACCACATGCCAGGCTTGAGCGGGCCGCTCGGCAAGGCCATCGACACCGCCGAGCCTGCGTCTTTTGACCAGGTCTTCTTTCCCGCGCTGTCGAGAAGGTCGACTTGGGCTTTCTTTGCTCCGGCCGCGCGGGTCCAGGTGATCGTCACCGGATTTGCAGCCACCGCGCCCAACGGCCCGACCGCGCCCTCGCCGCCCCGAATCCGCCCCGCCATCGTGGGCGGCTTCGCCCCTGGAGCCTGACGTCGCCCCGCTTCGCGATGGATCAGCGTCGGTGCCGCTCCTTCGAGCACCTTCAGCGAGCGCTCCTGCACCAGCCACGAGCCCTTTTCGGGCAGGCGGAAAGTTTCGCGGCTGAGATCGATCCGCAAGGTCGCCGTCGGTTTTTCGACGACGGTGAGCGTGTCGCCGATCCGAACGCGCACATACTTTCCGGCCCACTCCGGGTCTCGGCCCGAACGCTCCAGACGGACTTTTCCCGAAGTTACGGATAGCATCCCGACCAGCTTTGGCAAAGGTGCCGGCTGGGCGATGAGAATGACACTCAGAATTCCGGATGTGAACATGGTGTACCTCTGCTCGCCATTCTACAAAAAATTGCTAGGCTCAGGGCAAGATGCCTTGAAATTGAGACCTCCGACCCAATCCACCGCGCGGAATGGATGGGTAATCTCGCCCTCGTGAACCTACTGGACCTTCATCCGCCCGAGGGATTCGATCCCGAGATTGCGATTCTCCTGGCTGGGCTTGTGGATAGCCAACGAGAATGGCTCGAAAACCTGGGGAAGCCGTCGGCGGAGGCGATGGTCTGGACGGAGCGTCCGGGCGGGCCGAGCATCGGCTCGCAGATTCTGCATATGGCCGATTGTGAGCTCTTTTGGTTCGAGCAGTTTGTCGGCGGCCAGCCCCCGGATGCCGACCTCGAAACTCGACTGATGACCTATCAAATCAAGGTCGAAAAGGGCCAATGGCCGGAACCCCCGAAGAAGCCCCTCAAGTGGTATTTGGAGCTCCACGCCGAAGTGGCGACTCGCTCGCGCCAGTGGCTCCAGGGTGTCGCGGCGACTCACATCATCCAAGGTCGGACCAAGTCCATCACCGCTCGGTGGGTGGTTTCGCATGTGATGCAACACGACTCGTACCACGGCGGCCAAGCTGTCTTGCTCCACGAGAACTACAAGCGACTCCGAAAGGCCGCCTCGGGTCCTCCGTCCTGAAGCATCCGGCTGGCAAGTGATGTTTCGGCCCGGTGTGCTAGGATTTTCCGTATGGCGAGCAACTACTATCTTTCAGAAACTTACCTCCTGAAAGGGGCAACCCTGGGAGACATTGATGCGATCGACGTCGTTTGTGAGACCCGAGATCTGGCTCCCGATGAGACGCTCGTCAAAGTGGGGGAGGCCTCGCAAGACATCATGATCATCTTGGAAGGGCGCGTCAAAGTCGTCAGCGCTTCGGGACAAGAGATCGGAGAATTTCGACAAGGCAACCTCATCGGCGAAATCGCTTTTCTGGATAAGAAACCGCGCACAGCGAGCCTGATCGCCACCAACCCTTGCAAGGTCCTGATCATTCCCGCTGACCGATTACGACAACTCACGCTGGAGCGTCCGGGCTTGGCTGCGGTGCTGTATCGAAACATCGCGATGGCGCTCTGCGACCGACTCCGGCTTGCGAACGAACAGATCGACACCGCTCATCTGGACGAGACCGCTCCTGCGTAAAGGCCCTAGGCGTTCTAGCTTCGAGGTCGATTCGTCGACCTCGAAGCTAGTACTGGCCACCCAGCTTAGCGTCCGCCGCTGGGTGGGACGCCTGGATTGAAAGGCTTGCCGTTCATCTTCATGTCGGTGTAAGTCCAGTTCATCTCGGCGAGAAGCCATTTTCCGTTGACCTTCCGAAACTTGTTGGTGACTTTGCCAACCATCGTCATGGTCTGAGTCTTCCCATCGGGACCCTTTTGGGTCGCTTCCATCGAATGCTCTTCCTTGGAGGATCCGGTCGAACCGCTTTCTTTGACCTCCAAAATCTTGGTCGAGAGCTTGGTCATCTTCATCATGCTCATTCCGACTTTCATTTCGTCGACCATTTGCTTGAAGTTCTGGGTCTTTCCCTCTTCGATGTACTTGAAGTCCGAAGTCACCCGGGGTTTGAGGTACTTCTCAAACCCGGCGACATCGCCTTTGAGCAAGAACTCACGGACCTTTTTATTGGTGGATTCGATTTCGGCCCGGAGCCCAGCTGCCAGAGCGACAGCCGCGAGCCCCAACGTTGCAACAAGAACAAGATATCTTTTCATTTTCAGTTTCTCCAGGCTCCCGCCGGAGCCCCACGACCGCACCATACCCGAGGCGAGCGAATCCACTTCAACGGTCCGAATCGACCACAGACCCGGGCTGCGTTGAGCTTGAATTCGACCAGAGCCCGTGTTGGCGGGCTTTGAGCCGAAGATCCGGTGCCCAGAGCCCAGCTTGGCAGCGAAACTGAAGAAGGGACTGCCAGGCCTCCTGCAGGACTTGGCGATCTTTGGTCCGAATCCCGAATTCAAAGAACATCTTTTCTGCCAAAAAGGCAACGGACGGCTCGGGTTTCCCGCGTTCGGCTTCGATCACGAGCAAGGCGTCGCGTTCGTGACCTCGCATCAGATCGATCCACGCCCGCGTGAGCGGAACGTAGAGTGCGGCAAGCTGCTTTGAGGCATAGATCTTGTCAAGAACTCCCAGCGCTTCATGCCACCTTTCGGCCCAGGTCAAAAAGATCGCCTCGACCAGCTGATACCGCGCCTGGCTGTCGCTTTCAAAACGGGGCATCATTCGATTCAGCTGAGCCGCGCGGCGAGCGGCCACCTCGGGCACCTTGATCTTGGGATAGCCAGCCCACACCGAGGCGCCCCAAAAATGCTGATTGATGAAGTTGCCCGAATCGCAGGCCGACCATCTCGACTGCTGGGCCAATCTTCCCGCGGAAGCGTGATCGCCAAATTCTAAGAGCTTGGTGAGCAACTCATAGTTCGTGGCGCGAGCGCGACGCCGATCTGAACTGAAGCAAACGGCCACAGCCTGCTCCAGCACTTCGGCTAAGTGAGCCCTTCGAACATTCCCAGTGCGGTTCTCCAAGGAGGGAAGTTGTGCGGGGGGGGGGGTCGGGTGGACTCGGGAGCTGGAGAACGAGAAGATTGGCTTGAGGCATCGTCAATCCTCCCGAGCAGGACTCAAGTCGTTGGAGCGTCGAAGCGGGGATCGCGAGGTGCGACGCTGTTTCACGGAGCGTCAGCAGCCGCATCCGCCGGTGAATCTGCAAAAACAGCCCGGGATCGAACGAATGATCCTGGAGCGAGACTTGAAGTGGAGTTTGAAGCATCTGCCAGAAGAGAGCTGACGGCTTGGAGTCGCCCGACTCCCACCGCTTGATCGTCCGCAACGACACACTCAACCGCCGCGCCAGATCGTTCTGACTCAGGCGATGCTGCTTGCGATATTCGGCCACATAACAGGAGGGTTCGATGAGGTTGCCTCTCCAAACAGTGTACGACAGTTTTAAGGCATGTCCCAAATTGTCACCCCAAAACCCTTGTCGACCGCACCCTTTTCTGATGAAATGAGTTCGAAAGCACAGGATGTCCTGTGATCAGTTGAGAGGAAAACACATGAAACGATCTTTTGCGCTCGTCGCTTTTTTAGTCGGTTGCAGCTCCGCGTTCGGCTTTATCACGAACGGGAGCTTCGAAAATGGGCAAGTCCACGGACCCGGTGGACCCAATTTCAACATCGGGGGCGTCCCGGCCCCTTGGACGATGACCAGCTATAGCCCGGACACCTATGACAATACTGGGGCCGACGGATGGGACCTGAACGGCATTCCACCTTACAACAACATGATGCAGGGCGTGAGTGCGTATCACGGCGTTCGATTTGTCGGGTTTGCCGCTAGCCCTTCCTTTGGCGGAATCGCCGAAGCCTTTGGACAACAGGTCACGGGTCTCCAAATCGGCAAGCGCTACCGAGTCTCTGCCGCGACCATTACCGACAACCTCGGGCGGGCCGCCCCGTACGGCGGGCCGTACACGGGCTTTGGAGACATCGACGTTTACTACAACTCTCAGTACATTGGGTCGTTGCTCGCGAACACGCTCAGCCTCACCTGGCAGGTGCGCTGGTTCGAATTTACAGCGCTCTCGACGTCTGGGTTCATGGAATACGTCATGGTGACCCAGGGCCCGCAGCCTTCGCAGCCGTCTTATCGAGGGATCGATGCCGTCGAAGTCGTTCCCGAGCCAATGACGATGCTCGTGCTGGGTGCGGGCGTCGCCGCCCTGATGCGCCGACGCAATCGCGCGTGACTTTGCGTTTCAACTGAGCCGACTCAGATCTCGATCTGAGCCGGCTCAGTTGGCTTTAGGGTGAGGTCGTTGTGCTCCAGGTTTTCGCGGCGTTCCAAGCCGTGTTTTGGGCGATCTGGGCGTTGAGCGACTCGCCCCCGCCGCTACTGGTGCCAGTCGATTCAAAGCTACTTTGAGCTCCGATCCCCCACTCATCCAGGCACGCTCCAAAGACCTGGGCGAGATCCAATCGGCGCTGAGGACTCGCTTTCATCCAATCCTGGCGGAGCCCGGCGTAGATTCGCGGCGCATTGGCGATCACGAGTTGAAGCTGAGGATCCATCGTTGGCAAGGCGTCGATGATCATCTGGCGAACCTTCTCGACGTCCTCGGCCGTGACGTCGCTGGCATCGCGGCCCGATGCCACCCACATAAAGTAGAGCATCTCGAGGGTGGCATCGAGGTCGCCCTCAGTGATCTCTTGGTCCCAGTCTTCGCGCTTGGGCTTCGCTTTGGTTTCTGCCAATTCGGTCTTGCGCCGGGTGATCGCCTTCCACATCACTTCGGCGTAGCCGATCCCCATTTCGGCGCCCCGTTGAAAGGCGTTTTCAAAGACCGCACGGCCTTCTTGGCGACTCTGCTCCCGTTCGGCGGCGGTCCCGGTGGTGAGGGACCTCAAGAGCTGGGCCCCTTGTTGAGCGAGAATTCGCTTTCCCTCAGCGTCCTGCTTGTTGTAATACTCAATAAATCGTTCTTGAGTGGCGTTGAACTCGACTTCGGTGAGTTGGATGTCGAAAAGAATCTCGATGACGTTCACGAAGTTTGCGACCGAGCCGTAGGTGAGCGGCGGATCGCCCGGGACCAACACATCATTCTCGCTTTTTCGCTTCAGGTTGGACTTGAAGCTCCCGGCGAGCCGGTTGAGCGAAGCTTTATCGAGCATCGACGAGCCGGATTGAACTCCTGAAGCCGAGCGTGGCGTCCGGGATTCCAAAGCCAACGTTTGGGCCACGGATTCGGCTTCGGCGAGCATCTTTGCGTCGTTTGCGGGAGCGTAGATCAAGATGGCGAAGACCCGCTTGGGCCCGCAGACCGTGACCAGCGCTCCTCGCTGAAGATTGCCTTCGCTATCCTTGTAGTCGAGGTCAGTCCGAAGCGCTGTCCGTTGGTCGAACGTGGACGGCTTGGCCGATTCTCGGACGATGCTGCCTTCTGAGCTCAGGAGTTGCTTGACTGCCTGAGCCATGGCCTGATTGACCTCAGCGTGCTGAGCGGGTGGAATCGCGATGTCGAGTTCTTGGATCATCACGTCCACATGGGGGCCTTGCTCCAAGTCCTTTCGGGTCGCTTCGGTGTAGAAAAGTCCTTCTTCGAGCTGCGTGCGCTCCGCCGTCCAATTGCTGGGAAGCTGGATCGCAAACGCTCCGCCCGGATCAACATACGGAGTCGAAGCCGACGCCCAAACGCCGAGCGCTCCCACCCAAGCCAACAAGCACAAACGAACCTTCAACATATTCTTAGTCTATCGCAATCTCGGCCGATTGAATTCGGGCCGAGGGTGGGACCGTAAAGAGGGAAGGGATTCCGCCGGTATGCCAAAAGAGCACTCGGCCTCGGATCTCCTTTTGTCGGACCATCTGAACGAGCCCGGCAAAGGCCTTGCTGGTGTAAATCGGATCGAGGAAGATCCCTTCGGTCCGGGCCATCAGTTCGAGGGCGGCGAGGCCCTCGGGGGAAGGGACCCCGTAGCCGGGCCCGACAAAATCGTACCGAAGGTTGAGATACTCCGCGGCCACCCGACGGTCCAGCCCTAAGAGGTCATCCAGACCGTAGCAGAGCCGCTTGAGCTCCTCAAGCAGGTCGGGCTCCGGATCGCACGAGATACCGATCACATGAGTTTGAGCCCCGTGAAGTGCGTACGACAGGCCCACCTGAGTGCTCCCGCTGCTGCTCGGGCAGATGATGGAGTCAAAGAACGGGTTGGTCCGAATCTCTTCGGCCGCTTCGAAGAAGGCGTACGCCCCCAAGGGCGAGCTGCCTCCGACGGGAATCCGATAGACCGTCTCACCCTCGGCCTCAAGCCTTTGGGCGAGGTCCTCGGTCTGGGCGAAGAGTTCGTCCCAACTGCCGTTCGGCAGCTCGTGAACCTCCACTCCCAGCCACTCATTGAGCCAGCGATTCCCGCCCGGACCGACCCCAACGTTCGCGATCTCGAACCCCGGCTCGAAGGGTAAATCCATCACCAAGGCGAGACAGCGAAGCCCGCGGATGCTGCACGCGGCCCCGAGCTGACGAATAAAGTTCGAATGGACAGCGCCGCAGGTCACCACCGCCGTCGTGCGCTTGAGCACCATGTCGGCGAGCAGAAATTCTAGCTTGCGGCCTTTGTTACCTCCGAGCGCAAACCCGGTGAGATCGTCCCGCTTGATCCAGAGGTCAATGCCGAGTTCAGCACTCAGGCGGGGAAGTCGGTGAAGGGGAGTCGGGCGCAGAATGAGCGGGACACGAGGCGGCTTCACCCCGCGAGATTACCGCTCGGCGTGGCCCACATAGGGAGCAAACGCTTGCCGCAACGTCTCGTCGGTCCGAAAGACCTCGTTGAAAATTGCATCGATCACCGAAAACAGCTCCAATAGCTGAGTCATCTTGGTGCGAAAGACCTCGGTTTCTGGGTTCTCGCTTTCGCTCGGGAGGAGCTCCAGGCAGTCTTGGATGGCGGCCGCCGTTGGATCGAGCTCCCGTCGCTTGCGCTCGCGAACCACCTTCCCAAAGATGGCCCAGGGATCGGCGTCACAACTATACGTGTCCTTCCGGTCGCCTGGCCGCCGAATCCGCCGGACAATGCCCCAATCCATAAGCTCTCGAAGATTCATCGAGGCGTTTCCCCGGCTAATTGAGAGCCGCTCAATGATCTGGTCCATGCTGTGCGGCTTGCCTGTGGCCAGCAAGAGGGCATGAATCTGGGCCATCGTCCGATTGATGCCCCAGCTGGAGCTCATGCGGCCCCATTCGATGATGAACTGATCCTGAGCGAGCGCCAGTTTGTCGATAACCATTGAACTTTCAGGATTATTGCTCACTCGTGTTTCTACGAGAAGTCCCGGGGAATTGTCGACAGAACCTAAAAATAGACCACTAACCTCCAAAACTTTATTCTGGGTTGTTCTGCCGTTTCTGCGGCAGGACGGGTTGGGATATGGCAGAGGGAAAAAGGCTAGACCTCAAGCGGCGGGTGGTTTCGGGGACACGGGTCCGATTCACACGCAAGCGCGACGCAAAAGCGGCGTTCGGCTGGATTCAGTCCATCGACGGAAAGCTTCTCTACTTGGAATCGGGCCTTAAGCTTGACTTTGCGCATGGTGACCAGTTCTTCTTAGAGATTCATGGGTCGGGTCTACGGGCGCTCTGCGACACGGTCTTAGACCAAATTCGAGACGAGACGCACCTTCGATTCGTCATGGTGACAGACCCAAAGGTTCTGGAGAGCGACCAACAGATTCGAGTGCAGGTTGATCGAATGCCGGGCGCAATCACCCAAGAAGAGAATCGAACCCCGATCCAAGCGGTGGACATTTCGCCCAACGGCATCGGCATCATCTCGCCGGTCCACGCTCGGAAAGGCGACGTCGTGACCTTGGAGATTAAGAGCGAAGGCGGAGTGATCGGCTGCACCGCGGAAGTCCGATATTGCCGACCTCTGACACCCGAGGAGGAAGAGTACAAATTCCGAATCGGACTCCAATTCAAGGAGATCGGACGGCTTGACCTGGCTCGATTCCACAAACTCTTTGATCAAGCGGCCTAAAGAATGTGAGCCGGCTGGGGCTCGAACCCAGGACCCACGCCTTAAAAGGGCGTTGCTCTACCGACTGAGCTACCGGCTCGACTCAAGAGCGAATATACCCAGGGTTTTCCTGTTCGTGCTTGCCGGGTCTAGGACTGCATCTTTCGGGATTTTCAGTTCGTCTAGGTTCAGTAGGGTACTCTCATGAATCAGATGGGGCGATGGATCGCGCTCGGGGTAGGTCTCCTGGGAGCGGCTTGGTCGATGGGCCAAGACGTCGTTTCGTCGGTCCTGGCCACCCCCGCCCCGCAGGCTCGGCAACGCATCTTGCTGATCCCCATCGACGACCGGCCAGCGGTGACCCAGTTTGCCCAAATGATTGGGTCGATGGCGGATGTCGAAGTCGTCACGCCCCCTTCGGACATGCTGGGGAAGTTCACCTCGCCTGGTGAGCCCGCCCGAATCCTGCGCTGGATGCGGGAACAAAACCTTTCCAAGTTCGACACGGTGATTGTCAATCTGGATATGATCGCCTATGGCGGCCTGATCGCCTCGCGGGTGCCCGACACCCCGTATCCGACTGCCGTTCAGCGTTTGCGCTCGCTTTGGAAGCTTCGCCGAGAGAATCCCCAAGTCCCGTTCTATGGGTTCGGCTCCATCATGCGGCTGGCACCGACTGCCACACGCCAGACGGCGAATTGGCGAGGGCACCTCGCACGCTATGCCGAGCTCAAAGCGAAGTATCGCATCGACGCGAGTCCGGAGACCTTGCGGTCCCTGCGCAACCTTGAGGCCAAAATCCCGGCCGGGGAGATTCAGCGCTATGAGTCGGCCCGGGATCGAAACTCGCGCATCAACCAAGAAGTGATGCGAATGACCGCGCGCGGAGTCTTTGATTTCCTCGTTTTGGGCCAAGATGACGCCCAGCCGATGGGGCCTCATCTGGCCGAGACCGCTCGGTTGCGAGAAATGGCGACCAATCTCAAGCTCGGGGGCAAAGCGCTTTTTTGTCAAGGCATCGATCAGTTGGGCAATGTCCTCATGAGCCGGGCGCTCCTGGATGAGGTCCAATGGATGCCCCGGGTCCGAGTCGTGTATGCCGACGACTTAGGTCGAACCAAGATCGCGGCGTATGAATCGAGGCCCGTCGAACTCAGCCTCAACGAGCAGCTCATCGCAAGTGGCGCCCAACTCGCCCAGGAAGGCGAATCGTTCGACTACACGCTCTTCGTCAACACCCCCGAGCCGAGAACCCTCTCGTTCCTGACCTTCTTGGATTCGGTGCGGAGCGAGGTCGGCCAGGGATTCCCGGTTGCCGTCGCCGACATCAATCTGGGCAAGACCGGGACGGGCGATCCGGAGCTCTTTTCGGCGCTGACCGAATCGGGTCTAGCCACCCGGCTTTTGGCGTACGCCGGTTGGAACACGGCTGGAAACAGCCTAGGGACCGTGATCCCGGCCGCGAATGTGTTCCTCCTTTCTCGACGACTGCAGGTCGACCCGGTCGAGCGAGAGATCAACCAGCGGGCCTTTTTGCTCCACCGACTGGTCAACGACTTTCTCTACCACCGCTTCACTCGGCCTCAGGCGTATGCGATGATCGACGCGAACCCCCGAGCCAGTCGCGAAGAGACGTACGGCAACGAATTCGAAGTTATCGACGACTTTGTGCACCAAGACCTGTCTCGGCGGTTGGATGAGACTTTTCGGGCCCAATTCATGGGCCGCCGATTCTTTGCCGGGACTCGGCAATTCGTCTTCCGCGACCTTCGAAACGTCGAAATCTCCTTGCCGTGGCCTCGAGCCTACGAAGTCCGAATCCAGTTCAGCCTGGAGGCCGAAGAGGTCGTCTCAGGATCGCGCTAGGCAATTCGGCGCTTGGCAAAGAGAAAGTACAAGACAACTCCCGAAGCGGCAATCGCCGCCAACATCACCGGCGCGGCCACGCTTGACGGCAAGAGCGGGAACACAAACAGAGCCGTTCCCATCAAGATCGCAATGACGATCCAGGCTAACACGAGTCTGCCGCCGGCTCCGCTGCGCCCCCGTCGCTGACGGATCAGCTCCAAAAGGTGAGGCTGTTGGCACCGCTCACAGACGATTAAAGTCGGCGGATTCATGTGCTTGCAACCTGGGCACCGAATCGGAGGATTCGCATGACGCTCCGCCTGGCGACGCCACAGCCGAGCGCGAGACTCCTCGGTCTGGTAGTAGTCTCGCATCGAAGCGTTCTTGATCGGGTCGATGACCGTCGAAAGCCCGTTCAAGGTCTGCTCAGCAAAGACCGCCGCCGGAAGCTTTAAGTCGTATTCAGCAAGCAGCTCGGCCAGTCGAAATCGGGCCGCGACGTTGTCCTTTTGCACGTTGACCGTCTGAAAGGCGGCTTCGAGCTTGCCCAGATCCATCACCTCGACCTCATGCTCGGCGAGCATGTTTTCGGCGAACGGGAAGAACACCACCAACGTGATCGCCAGCACCAAGACCCCACCCCCGATCCATGGAGATGTGGTCGTGATCGCAACGGCAAAGAGCCCGAACATCGCGATGATGCCGCCCAGCCCCACGGCGGCGGAAAGCTCGCCATCGATCATCCGCCGCACCAAGATGAGCCCCGTCAGGCCCAAAATCGGCAGGAGCGAAACGGTCGTGATGAGTTTAATAATTCCATCCGGATCCATACCCGATCAGAATACAGGATTCTGGCGCGAATGGGCGAGGAGGTGGGCACAAACCGCTTTGAAAGCTTCTCGAAAGGTGGGGGTCTGGTGGGGAGTGCAGGATTCGAACCTGCGTAGGCTCTCGCCGACAGATTTACAGTCTGTTCCCATTGGCCGCTCGGGCAACTCCCCAGACGAAACGAAATTATACCGCAAAGCCGCCGCGAGCAAGCGCCGTCCGCAAAGGACCCGGGATCAGACCCGTTCGAGCTCGTCCACGCGAACCAACAAGACGGTGCAGTTATCGCTGCCGCCATCGGCCAGAGCGTCCTGAACCAAGTCCCAAGCCGCCGCCGAAAGAGTCGGTTGCTGGAGGCGTTCCAAGATTCGAGCATCGGGAACGTGGTTGACGAGCCCATCAGAGCAAAGCAGATAGAGGTCTCCAGGCTGAAGATCAAAACTCTCGACGTCGGCTTCAAAATCACCTTCGCCGCCGATGGCCCGGGTCAGAGCGTGGGCGTACGGGCTCGATTTGGCTTCCTCCGCCGACATGAGCCCTTGCCGGACCATTTCGTCAGCGTACGTGTGGTCTTGCGAGAGCTGGGTCAGGATGCCGGCCCGAAGTCGATAGATGCGCGAATCGCCGACTTGGACCAGCCAAGCCCGGTCTTCGACCATCAACAGCGCGCTGAGCGTGGTGCCCATGCCTCGCCGAGAGGGAACGGCCCGCCCCACATCGGTCACAAACCGATGGGCCGCCTGGACGGCCGACCGAGCGGCAACTTCGACCTCAGGAGAAGGATGGTCGTAATACACCCCGAGGAAGGTTTTTGCCGCGAGTTCAGAAGCGATCTGACCGGCGGCGTGGCCGCCCATCCCGTCACAAACCAGGTAGGCGTGCCCCCGGCGGACCAAAACGGCGTCCTCTTCGGGCAGATAGTATTCGAACTTGTCTTCGTTGTTTTCTCGGACTCGGCCGAGGTCCGACTTGGCCGCGACTTGGGTGCGCAGACGAAAGCGGAGCGGGGCCGCCTCCAGCGTGGCTACGGGTTCAAAGTTCGCCGTGATCTCGTCCATGATTCTCCGAATTGCGATAAAGGACGCGGATTTCGACCGTGCCGATTCGCACGACGTCCGTGGCCGAGAGGCGCGTCTTTTGGTTAAATTCCAGCTTGGCGTCGTTCACGAGCGTCCCGTTCGAACTGCCGGTGTCGATCAGATAGACCTCGTCTCCGATGAGCTCGAACGTCCCGTGCGAACCCGAAACATAGGGGTCCGCGATGACGACATCGTTGTCGGCCCGCCGTCCAAAGCGATTGACGCCCTCTTTGAGGGTGACCTTTTCACCGTTGATCTCTAACGAAGCAGACCCTTCGATCGAGGGCGCGGCCTGAATGGCCGCCGTCTTGTTGCTCACCGGCATTTGGGTCTTGGCGGCTTCGCCGGGCATGGCCAGCGTTAGGGTCCATCCTCCCAAATCGACGGTTTCGCCATGACTCAGCTGAACTCTTTGGCCCGCCGCGAGAGCTTGTCCACGAACTTTCGTGCCGTTGGTCGATCCGAGATCGGAGGCCCAGACCTCTGAGCCCTCGAGATCGATCTGAGCGTGCCGGCGGGAAACGCGGGTGTCTTCGACGATCAGGTCGCCTTGTCGTCCGAGGACGTTCGCCCCCATTCGAAGGGGATATTCGCGGCCCTGGGGGTCGATCAACACCGGCAACTGAACGGCAGGTGCCCCGAACGCATCCGGGGGAAGGGCCCGATCAAAGATCAGACCGCAATCGACGCAATAGATCACGCCGGGCGGATTGAAGGTCTTGCAAACAGGGCACTGAACGGGCTTGATCGTTTGGGTCGCGTTCAAGCTGGGGGCCGTCCCCAGAATAGTCCGGTTGGGGTCCAAGGTCGGCGGCGCGCCCAAGATGGTGCGGTTCGGGTCTTGCGTCATAGAAATCTGTTATCCATGGGACGGGATTGAACCGATCAAACGGTTCGACTCGTCGGTGAATTCACAGTTCAAACCATCGGCAAAGAGCCTGGCGAAAGAGAGTCCCTTGGCCCCACCGCTCAAACTTCTCGGCATGAATCCGAGTATAACTTCCCAAGCCGCCCCGTCGACGAATCGATCTCATGAATGTGCAAGAAGCGTCTGTCCAACTCGCATCGATGACCCAAGCGCTTGCGCAGGAGGTTGAAAAAGCCATTGTCGGGAAGCGGGAAGTCATCCACCGCGCGATCCTGACTTTGCTCTGCAACGGCCACCTGCTTCTGGAGGACATCCCCGGGGTGGGGAAGACCACCCTGGCCAAAGCGCTCGCCAAAGCCGTGGGAGGCGAGTTCCGCCGGATTCAGTTCACCCCAGACCTGTTGCCGACCGACGTCACCGGCACGTCGATCTTCAGCCAAAAAGACGGACAGTTTTCGTTCATCCCAGGACCGATTTTTGGCAACGTCGTTCTCGTCGACGAAATCAATCGCGCCACTCCGAAGACTCAATCCGCCTTACTGGAGGCGATGGAGGAGCGCCAAGTCTCGATCGACGGGGTGACCCGGCCTCTTCCTCGACCTTTCTTTGTCATTGCGACTCAAAACAGTATCGACATGACCGGGACATATCCGCTTCCTGAGGCTCAGCTCGACCGATTTTTCGCCCGCTTGTCGCTGGGGTATCCCGATGCCGAAGCCGAACTCGCGATTTTGGAGGCCCAGCAGATCGTCAATCCGATCGACCATGTCCAGCAGGTCACGAGCCCGGAAAGCCTGGAGAAAGCTCAGCTCGCCATCCGGGAGACTCGAGTCGATCCGCGAATTCGCGAGTACATCGTTGAGATTCTAAGGGCCACTCGCGTTCATCCGCTTCTGCAGTTCGGCGGATCGCCGCGAGGCTCGCTCCACCTGATGAATGCGGCCCAAGCCCATGCGGCGATGGAGGGCCGAAGCTTTGTCACGCCCGACGATGTCAAGAACGTCGCCCCGATGGTGCTCGGCCACCGGATCATTCTTCGACCCGAGATTCGGGCGCGAGGAGGGTCCCAGGAAGATGTGGTGCGCGAGGTTCTGACTTCGGTCACCGTGCCGCTGCCGGTCGGATAACGACATGATTCGGCGAATAGCAGGGATTGTTCCGTCGATCTCGTCGATCTTCCTCTTGATCATGGCGGTCATGGTCAATTCGGCTTCGTTGTTCTACATGAGCACGGCCATGATCGCGCTGATCTTGGCGTGTCGACTCCAGGCTTATCTGAGTGTTCGTGGGCTCCGGTTTGAACGGGTCGCGACCCACCGGGCGACGGTCGGGCAACGAGTGGATATCGCGCTGACCGTCTGGAGCGAGCGCCGGATCAAGCGCCCGCTGGTCTTGATCGAAGACCTCCTCCCGAGTCGTCTGAGCCTCAAGGACCGGACCTTGCCGCTCCCGATTGCGCCTTGTTTTGATCAGCCCGTCCGGGCGACCTACAGCTTCATCCCGCTCAAACGAGGGCGCTATCACTGGAACAAAGTCCGGGTCAACGGGACAGACGCCCTGGGCTTGGTGAGCGCCACCAAGACCTTCGAAACAGAGCCCGCCGAAGTCACCGTCTATCCGATTGCGATCCCCGTCGATGTGCCGATTGCGCCGAGCTTTGGCTGGGGGATGGGGGAGATCGAGACCGGGTCTCAGCGCGGGGCCTCGCTTGAGCCGCGAGGCCTGCGCGACTACGCCCCCGGCGACCCGATGCGAATCGTCCACTGGAAGTCAGTCGCCAAAGGCGGCAAGCTCTTGGTTAAGGAGTTCGAGAGCGGCTCGCCGCAAGGGGCCTCGTTCTTCATCCAACAATCCCGGAATTCGGACATCTCCCCCCGGATTTCGAAGCCGGGCGTCAATGAGGTCTCCAGCTTGGAGGCGATGTGTGGGCACGCAAAGCACCTCGCCGAGACGATGCTCCGGCTGGGATCGGTGATCCTGTTTCCCGGCTTGGAGCCCGAGGCCCGTCCTCAGGGTCCGTCGACCGAGCGCATGGCCGAAGTCGATGAGATTTTGCTGGACATTCAGGCCGACCAAGACGAACCGATCAGCTATGCCGTCCGCCAGCATCGAGAGCAACTCGGCCAAGGCGCCTCGCTCTACCTCTTCATGTCGGTGGCCGATCCCGGCCTGCCTGGAGTCCTTCGAGACCTGCCGTTCACTCAGAAAGTCTGCTTGATTTACGACATGGAGGCTTATGGGGGGGTGCCTCGCCCCGGACGCGAAAACGCCGCCGACGCCGGGTATCTGGCTCAGCTTCGTGCCGCTGGCGCCGATGTTCGGCTCATGCCCAAAGTGGAGGCCTTCTTGTGAAGCCGAGCGACCGTCTGCATGCGAGCTGGATTGACCAGCTTTTGGCCGCGACCGGAGCGATCGCCGCAGCCTACAGCTCGGGCATGTCGGTCAGCCGGCCGACGGTCGCGCTCTTTTTTGCCGTCTGTATGGCGGCGGCCGCCATCCTCGGGGTCGCGAACTCTTTTTGGATCAGCAAAACCAAGATCGCCCGTTATGACGGCATCGCCCTCGTCGTCGTCCTCACCCTGTCGATTGTCTTTGCGCTCCGCCTGAATAGTCTGCTGCCCGAAGGCGGTTATCCCCGTTCGATCTTGATCGGGGGGATCTTGAGCTGGATGATGCTCGGGGGCTTATTAGTGGCTTGGCGCGATCACACGCTCCTCTTTTTGTCGGTCCCTTGTATTGCGCTCTTTGGGTTCGTCGGTTCGTGGGACATCTATGGGGGCGCCGTCTGGCTCTTCTTCTTGTTCTTGGCCTGCTCAGTCACGCTCTTTGCACGGAGTCACCTGCGAACGATGCTTCGGACCGCCGCCGCCCGGGGGCAAAGCGATCATGACCAACTGAAAAAGGGACCCTGGCGGTGGATGGCAGGGCCTGAAATTGCCTTGGCGTCGGCATTGGTGATTGTGCTGCTCAGCCTATTGGGGGCGCCTGCGTTTCAATCCACCGTCCAAGGCGTCGCTGGCGCCCTGCCATTGACGACCATTCAGCCTCCCCCGATTGCGGCGGGGAGGATGTCCTTTGGCGGAGACTCCAACTCGGCGATCATCGGCCGCGGGCCCGCTGGGAACATCTCGCCGATCCCGGTCTTGAGCGTCAAGATCGCTGAGCCGAGGCTGCTTCGAGGGACAACTTTTGGCACGTACCAGGGCTCTCAATGGGTTCGACTGGCTCACCCGATGACTGAAGCGGATGTTCAAAAGTACGGCCGACGAGACAACTTTCTTTATGACGGTCTCGCCACCCTCAAGGACCCCGTGTCCATCGACTTCGAGGTCGTCATCCAGTCTGGCCTTCACCGAACTCCCTATTGGCCCGGCGAATATCGCTCGCATGAGCTCGACGATCTGGATCTTCGCATTCGTTCTGACGGTTCGTTGTGGGTCGAAAGTGGTCTCACCCAAGGCGTGATCTATCAGGGCCAAGCTTGGGTGGCGGGGCCCAAGAGTCCGGGGATCAAAGCTGGCAACCCGCCGGTGCCGCCTTGGAGCAACGCCGCGGGCTACTATGAGACCAAAGAGATTCCCGATCGAGTTCGAGCCCTCGCCCGCCAGATCGTTCAAGGTCGCAATACGGACCGAGCGAAGGCCGATGCAATCCTCGACGCCTTGTCCGAGCGATGCACCTACGACCTCCAGGCAGAGCGGGCCCCACCTGGCGCCGACCCGGTCGAATACTTCCTCTTTGAATCCAAGCGCGGATACTGCGATCTTTTCGCCAGCGCGTACGCGCTTCTAGCCCGCTCGGTGGGGCTCCCGAGCCGATATGTCACCGGCTTTCTGATGCAGCCTGAAGTCCCGGATGCTCGCGGCTTCTACACCGTCCGGGCCAGTGATTACCACGCCTGGGCCGAGGTGTTCTTCGAAGGTGCCGGCTGGGTCGCTTTTGATGCCACCGAGCGAGCCGACACCGCGCCGGGGAGCAATCGCGGCGGTATCCCGGTTCCTGAGCAAAAGTGGTACGAAATGGCCGACACCGAAACGCTGATCAACATCGGACTCACGTTTTGCGCGGCCCTGCTCGTCGTCGTATTGGCGTGGCCGACTCAGCGAAGAACGCGCGATCCCGAAGTCAATCGCCAAAGAGCGCTCGACTCCACCTTCGTTCGACTCCAAAGAGCCCTCCAAGCCCAAACCGGGCGGGGAAGACACATCTTCGAAACCCCGAACGAGCACCTTCAGCGGATCGAGACCCTACTGGGACGTCACATCGCGGAAGCCCAAGACCTCAGCAAGACCTTGGAGAATTGGATTTTCTCCGGTCACACCCCCAGCGAGAGTGAACTCAAGTCGATCCGGCAGCGGATCGCCGCCCTCCATAACGCCAAGTCGGATTCGCCCAAATCTCGGAAAGCCGCATGAAGATCAAGCTCGACAGCGCCGCAAGAGCTCAGTTCGTCCTCATCTCGGGCGAGGAGTCGAGCCTTCGCGAGCAAGCCCTTCACCAACTCCTCGAATTGTGGGAATCGGGTCCAGATGACTTTGACTGCGAGTCAGTCGTCGCAAGTGAGCGTGGGCCCCGAGACTGGATTCAAACCGCATCGACCACCCCTTTTCTCGGCACTCACCGGACCGTTGTGGTGCGACACCTGCTGCGACTCGGGTCACCACGCGACGTCGATGCGAGCGTTTGGAAAGAGCTGGGCGAGCTGCCTGAGACTGGCCGAATTCTGCTGGTTGTCGATGACGAAGTCGGCGATGAGTCGAAGCAACGGGACCTCGCCAGCCTCGCCACAAGCTGGGAAAAGGCCGTCTCGGGGCTCAAATCCAAGGCCCGGCCCGGTTATGCCGAGGTCGTTTTGGCCAAAATCGAAGTCGGACAGATCCAAGAATATCTGGTCCAAGCGGCCGCGCAAGCAGGGAAGACCCTCAGCCGAGCGTCGGCTTCATTGCTGATCGAAAAGACCGCTCAGAGCGTCACCCTGGCGAGCGAAGAGCTGCAGAAGCTCATTCTCTATGTCGGAGACGAAAAGCAGATTCGCGAAGCAGACATTGAGGCCTCCGTCATCACGACCCGGGAGTGGAACGTCTTCAAGATGCTGGATGCCACCTTGGCCGGGCGACTCCCCGAGGCGCATCGACACCTGAGAATCCTGATGCAGTCCAATCAAAAAGCCGAAGAGACTGCATTTCGCAGCATCTTGCCGACCTTGCATAGCCAACTGCGACTGCTTTGGCAGGCGCGGATCTACTTGGACTCCAACGTCTCCCCGGGTGCTGATTCGTCCAGCCTCAGCCACCTGATGCCTGAACGTCCCAACCTCGCAAAAGAGCCAGAATGGAAGCGGAATCGGATCATGCAATCGGCCCGATCGATTCGATTTGGGCAACTTTCCCAGGCGTTTCGAGAGCTCGCCGATGCCGATGCTCGACTCAAGGGCCAGCTTGACTTGGGAGCGACAGGATACGAGGCTCTGGAACTCTTGCTCCTTCGACTCCAGCACCACCTCAAGCCTGCGGGCCGACCCCCCGCACGAACCAGCTCAAGCTGATTCCAGATGGACAAGATGAAATACTGGCTGATGAAATCCGAACCCGACACTTATTCGATCGATGACCTCGAACGAGAAGGGGTGAACATGTGGGAAGGTTGCCGGAACTACACCGTGCGGAATTTCTTTCGCGATCAATTTCAGATCGGCGACCGGGCGTTGTTTTATCACTCCAATGCCGAACCGAGTGGCATCGTAGGCGAAATGGAGGTCGTCAGTTTGGCGTACCCCGATCCGACCCAATTCGACCCGGCCAGCGACTACTTCGATCCGAAGTCGCCGCGAGAGATTCCAAGATGGCTCGCCGTGGATGTCCGATTCCGACGCCGATATCCTCGGATCATTCCACTTGCGGAGATTCGCACGATCCCCGAGCTCGGAGCGATGGGCGTCGTCCAGCGCGGTCAGCGTCTGAGCGTGATGCCCGTCACGCCCGAGGAGATGCGGATCATCCGCGCCCTAGTGGGTCTTCCGGCCGAGGACTGAAGTCTGCGCCTCAGGGAAGCCCCCCCCTCACCCCATCAAATTGAAAATACTCATAATAATGATTATCAGAAATATATTCTGGAATCGGCAGGGTCCAGGGAAGAGGGTCTCTTGAGAGATTCGAGGCGGGCTAGGCTGCGCTTTCGTCGCGATCTAAGCTGTTCAAGGCGCGGTCACACACACGAAAGAGCCCTTCGAGGCCGTCGGAATCTTGCCCGGCTTCGTCTCGTCGTTTCGAAACCAAGAACCAAGTCAAGAGGGCTCCTAAAGACGCCAAAAGCGCAAAAAGAGTCCATCGCGTTGCCGAGTTTTCGTTGCCTGAAGCCATCTGAGTCATCCGATTTGTGACATTCACCGCCGCATGGTATGACGGTATTCGGAGTATCGGGGTTTCCAGACAAAATCTGAAGGAGCCAAATGTTAATCAAATCAGCGGAGGCGGTGCCAACTCGGGCTCGGGGCGCTTGCGGATGGGCAGAACTCGCTTCAGAGTCAAGCTTCGCCAGCCCCACTCGACCGGCCCGAAGTCAAAATACTTGAGCCAGACCTGGGCGAAGATCAGGTTGACGAGCCAAACTCCAGCGACCACGCCCATCATCTGGTCGTAGGTCAGTTCCCCAAACTGTCCGAAGCCCCAGGAATAGAAGATGGCCGTGCAGATCAGTGTCTGTCCGAGGTAAGTCGTGAGCGCGACTCGGCCGACCTGGGCCAGCCAAGCCAGCGCTCGCGGGAACACTCGCTTCTCGACCATGAGGGCCACCACCACGAGATACCCAGGAGCCATCAAGGGTCCCAAAACGAGCTCGGCCATCATCGAAAGGGCGGATGACGAGCCGATCGAAGCAAAGTAGAACGAACTCAAGCCGATCGGGAGCCCGACCCCAAAAGCTACCCAGAGGCTGGTGCGAACGACTTTCGGATGAGCCGACGGCTTGCGCAAGATGCCGGCTTCGCACCAGAGCGCGCCGAGTAGGAAGAGCGGGACCAACCAGAGCAACATCATCGTCATGCTCGCCACCATCATTGCAAATGCGAGACTCCGGAACTGGAGTTGTTCCAAATAGGTCCCAGTGGCAAACACCTCGATCTCGCGCTGGATATTCCAGGGCGGGGCCATCGAGTCGCTGAGGAGCGGCATCCCGAGGCCGATCATCAAGCCCAAGCTCAGAGCGATGATCCCGGCAACTTTGACAATCAGGCTGAGCGTCGGTCGAGCGACCTGCAGAAAGAGACACGCGATGAGCGCAGTCACCGAATACATGAGCAAGATGTCACCGAACCAAAAAAAGACGCCATGAACGAGTCCAATCACCGCCAGCCATCCCGTCCGTCGGAAGTAGATACCAGGCCACTTCCCTCCTGAGCTCACGATTTTTTGGTACTGCATCGCCATCCCCACCCCAAACAAGATCGCGAGCATCGAGCGGAACTTCCCCGTGACGAAGGCGATGATGCCGGCATCAACCCACTGTTCGGTGGGGGTCATCGGGACTGACAGGCCCACCAAGTCTTTGCCCACCGGTCCGCCAAATGCGGCGATGTTCGCCAGCAAAATCCCTAAGATCGCGACTCCGCGAAGCGTGTCGTAGACCGGCAATCGGTTCTTGGTCGGGGGCGGGGGTGCGGCCATTTGGGACATCAGGCAAGGCTTAAATCTTCGTCAAGTCGGGGCGTCTTCGATGAAAGTCGGTCGAGCGTTGGAGCAAAGCCCCGGCGGCAATCAGGTTCGGCTCGGAGAGCGGCGACCCCAATAGACTCACACTCTGCTCGGTGCCACGATCGTTGGCGCCCCAAGGCAAAAGGAGTTGAGGAAATCCCGCCAGATTCATCGGATAGATCGTCGCCACGGCGTGATCAGGGGCTAAAACCCCGTCGAGGCCTTCAAAAGCCTTGCTGTAAGCTTGAATCAACAACGTCCGGGCGCGCTCCAGTTGGAGATATTCGACCGCAGGAACGAACCGGGCCGCCCGAAAGATCTGCGGCCATTCGTTTTCGGTGACGAGGCTGAGCCGACCATTTCGAGTGATTTCGTCAAAAACCGCCGCTGCTTCGCAGGCGATGATCGCACCGAGGGCAGGATTCAAAGGAGGCGCGGTCCAGGGCTGAAACTGGACCCCGGCTGCTTCGAGCAAGGACTGAGCCTTGGGATCGGGCCGCCCCAAGAGGCCCCACTTCTGGCCTTTGAGGTCCTTGCGAGGGGCATAAACGAAGCTCCGAGAAACCGATCCGGGGTCGCGAGGATCAGCGCCGAGCAGAGCCGCAAGCACCAGGGCCGGGTCTTCTGCCGACCGGCAGATCGGACCGACTTTGTCCATGGACCAAGAGAGCGCCATCGCCCCATGGCGACTGACGGAGCCGAACGTCGGCCGGAATCCAACGACCCGGCATCGGTGGGACGGACTCACGATGCTGCCGCTGGTCTCGGTCCCGATGGCGAACGGCACCAGCCCGGCCGCAACCGAGCACGCCGAGCCCGCCGAACTCCCACTGCTTCCCTGCGTGGGATTCCAAGGATTCTTAGTGCGGCCGCCAAACCAGTTGTCGTTCATCGCCAGGGCGCCGAGCGAAACTTTGGCCACCAGAATGGCGCCCGCCGCCTCCAATTTCTCCACGACTGCCGCATCTTGGTCGATGATTTGGCCCTGAAAGGCGGCTGTTCCCCATTGAGTGGGGGCTCCTCGGGCTGAAAAGAGGTCCTTCAGACCGTAAGGAATCCCGTGGAGAGGCCCTCGCCACTTCCCTGCTCGGGATTCGGCATCGAGCCGCTCGGCTTGCTGAAGGGCGCGCTCTTCGAGCAGGGCGACCACGCATTTGAGCGGTTCGCCCCATCTTTTCATCCGATTCAGAGCCAATCGTGTCAGTTGGACGCTCGTCACCTCTTTCGCTCGGAGGAGGGCTCCGAGCTCGGCAACGGTGGCGAAGGCCAGGTCTTCATCGCTGGGGTTCGAGAGCATCGGTCCAGAAGAGACCCGGACGGAGATTCGAGGTCTGGGATCGGGGCTCACTCCCGGCACCCGAAAAACCGAGCTGGGCTGCAGGCCGTTGGCCGGGGGCTGGGTCCGGAGCATGGCATAGCCTGCGGGAGCCTGCCGCACTTCGTCGAGGACCTGATTCAACTCCTCGTCGGTCATTTTGAGCCCGGCGATCTTGGCGAAGCTCTTCAGGTCGTCGAGGGTGATCGCGCTAGAAGAAGCCGGGGCCGGATTCTGCCATGCAGCCAAACCCAGGCTGGGGACGGCGAGGCCTCCGAGCCCCAAGACAAGTCCTTTGAGGACGTCCTTTCGAGAAATCATGGCGTCTTGGCTCATGCTGTAGAGAATACAGAATTCGCCCTGGGAATGATGCGCCCATTTCCTGTAAATCGTTCTCGGGGCTTTGAAACCGGCGGCCAAAGAATCTCGGAGAATTCACCGAGAATGAACCTGGCCAACGACTCGGACCTCAGCACGAGCGGCGAATTCTTCAAGAGCGCGCAACTCTTGAACTCAAAGTCTCGTCCATCCGATAGGCTTGACGCTATACTAGGGAAGCATGAAGAAGCAAACATCTTTTGTTCGAGGTGACCGGCGATAAGAGGCGGATACCGTGGCCGCCCCCCACGAGACGAGGGGCCGCTGATCAATGAGCGCGTCTTACGATTTCGCGACATCCGGGTGATCGGCTCGGATGGGACTCAGATCGGCATTTTGCAGAGCCGCCAGGCTCTTGATATGGCCCGGGAAGAGGGTCTCGACTTGGTGATGGTTTCGCCCCAGGCGGTGCCCCCGGTCTGCCGCATCATCGACCATGGTCGGTTCAAGTACGACCAAGAAAAGCTCAACAAAGAAAACAAGAAAAAGAAACAGCAGGAGATGAAGACGGTCAAGATGCGGCCAGGCACCGCTCCTCACGATCTGAACATCCTGGTGCGAAACGCAACCAAATTTCTTGCAGAAGGCAACAAAGTCAAGGTATCCTGTCAGTTCCGCGCTCGGGAGATCACTCACCCGGAGATCGGCCTGAAGAAAATGCAGGCCGTGGCGGAACAACTGGCCGAAGTCGGAATTGTCGAGCGGGCACCTGCACTCGACGGCAAGTTCATGATCATGATTCTGATTCCCAAGCCGGTGAAAGAAGGAAAGAAAAATGCCAAAGCTCAAGACGCACAAGACAGCGGCGAAGCGATTCAAGATAACGGGCTCGGGGAAGATCACGCGACGTAAGTCGTACAACAACCACATGTTCTTCAACAAGAGCGGTGCACAAAAGCGCCGCCTGGAGCAAGAACCTGAGCTCTTTAAGGGCGAGCGAAAGCGAGTCCGAAGGCTTCTCGGCATCTAATTCACTTCTCGCTTCGAACCTCGACCACTACCGGCGTCACGTCTGGGACCTGGTGATCGAAGCGAGCCTGACCCACAACGGAGGAAAATCATATGGCAAGAGTCAAGCGTGGCGTGATGCGCCACAAGCGACATAAGAAGATCATCGGCCTCGCCAAGGGCTATTGGGGACGTAAAAAGAACGTCTTTAAGCGAGCCCACGAGCAGGTGATGAAGTCCGGGCAGTACGCATTTCGCGATCGCCGGGCTAAGAAGCGAGACTTTCGACGACTCTGGATCGCGCGGATCAGCGCTGCATGCCGGAGCTGCGGAGTCAAGTACAGCGACCTGATTCACGGATTGAATTCAAAGGGCCTCGCGCTCAACCGAAAGATGCTGAGCGAAATGGCGATCCACGACATGGACGCCTTTAAGGCAGTCGTCCGCGAAGCGACGGGCGCGGCGGTTCCCTAACCCGAGCCAAGCCCAAGTTTCAAAAAGCCCGAGCGCAGAGAACCTGCCCTCGGGCTTTTTCTGATTAAGCCCCGATGTCCCGGCGATACTGCATCCCCGGAAAGTGGACTTCCGAAACGCCCGCATAAGCCAACCGCCGGGCGTCTTCTGGATTCGGCGCATGGGCACTGATCGTCAAGACTCGGCCACCTTGCGTGACCCATCTGCCGTCGGCCCCGTCGGTGCCTGCGTGGAAAACTTCGATCCCTTCTGGCATCGGCCCGATCTGAATCGGCAGACCGGTCTCGATCTTGCCCGGATAACCGGGGCTCGCGATCACCACCGATACTGCTGCGCCAGTTTGGGTTTCAATTGCCGGAATTTGGTTTGATCCGTGGGCCACGCTCGTCATAGCCGGCAACAATCCAGTTCCGAGCAGTCGCACCACGCTCTGAGTTTCCGGGTCGCCCATCCGGACGTTGTATTCCAGGCAGTACGGCTGGCTGTCTTGCACCATGATCCCCGAAAAAAGGACGCCTCGAAACGGGGTTCCCTGCTGAGCCATCAGCTCCAGCATCGGCGCGACGACTTCGGTCTCGGTCCGGGCGATGAGATCGCTGCTGACCCAACTCGCCGGCGCAAAAGATCCCATGCCACCTGTGTTGGGGCCTCGGTCCCCGTCGAGGGCGCGCTTGTAGTCCTGGGCGACCGGGAGGCTACGAAAATGAGTCCCGGAGCAGACCGTGAGGAGGCTGAATTCGCGCCCCGCCAGTCGGTCTTCAACGACGATCGTGGCCCCGGCTGCGCCGAGCTCATGCTCCACCAGCATCATCCCGATGGCATCTTCGGCCTCGTCCAGCTGATGACAAACGATCACCCCTTTGCCGAGGGCATTCCCACTCGCTTTGACCGCCACACCAAGCCCGGCATCAAAGCGGGACCGAGCAAACTCGAGCGCCTCTTCGGGGTCCGTGAAGACGCCAAATTCCGCCGTCGGCACCCCGGCTTGGTGCATCTTTTCTTTGGCAAATTTCTTCGATCCTTCAAGCTTGGCCGCGTCAGCGTCCGGCCCAAAAACCGCAATCCCTGCACTTTGGAGGTGATCGACGAGCCCGTCGATGAGCGGTTGCTCCGGCCCGACCACGACGAGGTCGAAACCGCTCCGTCGAACCAGAGCTTCTATGCCAGACGAATCGCCCGCCTTGACGCCGAGGGTCTCAAACTGCTGGGCGATGCCGGCATTTCCCGGCGTGCAAGCAACTTCGGTCGCTTCTTGAGCCAGCCGCCAGCAAAGCGCATGCTCGCGGGCTCCTGATCCGACGACTAAGACTCTCACATCTCCCTCCGATATTGCAGCGCGCTCATCAGGGTCGCCGAATCGGCGTAGTCCAACTCGGCGCCGACCGGCATCCCGTGGGCGAGCCGGGTGACTTTGATCCCAATCGGCTTGATCAGTTTGGCGAGATAAAGGGCGGTTGCGTCCCCTTCGAGAGTCGGGTTCGTCGCAAGAATCACCTCGTGAATTTCACCCCGGAGCCGCTCGATCAGCTCTCGCATTTTGAGTTGCTCGGGTCCGACCCCATCCATCGGCGAAAGGAGGCCGTGGAGTACGTGATAATGTCCCTTGAATTCGTTGACTCGCTCCAATGCGGCGATGTCACGAGGTTCGCTGACCACGCAGATGATGTGCGGGTCCCGGCGCGCATCTCGGCAGATCTCACAAAGCGGCTCGGCGCTCACGTTCTGACATGCCTCGCACAGCTTCAGCAGCTCCTTCGCTTGGCAAAGCGCATCGCTGAGACGCTGGACGTCTTCGACGGTCATTCGCAAAACGTGGTACGCCAACCGCTGGGCCGATTTGGGCCCCACCCCGGGGAGCCTTTCGAGCTCTCCGATGAGCTGGGCGAGCGGCCGAGCAACGTTCATTTAGAAGAGTCCGGGCGGCAGACCTTGAGTGATCTCAGCGACTTTGGATTCGCGAAGCTCGGTCGCTTTTTTGAATCCGTCTCGGACGGTGCTGACGATCATATCCTCGAGCAGGTCGACCTCGTCCGCATTCAGCAAGCTCGGGTCGATCTTGATGCTCACCATGTCACCAGTTCCAGAAAAGACGGCTTTGATCGGGCCCTTATCGACCTCGACCTGTTCGTGGGCGAGTTCTGCTTCGAGCGACTGGGCTCGCTTCATGGCTTCTTGTGCCTTTTGCATCATCCCGGCCATGCCTTGCCCGCCAAACTGCTTGGGGAGTTTCATGATGTTTTCGATTGTACTCGGCGGGGTACCTTCAGGTCATGGGTGCATTTCACGGACCACGAGATTGGGGCACGCTTTTGACGGCGATGCTGACTCCTTTTGATGAGCGAGGTGATGTCAATCTCGCCGAAGCGGCCCGAGTGGCCCGCTATCTGGTCGATGAAATGGAAAACGACGGACTGGTCGTGGCTGGAACCACTGGAGAGTCCCCCACACTGGACCCAACTGAGAAACTGTCCCTGCTGGAGACGGTCTTAGAATCTGTCGGCGATCGAGCCGCCGTGATTTTCGGGGCGGGCACCTACAACACCCGCGAATCGATTCACATGGCCCAAGAGGCGGCCCGACGCGGCGCCCACGGGATCATGGCCGTCAATCCGTACTACAACAAGCCTGGCCAGCCCGGTCTGGAAGCTCATTTTCGAGCGATTGCTGAGGCCACCGAACTGCCGCTGATGCTGTACAACATCCAGCCTCGCAGCAGCATTAACCTGGAGACGCCGACGCTCCTACGGCTTGCCGAGCATCCCCAAGTGGTCGCGGTCAAAGAAGCGAGCGGCAACCTCAACCAGATCAGCGAGGTATGCGCCCGGGTGCCAGCTGGCTTTCGGGTGTACTCCGGCGACGACGGCCTGACGCTCCCGATCTTGAGTTTGGGGGGATTCGGCCTGGTGAGCGTCGCCGCCCACGTCGTCGGCCGCGAGCTGAAGCAAATGATGCGCCTGGCACCGACAGACCTTGCGTCGGCAACCCGAATCCATCAGAGCCTAAGAGAAGTTTTTCGCGTGCTGTTCCAGTGGCCGAGCCCAGTGCCAGTGAAGTTCGCTTTGAGCCAACGAGGATTCGACTGCGCTCGCGTTCGCCTGCCTCTGACACCATTGGAGCCTGAGGCTCGTTCTGAGATCGACCGAGTCATGGCGGCCTTCGCCGGATCATAGGCCGGGTGAGTTCTGCCAGTTACCCCTGGGTCCACTGCCTGTACCACGACGATGGGGGCAAGCGGCCCGGAGGGCCTTGATCTGTCCGTCCTGGTAAAGACCTCATTCAAACGATCGAGGAATTAAGAGTTAAGCAAACTGCGGGACGCTGTGAGCGGCGCCGCCCAACTTTGGGTTCTTATTCAATTGTTACGGACTTCAGCCTGAGCGAACTGCAGGACGCTGCGAGGATCGCAGACCAAGATTTAGGATGCGAGTTTGTCGACGAGGACTTCAAAGAACGAGCGAACTGCGGGACGCTGTGAGCGACGAAGACAAGCGCCCTCAGAGGACGAGAAGGTTGCACGCGGGCACGTGAATCCGCCGCCGCGGGCAGAGCCGAGAGCGCGACGACGGAGCGCGCCCGGCGAGGGCGTGGCATTGGGCGCGGCGGCGGAAAAGTGCCCTCCAAACCCGCCCCTGTGACCATTCGGCGCAGCGGCGAAGAGAAGTCGCGAAACCGCAGCCCTGGGACGATTGGCGCGTCAGTATTGCGGCCTGAAAGGACCCTCAACCGGGTAGAGACTCAGTTGCCCGGTAGACTAGGATCAAGCATCATGCTTGATCTTGAAAGCTATCTAGCCTTGCGCGAGCGGCCAGCGGGGAAGCCCGTGATGTTCCAGGAATGGCGAGATTTGACTTTTTTGCATCTCCCCATGGAGCCAAATGAAGTTCAGACGATGCTGCCCAAAGGGCTGACGGTCGATACGTTCCCCGATGCGAGTGGACGCGAAATGGCTTGGATGGGGTTGGTGCCTTTTTGGATGCGAGGGATTCGGCCCCGGGTCTTTCCGTCACTGCCTTGGATTAGCACTTTTCCCGAGACGAACGTGCGCGCGTATGTCCATCGCGATGGGCGCGAACCGGGCGTCTGGTTCTTCAGCCTGGATGCAGCGAGGAAGCTAGCCTGTGTTGTCGCGCGGGCGACGTTTCAATTGCCTTACTGGTGGTCGAGGATGAGCGTAGGATCGCGCGATGGGGTCGTGAGGTATCGGTCCCGCCGGATCGAGGGCCCTGCTAGGCCGGAGCTTGAGATTCAGGCGCGACCGGTCGGCAGCGTTCGCTTGGCCGAGCCCGGCTCGTTCGACTTCTTTTTGGTGGAGCGATACTTGCTCTATGCGGAGAAGGCCGGCAGGCTTTTCACGGGCCGCGTTTGGCACGAACCGTATTTGATCCAAGATGTCGAGTTGCTTAACTGCCATCAGACGTTCTTGGGGTCATCCGACTGGGTTCACTTGGCGTTCTCTCCGGGCGTGAACGTCGACGTTTACCCGATCCATCCGAGCTAGCCTGATTTGCGCCGAAATCCCGCCGCCCCGGCCCGGGGCCACTCCCCAGGTTGGGTCCCCCGATGCCTTATGGGCATCGGCCCAACCTGCCGCCCCCGGGGCGGAAACGAGCGTCTTTGGCGGTTGGGAAAACTTCCAATCGTCATTCGTTCGTGTTGACGCCCCTAGCTAGGTCGCCGAATCCGCCGCCGCGGGCAGAGCCCAGAGCGCGACGACCAGGAGCGCGACCGGCGTGGGCGAGGCTGTGAAGCGCAGATCTTTCTTGGGTCTGACGATGTCCTCCTTCTCCCATCTCTTGACCAAGAATTGATCGACTCTTGCCAAGGGTAGCCTATGGGACATGGTGAAGGAGACAGTGACGATGTACCGACCGTGCAACGAGGCCGAGTACCGGCTGGTCGAGGCATCGGAGTTCAAGGCATGGCCTCCCAGGCTTGAAGGCCAGCCGATCTTCTATCCGGTGGCGAACCTCGAATACGCGCGCGAGGTGAATGCCTGGAACGTCTCCGATTCCGGAAGGGGGTACGTCCTCAAGTTTGAAGTCGACTCCGAATGGGCTAGGAAGTATCCGCTTCAAGTTGTCGGCGCGGCGCGGCATGAAGAGTGGTGGATTCCTGCCGAGGACCTGGCCTCTCTGAACGACCACATCATCGGACTCATTGAGTTGGTCGAAGTTCAGACTCGAAAAACTAGCTGACCGAGAGGAGCTCGTAGCGAGTGTTGCGGCGGACAGGCTCGTATTGAGCCGCTCGAATCACTCGTTCAAATTCGTCGGTGCTCAAGATGAACTTGTTTCCGGCTGCCGAAACCACATTCTCTTCGATCATGATCGAGCCAAAGTCGTTGGCTCCGTAATCGAGTGCGGCTTGGGCAATTTTGGGCCCCTGAGTCAGGATGGACACCTGTAAGTTGTCGATGTTGTCGAGGAAAATTCGGCTGACGGCGACGGTGCGTAGATAGTCGAATCCACTCGCCTTCACCGGGATCGAAAGTTGGGTCTCTTCAGGCTGGAAATTCCAGGAGATGAAGGCTCGGAACGGGCTGCATTCGTCTTGCAGGTCTCGAATCCGAGTCATGTGCTCGATTCGGTCTTCGAGGGTCTCGACGTGGCCAAACATCATACTGGCTGTACTGCGGATGCCGAGCGCAGAGGCGGCGCGCATGCAGGCCAGCCATTCATCGGTCGTGTCCTTGTAGGGCGCGATGATCTTGCGGACTCGGTCGACCAGGATCTCGCCCCCGGCACCCGGGATCGAGTGGAGTCCGGCGGCTTTCAATCGCGACAAGCAGTCGGCCAAAGTGAGCTTGCTGATGTGCGCGATGTAGATGATCTCGGCCGGGCTGAGCGCGTGAAGAATGACGCCCGGATAAGCCGCCATGATCTTGCGGAAGATGCCTTCGTAATAGTCGATCTTCAGCTTGGGATTCAGACCGCCTTGGAAGAGGATTTCGATGCCGCCCTTATCGACGGTGTCGCCGACCTTTTGAAGGATCTCTTCGTCGGAAAGCAGGTACCCCTCTTCGTTGCCCGGCACCCGGTAAAAGGCACAGAATTTGCACCGAACCCAGCAAACATTCGTGTAATTCAAGATGCGACCGATGATGTAGGTGACCGTTCGCCCCGGGACTCTCTGCTGTCGCCGGTGGTTCGCCAGAGTCGCCAATTCAATCAGATTGGGATGCTGATACAGAAAGAGCGCCTCCTCCGGAGTGATCCGCTCGTTAGCAAAGACCTTTTCAGAGATCGACTCGATGGAAATCGTCGGCGCACCGTTCATCATAACTATTCTACCGTTTCAGAAACAATTGAATTAGCAGATGCCGGACGAGGCTTGACCGGGCAGGAGAAGTGAGAGAACATCAGTGGAAGGGCGCCACTCGCCTGTGCTGTTTCTAGCTCAAGGTCTGCGGCGGCAACCCCTCCACGACGTAAGATCAGCGGTTCTGATGGATCGCCCAAAAGCGCTCCTGCTCAGCAAAGCCGAGCCGTCGCCACCTGATCTGAACGGAGTGAGAGTGTGCCTGAGTCCATTCCTGGATGGAATTTCGGGCGATGATCCAGCGAGGATAGGTCCAAGGAGCCCCCACCGGTCCGCGTCTCACTCCGCATTTTTTCGGACTCCGCGCCCTTTGGTCCGCGCGCGGTCAACTCCTTGCGGAGCTGGACGACCGCTTGGGTCGTCTTCCCGAGTGTTACAAGTCAGAAGCGTGGTTCTGAAGGTGCTTGTTTCATCACCTTGGCTCCCCCAGCTGGAGCCCTCTTCACGTCTCCATCTTATGCGACGACTTCGTGCCGAGCAAGGACTTTTTCGAGGATTTGTCCACGGTTTTTGCACATTGCTGGTGGATTGAGGGACGGCGTGAGCATCTCGATACCGAATTCAGGTCAAATTTCAGATGTGGACCCCAACTCAACTCATTCGAAAAGCCGTTCTTCTCGCCGTTGGATAAGAGTCGCGACATGGGGAATCGGGGTCGCTTTGGGGGGATTCGTCGCCTTTTACCATTGGCAGCCCTGGGAAGTCGATTGGCTGGGTGCCCTGATGCCGGAGGCCAATCCCCGGTCTGATCTGGATTCGGCGGAGCTGATGAAGACGGGGATTCGCGTGATGGTTGTTGTGGCGCACCCCGACGACTCTGAGTTCTACGCAGGCGGAATTTTGCATGCGCTGGGCGAAGCCGGTGCCCGGATTCAACTCGTCGTCGCGACCGACGGCGACAAGGACTATTACTGGTTTGAGGACCACGAAGAAAACTCCCTCATCCGGCGGGGGGAACAAGATCGAGCCACCGACCTCTGGCGAGGACTGCCGCCGATCTACCTGGGTTTTGCGGACGGCCGGGTTCGGTCCAACTTGGCGCTGCGGCGAGCCCTCGAACGAGAGATCCAGCGGTTTGAGCCTGCGGTGATTTTGGGCTTCGACGCCGAATTCCCACGAAGCCCCAGCCACCAGGACCACCGTCGAGTGGGGCAAGCAACCGAGGCCGCCTTCGAGGAGTCCCGGTGGCAAGGATGGCTGCTCCGGATGGAGACCCGCGCTCCGAACTGGGCCTTTGACATCACGAGCCGTTGGGATCAGAAACAAAAAACGGTGATGGTGCACGAAAGCCAATTTGGCCCGAAGCGTGAGTTCATCTTGGAGCTGATCCGAAGCCGAGCGGAAAAAGATGGCGAATTGATTGGTGCCGCGCTGGCGGAAGGTTTTCGCGTGACCCGAGTGACACGCCGATCGGCAAGCAAGCAGGCTTATTAGAGCTTTGAAAACCACTTCCCTTCATTCCACTCAGCGGGATGAAGGGGAATGCGGGGTAACCGGTTATCCGAGTCTGGAGGTTCGGAGGCACGCAGGCCCGTTCATCCCTCACCTGATTCCCGTTTTCTCATGCCCGACCAGACTCCAGCGGTTTCTCGCCGATGTTGGGAGTCGGGCACCCCGAGGGGCCGCGACTCGTACACCCCGGCGCAGTCCACAACGGATTCAGATTGAATGCGTCCGGACTTCAGCCTGAGCGAACTGCGGGACGCTGTGAGCGGCGCGGCGTGGAGGTCTGCTGTGCCCCGAACCTCCGAACTCCCGGACACCTCTAATGTTCGGAAGTAAGGTGGCTCGGAGGTCCGGGCCGAACCACGAACTCCCCAACATCCGAACATCCGAACACCCGAACGCTGCGGAAGTTAGGTGGCTCGGTGGTTCGGAGGATCGGATCCAAGGGCGCTGGGCCAGCGAAAACCCTCTGCACCCGAACTCCCGGACTCCCGAACACCCGAACTTCCGAGCGCCCGAACACCTCTAATGTTCGGAAGTTAGGTGGCTCGGTGGTTCGGGCCGAACTCC
>DDCB01000007.1 GCA_002335425.1 Chthonomonas sp. UBA2017
TGGGGTGGGCGGGGACGCGCGCCCCGCGCCCTTCGGCGCGAGAGATGGCCGGGGCCGTCGCCGAGCGGGTCTTTGAGGCGGGCTGGGGGTTGGTGAGCGGCGGGGCACGGGGGATCGATCAAATTCCCCGCCAAGTGATGGCGGGAGGTCCCTCCGCCAAGTCGGGGTCCCCTCGGGGCCGAGCCTCGGGCCGGCTTCTTTCGGTCTTGCCCGAAGGCTTGGGCAATGGGGCTCTGGGGTCCTCCGCCCGGTTGGGGGCGCCTTCGGTGGGAGAAACCTTCTTGTCGGCGGCGGCTCCGGCGGCCTGCTTCAGCACAGCCCAAGCGATGGCCCGCAACGCGCTGATCTATGCGGCCGGGCCCGCCACGATCGTCTTTCAGCCTCGATATCGGACGGGGGGCACTTGGCATGGCGCGGTCGCGGCGTTGCGGCAACGCTGGGGGCGAGTCTGGCTTTGGGCTGGGGAGGCCGCCCACGCCGACCCGGAAGAGTCGCTGGCCATTTCTGCTCTGACCGCGCTTGGGGCAGAGCCGTTTGGGTGCATTGAGGAACTCTTGTCGTGGCTGGCGACGCCCGCCGAGGCGCTCGAGTGGACGGGTCCAGGGTTTTGGGGTGTCCCGTCGGCTCTCGGTCGATCCGCCTGAGCCCCCAAAAGTGGGGGCGTCCTCACCCAGTGCCGGACGTGCGGCGAGCGGTAAGCTGGGACCTTCGTGAAAGCGATTGTCAAGACCGTAGCCGCTCCGGGACTCGAGTGGCTGGATGTTCCCGAGCCCGAATTGGGCCCGGGGCAAGTGCTCTTGCGAGTCGAGCACGCCTCGATCTGTGGCACCGACCTCCACATCGAGCAGTGGGACCGCTGGGCGGCCGGTCGGATTCGGCCACCGCGCCGCATCGGGCACGAGTTTTGTGGCACCGTTCTGGCGGTGGGGGATGGGGTCGAGACGCACCAGGTCGGCGACTTTGTCGCCAGTGAATCTCATATCGTCTGCGGGCACTGTCGCCAATGCCGAGAAGGCCAGGCCCATGTGTGCGTCAACACGGTGATTTTGGGCGTTGATGTCGATGGGGGATTCTCCCCTAGAGCGGTCGTGCCGGCCGCGAATGCTCGCCCGGTTCCGAGGTCGGTGCCCCAGGGCGTCGCGAGCATGTTGGATGCGCTCGGGAACGCGGTCCACACGGCGATGGCCGGGCCGCTCGCGGGTCAGACTGTTTTGATCACCGGGTTAGGCCCGATCGGCCTCTTTGCGGTCGCCATCTGCCGCGCGATGGGCGCAGAAAAGATCGTCGGGACCGAGATCAGCTCCTATCGAATCGCGATTGCCGAAGAGCTCGGGATAGACGCGGTCTTGAATCCACAAAAGGACGCCGTCGCGAGCGAGCTCGGGCGAATCGCTCCGGCGGGATTCGACGCCACCTTAGAGATGTCGGGACACCCCAGTTCGCTCGATCTGGCCCTCGATCACACCCGACCGGGCGGCCGAATCAGCTTGCTCGGGGTGTTTCCTGGGGCGATCCAAAACCTCGACCTGAACAAGGCGATCTTCAAAGGGATCGACCTTCAGGGCATCGCCGGGCGACGCCTGGATGAGACCTGGGATCAGATGACCGATCTGCTCACGGAGCGAGGATTGAACGTGCTACCGGTCATCACCCACCACTTTCCGGCGCCCGAATTCCCAGCGGCATTTGACATCCTTCGCCAGGGACAAGCTGGCAAAATCGTGCTGGATTTCGAGGGCGTCTAGCCTGCGCGGCGCTGGGCTTCGACCTGGGCGATGGCGTGTTGCGGGTCGCTGGCGAGCGCGTTTTGAAACGCTTCGACGGCCTCCGCCTCTCGGTGGAGCCGCCGGAGCACGATCCCCCGATACGCCCAAGCGTCGGCGTATTGGCCGTTAATTTGTAGCGCGAGGTCCACCTGAGCCAGCGCCGAATCCAGGTGCTGGAGTTCCAGAAGGGCTTGGGCATAGCGAACCCGAATGTCGGCGTAATTCGGCGCGATCTCCAGAGCCCGGCCGTACTCTTGGGCCGCCTCCAGCCACATCTCCTTCTTCGCGTAGGTGTCGCCGATCTTAGCGTGGGCGTTGGCGTCTTGGGCGTCGTTGCTTTGGAGTGCTTCGAGGTTCGCGATCAACCGATCCGCCCGCCCCTGATAGTGGCAGTCGAGGGCAAAGAGGTAGCGCTCGCCGCCAAAGCTCGGTTCCAGGTCGACCGCGACTTGAATCCGGGCCAGCCCCCCTTCGACGTCCCCTTGCTCGTACATTAAGATGCCCTGGAGCAAAATCGCGGCCGCGTAGCGAGGATTGATCTCCAGCGCACGATTCAGGGCGACTTCGGCCCCGCGCGGATCGCCCAGACCCCGACAAGCTTGCGCAAGCGCATAGAACAGATCGGGATAGGTCGGGTTCATCTCCATCGCCGAACGGAGATTGGTGGCAGCAGATGCGAACTGGTGAGCCCGCAAGGCGGCTTGCCCCAACTGGGCAAACGATTCGCCGGTGTAAAACCGGGCCAACTTGATGCTGGCCGGGTCGGAGCTTGTGTCGATCACTTCTCGAAATCCGTCAATCGCTTCTTCAAAGAGCCCGGCCTCATAGGCGCGAATCGCGCGGTCATAGGCATCGTTTCGGCCGAATCGGAACCATTTGGCGACAAATCCCATCTCTTGCTCCGGGCTCGCGCGGAGCCCTCGGATATTGTCGGCAGGTTCGCTCGCCGACCTTGAGCCCTCACCCCACAAACAGCGCCGGGCCGAAGGGAACTTCCCTTCGGCCCGGTTCGCCGGTCGAAACGAGATGCTTAGTTGATTCGTTCGAGCTTCACGACCATGTTGGCTGATTGACCCATCCCCGGCACGGGGGCGTTGGTGAGCTTGGCTTCGAGTCGAACCAGGCTGAAGTCGGTCGTGTCGAGCCAGACGGTGCCATCGGCTGAGGCCGGAGAGCTTCCTTCGGTCTCTTTGGTGTTCCACTTCACCTTGACCGTCTTGCGGGATCCGATTGTCTCGACGGCCAAGACTTCATAGGCAGCCGTGGCGGCGACCACTCCGGTCTTCTTGTCGGCGGGAATCTTGACTTCCCATCGGTCCCCGACCTTCTTCGGAGAATCCGGAATGACAAAGCCTTGCAGCGTGCTCAGTCGATAGCCGCCTTCATCGGCGTCCGAGCCTTCGATTAGTTGGACCAAACCGTTCGCCGCGTAAGTCGATTTGCTGACTTCCCCGGTGTCTGGAATGGCCTGCTCTTGGCCGCTGAAGGTCATCTTGGCGCTCGCTTGACTGTTTTCGATGACGAACGAGCCGTCGGAGCCCACCTTGACGACTTTCTCTTTGACGGTCGCGCTATAGTTGGCGGCCATTCCTTGGACGTCGAGGTCGACCGAGAGCTTGTAGCTCATCGTGTCGCCGACCTTGGGGGTTCGCTTCAAGCTGAACGAATCTTGGGCCCAGGCCGCTGACACCACCACGGCCAGCAATGCGACCGATCCTAAACTTCGAAGATAATTTTTCATTGTCTTGATTGTACTTGCGTTGACCTGGCTCAGGTTCCAGAGCCTAGGCCCTCCACTGAATACGGCCGACACGGGCGGGGGTTTCGTCCGACCTAGCGAGTCTCCCCCTTGAGGTGTTTCCGCCACCAAGCGACGATCTCGCCGAGACGATGCAATCGCAAGTCTGGAGGCCCCGAGCGAGACATGCCGTGCGATGTGCTCGCCGGATAACGAACGAACCGAGACTCGACCCCTTGGACCTGGAGAGCCGTGAAAACCTGCTCCGCTTGCTCAACGTTGCATCGCAAATCGCCGTCGCTGTGGATGATCAGGAGCGGCGTTTGAACCTGATCGAAGGTCGAAATGGGCGAGCTTTTCCACCGAGCTTCGATTCGATCCCAAGACCCGAATCCGGCTCCTGCCCAATAGGCGTCCGGGCTCCAAGGAAAGTCGCTGTTGCCCGATTCGCTGACCACATTGCTGACGCAACGGTCGGTGATGGCGGCTTTCCAGTCGTGGCAATGGCCGATCGCCCAGTTCGTCATATAGCCCCCATACGACCCGCCCATGATCCCCATCTGGCCCGGATGGATATACGGGCAGTGTTGCATCCAACGAGTCACCGCCTGAATGTCTTCCCAATCCCGATCTCCCCAAGCTCCGCGTATGGCGTTGGCGAACGCCTCGCCGTACCCTTTCGATCCACGGGGATTGCTGAAGACGACTGCATAGCCTTCTGCCGCCAAGAGTTGGAATTCGTGAAAGAAATTCCAGCCATACGCCGCGTGGGGTCCGCCATGAATCTCAAGTACGGCGGGGTAGCGCTTGGGTTCTAGGTATCCCACAGGCTTCATCACCCAAGCATGGACCGAGGTGCCATCGGGAGTTTCGACCCAGAACTCCTCGGGCTCACTGAGGATGATCTCGTCGTGGAATGCCTGATTCCATCGAGTCAAAACTCGAGGTTCGAGTTGGCTCCCGCTGGTGCCGATGTCCAAGACCCCAACTTCGGCGAGTCGAGTCGCCGTCCCCCAAAGGCAGGCGAGGCGTTCTCCGTCTCGACTGAGGTTGCCGGCCGTGATCGTATGCTGCCCGGAGGTCAAAATTTCGACCCGGGCGCGGTCGAGCTGCACAAACCCGAGCTGGGTTTCTCCGTGCCACCCGACACTGACGTACAGCCCTTGGCTATCGGGGGTCCATTCCAACATCGCGAAGCCATAGGCGTCCTTCGTATCGCTCAGCCCCATCACCGCCAGGCAGTAGTCGTCTTGATCGCTCAGGCAACGGGGGGTGCCCCCTTCGCACGGGAGGATGTAAAGCCGGGTGTTGTGGACGGCGAAAGGATCGTCGGCCCCTTCGACTCCGAGATAGGCAATCCATCGGCCGTCTGGACTGACCTTGGGCTCGGCTCGCTCGCCTGCACCGAGACCTTCGAGCTTCCAGACTTGGCCATCTTCGATCTGGACCCGGACGAACTGATCGTTCGGCGCCTCTGCCCAGGGGAGCTGATTCATGGTGTGGACAATGACGAGCTCGCGAGAATCGGGCATCCAGTCGAACCCGTACCATCCCACCGGACATTGGTCGTAGAGAACCTTGGTCTCGCCCGAAGCGACGTTGATTAAGTAGACCTGGTGACGTTGCTGGTCAAAATAGCCATCGCCATCGAGCCGATAAAAGGCCGTCTCATGAATTCGAGGCGGGGTGCTGGCATTCTCCTTTTTTCGCTCTTCGGCGGCGGCTTGAGTCCATTCTGGAGCGGTTTCGCGAAAGGTGGCGGCGATCCAGCGGCCGTCCGGAGACCATTTGAACGAGCCGAGCGACCCCTCTGGTAAATCCGTCAGCCGACGAGCCTCGCCTCCTGCGGTCGGAAGCAGATAGATTTGCGCTTTTTTCTCCTCGCGCCCGCTGATAAAGGCGATGAACTGGCCATCGGGAGACCAGCGGCCTCCTCCCGCTCCCTCGGTGCCATGGGTCCACTGTTGCGATCGCCCTTCGAGATCCACGGTAAAAAGCTGGCCGACCATCTTGTTCTTGATGATCTGCTTCTTGGAGTAAAGGATCTTGGTCCCGTCGGGGTGGATTTGAGGGTCACCGAGAAACTCAATGCGGAGGAGGTCGTCGGCGCGGATGGGTCGCTTGGGCATGGTCCCAGGTTACCTGGATGGCCTCAGGAGCCTAGCGCATCGAAGGGCGCCGGCAAAAAGTTCATGGGACCAGGTCGATTTTAGCTCGTATTTTTACTTGATTTGCGATCGCTGAACGCCATAGCTCCCCAATTTGGCGAAACTCGCGATTAAATGGGGACTGTAGTATCCTGAATACGTGCGCCGCTTCCTGGTCCGCATGTTGCTGGGATATCGAGGAGAAGAACTCATGATCAAGATTCATCAATTCGCACGGCCGATGGCGGTCCTGGCGGGAGCCCTAGTAGTGGGCAGCGCCTACTCCGTCGTGCAAGATAGCGTGACATTTGGTCCGTTTAGTCCCGCCATTGGGACATCAACGGCCGTCACGTCGGGCACCCTTTTCACCAACGTTTTCACCGTCACCGGCTATACGCTCGGTCGCATCGACTACAGCGGCAATACGGTGGAGATCAACGGAACCACCAACGACTTCGTCAATGACACGTTCATGCGAGTCACCTATCCGGGCGGAACACCATTTTCGCAAAAGAATATTTCCACCATCACGAGCTATACAGGAACGGTCACCTTTAGCGGCCTGATGTTTGTCAATGCCGGGGCGATCGCGCCCTTCGGAGGCGGGACTTGGCAGTTCCACTTCGTCAACCGAATTGATGACGCGCCGACCGGCCAGCTCGACAATACGATGAACATCACGTTCAATCTGACCGACGAGCCGTTGGTCGACCCGACGCCCATCGCGACGTACAATCCACTCGCGGACGGAGTGACGACCGATGCGCAAACCTACACGGCTGGGCAAGTCAACTGGTACAAGATCGTACTGCCGACGGGGACCTCGCAAACCCGGTACCTCGACCTGGACACCGAGACGTCGACAACCGCAACCGCTCTGACGGCGCTCGCCATCTGGAACACGGCCGGAGCGGTGATCGCGTTTGACACCGTCGATGGTAGCGGTAGCCTTTCGCAGCTTACTTTTGGTGCTACGGCCAATCCTCGACCGCGGTTTACGACCGGCGCGAATACCATCAGCCAACTCTACACCGGTCGAGACGGTAATCTCGCTGCGGGGACCTATTACGTCTCGGTCACGCGGACGACTGCGACCTACGGCGACGGATACTCCGCAACGAGCACCAGTACCGGAACGGCATCTATCACATTCCGAGCCAGCTACAACACGGCGAGCGGAATTCCGGATGCCGTGGACTTGGGCACCCTGAGCGTCGGTTCGGTCACTCAGACCTTTACAAACATTCCGTTCGAAGTGAAGTGGTACAAATTCACGCTCGACGCCCCGGTGAATCTCTCGCGATTCTTGGATATCCACCAGCCCAGCGTGAATCAGAACTACGACTATGTTCTGTTCGACAATAGTGGCAACCCGCTGAACTACGTCAACGGGCCTTCCACGCCGGGTGCGAACTCGCCCTACTTCTCGTTTGGCGGGCAAGACAACATCCGAGCCGCAGCTTCGAACACCCGAGCTTTTGCGGGTCACGACGGCAACCTCGCCGCCGGAACCTACTGGCTCGCAGTGGCACGCGTCGGATTGACGATTGCCGCTCCATTCAACGTGACGACCACCTCGACCGTCACGGTTGCCAACGTCCCGGTCCAATTCACTCTCGGGGATGTCACTCCGCCGGCTGTACTCTATGCGCAACGGTTGAGTTCGATTTCGCAATTCCCATGGCTGGGAACTGGGGCGAGCACCTTCTACGGCATTCTCTCCGGAACCGACAATTACGATCGACAACTCGCGGATGACTTCACGATCTCCGATCCGGGCGGCTGGACTGTCAGCACGGTGGAGGGTCAATTCACTCGGGCAACGGAAACGGTCTTCCCAACCAACGTTCGAGTGACGTTCTTCCAAAACTCGGGCGGAGTCCCGGGAACGCAGGTCGCGTCCGAAGTTGTTCCGTGGGCGAGCGTGACGAACGTAGATGGCGGCATCTTTGGCACCGCGAACGTGCTGAGCCGATATCGAGTCCCGATCACGCCGGTGAACCTGGCTTCCGGTTCGTACTTTGTTTCGATCCAGCCATACAGCCCAGGCCCGACAACGACGGCGAATTCGTTCTGGTTCTCTAGCACGCCCAACAGCCCAGTCGTCGGAGCCCCGTTCGCCTATCGCAAGGGTCCAGACACCAGTGGCGCGCTGGATGCAACCTGGCCTACCGATTGGACGGCTTCGGGAAGCGGCGTCTTCTCCGTGCCTCACGACCTGACGATGCGGCTGGAAGGAACGGTCAACGCTCCTTCGAACGTGGTTTCGGGCACCGTGGACTTCGGTCAGCTGACGGCTGCTTACAACACCGGCGCGAACCTGCCGACCTCGATCCCGGTCTCGTTCCGCGACGGTGGAAACAGCGAAATTGCAACGGGTTCGGCGACCTACGATCCGGTGACGGGTGCGTTCAGCGCCTCG
>DDCB01000006.1:0-18633 GCA_002335425.1 Chthonomonas sp. UBA2017
CCTGCCGCCTCCGAGCGGCGCAGTCCGCACTGGGGAGCACCAGGCATTCTTACATAGAAACGCGGCCCCATTCGGCGCTGGGCAACCAGACCCCGAGCTAGTTCGCCGCGAGTTTTGGAGACTGGTCACCGGACCTAAATTTGCCATCTGATTCTCCCCCCTGCGCCATCAGGTCTCTTTTGCGTCCAGCGCCGAGAATGTCTTTAGGTTCGCGCGGATGTAATGGTGCATGGCGTCTTCAATCTTTCGACTCGCTTCGATGACCAACTGATCGAGCTCCTCGAGTCGTCCTTCATCGAGCAGAAGTGGCTTGGCGTTGTCAAAGTCTTCTCGTGTAGCGAACCAGGTTTCTCCGGAAACAATGTGCATCGCATCCTGGAGAACAGCTGCGATGTCCGCCAAACCGGCATCTTTCAACGCAACCACAGCAGCGGGCACAAATTCGAATTCCCATTCAAAGAAGCCCAGTAATCCCCCATGATTGACTTCACTCAAAAAGCGGTCAACCACGTACCCGTTCAAGACTTCGGAAGGAATCTGGTCTCGGTGATGGTACATGCGAGACAACCAATCTGAAACCGCCAAATCAGCTCGCTCACTCTCTAACGCGAGCTCAATCGAGAACGTGTTGGTTTCCGCAGCTTCGTTCTTCTTTTTGGACCAGGGCCACTTCACGAGATCAGTATAATTGGCCAACTGATAAATGTCATACCAAATCAGTGTATTGGTCTGCCCTCATGGATGAAGCTTCAATGCACTCTCGGGCGCAACGAAATAGATCTTTCGGTACTTCTTTCGATCGACATGATTCCAAGGGTCATCCTTTGGACATGAGTTGCATCCACTCGTATAGATGAGGAGTTTATCGCCCCCCCTCCGGTTCGTAGTATTGAGGCGAGCTCGGGAAAAGTCTCTTCTACTTTTGGATCGAGCGCCGGGTCGTACTTCACTATTGAAACATGTCGGGAAGCATTAAAGTCTGGTTCGACCATTTGCATTGTGATCACATATGCGGCGCTCGTCACGATCGTAATCGTAGCTAGACCTGCAAGGACACTTAGTCTAGGAGCCATTTGCATGGCTATAACACAGAATTTTTGGGTTGATCGATTTTATTAAAGAATTTTCAGAAATGTTATGCACGACCAGGGATGCCAGGTTCGGTGAGGAGGGCGGGGTCGAGGGATTTGGCGAGGACTTCTTCGGTCAGCGGGCCCTCCGCGGTCACGAGGCCCAGGTGTCGCGCAGCATCGGGAACCGTGAGCTTCTCCTTCAGCGCTGTCTTCACAACTTCGGCAGCGGCCTTGTAGCCGATGGTCGCGTTCAGGGCCGTCGCCAAAGAAGGCGACGTCATGGCGTAGTGATGGCACCGCTCTTCATCTGCGACGATCCCGATGACGCAGTTCTCAGTAAACGTATCCAGCGTATTCGTGAGGATCTGCAGAGCGAATTGCGACGAAAACGCCATCCCCGGCATCATCACATTGAGCTCCAGCTGACCCGCTTGGACGCAGTAGTCCAGCGACTGGCACTGGCCCAGCACTTGGAACAGCACGAGGTTGAGGTTCTCTGCCATCGAAGGGTTGACCTTGCCCGGCATGATGCTGGAGCCCGGTTGGACGGCGGGAAGAACGATCTCGGCGATCCCGGTCAGCGGGCCGGAGCACATCAAGCGGAGGTCGTTGCTGATTCGGGTGAGCTCCAAGCAAAGGATCCGGAGTCCGGCGGCCAGTGCGGCCATACACATCTGGCTTTGCATGGCTTCGGGCAGATGCGAGGTCGGTCGGAACGGGAGACCGGTCCAATCGGCAAGGTAAGAAACCACTCGCACGCGATAATCGGGGTGGGTGTTCATGCCGGTCCCGGCTGCAGATCCACCGATGCCAAGCTCTTCGAGCTCATAGGCCGCGTGCTCAAGCCATTTGCGGCTCTTTCGGACGCTGATCGCGTAGGCGGTGAACTCTTGACCCAGCCGAATCGGTACGGCGTCCTGCAGGTGGGTGCGCCCGCTCTTTAGGATGTGGTCGAACTCCTTGCCTTTGGCTTCGAGCGCGTCGCCCAGCCGGTCGACTGCGCCGAGCAGATCTTGTAGCATCATTCGAGACATGATGCGCATGGCGGTCGGGAAGGTGTCGTTGGTGGATTGTCCGTAGTTCGGGTGGTCGTTCGGATTGACGCGTTGATAAGCTCCAAGCTCGCCGCCGAGAATCTGCTCGGCCCGGTTCGCCAAGACCTCATTGCAGTTCATGTTGAAGCTAGTGCCTGCACCCATGTGAAAGACATCGACCGGGAACTGATCGCGAAACTGCCCCTTGAGGACCTCGTCCGCCGCTTGGACAATCGCGTTGCCGACTTCTTTCTCCAGAAGCCCCAAATCGGTGTTCGCTTGGGCACACGCCTTTTTCAAGATGATGAAGGCGTCGATCATCTTGGGGTGCTCGGTCAGACCACTGATCTGAAAAAGCTGGCGGCTTCGCTCGGCTTGACTGCCCCAATAGGCGCTACGAGGAACTTGGACTTCGCCCAGCGAGTCCTTTTCGATTCGGAATTCCATGGGGCAGAGTTTACCGGGGCAGGGCGGCGGAGTCCTGGAGGCAAGGTCTCGTCGAAGGTCCCCAAAATTGCAAAAGCGGTCCTATAATGAAGAGCGATGATACTCAGCACAATACTTTCTGTCGCTTTTGCTTCATCCCTGCAACCGAGCAGCAGCTTAGCGGCTCCGTTTTTGGCGCAAGCCGAAGGAAAGCCGATTCAGCTGTCGGTCGGACACGCCGCCCCGATTTGGGTGGACTTCGATCGTGACGGCAAGCCCGATCTGTTGGTCGGCGAATTCGGCAGCGGAGGCATCCGGTTCTACAAGAACATCGGGACCGCCGGAAAGCCGAAGTTCGGCTCTTTTCAAATGCTCCAAGCAGGAGGGAAGCCGATCCGCGTCGACGCAGGGTGATGCATTGGCGCAGTTCCGCGGTTCGCGGACTTTGACCAAGACGGACACCCCGACCTCGTTTCCGGCTCCTACACCGGGGGCCTGTCGTTTTTCAAAGGGGACGGCAAAGGGGGATTTCATGCCGAGACCAAGCTCGGCCCGATCTCCGATGAAGCGGCTCAATCTCCTTGCCTCGCTGACTGGGATGGCGATGGCGACTGGGACCTTGCCGTCGGATTTATCTCCGGCGAAGTGAAACTCTATCTCAATCAAGGCAAGCTCAAGTTTGACCAGGGGCGGACCCTGACCGCGGCGGGTCAGCCGATTGTTGCTGGTGACGGCGGCCCCAACTTGGTGGATTGGAATGGAGACGGCATCCTCGACCTCGTCCTAGGCGACGACACCGGCAACGTTCAGTTCTTTGAGGGCACGGCCCGAGGCGCAACGAACTTCAAGGCACCGGTCTATTTGATCCCGCAAGTCAAGCAATCCGAAGGCTGGACTCCCATCAAGAGAGACCCCAAGAGCCCGATTGGATTCAGCGCGAAGCGTCCTGGCGTCCGGGTAAAGCCCTACGTCGCCGACTGGAATGGCGATGGCAAGCTGGATCTCTTGGTCGGCGACTTCATCCAAATCGCCGGAATCGAGCCGAAGCTAACGCACGCCCAAGTAAAGCAACGCGACCAGTATCGCAAGCAACTCGCCGAGCTCCAAAACGGGTTGATGGCGCGATACGAAGCCGCAATGCAGCATGCCGAAAAGACAACTGGACTCAAGAACGACGGCAAGCTGACCAAAGAGCAGCAAGATCGCTGGTTCGCCGCGTACGCGGAGTTCTTGGACAAGGATCCCAAGTTCGAGGAAGGCAGCAAGAAGACCCAAGAGCTGATGACGAAGCTTCGTCCGCTGGAAAAAGACGACGACGCCACCGGCTTCGTGTGGGTCTACCTTCGAAAGTAGGGGCCCCGCCAAGCAGCACGGCCCGAGTCAGCGACTCGGGCCGTTCATGTTTCTAAGGAGTTTCGGTTACTTCAGGACTTGCTTGCTGATGACGAGTCGCTGAATTTCGCTGCATCCTTCGCCGATCTCGGTGAGCTTGGCGTCTCGCCACAGCTTCTCGGCGAGGAATTCGAAGGTCATGCCGCGGCCGCCGTGGATCTGAATCCCGCGGTTCGTGGCGCGGTTCGCGGTCTCGCTGGCATAGAGCTTGGCCATGGACGAGATGAGCGTGATGTTTTCCCCTCGGTCATACATCATCGCGCCTTTGTGCAGCAAGAGTCGAGCTGCCTCAATCTCCATCGCGCTGTCGGCGATCATGTTCTGGACCGACTGCATGTCGCAAAGACGGCGGTTGAACTGCTCGCGCTTCTTACTGTATTCGACGGCGATCTCATGCGCCTTTTCGGCGATGCCCACGGCCATGGCGGCGATCCCAAGTCGGCCTCGATACAGCAAGCTAATCGCTTGCTCGAAGGTGCATGGGGTGTGCCAGCCGATGGCATTCTCCATTTTGAACCGGACCGTATTGGAGGCCCGCACCCCGGTCGTGTGAATCCGGTCGGTCAGGGTAAAGCCGGGCTGATCGGTCTCCATCAAAAACGCGGACAGCTCAGTTTCGCTTGTCCGAGCGATCAAGATGATGAGGTCGGCATTTCCACCGTTCGTGATGAACATCTTCTCACCGTTGAGGTGGAAGTATCCAGGTCGGTCGGCGATGGGGGTCGCGGTACTGCGAACCCGCCGAGCATCCGAGCCTGCGTCTGGCTCGGTCAATCCCCAAGCAAGCTTGATGTCTCCCTTGACGATCCCGGCTAAATACTGGGTCCGTTGCTCGGGACTGCCGAAGATCTCGACGTGCGCGGCGCACAGAGCATTGATCGCGGCGATGTTCATGCTCAAGGCTGGGTCCCCTTTGGCGAGTTCGCGGCAGGCTTCGACGTAGGCCGAGCAAGAAAGTCCCATCCCTCCGTTCTCTTTCGCCACGGTCATCGAGAGGAGCCCCAAGGCGCCCAACTTCGGCCAAATGTCCGAGGGGAAGGCCGTATTGGTCTCCCATTCACGGGTGTTCGGGAGAACTTCCTGATTCACAAAGTCTCGAACGCGGTCGAGAAACGCGGTTTCTTCGGGGCAGAGCTGAAAAATCATATCGTCATGCGTCCTTTGTCGTGGAATAGAAAAGGTCCGGTGCATTCTACTGCGTGAGCGCCGATTTTAGCTCGCATCCCAGAATTCATCACTGTCATGCATACAAAATCATCGATTCTGCAGTAATATATATATAAGCGGCATGATTCGAAGCCGAACGGAGACTGATTCAATGAGAGACTTAGTGAAGGAGATCGCCGAACCGTCCCGCAGAGACATCTTGTCGGAGATTAAGTCCGGCCCCAAGAGTGTTTCGGACCTTGTCGCCGCAACCGGCTTAAAGCAGCCCAACGTCAGCAACCACTTAGCCAAGCTCCGATCCCGAGGGATTGTGCGGGCCAGCAAGGTCGGACGCCAGGTGTTCTACTCGCTCTCAAGCCCCGAGGTCGAGATCAAGCTCTCGACACTGCTCCAACAAGATCAGACCGAAGCCGTCGTGGTTGACTTCGAGCAAGCCGCCAAGCAGTTCGCTCGCGCTGCCTGCGCCGGGGATGAACAGACCTGCCTTCAAATGATCGATGGCCTGATCAAGCAGGGAACACCGCTTGTTCGAATCTATCAGCAAGTCCTTGCCGATGCGATGATGCTCGTCGGTCGCTGGTATGAGGTCGATGCGGTCGATGAAGGCCAAGAGCACCTGGCCAGCGCGATCACCGAGCGGATGATGGCCCGCGTGGTTCACTACAGCGCTCCTCTCCGCCGGACGGCTCATCGGGCCGTTTTAGGTTGCTCCTCCAGCAACTGGCATGCCTTGGGTCTGCGCATGATCAGCGACTACCTGCGGCTCAGCGGGTGGAAAACCTTCTTTATGGGGGCGAACGTCCCTACTCGGAGCTTCTTGTCGGCAGTGCGCGAGCACAACCCGGACTTGGTTCTGGTGAGCGTCACCCCCGCCGATGGTCTCGAAGAGGGCTTAGCGTTGGTGCGCGAGCTGCACTCGATCAAGTCGAAGGAGCACGATTTCTTACTGGGTGTGGGCGGCGCGTGCGCCGTTGAGAATGCTCCCATCTTCATCGAGGCGGGAGCCGACTTTACCGCCCCGAATCTGATCGTCTTCTCCGAGGAAGTATTGCCGCGGATCGACCGAAAAGAGGTCGAAAATCTCGGCATCTTCACGAATCACAAGAAGATCGACTAACCCAAGAGTTCCCGCCCGGGTCGCTCCGGGCGCCTGCCCCCAGGTAAGGTGCTCGTGATGGAAGAGAAGAAGCCTGTCGAGTCGACAGAGTCCGAGCCGCTCGTCGAAGAGACTCCGGTCGTTCGTGAGATCAAGGTCAAGATCGGATCCAAGACCCAAGACGTCGTCGTGACGAGCGGTCGAATGCCGCTTCGCAACGAAAAAGGCGAAATCGAAGCCCAGATGTTCTACATGGCGTACCGGCTGAAGTCGGGGACCGCGAAGCGACCGCTCATGTTTTCGTTCAACGGAGGCCCGGGCTCGCCGTCGCTCTGGCTTCATCTGGGGGCGCTGGGGCCACAAAGGGTCAAGATGCTCGACACGGGCGAGATGCCAACTCCGCCGTTCGAACTGGTTGAAAACGCCCTGACTTGGCTTGAGTTTACTGACCTCGTTTTTATCGATCCGATCGGAACCGGGTTTTCGCGCGCCAAGACCCCCGAAATTGCGGAAAAGTTCTGGAGTCTGAAGGGTGACATCGAGTCCGTCGCCGAGTTTATTCGTTTGTATCTGACCCGAAACGAGCGCTGGAATTCGCCGCTGTATCTTGTGGGCGAGAGCTACGGCACGACCCGGGCCGCCGGACTCGCGGGCTACCTGACGCCGCGTGGGGTCGCCTTCAACGGGTTGGCTCTGGTGAGCTCGATCCTGAATTTCCAAACGGCTCGGTTTGTGAAGGGCAATGACCTGCCTTACATCCTATTTTTGCCGACCTTCACCGCGACCGCTTGGTATCACAACTGCCTGGAGCCGTCGCTTCAGAAGGATCTCAAGTCGACCGTCAAACGGGCGGAGCAGTTTGCTATCGGAGACTATGCGGCAGCCCTCGCTCAAGGAGATCGTCTCTCGGCCAAGGAGCGGTCCTCGATCATCCGAAAATTGGCTCGCTTCACCGGTCTGAGCCCGTACTACATCGACCTCAGAGAGATGCGGCTCAATATCCACATGTTCGTCAAGGAGCTCTTGCGCGACGAGCGGCGAACGGTGGGCCGACTCGACTCCCGATTCAAAGGGATCGACTTGAATGCTGCCGGAGAAAGGAACGAGCACGACCCGAGCATGACCGCGCTCATGCCCCCGTACGTCTCGCTGTTCTGTCACTACGTTCGGTCGGTCCTGGGGTACGAGTCTGACCTCGAGTACGCCGTTTTCGGCGGGATCAAAAAGCCTTGGGACTTTGGGAACGCGGCCGAGGGGCATCCGGACACGAGTGAGGCCCTTCGGATGGCGATGTCGATGAACCCGCATATGAAGGTCTTCATCGCGTCGGGACTTTACGACTTGGCGACCCCGCATTTTGCAACCGAATACACGCTCGCTCACATGGACTTAGACCCGAGTTTGCGATCCAATGTCGAGACCCGAGAATACGAAGCTGGACACATGATGTATATCCACGAGCCGAGCCTGAAGGCCCTGTTCAAAGATGTCCAAGGGTTCGTTCGAACCAGTCAGGGGTCTTAAGTCCCGCTTGGTTGACCATTTCGGAACAGGCATCTCTAAACTGAAGATATGCCTGATCCAAAAGTTCCTGAACCTTCTGCCTTCGCCGCCCAGCTTCGCGATGTCGCCCGGGCCGAGCATCGAAAACATGCCAAGTATCGGGAAGGACAGTCGCCGCTCAAAGAGAGAATCGGTGAGTACTTTGATCTTGTCGGGCTCGACGGAAAAGATCCTCGAAGCACGGCGTGGTCCGCCGCGTTTGTTTCTTGGTGCGTCCATCAAGCCGGCGCAACTCGCACAGAGTTCAAGTTCAGCGGGCGTCATTCCGAGTTCGTTCATGAGGCGATCCAAAACGAAAAAAACGGCACCGGAGTCTTTCGAGCCAAGCGGATTCAAGATTACGCGCCCCGCGTTGGAGACCTCATCCAGAACAACCGAAATGGGGGCAAGTTCACATATGACGATGCTGCCCGGCGAACTCAGTACTTCTCTCACTCGGCGATCGTGGTCGAAAAGGGCGAGGATGCCAAAGGGAAGTACGTGCGCACGATCGGGGGGAATGAAGACCACAAAGTGGGGACTCGCCGGGTCCCGCTGAATCCGGACGGAACGGTCAAGCAGGTCAAGAAAAATCCGTACATCTGCGTCATCCAGTGCCTGAAGTAGCGAGCGCTCGCCCGTCGTGTCAAACTTCAGGAATGCGCTGTCTCATCGTCATTCCAGCCCGCATGGGGGCCACTCGTTTTCCTGGCAAGCCGCTGGTCGATCTGCTGGGGAAGCCGATGGTCCAGTGGGTCGTCGAAGCGGCCCAAGCATCGGGCGTCGCCGACCGCGTCGTCGTGGCCACACCCGACGAAGAGATCGTTGAGGCGTGTCGCCGATTTGGGGCCGAAGCGGTGCTGACCTCGCACGACCATCCGACCGGCACCGACCGAATCGCCGAAGTCGCTCAGCAGATCGAGGCCGAAGTCTATGTCAACGTCCAAGGGGACGAACCACTGATCCAAGCTTCGAGGATCGCCGCTTGCGCCGATCCGCTTCTTAGCGATCCGGAAGTTCAGATGGCGAGCGTCTTTTCCGAATGTCCAGAGTCGGAGTACGACGATCCCACGGTGGTGAAAGTCGTGACGCGGGAGGATGGCCAAGCCCTTTACTTCTCTCGGTTCGCGATCCCGTTTGCTCGGAATCCACGGGTCTCACCGGTCAAAAAGCATGTCGGCCTTTATGCCTATCGACGGCGGCCGCTCCTGGAATTTCAATCCTGGCCGATGAGCCCCTTGGAGCAGGCCGAAAGCCTGGAACAACTTCGGTTTATGCACCACGGCGTTGGAATCCAGATGCGTCCCGCCGCTGGGACTGAGCTCGCGGTCGATACTCCTGAACAAGCGGAGCGAGTCCGGCAGCTCCTGCAGGAGCGCGGGGCTTGAGGCTCGCCTGGATTATTGCCCTCTTGGTCTGGGCCGGGGGAGCATGGGCTCACAAAGGGGCGACCATCTGCATCGACCCGGGACACCCGAGTGAAGTCGGGCCGGGCACTCGGGGCAAAAAGATCACCGAGATGCGAGCGGTCTGGCTGGTCGGTCAGAAGCTGGAGCGGCGCCTCAAAGCTCGGGGGATAAAGGTCGTGATGACGAAGTCCAGCGAAAAAGAGAAGGTCACGAACCGTCGGCGCGCTGAAATTGCCAACCAGGCCCAGGCCGACCTGATGATTCGGCTGCACTGCGATGCCCAGTCCGGACGTGGCTTTGCGACGTACTATCCGGACCGGGCGGGCCGGGCCCAAGGGCGGACCGGGCCTTCGCCCGAGGTCTTGCGTCAATCCAAGCTTGCAGCGACGGCGTTTCACTCCGAGGCGGCGCGAGTCTTGCGAGGTCACCTTCCGGTTCTCGGACTTTACACCGATCGGCGAACCAAGATCGGAGCCCAGCAAGGGGCGCTGACCGGCTCCATCTTTAGTGAGGTCCCGGTCCTTTTGGTGGAGCTGGTCGTCCTGACCCATCCCCAAGATGAAGCCTTCATCCTCACGGACGCGGGGCAAGAAAAGCTCGCCGAAGCTCTGGAGATGGGCATTCTGAAGGCTCTCGCCGCGGTCCGAGCGGCTCCTCCGGCCAAGAGGCCCAAATCGCCCGCGGCCAGAGAGTAAGATCGGCTCCATGAGTGCACTCGTCGATCTGAAGAATCGTCTCGCTGAAATCAATGCCATCTATGCTGCTGCCGGCATGATGAGTTGGGACCAGCAATGCTACATGCCGCCAGGGGCAGGCGCTGCCCGAGCCACCCACCTGAGCATCCTGAGCCGGATGGCGCATGAGATGTTCACCGCCGATGAAGTCGCGAAGGCGCTCACTCAAGCTCGATCCGAAGTCGATCCTCAGTCCGAAGAAGGGGCGCTCCTGCGGGTCGTTCAACGCGATTTTGATATGGCGACCAAAATTCCGACCGCCTTGGTGGAAGAGAAGTCCCGGCTCGAAGTCGAGTCCCACGAAGCCTGGGTGGCGGCGCGAAAAAACAACGACTTTGCCAGCTTCGCCCCCATGCTGGAGCGGATGATGGAGATCACTCGGCAAGAAGCCGAAGCTCTGGGTTATCGCGACCATATCTACGACGCGGTCCTGGATCGATACGAAGAAGGCGCCACCGCCGCCGACGTGCGGGCGATGTTTGATACCCTGCGCACGCCGCTCGTGAAACTGGTCCAAGACATCCAAGAGCGGGGCAAGCCGACCCATGATGCCGCTCTGACCGGGGACTGGGATCAGAAAAAGCAGAGTGAGTTCACCGAACTCCTCGCTAAGTCAATCGGCTTTGACTTCACGCGAGGGCGACAAGACACCGCCCATCATCCCTTCTGCACCGGTTGGTCAGTCAACGATGTCCGGATCACGACTCGATACTTGCCCTATATTGGCTCTGCCATCTTCGGAACCCTTCATGAGGCCGGTCATGGGATGTACGAGCAAAACTCGCCCGAGAAGTGGGACCTCACTCCGCTCGCTGGCGGCGTCTCCTTAGGCATTCACGAGAGTCAGTCGCGGCTTTGGGAAAACATCGTCGGGCGATCCCGTGCATTCTGGAGGCGATTCTTGCCGGACCTGCATTCGGCTTTTCCGGCGCTTGCCAGCATGGATCTTGAAACCTGGTACCGAGCGATTAACCAAGTCAAGCCGTCGCTCATCCGGGTCGAAGCTGACGAAGTGACGTACAACCTGCACATCATGGTGCGCTTTGAGATTGAGTGTGCGCTCCTCGAAGGTTCGGTCGCGGTTCGAGACCTGCCAGAAATCTGGAATCAGAAGTACCAAGAGTATCTCGGCATCACCCCGCCCAACGATTCGGATGGAGTGCTCCAGGACGTTCACTGGTCGGCGGGCCTCGTGGGATACTTCCCAACCTATTCGATGGGGAACTTGCTCAGCTACCAGTTCTGGAATGCGATGAAGAAGGACCTCGGCGATCTCGATCAATTCATGGCGGATGGCCAATTCACCCCGATTCTCGGCTGGCTGAAGGAGAAGATCTACTCGCAAGGTCGCCGGTACACGCCCCGGGATCTGGTCATGCAAGTCACGGGCAAGCCGATGGGGGCCGAAGACTATCTCGAAGGCTTGACCGCCAAGTATCGAGGCATTTACGACCTCTAAAGCCCCGAAGAACTTGTGGGGACTTCAAGGAAGTCCCCACAAGTGGTGTCATGAAAGAGGCTTAGCCCGCTTCGGCGTATTCGCGCCGATCGAACACCAGGTCGCTGGCGATCTTCCAGACCTCTGGGTCAATCTTGTTCTCCGGGACGATCTTGCTGAAGTGGACGATGGCGCTCGTCAGACCCACCTCTCGGCAGTAATGAAGAAAGGCTGAATTCAAGACGTTGCGGAGCGCGGGCTTGAGACCGAAGCTGATGTTGGAGATGCCGAGCGTAAAGTTCACGAGCGGATGCTTCTCCCGAACTTGACGAATCGCCTCGATCGTGGCGATCCCCGCATCTCGAAACTCTTCGTCTCCTGAGCCCAGCGTGAACGTCAGGCAGTCCAAGAAGACGTCGTGATCGGGCAGGCCGTATCGACGAGTCCATTCCAGAATCCGGTCAGCAATCGCCACCTTGCGCTCGACGGTCTTGGCCATTCCTTCTTCGTCAATCGTCAACGCGACGACGGCGGCCCCGTATTTCTGGCACAGAGCCAGGACTTTCGCGGTGCGCGTCTCGCCATCTTCGAAGTTGATCGAGTTGATGATCGGCTTGCCGGCAAGGACTTTGAGCGAGGCTTCGACCACCGGATACTCCGTCGAGTCGATCATGATCGGCACGGTGATGTGCCGGTTGTATCGCTGTAAGAGTTCGGTCATGTCGGCGACTTCGTCTCGACCGACATACGCGGTGCAGACGTCGAGCACGTGGGACCCCTCGCCCTCGAGTTCGCGTGCGAGTTCGGTCAGCCCCTCCCAGTTCTCCGCCGCGAGCATGTCTTTGAACGCCTTGGAGCCGTTCGCGTTGGTCTTTTCGCCGATGATCAGGAAGCTGTTGTCCTGCTCATAAGGCTGATATTGATAGAGGCTGCTGCAACCCACGAGCGATAAGCCCTGAGCGCGCTCATCCGAATCCATTCGAAAATCGAACCCTGGATAGAGCTTCCGGACGCGAATCCAATGGGCATCGGCTTGGTGTGGCCGTCCCCCCACCGCTGCGGCGACGGCGGCGATGTGAGCAGGCGTCGTCCCGCAGCATCCGCCAGCGATCGCCACCCCATGCTCTTCCACAAACTTGACGTGATGAGCCGCGAGCTCGTCCGGAGTCAGCTTGTAAACGGCGGCTCCGCCTTCCATCACCGGGAGGCCTGCGTTGGGTTGGATCGAGATCGGGCGAGTCGAATTCTGGCCCAAGAAGCGGACGTGCTGGACCATCTCGACCGGTCCGGTGGCGCAGTTCATTCCGACGACTTGGACCTCAGGGAAACACTCCAGCATGTTCAGGGCCGCCCCCATCTCGGAGCCGAGGAGCATCGTCCCGGTCTGTTCCATCGTGACTTGCACAAAGATCGGGAGTTGCTTGCCCGTCTGCGCCATTGCTTCTTTTGCCGAGACGATTCCAGCTTTGACCATCAGGAGGTCTTGTAAGGTTTCCAGCAAAAGAGCGTCCGCACCGCCCTCGATGAGGCCGATGAACGCGGCGGTGTACGTCTTTTCCAGGTCGTCCCACGAGCAGTTCCCCAAGCTGACAAGCTTGGTTCCGGGTCCGAGGGCACCGACAACAAAGCGAGGTTTCTCAGGGGTGGAATGGCTGTCCGCGGCCCGGCGGGCAATTTGGGCTGCGGCGAGAGAAAGTTCGTAGTCCAGCTCGGCGATATTGTATTCGCCCAGGACAATACTCGTCGTGCCGAACGTGTTTGTTTCGATCAAGTCCGACCCGGCTTTGAGATACCTCCCGTGAATCTCTTCGATCACGTCCGGCCGAGTGAAGCAGAGGATCTCGTTGCAGCCTTCCAGGTACTCGCCCTGGAGCCGCTCGGCGGCAGCCCGAGCCTTGGGCGGCAATCCGGGCTGGTCCCGGAGGGTGAAGTCTTCGCGACCCAGGTTCATCCCCTGAATCTGGGTGCCCATGGCCCCATCAAAAATCAAGACGCGCTCGGACAGAGCCTCAAGAATCGGTGCAGTTTCGGCCATAGGTCCCTATTATATTCGGCTGGCTTAGGTTCAGGCCGCAGGCCGTCTCCGGAGCTCAATCGTTGCCATGCCCGGATCAAGGAGCCCATTTCTCCACGCATTCATGCGAATAGTAATGTTTCTTACCGTACAACTTCTGCTAGAAACTTCGCTAATCGTATGCATTTCTAGGATTCAAAGAAAAGCTCGTAAGAACTCCTGGTGAGTCGTCTCAAACCTCCGTTGCCTTGCGGAAGAACTGAACCGGAATGAGGGCAAACAGGAGGAAAATATGATCTACACAATCGTTGCTATCGCCGTTGCAGGTGCCGCTGCCGCCGGGGCCTGGAGCTTGATGAAAGATTCGCTCACCGACCTCTGGAACTAAACCTGTAAACTTTCACACCCAAAGACCCACTCAAAACCCTGGATCGCGGCGGGAGCCCTCGAGCTCTCCGCCGCATTTTTTCTTTTGATTTTGCGGCCTTTGGAGAATGAAAAAGAGGCCAGGGCACCCTCTGAGATTACGGTTCGACATAGGGTCGCCGCGAGGGTATCCTGAAGGTTCAAATTCGGGCGGAAGTCTGCAAAAAGTCGTCTTTTTGCTGGCCCCCAGACGTCTGAATGGAAGAACGCATGAAGGTTATCTCGCATTCCTCGTTGGCTGGAGTCTTGTTGGCCGGGTTCGTCGCGAGCCTGATCGGTTGCGGCGGCTCGAACGCTCAATCGAACGGGTTCACCGGCGGCAATCTCCGCGGAGGGATCCAGCCGATGGCCGGCGACGCGACTCGCGGAGCCGAGCCGAAGCTCGAGAAATCCCTCGTGGTGCCCGTTTTTGTGAGCGATGTTGCCGGAGGCAACCTGGAGCAGCTTTGGGTAAACATTTTGACCGTCCGCCTGAGCACGTCCAAGGATACGGTCAACCTCCTCGATCGCCCCGAGGGGCTCTGGCTGAACCTGAAATCGCTCCAAGAAGGGAAGAAGGGGTTCTTCTTTTTCCTAGGTGCCGCCGGGGTCGCCCCCCAAGACGTCACCCGCTTGGTCTTTGAGGTCGGACCTCAAGTCGCGATCCAAAAAGCTGGCGAGGAGGCTCTGGAACTGAAGTCGCTCTCCGAGACCCACCGAGTGGATGACTCTCGGTCGAAGCTGGTCATTCCGGTGAAGGGCCAAGCCGCCGCGTCGGCTTTTGTCGTCGACTTTCGAACTGCTCGCGTCCGGCCCGACGGCCAAGATCGGATTCGATTGGAGCCGGTCCTGGGTTCGTCGGCGGGGCTCGAAGACCTCACTCGGCAGATCCCGATCACCCTGAATGGGACTGTGGCTAGCCTGAGCGGGGCCGCTCCTCAAATCAACTTTCAACTCGACCAGGGGTCTCAGCGATTGATTCGGACGATTTCCGATCCATCGACCAGCGTCTTTCGCCGGGATGGGCAAGCCGCGGCGTCGCTCGCCCAAGGTCAAACGCTCCGCGTGGTCGGGCCCTATAGTCTTGTATCGCAATCCGTCGAAGCTCGGGCCATCGAACAGAGCCCTCAGGCTCCTTCGGGGCTCGCTCGCTGGATCGCCCGGCCGAAGGCGGTCGATGCAGAGAAAGAGACGATCGTCTGGACTCCGGTCGCGCTCGAAGGTTCGAAGGATCCCCTCGGGGCGTTCAAGACCTCACTGGGCGCCGACCTCAAGGCTCTCGACAGCACCGGAAAGTCGCTTTCAAAGGCCGAAGTCTTCGAGCTTGCTTCGAAGCAATCGGGCTGGTGGATCGCCGAGGTCCGCGTTGCCGAAACAGGTCTTCTTCTCGAATCGCTTCAAGCCGCGCCCTTGGCCGAAGCCAAGCCCACTCGGTTAGGCCAAACCCCGGCAGCCCCGGACGTCGTCCCAGCAGAAACAGAGTGGACCGGAGCTGTTGGCGACTCTGATCCCAAGGTGATGACGTTGACTCTCGCAGGCGAAGCCGAGGCGCGTTCGCAAGCACCGTCGGCGGTTCGGCAAGTCCAGCTCACCGATTCAACCAAGCTGAGCAACACGGCTGGTGACCGACTCACGAAGGATGAATTCTTCCAAGCGCTCGCCAAGAAGCCTAAGGTGAAGGTCTCGGGTCGCTTGGACGGAGGAATTCTCCGGGCATCAACCGCGCAGATCGTTCCTTAGGCGGTCGCCTGGGCCACAGCCTGGTGAAATCGGGGCCGAAACTCGACAATCCGACGATTTTCATGAGTTGGGTGGACCCGAGCACTCAGGAGGACCGCAAACCGATCGTTCTTCGGGTCAACCCAGAGGCTGGTGCCGGTGTACCCGAGGTGACCAAAGCTGGAATCTGACCATTCTGGACTGAGGCAACTCCCTGGACCCGGACTTCGAACGTCCCAACCCAGACCCGGCAGTCCGGGGCCTTGGGAGCGACTCCAGAGGCGGAGCTGCTCGGGATCAAAGAATCGACTTCGCAACCCAAGCACGGATCGCAGGGCGGCTTGAGCAAACGAACCCACATCTTGAATCGGGGCGAAGACTCCCGCGTTCCCTGCGTAACCTCCCGCCAAAAAGGCGAGCGGATCGTGCACGCATCCTTGCAGATACCCTCCTTGCGGTACGCCGAGGATTGCGGCTCGCCAGGGCTCGATCCGCTCTGTGGGTGCGCAGGCCAAAGGATCGATCCATGAGGCCGAAAACCGAGAATCGGCCAGGCCGAGAGCCAGAAAAACCTCGCGCTCAGCCAGCGGCCCCAACTCCATACCGGAGGCCGATTCCAAGACCCGTTGCAAGATCAAAAAGCTGAGACAGCTATATTCGTGAGCCTCCCCGGGTCGGCGGACCGGATCCAGAGCCAGGACTCGCGGCCAAAACGGGGCGTCGGGGCTCTCCCAAAGCTCCGCGTAGGCCGGGAGCCCCGAATTGTGTTGCAAAAGATGCCGGACCGTGATCTGCTCGGTCGCACCCCGACCGTATTCGGGCACCCAGCGTGCAACCGGAGCGTCCAGCGAGAGCCGTCCGAGCCGCTCCAGCAGCATCGCGACCGGCGTTGTTGCCATGACTTTGGTGAGTGACGCGACATCAAAGAGCGTCTTGGCCGTGATTCGAGGCGATTCGTCGTATCGATAGGTGCCGACCGCGCCGATTTCGAGCCGAGACGAAGTCCCCCAGGCGTATGCACACCCCGGAAAGACGCCTTCTTCGCACCCAGCCTGCAAAACAGCTTTGATCTCAGTTGCCATTCGATCGCAAACAAGACGGCATTCCGCCTCATCAGGCGTACTTATTCGCGGAGCAGTCTTGGCATCCTTCCTGACTTTGCAGGACCCTGGCTCTCGGCGGCGAATGTCGGAATCAGGTGATTCTGATGGGCTTCAAAAAAGTCCTTGTTGAGAACCCATCTCTACCATATACTAGGGTCAGGCTTGATCTGCGGATGATTTTTATCGCGCACGAGCACCTCGGAGGAAAAAGTATTTTGAACGTTCAATGGGCTCGAAGGGGAATTGGAGTTGTTGCTGGCTTGCTCGTCTTGGCAAATCTGCAAGCGGCGATTATGGATACCGTGACTTTTACGGGCGTCGAGCCGGCGGTCACCGGTGCATTTACGTCTGGAACGCTTCGGCAAAGGACGTCACCAGCATCGTACACGCTAGGTCGGATCGACTATTCTGGGAATACCGTCGAGATCAATGGCACGACGGGCGACTGGGTCAACGATAACCAGTTTCGTACGATCTTTCCCGGAGGGGCGCCGAGCTTTGATCGGCTCCTGGGTTCTCAACAGAGCTACTCCGGCACGGTCACATACGCAGGGAGCTTCTTCCTGAACTCCGGGGCGACCGTCCCGGTCAGCGGCGTCTACGACTTCCTCTTCATCAACACGGTGGACGATTCTCCTGCTGGCCAGCGGGATAATTCCATGACGATCACGTTCAACTTCACCGACGAGGTCCCGGCGGCCCCGCCGAGCACCCCGGTGTCGGTGACACCGGGGGTCAACGCGCTGACGACAGCCGCCCTCAATGTTTCGGCGGGCGGAATTGTTTGGTACAAGGTGACCGTCCTCGCCGCCACCGACACTTCCAAATACTTGGATATCCATACGAACGGCTCGGGTGTCGATCTCGACTTTGGTTGGTTTAACAGTTCCGGCAACAATCTTCTGTATCGAGATGGCCAGGCTTCGAGTTGGGAACCCTGGTTGAGCTTCGGTGCCGGAGGCGAAACCCGCCCGCCGGTGGGGAACATCGTGTTGGAAGGACAAGACGGCAACCTGGTTGCTGGAACCTATTACTTGGCCGTCGGCTTCTATCCGATGTCGATTGGCTCCAACTGGTCGGCCACCACATCGTCTGCAAATACTTATGTGGGTGTGACCGCCTTCCAATCCGGAGTCATCGCCCCTCCCGTACCGCCGCCAACTCCGATCTATGAGCAGCTGAAGCACACGGCCGGAGCTCCCGGCGGGGATGCCTTGAGCGTGCTTTCGGGTTCGCTAGATGGTGGGGTCACGACTTTCGACCGGCAATTCGCCGACGATGTGGTGGTTCCGAATCCGGGCTGGAACATCACCGGCGTCTCGGGGACGTTCCTCGATGGCGGCGGGTTGACTCCGAGCTCGGTCGAAGTGACGTTCTATCAACGGCTTGGCGGAGGCCAGCCGGGCGCGGTGCTGGGGAGCTTTGTCAGACCCTGGTCAGCGGTGACGTTGTTTAACGAGGGCATCTACTTTGGCTCGACCGCGCTTCGAATGCTCGTCGATCTCGGAGGAACTCAAGCTCTTGCTCCTGGAAGCTACATGGTCGCCGTGCGACCCGTGGCGGCCACCGGAAACAACTACTTCTGGTTGACCTCGAGCCCGACAAACCCGATTGTGGGGAACGCCGCATTCTACCGGCGAGGCCCGGCGGCTGTTGGACAAGATGCGAGTTGGCCATCTGCCTGGACCGTGACCGGTTCAGGCGGAGTTTTCCCGACCGCGCAGGATTTGGCTTACGCCTTGTACGGCTCCGTCGCGGCGCCTTCGAACGTGGTTTCGGGCACCGTGGACTTCGGTCAGCTGACGGCTGCTTACAACAGCGGCGCGAACCTGCCGTCGTCGATCCCGGTCTCGTTCCGCGATGGCAGCAACACCGAAATCGCCACCGGCTCGGCGACTTACAACCCGGTGACGGGTGCGTTCAGCGCGGCTGTTCCGGGCGCAGTGACGGTTCCGTACCGCGTGTCGTTCAAACTGGGCTTCTGGCTTCGCAAGACGATGCCGAATCCTTCAGGCGCGGCGACTCCGCTCGGCAACTACGCCTTCGGCACCGTGACCCCGCTGGTCGGCGACTCGGACGAC
>DDCB01000006.1:18873-21446 GCA_002335425.1 Chthonomonas sp. UBA2017
CAACGAAGTGACGAACTTCGACTACTCGCTCTGGGCTGCTGCTAACGGCAACTCCGTGACTGCTAACACCGACAACGACTTTGACGGTGACGGCGAAATCACGAACTTCGACTACTCGCTCTGGGCCGCCAATAACGGCGCCCTCGGCGACAACTAAGGCCTGGTAGCTCGGGTCCATCGGACCCGGAGCTACTTTGCACTTTTTTCATTGTGTGGGAAATCTTTGAGGAGAAACGAATACAAGTGAACAAGATCAAGTTCGGTATTGCGGTCACTGCGGGGGCTATGTTGATGGCAACCACGCAAGCCGCCATTCAAGACACCGTGACGTTTACGGGCATTGAGCCTGCACTGACCAACGTGTACACGTCGGGCACGAACGTGCAACACACCTCCCCGGTCAGCTACACTTTGGGCCGGATCGACTTTTCGGGCGACACGACCGAGATTAACGGGACCACCGGCGATTGGGTAGCTGATAACTCGATGAGGGTGGATTATCCGGGTGGATCGCCCGTGACAGGGGTGAGCCCAATCAGCGGGACGGCCGGATATTCAGGCACGTTTACGTTTGCCGGGTCGACCTTCGTGAATAACGGGGCCACGGTCCCGGTCAGTGGCGTCTGGAATTTTTGGTTTGTCAACGTGGTGGATGATTCCCCCACAGGCTCGACGGACAATTCGATCAACATTACGTTTAATTTCACCGATGAGCAGCCCGTAGCTCCGCCAAGCACTGCGGTCACGGTCGATCCGTTGACCACAGCCTCCAATACGGTCGCGCTCACGGTCACTGCCGGTGGGATTGCCTGGTACAAGGTCAATATCGTCAACCCGACCGACGCCGTGAACTACCTGGACATCTCAACCAATGGCTCGGGAGAAGATCTCGACTTCGGATGGTACGACTCAACCGGGAACTGGATTTGGTACATCGATGGAACCACTCCCACGTACGAGCCAGGCTTGAGTTTTGGTGGAGCCGGAAATCCAAGGCCGCTCATCGGTACCTTTAAGCCGAAGGGCCAGCACGGGGACATGACGAGCGGCACGTACTATCTGGCCGTCGGATACTATTCGATGAGTGTCGATAACGGCTGGACCGCGACGACCAACGACACCACGAGTTCTTGGACCGGAGAGGTCAGGTTTGATACTGGCGTCTCATCGCCGCCGAGCCCGCCTCCGACGATCGACCTGACCGTCGATCCGAACGTGACCACTTCGACCACCGCCGCGCTGAGCATCACCGCAGGCGGAGTCGCTTGGTACAAGGTCACCGTGGTGAGTCCCACCACAGCGTCCCAGTTCTTGGATATTCACACCACCGCATCCGGGGTTGACCTCGACTTCGTCTGGTTCGACAATGCAGGGGCGTGGCAATGGTACGTCGATGGTCAGTTCCCAACTTATGAGCCCGGACTGAGCTTCGGCGGTTTCGGTATCCCCCGGCCTTCCCAAGGGACATTCACTCCGTACGGACAGAACGACAACATTCCGGCGGGAACGTACTACCTTGCGGTTGCGCATTTCCCGATGGATTTCGATGACGGATGGGATGCAACGACATCGAACTTTGATGACTCGTTCACAGGCACACTCACCCTTGACACAGGCCTTGCCGTCGAAGCCCCGGTCTCACCAGGACTGATCGACCAGATCGGTCCAGACGACTCGTTTACGGTGAACAATTTCGGCTACGCCTCTCAGGAGTTCGAAGCTGCGTTTACGAGCTTCAACGTGGGCATTTTGGATGGATTCAAGCTCTCGACTCCAACCACTGTCTCGCAGTTCAAAGCGGTTCTGCAGCTTTGGAACTCGGCCACGCCGGACTTCAACAACATCACCAACTACAATGTCGAGTTCTATAACGATCCGCTGACGGCAGCCGCTAACTTGTCGGGAGTGATCTCGCTCGACGTTCCGGCGAATCCGTCCTACATCGACAACACTTGGGCTCCTGCCAACGACGAAATGGCACTGATCACATTGCCGATTTCGGCGAACCTGTCGGCTGGCGATTGGTGGGTGGCGATGATCCCACAAATGGACTTCAATCCGAACGGACAGGTTGGAGTTGTTAATTCAAGCTGGACCGGAGGCACACCTCTGGGGACGAACATGCGGCAAGCCAACCCCGGGGGCGGCTTCGGTTTTCCAGGAAATCTCGGCTTCCAACCGTTCAACGCGGCGTACACCTTGGTCGGAACGGGCAGCGGCAACACGGCAACTGGCACGGTTGACTTCGGTCAGCTGACGGCTGCTTACAACACCGGCGCGAACTTGCCGACCTCGATCCCGGTCTCGTTCCGCGACGCTGGAAACAGCGAAATCGCCACCGGCACCGCCTCCTACAACCCAGTGACGGGTGCGTTCAGCGCGGCTGTTCCGGGCGCAGTGACGGTCCCGTACCGCGTCTCGTTCAAGCTGGGCTTCTGGCTCCGAAAGACGATGCCGAACCCAGCTGATCCAGCTGCTCCGCTCGGCAACTACAACTTCGGCACCGTGACCCCGTTGGTCGGTGACTCGGACGACGACAACGAAGTGACGAACTTCGACTACTCGCTCTGGGC
>DDCB01000009.1 GCA_002335425.1 Chthonomonas sp. UBA2017
CGTGACATCGGCGTGGTTGGCGGGCGGGGCCGCCGGCCGCAAGACCCGACGCCAGCGCTGGGGATAAGCCGCATGCCGCCAAGACCACACCCAACCGCGCTCTAAATGAGAATGGGCCCGAGCCCACGCCCCCGCATCGGCCAAGATCGATGCCTCCAGATTCAGCCCCCGGCGGCGCAAGACCTGGCTCGCCACCCGCGGAGCCGACTCGACATCTCGCAACTGGGCAGCCAGGAGGTCGCCCACTTGAGCGGCCCGAGCCAGCGGAGGAGGCTGAGCGACCACCAACCCCCGGCAATAGAGCGCCACCAGAGCGATCTCTTCGAGGCTCGGGCAGCCCCCCGCCTGGCCGGGGCCCGGAGCCTCCACTCCGCCCCCGTCCTCCGTGCATTGTTGCCGGTCATACCCGCGTTGCATTACATTTATATACCACATTTCTGCATCCAGTCAAAGGCCTGAGTAAACTTCCGCCCCACATGGAGAAACACCCGACGATCACGCTGGCTCGGATCCAGCAGTTTTGGGAGCGCGAGCTCAAGCCGCGGCACGACGAATCCGCGCCGCTGAAGATCGAGACCTGCGACGGCGAATTCCGCGACGAGGCGGCTGCGAGAGCGAACGGCAAGTGGCGTCCCGCTCCGGCGGGAATGCGTTACGGCCCGGCCTATACGATCCGATGGTTTCGGGTCACCGGCCAGATCCCGAGCGCGTGGGCCGGCCTCCCGGTCGCGCTTGTGGCCGAAGTCGGCGGCGAGCGCACGATCTGGCGCGATCTGAGCCCCGTTCATGGGCTCGACGGCCCCCACGCGGAGGCGATCTTGTGGCAACCTGCGCAAGGAGGAGAGGCGGTCGATCTGGTCATTCAGGCCTACACGATGAATCCCCAAGCCACGCTCCATGGGCGCGAGCCCGCGCGACAAGCCGACGTTGCGGAAGTCCAAACGGCTTACCTCACCCCGATTTCGAAGGCCAAACGCCGCCTCGCTTATGACGTGCTCTTTGTGATGAGCCTGATCGAAGGCCTCCCCGAGACCGACCCAGGGCGAGCCCACCTCTTGCGTGCGGCCAACCAAATGGTGAACACCTATCGAGATCAGCCGTCAGGGTGGGCCCAAGCGAGCAAGATGTTGCGTGAGGCCCTCGAAAGCCTGGGCGGAGAGTTGCCCCACGCCATCACCCCGGTGGGGCATGCCCACCTCGACACGGCTTGGCTCTGGCCGATCCGCATGACTCGACTCAAGATGGCCCACACCGCCGCGAACCAACTCGCTCTGATGGAGCGCTATCCGCAACACGTTTTTGTCCACTCGCAGGCCAGCCAATACGAATGGCTGGAAACCGACGCTCCCGCCTTGTTGCTCAGAATCAAAGAGGCGATCAAGCGCGGCCAATGGGAGGTTGTGGGGTCGATGTGGGTCGAGGCGGATTGCAACCTCGCCGGAGGAGAAGCGCTCGTCCGGCAAATTCTCTACGGCAAGCGATACTTCGAGCAAAAACTCGGGGTCAAGACGGAGGATCTTTGGCTCCCAGACGTCTTTGGATACTCGGCGGCGATGCCCCAAATTCTCAAAAAGTTTGGCATTGAGGCGTTCTTGACCCAAAAAATCAGTTGGAACCAGTCGAACAAGTTTCCTCATAACACCTTTTGGTGGAAAGGGATCGACGGAACCGCCATCTGGTCGCACTTTCCACCCGCCGACACCTACGTCGGCGATGCCTCTCCACGACAACTTTTACAAAGCGTTCGGCAACACAAAGACCATGGCCGAAGTGACCAATCGCTCTACGTCTTCGGATTTGGTGATGGCGGCGGAGGACCCACTGAACAGCACTTAGAGCTGCTCAAGCGCGCGGTGAGGACACCATGTCTGCCCGAGATTCGATGGGGTCAAAAGGCGGTTGAGTTCTTCCGCGAAGCCCGCAATCAAAGTCAAGACCTTTGCACATGGACCGGCGAACTCTACCTGGAATATCACCGAGGAACTTATACCAGTCAAGCCGCCAATAAGCGCGGCAATCGAGAGATCGAAATGGCGTTGCGAGATGCAGAGTTCTTAGCTTGCTTTGCGCCCGATTTTCCTCAGAGTTATGAGTCTCATCAATTTGAGAAACATTGGAAGCTTTTGCTTCTAAATCAGTTTCACGATATTTTGCCCGGTAGCTCGGTGCGAGAAGTCTATGAAGACAGTGATCAAGACTACGCTCAGCTCCGCCAAGCCACCCACGAAAGTTTACAAACATCGCTGACAGCCCTGGGGAGATCGATGGAGACGAGCCACATGCACTCTCCAGTAGCTGTTTTCCACAACAGCACGATCCCCAGCCAAGTGACGATGCCTTGGCCAGAGGCCCCCGTGCCGGAGTCGGTCGCGACCGGAGAAGCCTATTTGCCCGTTCAAATTGTCGACTTTGCGGGCGGGCGGAGCCTCATCTTTGAGACGCCCGGAGCCGCTCTCGGCAGCGTCGCGGTGGTCGATCTGAGCCCCCAGGCTCCCACCGAACACCCTCGACTAAAAACGGGACCTCGTCGACTGGAAAATCGTGATTGGATCGTGCGATTCGACCCCCATGGAAACATCACCAGCATTCAAAGTGTTCACGATCCTTCGTTGGACTTTGTGGAGCCCGGAAAACTCGCCAACGTGATTCAGCTTTTGGACGACCAACCACTCTTCTGGTCGGCGTGGGACATCGATCCTTATGCGTTTGAAACCGCAAAAAGTTTGATCAAGAGCGACTCCTTTGAGATTGTGGAAAAAGGTCCGGTTCGAGTGGCGGCCGAATGGGTCAAGACATTTGGCAGAAGCCGAATGCGACAGAGGATCAGTTTAGGGCCAACTCCGGGCATTCGATTTGAGACTTGGATCGATTGGCAAGAAGAGAACAAACTTCTCAAAGCGGCCTTCCCAATGAATGTCAATACGACCCGAGCGACGTGCGACATTCAGTTCGGCCACGTCGAGCGACCGACGCATCGGAACACCAGTTGGGACGCGGCAAAGTTTGAAGTCTGCGCCCAAAAGTGGGTCGACCTCAGCGAAGGTGGGCACGGCGCGGCCCTCATCAATCAAGGCAAATACGGGCACGACTTTTTAGGATCCACCATGCGGTTATCCTTACTCCGTGCGCCCAAGGCGCCAGACCCGATCTGCGATATGGGTGAGCATCGTTTCACCTACGTCCTTCTGCCCCACTTTGACGATGTTCGCGCGGCAGACGTGGTCGCCACGGCGTACGCGATCAATGCTGAGCCGCGTGTCGCCCCCCTTCAGCCGGCGGCTGGCGTCGATGGAGAGTTGCCACGTCTTGTCGCGTGCGATGATCGAAATCTGATCATTGAGTCGGTGAAGAAGGCAGAAGATTCGAACGCCATCGTGGTCCGGCTGTACGAGTGTCACAACTCACGCGGCTCAGCGTTTCTCAGCCTGGCACGCCCGATCAAACGGGCGTTCCTCGCCGACCTGAACGAACAGCCGACCCTGGAACTCGACCGAGTGGAGGACGGAGTCGCAATTGATTACAAGCCGTTCGAGATCATCACGCTGTTGATCGAAATTTAATCCAGAATCCCGGCATATTGTTCTGTATACTGAACTCGTGGGCTCCTCGCTCGGGCGAGAGCCGGGGGTTCTTTTGAGTATGAGAAAGTGGATTGGAATTTTGATCAGCGCCAGCCTGGCTGGCTCTGCATTCGGCGTCGACGTCATCCAAGATCGGGTGTACGGCCTGAAATCTCAGTCGAGCACCGCTGGTGCCGGACCGACGAACTTGTTCCGGTTTAACGTTGACGGGACCGGCTTCACCGATCTCGGCGCAGTCAAGGTGGGCGGCCTGAATGTCGAGGCCGATGGGCTTGCGTATGACGGGTTCGGGCTTTACGGCTTTGCGATCACTGCCAACGGCTCCCAGTTTTTGTCGATCCACCCGACGACCGCGATCGGCACGACGGTCGGGACTTTCTTCGGCGGGAAGCAGTTTCGAGCCGCCGGGATCACGCCCTGGAACAGCGTTTTGGCGTTGGATGTGCTGAGCAGCCAGCTTTGGGACATCAACACCTTCGACGCGAGCAGTTCGCTAGTGGGGACGCTTGCACGGAGCTTTTCGACCGCCACCGACCTCGCGTATCGACCCAATGGTGAGTTATGGATCACCGACGCGAACGAATTTCATCGAATCAGCGGCTTGGCAACCTCGTTGATTTACACCGACAACGACGCTCAAGCCGAAACGGGGGCGCCCCCTTCGTTCCCGGGCATTGCCTTCGATTCGAGCGGATTTTCGAACGACGTCTACACCTATGACGTCTTGGGTCAAGACGACGTCTTCAGCTTCCAATCGGGGAGCCTCGCCGGGTCGCGAGCGCTCCTTTACTCGAACATCATCCCCAGCTTTGATGCGGGTCGAGGCGATTTGGCTTCGCGAGTGGCGACCGTGCCCGAGCCCGCCACTCTTGTGGCGCTCGGTCTGGGGGCTCTTGCCCTGCTACGGCGTCGACGCGTTCAGTCGAGATGAGAGCCATTCGGAGGCTTCTTGGGCCGAAGCCTCCGAAATGCTGTGCCCGATCGGATATTCCGAATAGGTGAAAGTCTGCATCCTCGGGCCGATCTGATCTCGAATCTCGCGGCCGTCCCCGATCGGGAGAACTTCGTCGATCACGCCGTGTTGGACCAGCATGGGGATGCGAACAAACGGACTCGGCTCTGCCGGCAGCTCGAAACAAGGCAACCACTTGCCACTCATCAAAACGAGCCCCGCCACCCAAGCGGGCTCGGCCAAAGCCAGCCCGAGCGACATCATCGCCCCTTGGCTAAAGCCGCTGAGAAAGACCGGACCGGACGCGACGAAAGGCTCGACGAGTCTGCGCAACTCCAACCGAGCCGCCAGCACTTCGTCCAGGTCGATGTGCTTTCCGCCGTGCGGGTCAAACCGAATGTTGAACCAGCCAAATCCTCCAAACTCGGTCCGAAGATGGCCCCGCGGGGCGAGGATCCGAAGCCGCGGATCGATCCAACCTTGCAGGCCCATCAGGTCGGCCTCGTCCGACCCAAACCCGTGAAGGAGAAAGAGCGTCGGCGCCCGATCTCCTTCTCGGCTCGGCCGCTCGAGCCCGGTCCGGCCGTCCGCGAGCTGAATTTGGCGAACGCTCACAAGTCCTCGTGCTCCGAGACGCTATAGATCCGGATTCGAGGGCTCGCCGCCGACCACGAACCGACCTGCTCAGCGAACTTCTGGAACGGCTCCATCGCGAAGTGGTCGTCGAGGTCCTGGCGAGATCGCCACTCTTCAAAAAACAGAATCGTGCCGGGAAGCAGAGGGTCTTCAAAAAAGCGATGGCTGAGACAGCCGGGCTCGGCGCGGCTGGGGGCGAGCATCGCTTCACAGGCTCGGAGCCCCTCCTCTCGGAACTCAGGCTTGAACGAAATTTCACCAGCAAGGACAATCATCGTAGGGAATTTTAGCTGTTCGAACCCCGGCCGAGCCCGGATAGACTGAGCCGAGCCGATGCAAGTGGTGCTTTTTGATCTCGATGGGACTTTGATTCGTGGGGCGGAGGCGATTCCCGGAGCCGCCGAAGCCGTCGAGGCTTGTCGCCGGGCCGGTGTACAGGTCCGATTCTTGACGAACAACTCGTCGGTCACCTCGGACCAAGTGGGAGTCCGCCTGCGGTCGCTCGGGATCGAGGCTCACTCGAGCGAAGTCCGAACGAGCGGCCAAGCCGCCGCCCAACTCTTGGTCGAACGGGGGTTTCGGTCCGCCTTTGTCGTGGGTGAACCGGCTCTTTCGGCAGTGATTCAAGCCGAGGGGATCGAAGTGATCGCACGAGGCGACCCTCAGCGAGCCGACGCGGTCGTCGCGGGCATCTGCCGCTCGCTCGATTACGCCTGGATCGACGAGGCACTGCAACACTTGCTGGCCGGGGCCGGATGGGTTGCAACGAACACCGACCGGACTTATCCCCTCGAAGCCGGGCGAGTGCAGCCCGGAGCCGGAGCGACTGTCGGAGCCCTTGAGGCAGCGAGTGGGCTGACGCCGATTCTGGCTGGCAAGCCGAATCCAGAGTTTATTCGGCGGTGGATGCAGCAGGAGGGCTGGCCCCTGGACCAGCTGATGGTGATCGGTGACCGCCTCGACACCGACATCGCTCTGGCAAAGGCCCTCGGCAGCCCGAGCTATCTGGTTCTGACCGGAGTCACGACGTCTCTTCCCGACGGACAAGCTGGGGGCGCAGACCTGAGGGAGTGGGTGCAATCAACGTTCGGCGGGCCGCGCTCGGAGACTTCCACCTTCTCCCGGGGGTAACTTAGGGAACGATGGGAGTGAGTGAATTTGGGGCTCAAATTCGAGCCGAAGTTTCGAAGGCCGTGGTTGGGCAAGAGCGTGCCTTAGAAAATGTGCTCGTGGCGATCCTCGCAAATGGCCACGTGCTGCTCGAAGGCGTCCCCGGGGTCGCCAAGACCTTGATGATTCGAGCGATCTCCAAGGCTCTCGATCTCCCGTTTAGTCGGGTCCAGTTCACGCCCGACCTGATGCCGAGCGACATCATCGGCACCAACGTTTTCGATCCCAAAACAACCGACTTTCGGCTGCACAAGGGGCCGATCTTCACAAGCATCTTGCTGGCCGACGAAATCAACCGGACGCCCCCGAAATCGCAAGCGGCCCTGCTGGAGGCGATGGAGGAGCGCCAAGCCACCATCGACGGGGTCCGATATCCTTTGCCCGAGCCGTTTTTGGTTTTTGCAACCCAGAACCCAATCGAGTTCGAGGGCACGTATCCGCTGCCCGAAGCTCAACAAGACCGCTTCTTGCTCAAGGTCCTTTTGGAGTATCCGCCGACTGAAGTTGAGCTCGAAGTCCTCCGGCGATTTCATGCCGGTTTCCGAAGCCTCAAACTCGAAGAGGCCGGGATTCAACCGGTCGCAAACCTCGAATCGCTCAAGGCTGCGCGCGCCGAGGTCGATCAGGTTGTGATCGAAGACAAAATTTTGGCCTACATTCTGAACATCGTTCAGGCGACTCGGACTTCGAATGAGCTCTTTGTCGGGGCCTCCCCCCGGGCGGGCCAGGCCCTAGTGAGTTGCTCCAAGGCAACGGCCGCCTTGCGAGGTCGAAACTTTGTCATTCCCGACGATGTGAAGGGCCTCGCCCCGGCCGTCTTGCGGCATCGGGTTGTGCTTCGGCCGGAGGCCGAGATTGAAGGGCTGACGGTGGACCGGATCTTGCATGGTCTGATCGAGGCCCAACCCGTTCCTCGTTGAGGCTCCTCGGCGGGGCCGGTACAATACGGGGGAATGCACACTCCCCCGCCCAGCCTGATCGGGCTGAATACGGCTCAATGCGTCGAACTGGCGACTCAGTTCGGGGCGCCAGCCTATCGCGGGCGGCAGTTGGCGCACCAGCTTTATCAATCCGGGAGCTCTGACTTTTCGGAGATGTCCGATTTGCCGCGCCAGTTTCGGAGCTGGTTGGCCGAGAACTGGGTGGTCTCCCCGCTGACGGTGGTTCAGCACCAACGGTCCACCGACCATGTGGACAAGCTCTTGGTCCACAACGGCGATGAACAGGTTTACGAGTGTGTGCTCTTGCCTTACGAAGACCGAGTGAGTTGCTGCCTGAGCACTCAGGTTGGATGCCCGATGGGGTGTACTTTTTGCGCCACCGGAATGGGGGGCTTTGATCGAAACCTCACCACCGGCGAGATCGTGGCCCAGTACCTGGCCCTGCAAGCCCTTTCGGCCCGGCGGATCAGCCACATTGTGTTCATGGGCATGGGCGAGCCGCTTCTCAATCTCGGCCAGCTCTTGCCCGCGATCGAGATTTTTCGCAACGAGATCGGCCTCAGTGCCCGGCATCTCACGATCTCGACGGTCGGCCTGGTTCCTCAGATTCGAGAGTTGGCCGAGCTGAAAATTCCGATCCACCTGGCGCTGTCGCTTCACAGTCCGTTCGACGAGGTCCGGGGCCGGTTGATGCCGGTCAACCACAAGTGGCCGGTCGCCGAAGTGGTTCAGACCATGCGCGACTATCAGCGAGCCACGGGGCGCAAAGTGACCTTCGAGTACCTCCTGATCGACGAGCTCAATGACACCGTCGAACAGGCACGGGCATTGGCACACTTGATCAAAGGGTTCCCTTGCTTCGTGAACTTGATCCCGTTCAACTGGGTCGATACCGGGAACGGATTTCGGCGCCCAACCCGCGAGCGCGTGCAAGCGTTTCGCCAGGTCCTGCAAAGCCAAGGGATCAATGTCACCGAGCGGGTCGAGCGGGGCCACGATATTGCCGCGGCTTGTGGTCAATTGGCGGGCCAACACTCCGGAAAATTTGCCAAAAGGAGATCGCTATCCGCGCTGCCGCAATCGCCTGCTTAGCCCTGATGGTCGCCGCCTGTGGATCGTCGCCGCGCAATTCGGTCGAGACCGGAAAAAATCCGGCTCGCCCCAAGGCCGAAGAAGAGCGTCTGCCCGACCGCCAGGTCAGGACCGATCAGATCGAGATTGTCCAGCGAGACGACCAACGTCAGATCGCTTGGAAAGTTCGGTCCAAAAATTCGGATGTCACGCTCAGGGGTGACGGGCTCGTCAGCGGTCGGCTTGAGCAAGTCCAAGGCGAGGTTTTCAGCCAAAACAAAGTCGCGAGTCGATTTCGAGCCCGAGTCGCAGAAGCCGACCAGGCTCAGCAGCGGCTGGAGTTACGGGGCGAAGTCGAGTTCAAAAGCCTGGAGCCACCGCTGACGCTGCGCGCAGACCAAGTGGTCTGGCACGCTCAAACCCGGCGGTTGCGAGCTCAAGGCAATGTTCGACTCTCGTCGGACGTCTACGAGATGGGGCCTTTTCGGGAACTGTGGGCCTCGCCCGATCTGCGTGAAGTCGGGACCCCCGAAACATGGAAAACGAAATGAGGCGATGGGCGATTGGGATCGGCGTGGCGATGGTCGGGGGGCTGGTCGGAGCCTCTAGCGAGGACGTTCGATTCCGCGACCGCGAAGGCAATATGGAGATCACAGGCCTCAGCAGTTGGCGAGCGAAGCAGCTCGACGACGGCAGTCTGAGCTTTACGGGAACGGGCAGCCCCTTTCTCGGCAAGTGGCGAGATCAAGGGCTGACGATTCGCGGCCAAAAGATTGAAGGCAAAGCCGCCCGATCCGACAAGGGTTTGAAGCTCAGCCAAGCGACCGTTTCGGGGGGAGTGCGCACCGAATGGGTCAGCGAACGAAGTGGCCAGACTCGTACCCACCAGTTGAACTGTAACTCGGCGACGTACGACCTCGCCCAACAGCGGCTCTCCTTGCAAGGCGGCGTGACATGGACCACCACCAGCGCGAACTCGCCTCGCCTGATGCGACTCACCGGAACTTCGGCGACGGTGATCTTTCAGACTGGAGCCGGGACCCCCAGCAACTCGATCGAATCCGGCACCTTGGTCGGACCGATTCAGATTCGCATCGAGACCGAACGCGAAGTCCGGGCCGATTCGGGGAAAACCGAAGTCCGCAAGGTCACGTTGACAGGCCGAGCCGGCCGCGCGACCTATTCAGATTCCAGCCGGACCTTGGTCCTGACCGGATCGATCTTCCTCGAAGGGGACGACACGGTGCTCGGCGGCACCGTGGATGCGGCGAAAGCAACTCTTCGCTTCAGCCCCCAAGGCGAACTCGTGGAGGTTGACTTGGAAGGCTCCCCCGGGCGCACGACCCTTCTGCCCACACCCTCCTCCGCCGGAGGCACGCAATGAGAATCGCCGCCGAAAATTTGCAAAAGGCGTATCGACAGCGCAAAGTCGTTCAAGGCGTGTCCTTTGAGATCGACCAAGGCGAGATCGTCGGACTCTTGGGGCCGAACGGCGCGGGAAAAACCACGACGTTCTATATGATCACCGGCCTGATTCGACCCAATGGTGGAAAAGTCCGCATGGATGATCAAGAGGTCACGCGATGGCCAATGTATCGCCGGGCTCGTCTGGGAGTCGGATATCTTCCCCAGGAGACGAGCGTTTTCCGCCGGATCTCCGTGCGTGACAACATCCGATTGGTCATGGAGATGCGAAACTACTCTAAAAAGCAGATCCAAGAAAGGACCCGAGAGCTTGCGCATGAGCTCCACATCGAGAAAATTCTCGAGAGCCCAGGCGGCGTGCTCTCAGGCGGTGAACGGCGACGTGTCGAAATCGCCCGAGCCCTCGCCATCGATCCCAAGTTCATACTCCTGGATGAGCCTTTTACCGGGATCGATCCGGTGACTATCGAAGAGATTCAATCGATTCTTTTTCGCCTGAAATCTCAAGGCATCGGGATATTGATCACAGATCACAACGTGGGCGCAACATTGCGCATTACGGATCGCAATTACATCTTAATTGATGGGCAGATCATTGCTCAAGGTACGGGTGCCGAGATCAGCCAAGATCCCCTCGTCCGAAAGCACTATTTGGGACAACAATTCGAAGCGATCTCCGAGAGCACCGAGGCTGCTCCAAGCAAGAGCGAAGACGTCGATCAGCAGCCCACCAAAGAACCTCTCCCCGAAGGCGAGGAGACGACCGATTGAAAAGACTCGATGCCCTGATTCTCAAGGAGCTTTTTGGGCCTTGGATGTTTGGAGTCGCGATCTTTACGGTCCTGATTATGGCGGGGACCTATCTCTTTCGAATTACGGAGTATTTTGTCAAAGGAGTCGGGTTCCTGACCGTCGCCGAGTTTTCGCTCTTACTGCTCCCGGGCATCATGGCGAAGACTTTTCCGATGGCGGTCCTTTTGGCGACTTTGCTCTCGTTCGGTCGACTCAGCAGCGATAGCGAAGTCGTCGCCATGCGAGCCTGTGGAACCAGTCTGGGGCGCATCATGGCGCCGGTCGCGGGGTTCGGTCTCGCCGTGGCTTTGTTGGCATTTTCTTTCAACGAACTGCTCGTTCCTGGAGCCGCAGTTCGCGCGACGACGTTGCAAGGTCAAATAGCGGCCAAGCTCGAAGGATCAACGGGAAAGCCGACTTCTTACACAGTCTTTGAAAAAGGGAAAGTTCGCGCCGTCGTCTGGGCGCGAGACTTTAATTTTGCCGCTGGAACCCTCCGAGGAGCCTTTGTCGTAGCCTATGACAATCGCGGACAAACATCCTTCTTCTTAGAAGCGGATGAATTGGAGTACAAGGATCAAGAGAATTGGCGGATGGTGGGGGAAGGAAAGTTACTCAGTTTGCCCTACGGTCAATCGTATGCAAAAGTTGTGAACGCTTGGCCGCCCCAAATCCCACGACTTTCGATGACTCCCCAAGACCTGATCACGGCCCAACTCCGCGATCTGGATAGCTTCAGCATGTCGCAAATGGCCGAGCAAATTCAGCGCGCTCGCGACAACCCAAAAATCCCTCGGAGCCAAGTGATCAACCTGCAATATGGATATTGGAACAAGATCACACTGCCGCTGGCGGCGTTGGTCTTTGCTCTGGTCGGCGCGCCGCTCGGAGTCCGAAGTCATCGCACGGGCGCAGCCGCCGGATTTTGGATCGCCGTCATCATTATCTTTGCATACATGCTCATGTCAAATCTGCTCGCCATCGCTGCACAATCCGAGGCGATGCCCGCCTGGGTCGCCAGCTTTGGACCGCTCTTCATTGGCGTTTGTGTCGGAGCCTTTCTCATCTATAAGAAGAACCACTAAGACAAATGGATCCGATCGGCCTGCTCTTCATCTTGCTCTTTTGTATTCTTGGCGCATTGATCGCCTGGGGAGCAGATACTCTCGGGCGGAATATCGGGAAAAAGCGCCGGTCTCTCTTCGGCTTGCGCCCTCGCCACACGGCGGCGTTTCTCACCGCGGTGGCGGGATTCCTCTTGCCTCTTTGCACAGCCTTGCTCCTTTTTGGGCTCAGCAAGGACGTTCGCACCTGGATGATCGAGGGGCGAAAGGCCGTACAAGAGCGAGATCGGTCTCTCCAAGAGCTCCAAAAAGCCAAAGCCGATCTGAGCGACGCCGAGATTCAGGTCGAAGCCCAGCGCGGCGTCGTCAAGGACCTCGCTTCGCAGCGCAGCAAGGCCGTCAATGAGCTCCAGCAGACCAAGGCCGAAGCTCAAGAGCTCGAAAAGAACGTCGGCGAACTTCGCCGACGGCGCAACGAAGCCGAAGCCACCGCTCGAGCCGCCAAAGCCCGACTCGACCGAGCCGCCCGAAACCTGAAGACCGTTCAGGGCCAACTCGGGAGTCTGCGACCCGAATTTCAGCGAGTCAAACAAGACTATGCCACGGCGCTGAAGCAGTTTAATGAGGCCAACGAGCAGACCGCTCGCATCACCTTTGACCTGAATCAGGCGGAGTCTGAGCTGAAAACTCGACAAGACCGCATCAACAGCCTGAGCGACCGTGAAGCCGCCCTCACTCGCCAAGTGAACGACTTGAAGTCCCAATTCGACCGCGATATCGAGCTAAAAACCCAAGAGATCGACCAAGTGAATCGTCAGCTAGAATCAGGACGATTACTGCTCGATCAAGCCCAAGCCGAACTCTCCCGCACCATCCAGCTTTCGAAGCAGTTCGCCCAGGGGCTCGACCAAAATCTCCGCATCACCCGCACGCGTAGCCTGAGCTGGGTCGTGGGTGAGGAGATGACTCGCTTGAGCCTCGGACCGAACCTAACCCAAGCTCAAGCCGAAGCCGCGCTCGCCGCGGTTTTGCGGACAGCTCGAACTCGGGCCGCCGAACGCGGAGCCCGCGCTCCCCAAGAGGGTGCGCCAGTGGCGGGCCTGACCGATCTGCCGCTGGACGATCGCCAAGTCCTCACCGCGCAAGAGCAGGAGCGGCGGATCCTCGCTGAAATGAAGAGCCAAGACCGAGCTTTGGCGATCACGGCGAACTCCCTTTGGAACGTCTTCGAGGGCGAGTTTGCCCCGCTACGGCTCACCGTTTGGGAGAACCCGGTCGTTTTTCAACAGAGTGAAAAAGTCGCCGAAGCGATCCTCGATGGAACTCTGGATGAAGAAGGGTCCGTTCGTGAAATTACGAGGTTCCTGACAACTCAAGTGCGCGAAGCGGCAATCCAAAAAAAGATGATCCCTGCGACCGGCACCGGGACTGAGTTCGGCTCACTCTCGACCGGCGAACTCTTGGACTTCGTGCGCGAGCTTCGGTCGACGCGTCGCCAAGTCCGAGTGGTGGCGTTGGCCGCGGGCCAAACTCGCGCGGCCGATCCCTTGAGACTTGAGTTTCGATTTCGATAAAAGTCATGGAAAAAATCGTCCTTGCCATCGATCCGGGGAGCAGCAAAATCGGGATGGCTCTCGTCTTGCGAGATGCCGCCGGAAAGCTGAATCTTTTATGGAGATGCGTTGCGCCGCAAGAAGAGCTTTTGTCTCGAGTGCAAGAAGCCAGCGAACAACGCCCTTTCAGCATGATCATTATCGGTTCAGGCACCCGGAGCAAAGAGACTGTGTTACGGGTCCGAGAGGCTTTTCCTAGTGTCGGAATTTTGGTCGTGGACGAAAAAGATACGTCGATGCAAGCTCGCGAAAGATATTGGGAATTTCATCGGCGACGTGGGTGGCGAAAGTTGTTTCCGGCGACGATGCAAGTCCCGCCTGTTCCGGTGGATGATTTTGTCGCCTTTATTTTGGCAGAACGAGTCTTGGGAGATGCGTAAAATATGAATCGGCCGCCCCTCGATCAGAGCATCGTTTTCCTTAAAACAGGTGATCTCGAAATAACGCGACACTTCTATGAACAAGTTTGTGGTCTTGAGCTAGTTTTGAACCAAGAAACGTGTCATATTTTCCAGCTGTGCTCGACAGGATTCTTGGGGTTTTGTCACTCAAAAACTGAGATCATCCGACCCGAAGCGACGATAATCACGTTGGTCACTTCGGAGGTGGAGTCATGGCATGCCCATCTCCGCGACCAGGGGTGTTGGCTCGATGGCGATCCAAGAGTGAATCCTCAGTATCAGATTCTGCACTTTTATACGCGCGATCCGAATGGCTACTCCGTAGAAGTCCAAAAGTTTTTAGACCCTCGGTGGAGAGCCGCTGAGCAGGTCGGCCCATCGAGATAAAGAGATGAAAATTCTAGTGATCGGAGGAACCCGATTTGTCGGGAGACATTTTGTCGAAGCGGCTCTTGCGAGGGGGCACGATCTCACGTTGGTTCATCGTGGGAAATCTGGACCTGATCTTTTCCCCGAAGTGCGGTCGATTCTTTCAGATCGTCGTGAATTAGCCGGAGCCTTGCCCGATGAGATGTGGGACGCGGTGGCGGATACCTGCGCATATTTTCCCATCGATGTCCAACGAGCCTGTGAGGCGCTTCGAGGTCGGGTGGGATATGCGCTCCAAGTCAGCACGATTTCGGTCTATGACGATCCCCAAGGTCAGCCCCTCGACGAGCAGAGCCCGCTCGCGCAGCTCGACGATCCTGAGACTCTTGAGTTGACCGGCGAGACCTATGGGGGCCTCAAGGCAGCTTGCGAGCGGGTCGCGGAAACTGGTTTTCCGAATCTTGGGATCGTCCGTCCGACCTACATTCTTGGACCTTACGATCCCACGGACCGATTCGCCTTTTGGGTCGACCGCCTCGTTCGAGGTGTCCCGGTCGTGCTGCCGATTCGTCCCGACGGCACGTCGGCACCTCTGCAAGCCATCGATGCACGTGACCTCGCCCAGCTCATCATCCAAATGGTGGAAACTCAGACGCGAGGAATTTACAACACAGCCAATCAGAGTCAACCTTTTGGTGAGATTCTGAGACAAGCTCAGCAAGAACTCGGCTCCAGATCAGAGATTTATGAAGTCCAGGCCGAGTTTGAAGGAACTGACTTCCCGCTCCTCGAGCCACATTCCGGGGCTAGCGACCCCTTCATGACCTTGGATGCCCAGGCCGCCCGCTCCATCGGGCTCCAGATCCGACCTTGGAGCGAAACCATCCGCGACTTTGCCGACTGGTGGCAGGCGGAGCCCCGAACTCCCAAGATTGGAGCCAGCGACGAAAAAATCGAGGCCTTCCTCGCATCGCATACGGGCTCAAGGGAGGCTCGATGACGCCCGAAGAGCCGCGCTATCGAATTTTGGGCCAACCCGGCGAGTGGACCCGATTTGAGCTTCGGGAGAAGGTCTTAAACGACGAGCTTGCGATGGATGCCGAACTCGAAGAGGTCTCTTCAGGGCGAAAACTGAAGTTCTCAGACCTTTTGCCGATCCCGGACCCCCATTCGGTCGAGCCGAATCCGCCTGCGGTGGGCTCGAGCGGATCCTCCGGGGGCCTGCCTTCGATGAGCTCGGTCGGTGAGGCAACCAGCTCGAGCCCTCAGGTCCGAGTGTCAAGCCCTTCTCAGCGGACTCTCTGGGCCTTTCTGATCATGTTCGGGGGCATCGGACTGTGTTGCGGAATTCCCGCTTGGGTTCTCTTGCCCCAAATACGCGAGGCTCAATTCCAAGGCCGCCAGACAGCGAATCTCGCTCGAATCAAGGCCCTCTCGACGGCGGTGCTCAGCTATGCGGCACAAAACAATGACGTCTTGCCGCCCAGCATGAGCCCTGCCGACCTGCGTCGGGTTCTCGTTTCGACGACCGGAGAGCGCATCCGAACTCGTCCCCCTCGGGGCCAAGAGGGTGAATATCGCCCGAATCCGAACCTAGCTGGCCAAAAAATCAGCCGTTTCGAGAGTCCCGGCACCCTGATTTTCTTTTTCGAAACGCAGGCCTGGCGCGACGGCCGTCAAGCGGTCTCGTTCCTCGACTCGTCCGCTCGATATGTGCCGAAAGAGCGTCTGACCGAATCACAAAACCGAGATTGGCGTCTCGGCCCGTGAGCAGTTAGGGTCTCTCCAAAAAGAACGGACGTGCGGGGACCGGCTCGCTGGAGATCGTCACGGCCGAGGTCACACGCGCCGCCACCGCGGGGAGTGCTTCGGGGTGTGCTGCGTGAATTCGCGCGATGCGTTGGCCGCGTTCGACTCGATCTCCAATCCGGATGAAGCTCTCCAAGCCGACCGAGACATCGATCGGGTCGGCTTTGGCTTTACGGCCGCCCCCCAAATCTCGAACGATCTCGCCGAGGACTCGGGCCGACCAGCCTGACACCCATCCCTCCGAAGAAGTCGTCACGTCGAGCTGGGCGGGGGCGGCGGCGAAGTGTTGCTCGGGGGCCTGAACCGACCCGGCGGGTCCTCCTTGTGCGACGACCCAAGCCTCGGCTCGCTCCGCCGCCGCGCCGGATTGGAGGGCGGCCCGAGCTTGCTCCACGCCCTCTTCATGACTTGGCGCACGACCGACTTCGGCGAGAACGTCCCCTACCATTTGCAAACACGCCTCGGTAAAGGAGCCCGATTCGCGGCCCGAAAGAACGTTCCAGGCTTCGGCCACCTCCAACGCGTTGCCGACGGCACGCCCCAGCGGCTGGTCCATGTCGGTGATCTCGGCTTTGACTTTGAGCCCGGCTCGAAGGCCGACCTGTTCTAAGGTCTCGGCGAGTTGGCGAGCTTCAGCCAGGTCCGACATAAACGCTCCGGAGCCGCATTTCACGTCCAGCAAAATCGTCTCCGATCCGCCGGCAATCTTCTTGCTCAAAATGCTCGCTGCGATGAGAGGGATCGATCGAACGGTCTCGGTCGCATCCCGCAAGGCATAGAGCACTCCATCCGCCGGAGCCAGACGGGGCGTCTGGCCCGTCAGGGCACAGCCGATTCGCTGGGCTTGCTGAATCATCTCTTCGGGGGTGAGGTCGAGCCGAAAGCCCGGAATGGCACTGAGCTTGTCGACCGTCCCGCCGGTGATCCCGAGGCCACGCCCGCTCATCTTGACCACCGTGAGACCACAGGCCGCCAAGAGCGGCAGCAACACGAGCGTGGTCTTGTCGCCGACCCCGCCGGTGCTGTGCTTGTCGACCCAAGGCTTCGGCAGCGATTCGAGGTTCAAGACCTCACCGCTCTGCGCCATGGCCAGGGTGAGCTCGGCGGTCTCTTCGAAGCTCAAGGGCCGCAAGTAAGCCGCCATGAGCCAGGCCGCGAGCTGATAATCGGGGATCGATCCGTCGGTCGCTCCCCGGACCAACTCTTGAATCTCGTCCCGAGAATGGACTTGCCCATCCCGTCGCCGAGCCAGGATCGAAAGAAAGCTCATGAAGATCATTCTGCCTGATGTTGCGAACCCCGAAGCAGTCAGAAGCGATAGAATGTGTAGCAGCCATCATGAGTACCTCGACCGTTCTTCGCGCCCCCCGGGGCACCACCCTGCGTTGCCGGGGCTGGCACCAAGAAGCCGCCCTGCGCATGCTGATGAATAACCTCGACCCCGACGTGGCCGAGCGCCCCGACGATCTGGTGGTCTACGGGGGCACCGGAAAAGCGGCCCGCAACTGGGAGTGCTTTCATGCGATCGTTCGCAGCCTAGAGTCGCTCGCGAACGATGAGACGCTCTTGGTCCAGTCCGGCAAGCCGGTCGGGATTTTCCGGACTCACGAAGATGCGCCCCGGGTTCTGATCGCCAATTCCAACCTGGTAGGTCGCTGGTCGAATTGGGAGCACTTCTTGGAGCTCGAACGCAAAGGCCTCATGATGTACGGCCAGATGACCGCGGGTTCGTGGATTTATATCGGCTCCCAGGGCATTGTCCAAGGGACCTTTGAGACGTTCGCGGCGGCGGCGGATCGCCATTTTGGCGGCTCGCTCCAGGGCAAGCTCGTGGTCAGCGGCGGCATGGGGGGCATGGGCGGAGCTCAGCCTTTGGCCGCCACGCTGAATGGGGCTGTCTTTTTGGGCATCGACGTCGACCCGAGCCGAATCCAAAAGCGACTCCAGACCGGATATTGCGATTTGATGGTCCACTCCCTTGACGAGGCGATTCACCTTGCCGAAGAGGCGAAGGCCCAAGGGCGGGCCCTCTCGATCGGCTTGGTGGGGAATTGCGCCGACATCTTGCCCGAGATGGTCCGCCGAGACTGGGTGCCCGACCTTTTGACCGATCAGACCAGCGCCCACGACCCGTTGGTGGGCTATGTCCCGCACGGACTCTCCCTCAGCGAAGCCAGCGAGCTTCGTCAGCGCGATCCCGACGGATATGTCCAACGCTCGATCGCGTCGATGGGCGTCCATGTCCAGGCGATGCTCGATCTCAAAGCCAAGGGGGCGATCACGTTTGACTACGGCAACAACATCCGGGCCCACGCCGTCACCGCCGGAGTCGAGCGCGCCTTTGACATCCCCGGGTTTGTGCCCGAATACATCCGGCCGCTCTTTTGCGAAGGCAAAGGGCCGTTCCGATGGGCGGCGCTCAGCGGCGATCCGAGCGACATCCATCGGACGGACCAACTCGCCCGCGACCTTTTCCCCCACAACGAGACGCTCGCGCGGTGGATGAATCTGGCCCCCCAAAAGATTCAGTTTCAAGGTCTCCCCAGCCGCATCTGCTGGCTGGGCTATGGCGAGCGCGCCGAAATGGGGCTCGCCATGAACGAGCTGGTCCGCAAAGGCGAGGTCCAAGCCCCGATCGTGATCGGCCGAGATCACCTCGACTGTGGCTCGGTGGCCTCGCCAAATCGAGAAACTGAAGCGATGAAGGACGGGACCGACGCCGTTGCGGACTGGGCTCTCCTCAATGCCCTGGTGAACACTGCCGCCGGAGCTTCTTGGGTCTCCCTCCACAACGGGGGCGGGGTCGGAATCGGATACTCCCAACACGCGGGGATGGTCGTGGTCGCCGACGGGACCGACCGCATGGATCAGCGATTGGAGCGCGTCTTGACCGCCGACCCTGGCATGGGGGTCATTCGGCACGTCGATGCGGGCTATGACGAGGCCCGAACGTTTGCTGAGCAGGCTGGAGTGCGGATCCCGATGAATCCATCCTGAAAATTTCAAAAATTTCCAAAAATCGAGCAGGAACCTCTGGAATGCCCCGCGAAAAGAACTAGCCAGAGGTTCTCTTTCTAGTTCTCCAAGTATGGGATGACCTGTTTAGGTCTTGTGTGGCTCGCCTTGCTCATTCTGAGCAAGGCGTTTTCTTGTCAGAATCTTTCGAACCCGGCATAATATGCCTCGATGCACCCGCTTCTGAAGGACGTCGCCGATCACGAGGCCCATCACCGCTGGGATCAAGCCTTGCGAGCGATGACCAAGATGCTCCAGCTGGAGCCAAGAAACGCTCGCTACTACCTCCTCGCGGGGCAGTACCTGGTGAACCTGGGCCGGATTCAAGAGGCGATCGCCTCGTTTCGCCGCGCGATTGAAATTCAGCCGGACAAGACGGCCTACATGGCCTTGTGCAAGTACCTAATCGAGTCGAATCAGCCGGACGAAGCGATCCCAATTCTCGAAAAGACCCTTGCCGAGGACCCGCTTGACATCGAGCCTACCATCGCCCTGAGCCACGCTTATGAGCGCTCGGGCCAAGTCGATCGAGCGATTGAGGTCGTTCGGCGATTGCTTGAGAAGATTCCCGATTCGCCGCGCGTGATCCGAGGATTGGCGCTCCGATTACGGACCGCCGGCCGGGTCGAAGAGGCGATCCAAGTGCTCCAAGACGGGCTGAAATACGGCGACAACGCCGAGATGCGCTCGTCGATCGCATTTTTCTCGAACTATGTCGCTGACTTAGAGGAGTCGGTCGTGTTTCAACGGCACCGGGATTTTGGCCGAGCTCTCTTGCCGGGCCCCCCGGGAAAGGTCCCGAAGCGGCTCGTGGGCGAGAAGATCAAGATCGGCTACATCGGGGCGGATTTTCGGGAATCGGCCCCCGGGAGCTTTTTGCCTCGCCTCCTCGAAGGTCACGACCGGACTCGGTTTAAGATTCACGTCTATTCCGATCACCTCACCCAAGACTCGGTTACAAAGCGAGCCGAAAAGGCGGTGGACGTTTTTCGAACGACCGCGACCATGGACCACGCGAAATGCGCCCAGGTGCTCGAAGCCGACGAACTCGATGTTCTGGTCGAGCTGGCCGGACTCACCACCAGCAGCCGGCTCATGATTCTGGGCTATCGAGTCGCCCCCGTCCAAGCCACGTACATGGCGTATTGCAACACCACCGGAGTTCCTGGCGTCGATTTGCGATTCGTCGATGCATGGACCGACCCGGACGGGGCCGACGCATACGCCAGCGAGAGGCTCATTCGGCTCGCGGGCGGGTTCCTTTGCTACACTCCGCCTGAAAAGTCGCCCCCCGTTCAAGTCAGGCCCCCTGAGAGTCCGTTCACCTTTGGGTGCTTTAACAACTCCAGCAAGATCACGCCGCGATGGATGGAGCCCGTTCGACGAATTCTGGAGCGGGTGCCCACGGCCCGGCTCCTCATCAAGGCGTATGAGTTTCGGAGTCCGGCCAGCCTTGAGCAGATCCGTCGCCTCGCCGAAGAGTGTGGATTGCCGATGGACCGAGTCGAGCTCATGCCTCCCCCCAAGGACTTTCGAGATCATCTGAAGGTCTATGGTCAAGTCGACCTTGCTCTGGACACCTTCCCTTACAATGGCACGACCACAACCTGCGAAGGGCTGTGGATGGGGGTCCCGGCAGTCGTGTTTCCAGGCACCGTCCATCGCGCGCGGGTAGGTTTTTCGCTCCTCCAGGTCGCCGGACTGCCACAATTTGTGGCTGAAAACATGTCGCAGTGGGAAGACCTCGCGGTCGATTGGGCGGGTCGCCGCGATGAGCTCGCGAACCTGCGAACCAGCCTCCGGAGCCACCTCGAATCGTCGGCGCTTCTGGACGGCCGGCGAATGGCTTCGGCTCTTGAACAGGCCTACGAAGCGGCGCTCGACGCGCTTCCCGATCCGTAGGCCTGCATCAGACTTTAGAAGGCTTCGAGCAGAACGGCAGTCGCCTCGCCGCCGCCAATGCACGGCGTACAGACCGCATACTTGCCGCCTCGCCGACGAAGCTCGTGGAGCGCCGTGAGCATCAATCGGGCACCGGTCATTCCGATCGGATGGCCCAATGCGACCGCGCCGCCGTTGACATTGAGCTTTTCGTGGGCGATGCCAACCTTTTTCGCCACGATCATCGCGACCACCGCGAACGCCTCATTGACTTCAAAGAGGTCGATGTCGCCGACGCTTAGGCCCTTTTTGGCCAGCAGTTTCTCAATCGCGGATGCCGGGGCGGTGGTGAACCACTGCGGCTCTTGCGCATGAGTGCTGGCGGCGACCAGTCGCCCAAGCGGCTGGAGTCCTCGCTTTGCGGCTTCATCTGCGCTCATCATCACCATCGCGCAGCCACCATCATTGATCGAACTCGCGTTGCCGGCGGTCGTCACCCCCTCTTTGTCAAAAGCGGGGCGGAGCCCGCCGAGCTTTTCCGGGGCCCCGCGGCCCGGCTCTTCGTCTTGGCTCACCACCACCGGATCGCCCTTTCGCTGAGGAATCTCGACCGGGACGATTTCGCCGTCAAACTTGCCGTCTTTTTGGGCGGCAAGAGCGCGATGATAGCTTTCGGCGGCAAAGGCGTCCAGTTCTTCTCGCGAGAAGGTGAACTCCTTGGCCGTGGCATCGCCACAGTTGCCCATGTGGCAGTTGTTGTAGGGGTCCCAAAGCCCGTCGTGGATCATCATGTCGATGATCTGTGCATTGCCCATCCGCAGGCCGGTGCGAGCCTTGTCCATAAAGTAAGGCGCGTTCGACATGCTCTCGAATCCGCCCGCGACCACGACCGAGCTCTCACCGAGCCGAATCGACTGGGCGGCCAGCATCGCCGCCATCATGCCGCTGCCGCAGACCTTGTTGATCGTCAAGCAAGGCACACTGTTCGGGATTCCCGCCCCGAGCGAGGCTTGGCGTGCCGGGGCTTGACCGAGGCCGCCTTGGAGGACGCAACCCAAAATCACCTCACTGACGTCGCCGCCGCTGACTTCAGCACGGCGAAGGGCTTCTCCGACCGCTCGGGCTCCTAGCTGGGGGCCTGAAAGGGACGAAAGTGCACCTTGAAAAGAGCCCATGGGGGTGCGCGCTCCACTGACGATGACAACATCTTGCATAGCTAAAAAAACCTCGATTGGGAGTCCCAAGGGTACCCCGACCCCAACGCCGAGCGCTAATTGCCGCCTGCGTCTTCAACCCAAGCCCGCAGGATTTCCGCGACGCTCCAAGCCTGGAACGGACATCCCCCGGCCCGACGGGGCTTATCGCCGTCATAAACTTCGCCAATCCCCATCAGGCCGTATTCGGTGAGCATCTCCCGGGCCGAACGAAGCACCCGCTTGGCCTCAGCGCGATCCCCGGTCAACTTGACGAGCGCAGTCGCATACGGCCCCAATAGCCAAGGCCACACCGTCCCTTGGTGATAGGCCGAGTCGAGCTCGGAAAGCGATCCTTGATAACGCCCCCGATAGCTCGGCTCTCGCGGCCCGAGCGTCCGAAGTCCGACCTCAGTGAGGAGTTCGGTGGAAACGACGCTCAGTGCTTGGCGGGCGTGGTCTGGGTTCATCGGCGAAAAGGGGAGCGACATCGCAAGCACTTGGTTGGGACGGAGCGAGGCGTCATCCGGATCGGCACAGTCGAGATAGAACCCCAGCGAGTCGCGCCAGAACTTGGCTTCAAAATGGGCCTCGGCATGCTCGGCGGTGGTGCGGGCTGGCGTCGGGTCTTCCCCGAGCCGCTCGGCGAGCTTCTCAAGAATCCGATTCAAATTGACCCAAAGCGCCTGAATCTCGATCGGCTTGCCGTTGCGCGGGGTGACCACCCAATCGCCAATTTTTGCGTCCATCCAAGTGAGCTGGACTCCGTCCTGGCCTTGGCGGACCAAGCCGTCCGCCGGGTCCACCTCGATCCCGTAGTCGGTTCCTCGCAAATGCCAATCCCGCACTGACTGAAGCGCCTCGAACGCTCGTCGCGCAAAGTCGTCTTGCCACTCTTTTTGAAGAGTTGCCCAGATCGCCTGGGCCATCCAGAGCGTCGCGTCCACGGTGTTGTACTCCGGGTCTTGGCCCTCTTCCACGAACCGGTTGGGGATCAGTCCCCGGCGCATCGCGCCGATATAGTCGAGCAAGATCTGGCGGGCCACGTCGGTCCGGCCGGTGTGCAGACAGATGCCGGGCAAGGCGATCATCGTGTCGCGGCCCCAGTCGGTGAACCACGGGTAGCCCGCCAGAATGCTCGTTCGGTTCTTGCCGTGGACCAAAAATTTCTCGGCGGCAAAGCTGAGCGTCTCTCGGAGGCTCGACCCAACTTTGGGTTCGCTTAGGGGGAGAGGGACCGGAGCGGCGCCTCGGAAGTCGGCGGCGGTCAGGATCGCGGATTCACCGGGGGCGAGCTCATAGCGGAGTTCGCAAGGACAGTAGAGATCGTCCCGCGGGTCGAGCCCACGCTCGAGCTCGCGCATCGATTCGAATCGGAAATACCATCCGTTCGTGGGGACTCGTTGGGCCCCGGGGTGGTTCATCGCCAAAAGGACGCCCTGGTGCTCCAGGATCGATGCATCGACCGGGAACTCCAGCCGATCCGGGTAGCCCTCTTGTGTTCGAAAATTGTGGTGATAAAACTTGTGACAGACCAAAGGTCGCAGGGTCAGACCTAAGGCTTTGGGACCGGTGTTTTCGTAACGAAGCGTGACCGCGTTTTCTCCTTCATGCACCTGAAGAGTTTTTCGAATACGCCAGGACGAGCCAGCAAAAGTCCATTCGGCGAAGCGGCCGACCGAAAAGCTCTCCAGGGCGAGATAGCCTTCAGGAAAAATCGCCCCCTGGTACTGGTTACAGCTGATTCCGATCGGGGATGCATCCGTCTGGACGAACGCCTCAATGTTGGCGAGCAGCACCATTCGGTGCGCTGGAGGATCGGTGGCCGCCACCAGGTGGCCGTGATAGCGACGGGTATTCGCTCCGCTCGCGGTCCCCATCGCGTAGCCCCCGATTCCATTCGGCAAGAGCCACTCTTTTTGCGAGGACACCTCGTAATTTCGACACGCCAACGCATCTAAGGTGAGGACCATGAATCTTTCCTGGTTGTTACCGCATTCTTCGGCATCCCTGCTGGGTTTCGGCCGCGACCGCCAACCTTACCTGGGCCGTGAGAGGAGGGCATCGGGCATACCTACTCTGGAAGCCGGGGAAAGGCTTTTCGATGAGGAAAAGAATGCTGATATCGGATGCAAAGAATTTTGTGGGACAAGTTGTTGAAATCACGTACACCGATCGACTGGGAAAGGAAACGAGCGAAGTCGCCGAAGTTTTTGAGGTCAACTTTGTGCCTCTTTATGGGCCTTGCTTGATTACGGACGTCGGCGATATTCGCCTGGATCGGGTCGTTGCGTGCGCGATCTTTGAGCAGACCCAACTCAAAAAAGTAGCCTAACTGCTCCACCGCCCAGGCTCAGAGGGAGCGCTCTTCTGAGCCTGGGCTCCGGAGGATCTTCGCAATCGATAGGCTCCGGTTGGTTCGAGGATTGTAATGGACAATCCAAAGGAGCTCAACGTAATGTCCGTTCCCGTTGCGAAACCGGTAGCTCACTTCGAGGGACTCTCCCGCTAAGACTCTTTGTCGTGCCAATTGCACCCTCTCAAGGTCATCGGGGTGGCAATAGTGCTCCCAAGATTGACCGATCAGGTCGTCCGGCCGAAAGTCCATGGTCTCTTGCCAGCGACGGTTGACTCGAAGAAACTTCCCGTTTTCGAAAATCGCACAGAGGTTATCGCTGTGCTCGAAGAAAAGGTCACGCTCGCGAGCGACCTCGGCATACGACTCGTGGACCGAGTCGGAGCCTTCTTCGACAAACTGCAAGATGCGGTCGATGTCCTCTTGAGTCCGAGTGTAAGGAGAAAGCTGGTCGATCCAGACCGCCGCGCTGTGGCTTTGCCCTTGTGCCCGCGCAGCCGCGGCTTTGACATAGCGGGCGACGAGCTCGGTGCGACTTCCCCCGCCCATCTTGGCTCGGATTCGACCCCAATACGTGCTGACGGTGGCCACCGCAATCCCTAAGTGATTGGCGATCCCTCGGTCGGTCAGCCCCAAAGCAGCTTGTTCGATCACAAAAACTTCCCGGGGAGAGAGTCCAAACTCTTGGGGACAGCCTGCCGACGTCGTCGAGCGCTGGGACGCACTCCCGCTCGACTGAGACGCTCGCACATTGGGCCCCAATGGGAACATAGGTGCATTATAGCGAACCGAGTAAGTGTCCAGTAGGGGTCATGAGACTTCTTGCAACAAAATTGCTTTTTTTAGGGACACGGCGGATATATCATTCACGGACACAAAAATAAGGACGCTCTTTCGTCACCAGATTGATGATGAATCGGCATCCTTGTAAGAAACAAGTCTTTCGAGAAAATCTTAAATACGATCTCTATATGGCGAGTTACTTTCGCCGCTTAGCTGACACAGATGGGACCGACTGCGGGGGGGTCACCGACCAGATTTGAAGCGATTCGAGGTCATTCGAGGTCACCAAGAACCGACCGTCGCCAGAAAACGCAATCGTCGATCCGACCGCAGATTGACCCTCTAAGGTCTGAATAGATCGCATTTGCTTAACATCCCAAATGCGAACGCTTCGATCCGTTGAGGCGGTCGCGGCAATCCGCGCGTTCGGAGAAAAAGCCGCCCGGACGACCCAATCTTGATGGCCGCTGAGCCAGCCCGTTCGTTGTCCCGTTTTCGTGTCCACAATCTGACCGCGATTATCGCGTCCCGCCAGAATCAGTCGAGTTCCATCTCGACTGACGTCAAGATCGATGACACCTTGACCATTGGTCCCGTCGGCATTGCCGATCGGCTTGCCATTGGCGATGGCGTACCACATGGCCCCCTTCCCGAGGGTTGCGGTGTAGATTCGCCCGCCGGTCGGGGCAAATTTAGCGCCATAAAAGTTCAATCCTGAGCCCAAAATCCGAGCGCCACGCTTACCGGTGGCTACGTCCCACTGGAGCAAGATGTCGTCGCGGCCCGTGCTCAACAGTCGCTTGCCGTCAGAGCTGAAACTGAGGCTCTGGATCCCCCGCGAGTGGGCATCCACGCGGTTAAATTCACGAAGTTTTTTCCCGGTTTTCAAATCCCAAATCCAGATTCGAGCCGACTCGTCTCCGGTTGCGAGCAACGTCCCGTCGGGGCTGAACGCAAGCCCGTAAACAGGCTGGGGGTGCCCCTGAAAGGTCCAGACCGTCGTGCCGCGGGCCAGGTCCATCACCCGGACCACGCGATCTTCGCTCGAAACAGCGATCCGCGAGCCGGTCGGGGCGGCGGCGACGGCAATCGACTTGACGTTGTCGAAGGTCCGAGTCCGGGTGACCTTGATCGCGGGCGAAGCGGGGGTTTGCTGCAAAGCGGTCAGGGCAAGAACAGTCGTGATCACCATGCCTATCTCGACGATTCAGCGTTCGTCTCCTGTTCCCCGATTTTTGCGGGGGCGGAGCGATGAACCGAGACCTGAAGCCGTAGGGCATCATGGAGCCATGCCGATCACCATTCCTGTCGCCCACGATTTCAGCTGCCCTTGGTGCTGGATTGGGTTTCTCCAGGTGAAGCGACTGGAGCGAGAGTTCGGAGTGACCTTCGACTGGAAGGCGTATGAGCTTTGGCCTGAGGAGCTGGAGATTCCGGCCCCGACGCCCGCTCCGCCCGCCGCCAACCCGGACCGACCGGCGACCCCGTCGCGACTCAACCTTGCCTATGCCGCCGAAGGGATTTCCAAGCCGACTCAGCGCCCGGCCTGGAACCTAAGAACCCATCGAGCGCACGAGATGGTGGAGTTCGCAAAGCTCTCGGGGGCACAGGATCTGGTGATCGAGCGACTCTATCGGGCGGTGTGGGAACAAGGCCGCAACATCGACGACCCCGAGACCTTGATCGAACTGGCTGAAGGCGTCATCCCAAACCCTCAAGAGCTTTACTCAGTTTGGGAGGAGCGCCGGTTCGCCGACCAGATCGTGGGATTTGACGATCCGGCTTATGCAAGCGGCGTTTACAACGTTCCGACCTTTTGGATCGGGGCGCGCCGTTATGCCGAAGAGCCGTACGCCACGTTGCGCGAGGCTCTCGCCCGGGAGCTGGATTCCCCAAAGGGACCGCCTCGCTCGTCGGCGATTTATGCCCATCTGAAGTTCCCTGGGCCACCTCCAGATCGGCCGTATGTGGTGATCAATATGGTGAGCACTCTCGACGGCAAAACTGTCTCAGGCGAGCGCAACGAGCCGGTCATGGACCTCGGCTCCACCACCGACCACGCGACGATGCGCAACCTCCAAGCCCAAGTGGATGCAGTCATGCTCGGCGCCGGTTCGCTTCGAGCAACGCCGGGGCTTTGGTATCCCGCTCCCCTTCGGCGCATCGTCATCAGCGGCTCGGGCCGAGTCGACGCCCAGAGTCGATTTTTTACCGACGCCCCTGATCGAGCTTGGGTGGTGACCCCCGAGTGGGTCACGGTCTCTCCAGAATTACAGCCCTATCATCAAGGGTTCGGTTCCGATACGCTCGACTTCGAGGCTCTGCTTCGGTCTTTGCGTCAAGACTGTGGAGTCGAGAGACTCCTCGTGGAAGGGGGGAGCGAGTTGAACGCGGAGCTCCTTCGTCGCGACCTGGTGGATGAGGTCTTTTTGACCCTCGCCCCGAAAATGAAGCTCGGCCGGGACACCCCAACCTATGCGGGTGGAGAGCCGCTCCCGCGGGGCGAGCTCCTCGACTTTCAGCTGGTGAGCTCGACCCCAGTCGGGAGCGAGCTTTTCCTGCGATACCGGAGGAACCGCATTTCTGGTGGCTGATCGTCGCGCCCGCCCGCTGTCTCCGATGACCTTCCTGGCCCGCAACGCCAGCAAGACGGTGCCGCTGACCCTCGTGCTGATTCTGGCGGTCCTGCTGGTGTTCGGCATCGTCAGCCTGATTAACTCGATCCCGCTGAGCATCCGCACGATCTATGGGGCGGTTCGATTTGCCGGGTTCATCGACCCACGGGGCGACCCGGCCGAGATTGAAAAGCTCAAGAAGATCGCCGAGACCGAGTCGCCGGTGCCGATTCAGCCGATCTTTCCCGTCCGGGTGAGCTCGATCATGGTCCGCAGCCTCGTCGGCAAATGGGACTTTGTGATCTTGGCGATGGATGCTCCCCAGGTGCCCGCCTACCTGGAGCGCGTCGGCGCGGCCGATCTCCAAGGTCGGCTGCCTCGGCCAGGCCAGCCCGAGATGATCATCAGCGACCCGATCGCCCGCAACTTAGGACTCAAGCTCGGAGATCTTGTCTTGAGTCCAGACAACTCCGAAGCCTATTCGCCCAACCCGGTCCGAGTCGTCGGGATCCTGCCCACACAAGAGTGGATCATGGTCGCCGACCGCGAATACTATCGAAAGCACCACCTTCCCCCGGTCGATGTGCTCGTCATCATGACCCAAGACCCGGCCAAGCAAGCTCAGTTCGACGTCTGGGCCAAGGAGCGTTTCTCGGGGCTCCGCGCCCGAGTGACGAGCTACACCGAAATCCGGAAGCAGAGCGATGAAAGCTTCGAGGTGCTTTACAAAATTCTGAACGTCGTCATCGGGATGCTCGTCCTGGTCGTGACGATCATGATGGGCATGCTGATGAACATCTATCAAGGGCAGCGACTGCAAGAGTTTGCCCTGCTCCAGGCGCTGGGCTACACCAAGTCGACGCTCCTTCGTCGCGTGTTGCAAGAGTCGGCGCTGGTCGTGGTCTTGGGATGGCTGCTCGGGGTACTCGTGTCGCTCGGCATCCTGTCGATCCTCAAGGCTTCGTTGTTCGACCCTCGCGCGTTTTCGATGCACTTGCTCGATGCGCGGGCGCTCGCTTACACCTTGCCGATTCCGATTGCGATTTTCGGCGCGGCTTGGCTGACAGTCTGGCTTCGCTTTCGGGCGTTCGATCCTGTCGGAATTGTCGACCGGAGAATCGTATGATCGTCGCTCGCTCGGTCAGCCTGCGCTACGAAGACCACGGGCGGGAGATCTACGCGTGTCGCGAGATCGATTTGAGCGTTCATCCAGGCGAGTTTCTCGGCATCTTGGGGCCCTCGGGGTCGGGAAAGTCGTCGCTCCTCTACCTGCTGAGCGGGCTGAAGACCCCCACCGAAGGGGTCATCGAAGTCGATGGGGCCAACCTTCACCGCCGAACCGAAGTGGAGCGCGCTCAGATTCGGCTCCAGCGATTCGGGTTCGTCTTTCAGTCGCCCTACCTGCTCGGATACTTATCCGCCCTGGAGAACGTCCTCGTTGCGCGGCCCGAAGTCGACCGTCGTCGCGAAGCGACCGAGATGCTCGATCGGCTCGGATTGGGCGAAAAAGCGCACCGCCATCCTCATGAGCTCAGCGGCGGCGAGCGTCAGCGTGTGTGCGTCGCTCGTGCGTTGTTGGGGAGCCCCGAAGTGGTCTTTGCGGATGAACCGACGGCCTCGCTCGATCACACCAACGGCTTAGCCGTGGTCGAACTTCTAAATGCGTTCCGAGGAGCAGGTTCGCTCGTCATGGTGACCCATGACCGGTCGATGCTCAACGGAGCCGACCGGATCATCACCATCTCCGATGGCCAGATCGTCGGGGAGAGTCGAGGTCCCGCAGATTCTTAGCGTCATGGGGACGGCTCTGGTAGACTGAGTTGGTAGCGGGTCCGACATCGGGCCCGTTCGCATTCAGGACCTATGCCTACTCTCGTCATCGTCGGCGCCCAGTGGGGCGATGAAGCCAAGGGCAAGATCGTCGATGTCTTGGGGAGCCAAGCCGACGTGGTCGTGCGGTTCAGCGGTGGCAACAACGCCGGCCATACGGTGATCTTGGGTCCACAGACCTTTAAGTTTCACCTCTTGCCCGCGGGGATTTTGCACCCCCAGTCGGTCGGCATCCTCGGGAGCGGCATGGTGATCGATCCAAAAGGCCTCTTGGACGAACTCGACCGGACCTTGGCCCTGACCGCAGAGATCGGCGAGCTCAAAATCAGCTCGGCCGCGCACGTGGTCTTCCCCTATCATCGATTGCTCGATCAGATGCAGGAGGAAGCTCGCGGCGAAAACAAGATCGGGACCACGAGTCGAGGCATCGGCCCGGCCTACGAAGACAAGGTCAGTCGGATCGGCATTCGGATGGCCGAGTTCGTCTGCCCAGACCGGTTTGCGCGGCGCTTGCGCGAAGTGGCCGGGGTCAAGAATCGGCTCCTTGAGCTCTTTGGTCAGCCAAAGTTTGATGTCGACGAGCTTCACGCCGAGTATTCGGAATATGCCGACCGAATCCGGCCCTACGTCGCCGACACTGACATCCTCATCCAAGATGCGGTTCTGTCCGGCAAAAAAGTCCTCTTCGAGGGCGCCCAAGGGACCTTTCTCGACCTCGATTGCGGGACCTACCCCTACGTCACGAGCAGCCACCCGATTGCGGGCGGCGCATGCCTGGGGACCGGGATCGGGCCCCGCTATTTGGATTCTATTCTCGGCGTCGCCAAGGCCTACACCACGCGGGTCGGATCGGGGCCGTTCCCGACGGAACAAGACAACGAGGTCGGCGTGAGGATTCGCGAACAAGGCCAAGAGTTCGGCACCACCACCGGGCGCGGGCGTCGATGCGGGTGGCTCGATCTGGTGGCACTTCGCCAAAGCTGCCGACTCAACTCTCTGTCCGGGCTGATCATGACTCGCCTCGATGTTCTGAGCGGAATTCCCGAACTCCAAGTCGCGACGTCGTACCGGCTGGACGGGCAGTCGCTCGACCACCTGCCCGCCGACGTCCAGGACCTGGCCCGCGTCGAAGCGGTCTATGAGGCGCTGGAAGGCTGGGACGGTGATTTGCGCTCGGCTCGATCGATGCACGATCTTCCCGCGAGCACGCGGCGCTATTTGGAGTTCGTCACCGACTTCTGCCAGACCCCGCTGGCCATCGTCAGCATCGGCCCGGATCGCGAAGAGACGATCTTGACCGCAGAAATATGGGCTTCCACGCCACGATAACGAAGCCTTAACGGAGCCTCTGTATGATGCTGACGTCGCCCAGAGGGCCGCAGCAGTTTGAAAACCGGTTCCATTGCCATGCTAAACTGGCGCAACGCCTCTTCAAGATGAAGCGGCGTTGGTGGAGGAAGTTCTTTTGGGAAGCGCATATACGCCTGGCCTCACAGTGAGCCGAGATCTGATCATTCGACGTGTCCGACGGTTGCCGATTAAAGGCGAAGTCATGGTTCAAGTTGGTGACCAGGTCGAACCGAATACCCCGGTCGCACGCGCCATGCTCCCCGGAATCTTGCAAACGATCAAGCTGGCCGACAAACTGGGTGTTGAAGCCAAGGATGCCAAAGGCTTTTTCAACATGCAGATCGGCGACCCGATCACAAAGGGTCAATTGATCGCCGAGACCAAAGGTCTCTTTGGGTGGTTCAAGTCGAAGGTGGAGTCGGATGTTTCCGGCACCATTGAAGGCTTTACCGAGCTCACGGGGCACATCTTGGTCCGCGAACCGTCGATCCCAGTCGAGATCGCCGCCTATATCCAAGGCTCCATCGTGGAGGTGATGCCCGAAGAAGGGGCCATTGTCGAAACTCGCGGGGCCATGGTCCAAGGCATCTTCGGGGTGGGCGGAGAGCGAACCGGCAAAATTCGGATCGCGACAAGTCGGGCCGATGAGATGCTCGACGCTTCGAAGATTCTGCCCGACGACGAAGGCAAAATCCTTGTCGGCGGATCGGGAATTACGGCGGATGCGATCCAAAAAGCGAGCGATCTCAAGGTCACGGGCCTGATTGTGGGAGGGGTCCGCGATGTCGATTTGATGAACTTCCTCGGCTATGACATCGGCGTTGCCATCACCGGGAGCGAGGACATCTCGTTCACGTTGCTGGTCACCGAAGGGTTTGGCGAACTGGCGATGGCGGACCGGACTTTTGAACTGCTGAAGTCGCTGGACGGCGAAATGGCGAGTATCAACGGTGCTACGCAGATTCGGGCGGGCGTGATCCGACCGGAATTGGTAGTGCCCCTGACCATGAGCGGGGAACAAGCACACGCTCCCGCCAAGGCCTTGGAGCTCGGCATTGGGACGCCGATTCGGATCATTCGTGAGCCTTATTTTGGAAAGTTGGGGGCTGTCACAGAACTCCCAGCGACCTTGCAAGTGCTCGAATCGGGCACGGAAGTGCGCGTCTTGATGGCCAAGCTGGCTGATGGCGAGATCGTCTGCGTTCCACGCGCGAACGTAGAGATCATCGCAACATGAAGGTCCTGGTAGTCGACGACGAACCCACACTTGTAGAAACCATCCAAACGAAGCTCCGAAAGGACGGCTTCACCGTCTTCACGGCCGGAACTGCCGAAGAGGGCATGAAGGTCTTTCGGCAAGCGAAGCCGGACCTCTTGATTCTCGACGTCATGCTCCCGCAACGAAGTGGCCACGACTTGTGCCGCGCCGTCCGCCGAGACAGCAAGGTCCCGATTATCTTTGTCTCGGCCCGAACGAGCGAGCAAGACCGACTCCAAGGCTTCGAATTGGGGGCTGACGACTACGTTGTCAAGCCGTTCAACCTTTCCGAGCTCACCGCCCGGGTCAAAGCGGTGCTTCGACGATCCAGCGGCGACTCGTTGTTGGAGGTCATCGAGGTCGGCGATCTGCGAATCGACCCTCGGACGCACGAGGCGACCCTCGACAGTAAGCCGATCAGCCTTTCGCCCAAAGAGTTCGCGCTCCTCTACTTCCTGAGCAAGAACAGTGGTCAAGTCTTCAGCCGGGACGCTTTGTTAGACCGGGTGTGGGGCCAAGATGCCTACGTCAGCAGCCGGACCGTGGATGTTCATATCCGATGGCTTCGGGAGCGAATCGAAAAGGATCCCTCGAATCCGGTTCGGATTCTGACCGTGCGTGGGATCGGCTACAAGTTTGTCGGCTAGTCATCGACTCAAGCGGTCCCGGTAAACTGCCGATAACTGGACGGGGTCTCCAGTTCAAAGGGCCCGGAGAGACGCATGGGTTCTGTCGAAAAATGGATCAAGATGCCGGTGATCGGCCCCGTTTTATTGCTGGGCTACCGGTATCGAACCGCCTCCGGCTACATCAAGCAACAACGCCAGCGGTTTCGAGACTGGCTCTGGAAAAGTAACGAGACCACCAACTACACCTTCAACCTTGAGGGCTGGAACGAGCGCTATCTGGCCGCTTTCTTGAGCGAAGCGACGAACCGCCCTTACGAAGAGATCGAAGGCTATCTCGACGAGATTCGCAACGATGTGGCCTTAAGGAGCCATATCGAGTCAAAAACCGCCGCCAGCGACTACGTGATGATGGCCGATCCCGAAGTTCGGCTTGGCAAGCGGATCGGTTGGTACGCCCTGGTGCGGGCCCTGAAGCCCCAGCTTGTCGTCGAGACCGGGGTCGATAAGGGCCTCGGAACCGTCGTTTTGGCCGCCGCCCTCTTGAAAAACCGCCAAGACGGATTCCCGGGCAAAGTCTATGGCACGGACATCAACCCGAAGGCTGGCTACCTGCTGGACGGGCCTTACGCCGAAGTGGGCCAAGTGCTCTACGGAGACTCGATCGAATCGCTTCGTGGACTGACGGAGCCCGTCGATCTGTTCATCAACGACTCCGACCACTCTGCTGATTACGAGCGGCGCGAGTATGAAGTCATCGCCGAAAAGCTCAGCCCCGGAGCCTACATCTTGGGTGACAACGCCCATGCCACCGAAGAGCTTTTTCGATTTTGTCGCGCGACGGGCCGAGCCTTCGTCTTTTTCCGCGAGCAACCCAAGAACCACTGGTACCCAGGCGGTGCCATTTCACTCGGATTCTTCAACAAGACTTCATGACGTCGGCATCGAGGGCTCCTCGGGCGGCTCGATCGACTGCGTCGCTTGCACCCGGGCGAGTTTCGCTTCAAACGTCGCGAGCGGCTTGCCTTCGAGGCTCGGAGATTCGCCTCGCAAGACCGCCGCGAGCGCCTCGCACTCTGCGCGACTGAACTGAATCGAGCCGAGCTGATGTTCTTCAAACGCCTCATAGGCGAGGGGGGCGACGGCTTGCGCGCAGCGTGCCATCGCTTCGGCGTACACCCGAATCTCGTACTGGGCGTGCGAATCGAGCCGCAAGCGTAGAAACCGGAGCAGGTTGTGCAGGTCGATCTGCCAATACCACTCGGTGTAGAGCGAGAGCGGCAGATTCGCCCGAGCAATCTCGCGAGCAAGGCCCTTTTCGATCATCGCCTCATAGTGGCCGTAGAGCTGCTTTTGGTCGGCTTGCATTTCGTCGACAATCGCCTGGGCTTGAGTCCGGTCGAGCGCTTCATCGGCGCGGGCCTGCTTATTGTCGAGGCTCTGATGGCGCATCGAATCGACCTCGGGGACGTAAAACTCGTCCTTCATGATCGAATATCGACCGGAGATCTCGTTGAGCCGGGCGGTGCGGTGCCGAACCCACTGCCTCGCCACGAAGATCGGCATCTTCGCGTGAAACGTCAGAACCACCTGCTCAAATGGCGACGTGTGTTCATTCTTCAAGAGGTAGTGGATCAGACCTCGGTCTTGACGATACGACTTCGTCCCCGCGCCGTAGCTGACCCGAGCGGCTTGGACGATCCGCTGATCTCCCCCCAAATAATCGACCAGCCGAACAAAACCCTTGTCCAAGACAGGAATCTCTTGGTCGAGCAGGGCTTCGGCGGCTTCCACGATGATGCGACCCATGCCGACATTCTGACACTGGTTGGGATATTATTCTCTCGATGCAAAGCCGCCGATTGGACCGCTGGATTGTGGTGCTGCTGGTCCTGTGCATGGGCGGCATGGTGGCGATGATTCTGCACGCGGGCCAGGGCATGCGCTATGTGGACGAGGCCAAGATTTTCGCCGACGATCTCGTTCGGGCCACGGCGACGAAGTGGGATGCGAAGCCGTTGGAAGAGGCCGCGACCGAGGAGTTCCAATCGAATGCCGGTCAGGGAGGGCTCGATGCCTTGGTCGCCGCCATCGGACGAGAACTCGGCCCCGTGGTGAGCTTCCAGGGCCGAGTCTCGACCATCGAGCAGCGCCCCGTCGAGGGCGAATCCGCGACCCAAGAAGTCGCAAGCTACTTTGCAGAAGGCCAGTTCAAGAACGGTCCGGGCCGGTTGGACCTGGTGCTTCTGAAAACCCCGACCGGCTGGCGAGTCATGCAGTTCACCGGTCGAAAACTCTGATTTTCTTGGGACCATCGCACCCATCTGCGATAAGATAAACACATGAAGTGGGTTTGGATTGTCGTCGGTGCAGTGGTGGTGGTGTGCGGGGCGTGCGGCGTCGGTGGGTATTTCCTTTACACCCAGGGCAAAGGGGCTTGGGATGAAGCCAAGAAGTATGGCGACGAGAGCTTGGTCGCGATTGCGAAGCCCTGGAACGCGCGAGCCCTGATTGAACGGGCGGCCCCCGAACTGATTCGCCAAAACCCCGACGGAACTCTGGAACAGGTCGTTAAGCAGCTCCAAGTTCTCGGCCCGATGAAGAGCTTCACGAGCTCGATCACCGCTTTCCATGCCAAATCGACGACCGAGGCGGGGACCTACCTCGAAGCCAAATATCAAGCGGACGCGGTCTTTGAAAAAGGCCCAGGTCGCATCACGATGACCCTCATCAAGCGCGGGGAGAGCTGGAAGATCTTAACGTTCTATGGGTCGTCCACTTGAGTCCCAGCTCGTAAAACCACGGGTTCTCCGGTCGTGGCCAAATTTTCACGAACGGCGGGAACTTCGATCCTTTCATCGGGGTTGAACCTAGCGACAGGTACACTCGCACTCGCGCATGCTGTTTCGAAAGGCAAACCCGAATCGGGACCGGTTTGAGCGGCAAGCCGAAGCGATCTTCCCGGCCATTTTTGGGACGGCTCTCAGGCTGACCCGAGATCGGGAGGATGCCGAGGATCTTGTCCAGGAAACGATGATTCGGGCGTATGAGGCCTTCGACCGGTTTGATGGTCGGAACTTCAAGGCTTGGATGCTGAGGATCCTGACCAACCTCTATATCAACCGATATCGGCAGCGCCGCCGCGAAGGCCCGTTGAGTTCGCTCGACGAAGAAGGCTCGATTGAGCCGGTCTCCAGCGCGAGCGAAACCCCGGATCGATTGCTCTTAGATGGCTTGGTGAGCGCCGAAGTCGAAGAAGCGCTGGGCAAAGTTCCGGCCGATTTTCGACTCGCAGTGGTGTTGAGCGACGTGGAAGAGATGAGTTACGACGAGATCGCCCAGATGACGGAGGTGCCGATTGGCACCGTTCGATCTCGAATTGCTCGCGGTCGCGCGATTTTACGTCGCGAACTGGAGGCATTTGCCCGCCGCGAGGGCTATTTGAAAGAGGCAAACGAAGAATGAGAGAGTTTTTGGACTTACACGCCTACGCCGATGGGCAGCTCGCGGCCGAGGATCGCGCCGCCCTCGAAATGGCGTTGAAAGAGAACCCTGAGCTTCGCCGAGAGCTGGATTCGATCCTGGCCCTGAAGGGCTCGCTGAAGCAACACTGCCAGGCAGGGGTCGAGAATCCTGAGCTCTTCGAGATTTGCAAAGGCCGCATCCGCGACCTGGACCGATTGAATCAGGCGAACCACTTTGTGGGCAAGTATGCCTGGGGTCTTTGCGGGGCGTTTGTCCTGCTGATCGCCGGGGCCGCGGTCCTGAACCGCAACGACTCCCAATCCACGCTCTACACCTCCGACATGGCCCGGCTGACTCAAAGCCTCTCGCCGGTCCAAGTCCCAAGCGCCCAAGCCGACCGCGATCAGAAAGTTCTCAGTGGCATCGGCCCGGCGCAACTGGTGATCCAAGACCCAAGCGTCCAGGTCCTCGGCATGGCCACGGGGCTGGTCGACGGACGAAGGGCAGCACGATTGACTCTGGCCGACTCGGGCGGAGTCTTTTCGCTTTTAATGGTCGAGAACATCAACCGAGTCGAAATGTCCGAGCAGTCTTACACCGATCGACAGTTTTGCCACGGCAAAATTGAAGGCACAAGTTGCGTCACTTGGACCGCCCAAGGGTTCGGCATGATCCTGGCCGGCGAGCGCTCTGGCGAAGAGCTTGTGAATCTTGCCAAGAGTATTCGAATCATTCGCTAAACATCTCGCGTCCCCAAAAGTGAGGAATCTCCTTTCTCCAAAGAACCATGAAGGCCGCTTCCCGAAAGGGAAAGCGGCCTTCTGATTTCATTGAGCCTGTGACGATCCGGATTAATTGTCGCCGAGCAACCCGTTATTCGTCGCCCAAAGCGAGTAGTCGAAGTTGGTCAACTCACCGTCTCCATCCAGATCGGCATCGGCATTAAACAACGGATTTCCAGTCGCCGTTCCGTTGCTGGCGGCCCACAAAGAGTAATCAAAGTTCGTGATTTCGTTGTCGCCATCAATGTCGCCGGTGATCAATTGGATGACCCCGACATTAAACGGAGCGTCGAGCGGAATCAACGGGTCTGAAGGGCCCTGCGGATAGGTCGCGCGAAGCCATGGTTGCTTCCGGTACGAAATTCGATAAGGCACGGTCACCGCCGAAGGCTTCAAGACCGAAAATTCGCCATTCGAACCGAGCGGCACGGACTGAGTGGCAAGAACGGTGTAGTTCACATCCTTGAAGTCGATGAGGGCGGTCGTCGGGATCGTCCCCCCAAAGTACGAGTTCTGTCCAAACTCGAATCGGCCCGTCACCTGCGGCGGGGGCACTTCGCCACTGATCGAAAAATAGAGTGCATTCGGACTGGTATTCACTACGTCGCTCCCGACCAAGCTCGTCGTGTTGGCGGTCGTCCGCCAAAACTTCGTTTCATCGTTCGAGCCCACGTCCGAGCCAGAAGAGGTCATCATCCGCACTCGGAAGTTCGGAGCCAGATTCCCAGTGGGGACTCCGCCCGCCGTCAACTCCAACGCATAGATATGAACGGCGCAGGTGTTGTCGGGGATGATGAAGTCCACGGTCCCAAGTCCGGCGCTCGTGATCCGCGTGCCACTGGCCTGATTGAGTCGGTCGATTTGCCACGAAGAGATCAGATTTGCGTTGACCGGTTGCGATCCCGTGGCGCCGAGATTGCAGGTGTCGTAGAACGAGACGATGATTCGAAGATTCTGGGCGCTCGCACTCAGGTTCCAAGAGAACGAAAAGTCGCGAACGCGTGTCCCGCCTGCCACCCCTAAGGTGCAGTCGTCCACGACGTTGTTGTAACCCACGGGGGTCGAACCCGACCCACCGGTTCGGTTGTAGCGAACGGTCACTTGAGCTGAGGCGACGGCGGCCAAAGCGATCAGACAAAAACTACTGAAAATTGCGCGTGTCATCGGTCTTCACTTTCCCAAATCATCGAATGAGTGCTAACTTCTCTGGCAAGAAATGGGCCGTTCGCTCTTTTGACAACGAAACGGGCAACCTTCTGCTCGGCAAGTTGACTCCATTATAGTGGAACTTCGAGGGAGACCAGGACAGCATCTTTGCCAGATGCCCCGAACTCAGGCCAAAGGACCTAGGACTGCCCGGCAAGATTGCGAGGATCGCAGCCCCGCAGTCGCCTACACGCGAATTTGACCCACCTGAGGGCTCCCGGGGCTTCTTGCTTCGGAGCCCGAGAGACCTCGAATCATCCATAATGTGAGTTGTGGATTTCCCCTTGCAACCCCAAGTCCTGGCGATGAAGCCTTATTCGCCGGGGAAGCCGATCGAGGAGGTGCAGCGCGAATTTGGCATCGACCGACCGGTCAAGCTCGCCAGCAACGAGAACCCGCTCGGTCCGTCGCCCAAGGCGGTTCGCGCGATTCAAGAAGCGGCGGCGGGAATTCACATCTACCCGACGGCGGACTGTTACCGTCTCCGCCAAAAGCTCAGTCAGACCTTCGACGTGCCCCCCGACCAGCTCATGATCGGCAACGGAAGCGAGGAGTTGATTCACGTCCTCGGCCAGATCTTTTTGGGAGGGCCCGAAGATGAGGTCGTGGTCGGAGACCCGAGCTTTCCTCGCTACGCAGCAGCCACCCGGCTGGCCGGGGCGACCCTTCGCCCGGTGCCGCTTGACTCAGGGTTGCGCCACGACCTCAGCGCGATGGCGAGCCAATGCAACGAAAAGACGAAACTCGTCTTCATCGCCAACCCCAATAATCCCACCGGGACAATCGTCTTTCGGGACGACCTGATCTCGTTTCTGCGCGATCTTCCCGCTCAGGTGGTGACGGTGCTGGATGAAGCCTACTTTGAGTTTGCCGCTCATGACGCCCGGATGCCCCATTCGCTTGAGCTTTTGCGCAGCGGCGAGCGGGTCATCGGCCTGCGGACGATGAGCAAAGCTTACGGCCTGGCCGCAGCTCGGATCGGCTATGGTTGGGCACCCTCGGCCATCGCTTCGGCGATGTTCACGGCCAGAGAGCCCTTCAGCGTCAGCACATTGGCCCAGGAAGCCGCCATCGCCGCGCTCGACGACGTCGATCACGCTCAGGCGACCTTGCGCAACAACGCCAAAGGGATGGAGCGACTCATCCGCGAGTTGGAGACCTGGCCCGCGATCCGCCTGACCCCGAGTTGGGGCAATTTTGTCCTCGTCGATGTCGGCCAGCCCATCGGTCCGATTTTCGATCAGCTCCTTCGTCAGGGAGTCATCGTTCGACCTGGCAACCAGTTTGGAATCCCTACGTCCATGCGCGTCAGCATCGGGACGGACGAGGAGATGACTCGATTCGTAGAAGCCTTTAGAGCAGTCATGCGATTGGAGGCCCCTGTTTGATTTTTGTTTTACGTGCCGACGCGATGGAGTCCGATCTCCAGGATCTGAGAGCCCGACTCGAAGGTCTGGGGTTTGTGGTCGAGCAGATGTCGGCGATGGGTCGTTCCGTCCTTGGGCTGAGCGGCGATCTCGATCCCACCAGGCTGGAATCGGTCAAGCAGCTTCGTGCTCATCCAGCGGTGGCCGACATCCACACCACTCTTCGTAGCTACCGCCTCGTGGCCCGTTCGTCTGCGAATGAGAGTCGCTCGGTCTGGCTCGGCGACCTCGAAATAGGCGGCGACGCCGTCGTGATGATGGCCGGCCCTTGCTCGGTCGAATCCAAACCCCAGCTCTTTGCGACCGCCGAAGCGCTCCAAAAGGCCGGGGTCTCGGTGCTTCGCGGGGGAGCCTTCAAGCCTTCCACTTCGCCATACAGTTTCCAAGGGCTTGGCGACGCGGGCCTGGAATTGCTGGGCGAAGCTCGACAAGCCTTTGGGCTCAAAGTCGTGACCGAGGTGATGGACCCACGCGACGTCGAGAAAGTCAGCGCCGTCGCCGATCTCCTTCAGATCGGCACCCGGAACATGTTCAACTACGACCTCCTGCGCGAGGTCGGACGCGGCACCCGCCCGGTCCTCCTGAAGCGTGGATTTTCGGCTCGGATCGAAGAATGGCTTCTTGCGGCGGAAACGGTTGCGACTCAAGGCAATGACCAGATCATTCTTTGTGAACGGGGCATCCGAACCTTTGAAACCGCCACTCGAAATACGCTCGATTTGGCGGCGGTACCGCTCCTGCACGAGCTGTCTCGCTTGCCGGTCGTCGTTGATCCAAGCCAAGGGACGGGCCGGCGGGACCTCGTCGCGCCGATGAGCCTAGCGGCCTTGGCGGCAGGTGCCGATGGATTGCTTGTCGAGGTCCACCCGGACCCGGTCGAAGCACTGAAAGACGGGGTCCAAAGCCTACCCCTCTCCGACTTCTTGAGTTGGCAACCGACTTTCCAGCGAGTCGCCCGCGCCGTCGGTCGAACCTTGGGGCCCGAGAGCCGAGTGCGATGACCCGACTCGAAGAGTTTGCCCAAATCTTGGCGGGCATGGACCGCATGGAGCGGCTCGAAACTCTGATCTCCCTGGCCGATCGGTTTCGTCCGGTCGATCCGTCGATTTCGGCCCGGCCTCATGACGAGCGCCATCGCGTGCCCGGGTGCGAAAGCGAAGCATTTGTCTTTGCCCAGCCGCGGGACGACGGGAGTTTGGACTTTGCGTTCGACGTCTTGAACCCCCAAGGCATCTCGGCGATGGCGATGGCGGTTTTACTTCAGGAAAACTTGAGCGGCGTCCCGAGCAACGCGATCTTGACCCTCAACGAAGAGCTGGTGTTTGACCTCTTTGGACGTGAGCTGTCAATGGGCAAGTCGATGGGCTTGATGGGAATGCTCCGAACGGTCAAGGCGCTGGCCGCCGGGGCCATCCGCATCGGCCCCTAAACCGAGCCGGGCGGAACGGCTTGCCATTGCCCTCGTTCGCCCAAGCTGCGAAGTAGCCCCAGTCGGATCAATCGCACCGAGGCCCCGTCCAAGAGATTCGACCGCAGCTGGACCTGACCGCGTTGGAAGTCCAGGCTGTCTAGAATCCCGATCCCGAGGTCTTGGCCGGATGCGCTCGCTAACCCCACCAAAAGGCCCGAGTACGCCGACACCAGGTGAACGCGGACCTTCTGGACTCCCAACCAACGGGTTAACTGCCCCACCTCTTCGGCGGTGAGTTCGGCATCCGCCAGAACGAGCGCCGAGCCGCCGCCGGACTGGACTGCGACGAGTGCGGCGATCTTGGGGGCCGCTGGGACGAGCGATTGGACCTGGTTCGCCGACCCCCATCGTCCTCCCACCCACGCGACGGTCTCCATCGGAACTGAAATAGGGTGCAAGGACTCGGACAAGTCGAGCCATCGAGCCTTTTCATGCGCGGCCCGCATGACGGCCGGCCACTCTTCGGGCCCCTCGACGGGCTCCATCGGAACGGGGGAGGCGGCGTCGCAGAGATCAGCCTCTTCGGTCTCGACTCGTACGGGCTGGAGCAAGTCGATCAGCGCGAGGCGGAGCTTGCGCCCGATCGAAGACCCTGGCCAACTCGGAGCCAAAATGAGTCCCTCAGGGTCGGACTGGGACCATCGGTGGACCGCCTGAAGATACTCCAGCGGCTGGGCGCTGGGGTCCGAGGAACCCACAAATGCCCAGGCGGTGACGGTCCCGTCGGGACGGACCGTTCCCAAACAACCGATCCACGCCCCCGGCATCGAGAGAGGGTCGAGGATGTGAATCGACTCGACGATCTGGCGCTTGCCGAAGAGATGTGGCGTGCGCACAAACCGAAGGACCCGTTCGCGTGGCAGGGAGTGTCGTGACATCAGTTCTCGGTGTCAAGGGCCTGACCCATAAACGAAGAAGCTGATTTTCTTGCATATGCAAGAGATAGCCTCAAATGACGGAACAATTTGCCTTCCAAAATCGTATCACTCACCGTGGCCTGAGATTGCTCTGCGTCGCACCGCTTGCTTGTTCGTAACATTTATCGCAGGATTTCTACCCGTTTGAAACGCTCTAAGAAACTACCTTTTCAAGAGGCTGGTTCGATCCAGGCCCCCATCACGATCCCGAAGCGCGAGCGCGAGATCTTAGAACTGGCCGCACAAGGCCGGACGGACAAAGAGATCTCGTCGATGCTGAACATCAGCACCGAAACGGTGAGTACCTATTGGCGGCGTATTCGCCAGCGCTATCAAGCGGCCAGCCGGACCGAGGTGGTCGCGCACGCCATGCGGGACCAGGCGAACCTCATGATCGCCCAGGTGGCTTCGGAAAATGAGAGGCTCGCTCAAGAAGTCGCTCGCCGAGAAGTTGCCGAATCGATGCTCGCGGAGAGCGAAGCTTGGCTTCGATCGATTTTGGGCCAAGCGCCGCTCATGATCGCGGCGGTGACCGTCGAAGGGAACGTTCTTTTCACCAACAACGGATACCTCCAAGAGCGAGCCGACCTCGGCCAGACGGCTTTTGACGTCATTCGAGAATCCTCGCCCCAGGTCGCCGAGGAGATTCAGGGCGCCATTGAACGGGTTCTTCAGACGTGCACGCCCGTGGCGTTCGAAATTCAGTTTCCCCAGTCCGACGGTTCTCTCGAAGACTTTGAAATCCGCATCGGACCCAACCCGGGGATGACGCCTGAGCAAGTGATCGTTTTAGCCGGACGGATCACCGAGCGACGCCACGCCGAACGCCAGCTCTCCGATAGCGAACTCCAGTTCACCCAAGTCGCCGACAAAGTGAATGCCGTCTTGTGGGTGAGCGATGTGGCCACTCACCAGTTACTCTATCTGAGCCCCTCCTACGAGGAAGTTTGGGGAGTTTCGATTGCCGATGCGATTCAAGATCGGGCCCGAAGCCTGGATCTGATTCACCCCGAAGATCGTCACAAAGCTGGGATCAGCGTCTTTGACTGCGGCCCGACGGAAGTGACCTATCGCATCATCCGGCCGGATGGCGAGGTGCGCCGAATCTGGGACCGCACGTTCCCGATCAAGGATGCCAACGGCAAGACGGTCCGCATGGCCGGAATCGCCGAAGACATCACTCACTTGGCTTTGCTCACCGAGCAAAATGAGCGCCAACAAGAACTCCAGGCTCTGGTGAGTTTCATCGCGCAAGCGATGGCGGTGACCCATCCTGAAGATGGGGATCAAGTGGTCCAGTTCGCCTTGCAGCGGGCCGCCGAAGGGTTCAAGTGCGAGCGAGCGGTGGTGGTTCGGTACTGCGCGGATTGCAGCACCGCGAGCATGACGCACGAGTTTTTTGAAGTCAATTTGCCGAGCGTGTCGAAGCTGTGCCAAGACCTGCCGCTCGACTCTCTTCACGAAGTTACCGCCGCATTTCAGGCTCAGGGTGCCCTTCAGATCGCCAGTCGAGACGAGGTCGAAGAACAGTCTTTGATTGCGGAGATGATGGTGGCCAAAGGAATCGATGCCGTCCTTGCCGTCCCGATGGCGATTGACGGGAAAATTCACGGGTTCTTTGCGGTTGAGACCTCCGGCGAGAATCGAAGCTGGTCGCAAGAAGAGAAGCAAGCCATGACCGCGCTCGGCCAGATGATCGGGAGCACATTGGCTCGGCAAGACGCTTTTCTTGCGATCCAGGAAGACGCGGCGCGCCGAAAGCGTTTGTTGGAACTCCTGGCCGACACGGCTGAGATCGAAGACTCCCGGAGCCTATTCTCTTCGGTCTTTAGCAAGCTCGGCGACGTGCTCCAATACAACAATATCTGCATCTTGGGATACGATGCCACGACGGACACCCTCGAAGAGGTCCTTTGGGACGGCCACTGTGGTGCCGAGATGGCGCTCCGCGGGCTTCAACTCATCCCCGGCAAAGGCCTCATCGGCACGGCGTTTCAAGAGGGCAAGGCGCTTTTGGTCAATCATGCCCACCGCGATCCTCGCTCGGTCTATCCTCCCGATTCAAAAATGCCTTCCGAGCACCTGATGGTGATTCCGATCCAGACGGATGGCGTTCAACGCGGGACGGTGGTCGTGGCGCGCCACGAAATGCTCCACCCGTTCACTGAGGCCGAGTTTGATGTCGCTCAGACCTACGTTGCGTTCATGAGCCTCAAGGTCTCCTTGTTCTTGCAGCAAGGGCTCCTCGATGTGCGACCCTGGAACACTGTCGGTCTTGAGTAGACTGAACTTTGTGTCTGAATCGCATGCGCTGAGTTACCCGATCCGAAGCCACTTGCTGCGGATGGAGGTTTGGGTTGAGAAAGCCTTGGCCTCGGTGCAGACCGAATTTCAGAAAATTGACATCGTCCAAAGTCCAGCGCTCGGCAAAATGCTCTTTTTGGACGGCCATGTCCAACTCGCGACGTTTGATGAACGGGCCTATCACGAGGCGTTAGTCCACATCCCGTTGCTCTGTGTGCCGCATCCCAAGCGGGCCCTGGTGGTCGGAGGCGGCGATGGTGGAGTCTTGCGGGAGCTTTGCCGGCATCCCGAACTCGAACAGATCGATATGGTCGAAATTGACGGGCAAGTCATTGAGACCTGCCGCGAACACCTGCCCGAGCTGAGCGACGGTGCGTTTGACGACCCTCGGGTCCACCTCTTCTTGGAGGATGCCTTCCAATTTCGCAGCAAGGGCCGGGGCCCCTACGATCTCATCGTGATGGACATCACCGATGTCTACGAGGATGAAGAAGGCGAGCTGAGCGAGCAACTGTTTACGGATGCATTTCACCAAGACTGTCGGGCGATGCTGAGCGAGCGGGGCGTTTTGGTCTCCCAAGCCGACAACCACGTCTTTTGCCCCTACTCTCAGGCTGAAATCCAGTCCACGATGAGCCGGTTTTATTCGCAGGTCGGCAGCTATCACGCGCTGGTGCCGAGCTTTGGAGGATTTTCGGCGTACGTTTGGTGTTCGATGGGCACCTCAGTCGAACTTCATTCGATCGATCGAAATCGGCTCGATCAGCTGGACCTCGTGACGCTCAACGAGACGAGCCTCGCTTCGAGCTTTTCGGAGTTAGCATTTGGCGGTCCGGGAGCGTAGAGAAGATGATGACACCGTTTGATTGGCAAGAAGGGATCGCAACTCGGGCGCAATATATTGAGTCTCGGCTCATGGCGGGGACTCCGGTCGTCGCGGTGTCGCTGGACGCAGGCATTCTGATTTTCACCGTCCGGCGTCAAGCCCCCAAGATCTTTGAGATTTACGACCGGCTGGCTTATGCTGCAATCGGCCAGCTGAGCGACGTTGAATCCATGCGTGTGGCCGCGCTCGATTTTGCGCATCAAGAGGGCTTTCAGCGAAGCGAGCAAGACGTCACGATCCAGCGGGTGGTGAACGCTCTGAGCCAACCGCTCAAACGGGCCTTTGGCGACTTGACCGCCGCTCCGCTCATCGTTCGTTCGTTGTTTGCCGAACTCGGAAAGACCCCCTCCGAGGACCTCTTTTATTTGGTGGATTACGACGGAGACTTCTCGATTCGGCGCGGCTCGGCCTATCTGCCCGGCGGCGCCGAGGCGGCCGAAAAGCTGAAAGAAGGCTTATCGAAGCTCGATTTCGCCAAGAAGACGCCTGAGGCAGCTCTGGAACTGCTGAAACCAGTCTTGGCCTTGGCGATTGATCCCTCTGGATCGAAGAGCTTTGAATCTCTCACCGAGCTTCTGGTTCCAGAAGCGGCTCTTTTGGAGCGAGTGGTCGTCGGGGACGATCGATTTCGGATCATGCCCCCGCCTGCCGAATAACCGATCTGCGGGCGAATCGATTCGTTGACGCTGAGGAATCCGTCATAATAGTAGGAACTGTATGCCAAGACGACCGATGCACCCGAAAAAAACGACCAACAAAGCCGACAAAGAAGAAGGCATTGAGTTGGAAGGCGTGGTGCTGGAGAACCTTCCGAACGCTCGATTTCGAGTCAAGCTGGACGAAGGCGACCTTGAGATTTTGGCGCACGTCAGCGGCAAGATGAGAATGCACTACATCCGCATTCTGCCGGGCGACCGGGTCCGGGTCGAGGTGTCGCCTTACGACCTGACCAAAGGCCGCATCACTTATCGCTTCAAATGAATCAGCGCTTCGGCGATTTTTTGAACTGACCCATCGAGCGGCTCTTCGCCCGAGACGACCATCGTGGCGCGGCTCCGGCTTGGCAAAACAATGGTGTCTTGACAAGGGACCACTTGCGCTTGGTGCCGGGCCAAAACAGCGGCCGGATCGCGATGGAACGCGACCGTATCCCGCATGAACCGGCGCTGAAAAGCGACCTCGGGCCGAGTCTCAACGAAAATCCGGGTCGGCGTCAGGCTCACGAGCTCGTCCCACACGAGGGCAAAGAGCCCTTCGACGATCACCGCTGGCCCTGGCTGCACCAGCGAAGGTCGGTGCGACCGCGAAAAGGTCTCATGGTCGTACTTCGGCATGTCGACCGCCTCTCCGCGAATGAGCTGACGAAGGTGTTGCAGCAAAAGCCCATGCTCAATCGCCGACGGATCGTCGAAGTTGACCGCCTGCTTTTCCTCGTCGCTCAGGCTGTCGAACCCGTAATAATAGTCGTCAATCGAGACTTTGGTCGCTCCGAGTCGAAATGCCAATTGGTCCGCGAGCGTGGTTTTGCCACTACAGGAGATGCCCGCGATCAAGACCAAAGGGATGTCACTCATGGGTTCTTGTCGATTGTGACCGATTCCGAAGGGGGATCGGCCTTGAGAATCCTCAGAGAGAGAATCCAGCCGAAGATCAGGCATATTGCACAGCCCAAGAACGGGGAATAACGGCCGAAATCCGGATCGAGGTTTGGCAATCGGGCATAGAGCAACGACCCGAGCGGGGCGCCGATGATCGCGCCGACGCCCTGGGCCGTCATGATCGCCCCCAAGTTGGCGGCCCGTTTGTTAGGATCGAGATCGGCGACACTCGCAAACCAAGCGGGGATCGTCAACAAAAAGCCGATACCGACAGGAATACCCCCGAGCGCTACCACCCAGAGACTTCGAAAGCTCGGCACAAACGCCCCCAATGCGATCATCGCCATGCCAAAACTACAAAGAGCAAGCCCGCGATGGACCGCGCGAGCCCGGCCCATGCGCTCCCCGAGTTTCGACATCGGCACGCTCAGGGCCATCATCGCCAAAAGGCCCGGCAAAACGATCAGGCCAAACCCCGATTCGGTCAGGCCAAACTGCTCTTTGGCGAAGATCTTGATGATCGCCATCGGGAATCCGATCGCCATAAACGTCGCGACCGCGAGCGTCAGATAGGCAGGAATGGCACGCGCGGTCTCGACGAGCTGGCTGAGCTGAAACCCGCCGCCCTCGGGCGAAGATTTGGAGAAACTGGCTCGCTGATCACTGCCCGAGGGCAAGAGCCGATATGCGGCGATCGCGACCCCGACAAACAAGATCGCAGAAAAGACCAGCGAGGCGTAGCGTTCGCCCGAGACGTCGTTGATGACCCCGCCCACTAAGAACGCCAGACCAATCCCGCCCAGATAACACATATTCAGGAGCGACATCGCCTCTTGGCGTTGACCATCTTCCACCGTGTCACCCATGAGCGCAAATGCGGCCGGCCATAGCATCGCCGCCCCGAGCCCATCGAGGATGCGCAGCGAGACCAAGGACACCGTCTCCCACGCTCCGATATTGTGGGGGATCAAGATCGTCAGGACCGAGGTGACAAGAGAAATGGCCGGTCCGATCACGATGAGTCGTTTGCGACCAAATCGATCCGCGAGCTGCCCCATCGGACCTTTGAAAAGCGCCTCGCTCAGCAAGAACGCGACGAGCACAAACCCGATGACATCCTCGTCGTAGCCCCGGTCAAACTTGAGATAGACCGGCATCGCCGACAGATTCAGGACCGCATAACCGATCTCGGCCAAAAGGGCGATGATCAGCAAGCGCACGACCGGTTTTTGCCGGAAGAGCGGACTCGTCCTTGGTCCAAGATACTGAATCTTTTGCTTCATCGTCGCCTGCTTCCAAGCTTTTCTGATCCACCTTCAAGCTACCCGAAGATCGCCAACATAGAATTTCAGAAGGAGACTCTTGCTTGGCTCTCCATTCATTAGGAAGTGTGTTAGATTATGGAGGTATGGCAGGAAATCCAAGAGTCTTCTTCTCACATAGTTCGCGCGATCAAGACCTCATGAAGGAAATCGTCACAGGTGCCCAGATAGCGCTGAACCTCAAGCGAGAAGATATACGATGCACGAGCTTAGATGGATACGACATCCCGAGCGGTGAAGACATTGTGGCACGACTACAAGAGGACGGTGCGGAATCTGACTGTTTCGTGGCCGTGGTAACTCCCGATAGCATTCGGTCATCTTGGGTTCTCTTTGAGCTGGGCGCAAGGTGGGGTATTCAAAGACATTTGGTCGTTGTGATCGCTGCGGGGGCTGCATTTGGTGATATTCCGCCCACGATCGCGCAGAGAAAGGCGCGTCGGTGCACCCGAGACGACTTAGAGATACTATTTCAGGAAATCGCTGACTTACTGAACACAAAGATGGACATTGGATCTGGTCGGCGGTATTTTGAAGCCGCGGAGAAGTTATCCGAAGCTAAAGCCCAGTTCAGAGTGAGTGAACAGTTATCGAGTTGGAATTATGATGCTGAGCGCACAGAGCTCACCGTGGTCAAGTTTAGGAAGCCATTTGAAATGGAATTGGTGGGTAGAACGATTCCTTTTGAGGTTGAAGTACATCCGCCCACGTTCGGCCCAGACAAGCTTTGGATTTTTCATGAAGTCGGCGGCTTGGCTTGGCCAAAGACTGAAGTAGATGTTAGTGGAGGCTACGGCAGCGGGACAACTGTTGAAGGGGGAACTCCACCGCATGGTGCAATGGTGCTTAGCGCGGTACTGCTAAATCCTCAGGCTGCTGAAACCGTTAACGCCTGGATGGAATCAGGTAGAGCATCCAACCACTGGCCTGGCCTGAACTCGATCAAAGGGGCAATCCGCGTCGGAAGCGTCAAAGTCATTGTGAAAACTTGAGCGTGAATCAACTCTTCACTCACCCCCCCCCAAACAGAACGTCGGCGCAGAACCGAGAGGATTCTGCGCCGACTGAACATGAGTCGAAAACCGCGCCTTAGCGCTTGACGAATTGGAAGCCGCGTCGGGCCTTTTTGCGTCCGTACTTCTTGCGTTCCTTGACGCGCTGGTCGCGAGTCAAGAAGCCGCCTCGTCGGAGCTCTTTGCGGAGTTCCGGATCGTACTCGACCAAGGCGCGGGCGATCCCGAGTCGGACCGCACCTGCTTGCCCCGTGATGCCGCCGCCTTTGGTGGCGATGCTCACGTCAAACTTGCCTTCCATCCCGAGCCAAACGAGCGGGCTTTGGACGAGGATTTCCAGGACCGGTCGGCCCAGATATTCCTTGTAATCGCGGTCATTGATGGTCAGATGGCCCTCGCCGGGCTTGATCCAGACGCGAGCGATGGCGCATTTGCGTCGCCCGGTTCCGTAATTGGTGTCTTTGCCTCGCATAATTAGTCCTTCGTGATGCTCAGAATCTCAGGGCTTTGAGCGGCGTGGGGATGATCCGGGCCGGCATAGACCTTGAGCTTTCGAAAAATCTGATGGCCGAGCTTGGTCTTGGGAGTCATGCCCCAAACGACCTTTTCGATCAACTTTTCCGGCTTGGTTTCGAGCATTTTGTCTCGGCTGATGTTGCGGAGTCCGCCTGGCCACATCGTGTGCCAATAGATCAGCTCGTCGCCCTTTCGCCCTGTCATCAAGACCTTATCGGCGTTGATGACGATGACAAAGTCACCACAGTCTTGGTTATAGGCGAAGATCGGCTTGTGCTTGCCGCGCAAAATCTGCGCGACCTGGGCCGCCAAACGGCCGAGCGGAACACCGGCGGCGTCCACCACATACCATTTCCTCTCCAGATTGTCCGGATTTACGGTTGTCGTTCGATTCATATTCTTTCTCGTTCCATCAAATTGTGTTCTTGAAAAAGCCGTTCAGCGGGTCCGGTGGTCTTGAAGTACCCTCCCGTAGCGAACTCTCATCAGAGTCAGCCCTCGGGCGGGCAGGACCACGGGTCCTTGGAGCTGGTCTCGGTGGATCGGATCGAGGAGCCATCGAACATCTTGGGCGGGGCGGTGACCCCGGCCGATTTCATAGAGGGCCCCACTGATCCGCCGCATCATGCCTCGGATGAAGGCTTGTCCGACCACATCGACCCAAATTTCGTCGCGGACTCGGGAAACTTTCACCGAGAGGACCTTGCGGACCGTGTTGTCGGTGGCGTTCATCTCCTCGCTCAGACCTCGAAAGTCATGCGTTCCCACGAGGTCTTGCGCCGCGAGTTGCATCGCGCTCAGGTCCAACGTTCTCCAGGTTCGATACACGTATCGATTCCGAAGCGGATCGTGGTTTTGGCAAAGAATTCGATACCGATACCAGCGATCTTGAGCGCAGAACCGGCTGTGAAAGCTCGGCGGTACTTGCCTCGACTGATGCACGGCCACGTCGGGCGGGAGCACTTGATTGAGTGCGAGCGCCCAGCGTTCGGGCGGCAAAGCGACCTGGCTGTCGAAGTGACACACTTGACCCCGGGCGTGCGCTCCGCCATCGGTGCGACTAGCTCCTACGATCTCGATATCTTCGCCCGAGACCTGGCGAACGGCAGTTTTCAATGTACTTTGCACGGACCGAAGTCCTTGCTGCGCGGCCCAGCCGCAAAACTCGCCGCCGTCATAGCCGACGTCGAGCCGAATCCGTTTAGTCGACAAGCTCCAAAACAGCGGTCGGGGCGCCATCTCCTCGGCGCGTCCCGGTTCGGGTGATTCGGGTGTAGCCGCCGGGGCGCGTGGCGTAGCGCGAGGCGACGTTGTCGAACATGTGCTTGACCAGGTCCTCGCCATTGATCAGCGAGCGCTCTTGCATGATGAGGAGCTTTTCAAACTCCATCTTGCCGGCGAGTAGCTTGGCGGGCTTCGGGGTGCTGGGGCAGTGGCCCGCCAGAACCGCGCGAACCCGTCGGCGCGAAGCGAGATCGTCCTTTTTGGCGGTCGTGATCAGCTTTTCGACGATGCGTTGCACCTCTTTGGCCCGGCCCCAGGTGGTGTGCACGTAGCCATGTCGAATGAGCTGGCGCGCCAAATTCGTCAGCAGGTGTTTGCGCTGATCGCTCGGCAGTCCAAGTTTCCTTCTATCAACTTTATGTCGCATCGTCGTTTCTCTTTTTGAATGCTAGGGGGCTTCGATCTTAGTCGAAATCCTCGTCTTCGTCATCGAGCAGATCGACGGCTCGATAGCCGCCCTTGGGCGGTCGAATCGTCAAGCCGTGCTCGGCCAGCTTGTCTCGAACTTCCGTCAGAGACTTCTTGCCGAAGCCTCGGATGCTCGTCAAATCGGTTTCGGTGGCTATCGCCAGGTGGCGAAGCGTCAGGAGTCCGGCTCGGCGCAAGCAGTTAAATGTGCGTTGCGAAAAGTCCATCTCCTCGATCTTCAGCTCCGGCACGTTGGCGAGCTCGGGGGCGAGATCCTCTTCTTCTTCGAAATCGAGCTCCATGCCTCGTCGGCCCAAGTCTTCGAACATTCGGAAGTACTTAGTGAGGATGATAGAGGCTTGGGTCACTGCGTCGTTCGGCAACACCGAGCCGTTGGTGGCAACTTCCAACACGAGCCGCTCATAGTCCGTGCGAGTTCCGACCCGGGTCGCTTCGACCGTGTAGCCGACTCGCCGAACGGGGGTGAACTGCGATCCGGTCGCAAGGATGCCGATGACACCGCGATATTTTTCGTGATTTTGTGGGAGCACGTAGCCGGTTCCCCAGCCAACATACAACTCCATGTTGAGGCTGGCCCCCGAGTCGCTGATCGTCGTGATGTAGCAATCGGTATTCACGACTTGCACGCTTTCGGGGCAGACGATGTCGGCTCCCGTCACTCGGCCGGGGCCTTTCACATCGATCCGCAAGACGACTTCTTCGGGCGGCATTCCGTCCCCGAGATAGCGAATCGACAGGTCCTTCAGATTTTGGAGGAGCTCGGTCGCATCTTCGCGGCAACCCGGGATCGCGGCGAACTCGTGAAAGACCTTGTCGATGCGTACGGCCGTGACCGCCGCACCATAGATCGAGCTCAGCAAGACCCGTCGCAGGGCGTTGCCGATCGTTTGGCCGTACCCGCGCTCAAGCGGCTCCAGCACAAATTTCCCGACGGTCGGATTGAGTTCGAGGGTGGAAATATGAGGCATAGCAGTTTCGGAAAAATGGGGTTAGACGCGTCGCTTCTTCGGCGGGCGGCAGCCGTTGTGAGGGATCGGAGTGACGTCGCGAACCGAAAGGACGTCCAGGCCGGTCGCTTGCAGCGAGCGAATCGCCGTTTCGCGACCGCTGCCAGGCCCTTGGACAAACACTTCGATCTTCTTCATCCCGTGCTCTAAGGCCTTTCGGGCGACGTTTTCCGCCGCCAACTGAGCGGCAAACGGCGTGCCCTTTCGACTGCCCTTGAAGTTCACCGCGCCCGCGCTGGACCAGCAAAGGACCGCACCTTGGGGGTCGGTGATCGTAACGATCGTGTTGTTGAAGGTGGACTGGATGTGCGCCATGCCTTGTAGCACCTGGCGCTTTTCCTTTTGCTTCCCTCGGGTGGTTTGCTTTCTTGCCATAAATCCTTACTTCCTGGCCTTCTTCTTGCCGGCAACGGTCTTGGCTTTGCCCTTTCGGGTTCGAGCGTTGCTTCGTGTTCGCTGACCTCGGGTCGGGAGCCCTCGGCGATGCCGAAGCCCGCGGTAGCAACCGATTTCGATGAGGCGACGAATGTTGCCGAAGACTTCACGACGGAGATCGCCTTCGATCTGGTAGCCCTCATCCAGAAGCTCGCGCAGCTTTCCGACTTCGGTTTCCGAAAGATCTTTCACCTTCTTCCGAGGGTCGATGCCCGCCTTTTCAATTATCTCAGCCGCATTCTTGCGACCGACTCCATACAAAACGGGCAAGGCGTATAGAATCGCCTTGTCGCGAGGGAGATCAATACCGGCAATACGTGCCAAAAGTCTACATTCCTCCTAAATTAGCCCTGTCGCTGCTTATGCTTCGGGTTCACGCAGATCACGCGCACCACTCCGGCGCGCTTGATGACCTTGCATTTGTCACAAATTTTCTTAACACTGGCCCGGACTTTCATCTTTTTTGGTCCTTCGTTCGTCTCTCTTCTACAGTTGTGGCTCCTTCGGAAAGGGATCCAGAACCGATTTTTGACGCACCATGGTGCGACGCAAGAGCGGAGTATACCAGCCCCGTTGTTGGCCTGTCTAGGCTAAACTGCGAATTCTTGAAGACCGTCCCCGCGAACCTCCAGGCACTTGAATCTTTAGCTCAGCAAGCTCGGCTGTGCCAGAGTTGTTCGCTGGCCGAGCGCCGCAGAAACGTCGTTTTTGGCGAAGGAGATCCCGCCGCGCCCTTGGTCTTGATCGGAGAGGGGCCGGGTGACCAGGAAGATGCGACCGGACGCCCCTTCGTGGGTCGGGCCGGGCAGCTCCTGGATCAGGCGCTGGCTGACTGCGGCCTTTCTCGGCAAGACATCTATATTGCAAACACCGTCAAATGCCGGGCGTGTGATTGGTCAACCGGCAAGCCGGTCAATCGCGCACCCAACGAGGATGAAGTCCAAGCTTGTCGGCAGTGGCTGTGGCCCCAGCTGAAGCTCATTCGCCCCCAAGTCATCCTTTGTATCGGGGCCCCGAGCGCGAAAAATCTCATCAAGAAGAACTTCAAGATCACACAGGAACGGGGCCGGTTTTTTCGATCCGAACATGCCCGGGCGATTCTGGCGACGCTGCACCCCGCCTACATTCTGCGCCAGCGAAACATTTCTGGCGATGGCGGATACTCCTTGCTCGTGGCCGATCTTCAGAAAGCTTGGGAGACCGCCCTGGAGCTTCACCGCCGCCGGGCCCCGTCGTCCTCTCCCATCCAACCCGCCATCGACTTCGGCGAGGGAGGATAGGTCGAAGCCATGAGCGACGCGTCCGCCTCCCGAGCCGAGCTGCGGGCCCGATTGCTCGGCTTGCTTCGACAGAGCCCGCTCATCGCCTCAGTCCAGACGGAGCGCGGCTCCCCAATAGAGGCACCCGGAGTTTTGCCGGCCCTGGCTCAAGCAAGCCTGAATGAGGGAGTTCGGGTGCTGAGGCTTGAGGGCGTCTCCATGATCCGCTGGGCTCGATCTTCGACTTCGGCCTTCGTCATCGGGCTCATCAAGCACGACTCGGAGACGAGCTCGGTTCGGATCACGCCGACGTTGGCCGAGGTCGATCTTCTTTTGGACGCCGGATGCGAGGGGATCGCATTCGACGCGACCTCGCGACCTCGTCCCGATGGCTCCACTCCGGCTCAGATCGTCCGAAAAATTCAGGCCGCCGGGAGGCTCGCCCTCGCCGATCTGGACGGCCCAGCCAGTCTACATGCCCTCTTCGAGGACGCTTTAGCGCGCCCCGATCTTCTCTCGACGACGCTCGCCGGATACACCGAAAACTCCTGGGCCCCGCCTGAGGATCCGCCGGATCTTGAGTTCTTGCAGACGTGCATCGAGACCGGGATTCCCACCCTCGGAGAGGGGCGATTCAAGTCCGAAGACGAGATCGCGAGCGCGATGGCGCGTGGAGCGGTGGGGATCGTGATGGGCGGAGCTCTCAACGACCCGCTCAAGCAGACGCGCCGATTCTTGGCGGCCGTGCGCTTGCCCCAACGAATGGCTGGCTTTGATCTCGGCGGGACCTGGATGCGGTTCCGCGGCCAGGATCGAGAGACCGGCCAGACTCTAGACCGAAGGAGCCCGACTCCGACCGATCCTCAGGCTCGACTCGACTGGATGCGGGCTTGCTTGCTGGAGTTCCCAGTCGAGCGGGTCGGTGTGAGCACAGGGGGCATCGTCGACCCGTGGACGGGCCGAGTTCTTCATGCCAATGACCTGATGCCGGGGCATGAGGGTTTGGAGTTCAGCGAGAGGAGTTTGGGGGTCTCGACCTTTGCGCTCAACGACGGTCATACTGCCGCGCTGGCCCACTCGGACCTGCCTTGGGCCAAATCGGGAACGGTGGTCGTTTTGGCGATCGGCACTGGGCTGGGGTGTGGAGTGCTCCACGAGGGGCGACTCATGATCGGTGCTTCGGGGGAGGCCCCGGCCTGGAATGTCCGGCGGTCGTCTCGCGGACCGAGCTATGAAGAGATGCTCGGCGGGGCCCACCATCGCTCCGAGGATGCGGAGTCAGCCTGGAAAACTCGGGCTGAAGTGTTGGATGAGCTGCTTCAAGAGGTGCGCGCAGTGTATGCGAGCCCCAAAATCGTTCTGGCGGGCTCGGTGGGATTACGCCTGGCCCCTCAGGTTCAAACTCCGCATCGAGTTACGCCGTTTGGGGCGGACGCCGGGCTCATCGGGGCGCTCCGCTTGGCGCTTCTCGGACGCAGACCCTTCAGGAATGCGGTATAATTCCAATTCTGATTTGAGGAGATTGTCCATTGGTCCACGTAACAGTACAACCGAACGAATCGATCGATAGCGCTTTGCGCCGCTTCAATTTGAAGCTGCAACAAAGCGGAGTGCTGCGCACTCTGAAAGAGCACAGCCACTACGAGAAGCCTAGCGAAAAGCGACGCCGAGCCAAGCGACGCCGCGTCAGTCGCAACTAGAATTTGACCCGTCTGGGGCCGAGAGCCCCAGACATTTCTGGCATCGACTCTGCCTAAGGAAGGGCTGACTCGATCTCCATGAAAGATTCTTTCCAGACTATCGCCTCCCGATGGAGGCTTGCAGATGTGGCCCAAGGGGGCCGCGTTGCTGTTCAAGGGCTGAAGCTCTTGGGAGCCGGGGCGCTCGGCGCCTTTTTGCTTTTGGCGCACAACTCGTGGCCGGTCCCGCCGCTCACCCTCAGCGGAACGGTCCTCATCACGCTCTTTGCGCTGGTCCTCACCCGATTTCACCTTCGCCACACACCGGTGACGGGCACAACGCCGCACCAAGCCGAAAAGATGATCTGGCTGGTCGCGTTCGGTTCGATCGGCGGCATACAACTGCTGACCCGAGGTATCGGCGATCACCAGCTTCTCGGCATCGGCTTTTTGCTCACGGCCCCGCTCGTCGCCCAAGCGATGTTGGCTTCAGCCCTGTTGGGTCCCGCACTCTCGGTCTTTGCCCTGACGGTGGTGGCGTTCTTGCTGGGTGTGAGCGGCACGCTTCCGGTGACGGTTTTGGCGGCCAGCTGGCTCGCGGGGGCGGTTGGAGCCCATGCCGTCAATCCGCTCAAGCAGCGGAGCGACCTGTTGCGAGCAATGAGCATCCAGGCTTTGGCGCTCGGCCTCATCGCAGTTTGCATTTCGGCGGGCGCGGTCGGGCGAGACCAGATTTCGATTGTGGCGTCCAGCGCCGGCTGGGCCGCGCTCGCTGCCATCATCGCCACGAGCATCTTTTGGCTGGGCGTGGCGGTCCTCGAAAAGCTCTTCGACATCATCAGCGATTGGTCGCTCTTGGAGTTGTGTAGTCCCGATCACCCGTTGCTTCGCGATCTGATGCTTCGGGCGCCCGGCACGTATGCACACAGTGTGATCGTCGGAAATCTCGCCGAAAATGCCGCCCGGGCCATTGGTGCGAATCCGGTGATCTGCCGGGCGATGGCCTATTTCCACGATGTCGGCAAAATGAACCGGCCGAGCTACTTCATCGAAAACCAAGTCGGGCCGAACATCCACGATTCGATGTCTCCGACGGTGAGTGCGATGACGATCGCCGCGCATGTTCGCGATGGGCTCGACCTGGCGAAGCAGTACAAGCTCCCGCCGATCATCCGCGACGGCATCGCGCAACACCACGGCACCACCTTGATCCGGTATTTCTTTGACCGAGCCCTGGCCCAGAGCGGCGAACAGGGGCCCGACATCACCATCGAGCAGTTTTTCCGCTATGAGGGGCCCAAGCCGCAGACCCGCGAAGCGGCGATTTTGCACCTGGCCGACTCGGTCGAAGCGGTCAGCCGCTCGGTGGATCGCGGCGACACCGAGAACTTGGAGATCGCCGTATTGCGAGTCATCGAAGAGCGCCGGGCCGACGGTCAACTCGACGAATGCGATTTGACCTTTCGAGATTTGCGGGCCATTCACCAGAGCTTCATGACCTCGCTTTCGGCGATTCGCCATGAGCGCATCGTCTATCCCGACTCCGACCCCTATGAGACGCCTTCGCACTCATCGAATCTTGATCTCCAACTCGACCGCAATTCGAGTGAACCTCTCCGAACTGAAGCGGGTGCTTCGGACACTCCTCGAGCTGTATGAGCAACCGGCACAGGAGGTTTCGGTGTTGGTGACGGATCGCGACGGAATTCGGGCGATGAACCGGGATTTTCGGCAAATTGACGAGCCGACCGACGTCTTGACCTTCGTGGCCGCTCCCAATCCTGCCCAGATTCTGGGCGACATCGCCATCGCTGTGGATGTGGCACAAAGCCAAGCCGACCAGAGGGGCATCCCGCTTCAGCAAGAGATGGTCTATCTGGCGTTGCATGGCGGCTTGCATCTGATGGGCCTCGACGACGAAACCGAGTCCGAGCAAGCCGAGATGATCGCCGAAATGAACCGGATCGCCCGCTTGATGGGCTACCCCGAGGACCCCAAGTGGCAGACGCTTTCCGAGGTGGCACATGGCTAGTGGTCGCGACGTCTTGGGTCCGTTTCGAGTCGCGATGAGCGGGCTCGTCTACACCTTTCGAACCCAGCGCCACATGCGGGTCCACATCTATGTGACCCTCATCGCCGTGCTCGGCGCGATCATTTTGAACATGCGCATGCGCGAGCTCCTCGTGCTGCTCCTGATGATCAGCTTCGTCATCGTTGCCGAAATGTTTAACTCGGCCATCGAGGCGACGGTCGATCTGGTTCAACCGAGCTACCACCCGCTCGCGAAGTTCGCCAAAGATATTGCTGCGGGGGCGGTCTTGATCACCACGATCATGGCCGTCATCATCGGTGCCCTTTTGGCCTTGGGCGATGAAACCTGGGAGCGAATTCGAACGAGCCTCACCGCGGACAATCTGGGCATCGGCATGGTGCCTCGAATCTTCCTGGGCTGTTTTTTGGTCGTTTTGGTGGTGGTGATCGGGAAAGGGCTCGGCAAACGAGGCCAAGCCTTCAAAGGAGGTCTGGTGAGCGGGCACGCGGCCCTCGGCTTCTTTTTGGCCGGGACCGTTTTTTTCATCACCGACAACGCTCTGGCGGCGGCCATTGGAGTTCTTTTGGCTTGCATCATCGCCCAAAGTCGGTGGGAAGCCAAAATTCACTCCGTCTTTGAACTCACGTTGGGGGCGACCGTCGGGGTCATCCTCTCCCTGATCATGTTCGGATTAATTCCGAAATAATAGTTGGAACACGCGTCTGGAATGAAAAAGAAGAAAAAGAAACCGAAAGAACGGAACCGGCGGGCCTTGGGAGGGGCAAGCCGAATCTCGATCCTCATCTTCGTGATGGTCCTCCTCACCAGCCTGGGGTTGCCAAGGCTAGGCTGGGCAGCGGACCCTCCCCTGCAGTCTGATTCGTTTCAGCTGTCGCTGAGCTTCGCCGGTGTCGCGGTCGCGATGATCGTTTTGGCGATCCTTTTCAACTCGTTTTTCGTCGCGGCGGAAACGGCGATGGACATCTTGCGGCCGATGCACACCCGGCACTTTGAAAAAGATCCTGCCAAACAAGAAGCCCTCAACCGGATTTTGAAGAATAAGTCCACGTATGTTGCGGCGAGCCATTTGGGAAGCCAGATCATGCGGGCTCTGCTCATTGGACTGTGTTTCGTTCTGGCTCCATCGGCGGCCCAGTTTGCCGCCTCGCGCGGGATGCGTGACTTCTCCGAGCAGAGCCTCTGGCTGGCGGGTCTTGTCTTGACCTTGGTGGTCTTCACATTCAACGTCGTGTTTGCCGAGTTAGTGGGTCGAACCTATGCCGGCATCAACCCGGCGGCGACCTCGCTCCGATTACGGCGATTCATCAAGCTCTTTGCCATTGTCTTCAAGCCGTTCATTCTCCTTTTCACGGGGCTGGCTGGACTGATCACCACCCGGTTCGGTGCTCGGGCCAGCTTCGTGGTCCAGAACATGGCCGAAGAAGAGATCAAAACGATCGTCGAATCTGCTCAGGTCTCCGGTGAGATCGAGCGTGAAGAAAAGGAGCTCCTTCACTCGGTTTTTGAGTTCAGCGACACCGTTGCCCGGGAAGTCATGACCCCACGGGTAGACATGAATGCGGTCGATGCTTCGACCGAGCCCTCGGACGTCATCGAGCTCATTCAACAGTCAGGACACTCTCGAATCCCCGTCTTTGAAGGAACCGACGACCAGATCATCGGCATCGTCCATGCTAAGGACCTCTTGCTGGCTCAGCTGCGGAGTAGCTACTCGGTGACTCTGCGGGCCCTGATGCGCCCGCCGCTCTTTGTCCCTGAGAACAAGAACCTCCACGACCTCCTCCGCGAGATGCGAACCGCTCGCAGTCAGATGGCGATCGTTCAAGACGAATTCGGTGGGACGGCGGGGCTCGTCACGATCGAAGACATCGTCGAAGAACTGGTCGGTGAAATCGTCGACGAGTACGACATCGAGGAGCCCGACATCATTCCGAATGGCACGGGGTTCATCGCCTTAGGCAAGGTCAATCTCTATGACTTGAACGACGAGATCGGATCGGCCTTCCAAAGCGAAGAGTTCGACACGCTGGGCGGATACGTTTTTGGCCTTTTTGGCCGCCAGCCGAAGAAGGATGAGCAGATCGAATCGGAAGGATATCGATTCCGAGTCTATGAGACCGACGGACGACGGATCGGCAAGGTCCACGTGGAGCGTCTTCCCGAAGTCGCCGCTGGCATGAACGAAGACGATCTCTAAGATTCAGTCGAGTCTTCGGGATCGTCGGAGGGTTGCTCTTCGGGCTCGGTGCGGCCTTTCCAACGGCGAATTTGAGCGTGGGTGGGATAAAACATCCCGACCGTTTGAATCTGGAGGGTGGGCTCCTCGGGATCGGCGGCAGTCTCCGCCAGGTGGTCCATGATCGCCTGAAAGATTCGATCCCGTAGCCCTTCGAGCTGCTTCGGAGTGACATGAAAAACCCGCCGCCGCAAGCCCAGAGTTAAGTAGATGGAGAGATCTTCCGGCACCATCGAAAGCGCGATCTCGACGTCGCGGCTCGCCGACCGCATGAGAGCCGAAAACGCCTTCGACTGGAGTCCGAGGTACTCCGCCGAGGCCCCCGGTCCTTCGTCGAGCGAGATGACCGAGGATCGCACGTACAGCTTTTCGATCCGGGCATGTCGCTTTCGCTCCGCCACCGCCAGAAGAAGGCCGGCCTGGACCAGCGCCACGACATGATAATGGACCGTCTGCTGGGACTTGCCGAGGTCACCCGCGACTTCGCTGATCGACCGAGGCGAATAGACCGGAAAAGCCCAATAGACCTCTGCTCGAACCGGCGACGCGATGCAGGCAATTTGATCTTTCGAAAAGATCAAGCGCTCAACTTGGCCCGGAAAAAGACGATCAGAACTCACAACAACACCCCAAAGATCATTATAGTCAAATTATCTGACAATTTTGGGCAAAACTGAGCTGAGTCCGGCCTCATGCCTCGCTGACAGCCCGAGCGGTCTCTTGCTCCCTAGCAAAATTTCGGGATTTTCTTTTAACTTCAGCGATCTCGATTCAATTTTTTCACGCGAGGAGGGGATTGGCTTAGTTGATGTTATACTCGAACGGTATCTCTGAATCGCCTGAGTGCCGAGTCGTGTCGAGACCTCGATGGGCTTCAGAGGGGAAGAAAACATCCTTATGATCAAAACATCAAGTTTCTCTCGCTCCCTGGCCGTACTGGCAGGTGCGCTCGTTGTTGGTTCGGCCTATGCCGTTGTTCAAGACAGCGTCACCTTTGGCCCCTTTAGCCCCGCCATCGGAACCTCCACGGGCGTCACCTCAGGAACGCTCTTCACGAACATGTTCACGGTGACTGGATATTCGCTCGGCCGCATCGACTACACCGGCAATACGGTGGAGATCAACGGCACCACGGTTGACTTTGTCAACGACAACTTCATGCGGATCACCTACCCGGGCGGCACCCCGTTTGCTCAGCGCGTCGTCGGTTCGCAAGGCGGTTACACCGGAACGGTCACGTTTGGCGGCTCGTTCTTTGTGAACGCAGGAGCCACGGCGCCATTCGGAGGCGGAACCTGGAACTTCAACTTCGTCAACACGGTTGATGATTCGCCCACGGGTGGTGTTCTTGACAACACGATGAACATCACGTTCAACCTGACGGATGAGCCTGCAACTCCGCCGACGACGGTCGCTTCTTTCGATCCGCTTGCGGATGGTCTGTCAACGAACTCACAAACGTACTCGGCGGCCCAAGTTCGCTGGTATAAGTTGGTCCTGCCGACGGGCACGGGCGCGACCCGATTCCTTGACTTAGATACGGAAACTTCTACGTCTGCGACGGCAGCGACCGCCCTCGCGATCTGGAACAATTCGGGCGACCTCATTGTCAGTGATACATCCGATGGAAGCGGGTCCCTCTCACAATTGACCTTTGGCGGAGCGGTGAATCCGCGGCCGACTTTTGTGACGGGCGGGAACACGGTAAGCCTGGTCTATAACGGCCGTGATGGCAACCTGGTTGCCGGGACGTATTACGTTTCTGTCACTCGGACGTCAGCTTCCTATTCGTCTCCTTGGACGGCCACAAGCACGAGCACCGGAACGGCGGGCTTGACCTTCCGAGCGAACTACAACACGGTCTCCGGCATCCCGACGGCAACGGATCTGGGCACGCTGGTCGATGGCAACAATCCCGCGTCGTTCACCCACGCTGGAGGCATTGTAACCTGGTTCAAGTTCACTATCAACGGACCAACCAATCTATCGCGATACTTAGACATCGACCTGAATACCACCAGCAGCGATTACGACTTTGCGCTGTATTCCGACACCGGCACTCCGCTGTTCTACGTCGACGGATTTGCCAACGGAGCGGCCACCTATCCGGCTTTCTTCTCCTTCGGAGGCGCGGACAATGCCCGACCGGCTTTGGCGGGATTGACCACCGCCTTTGCGGGCCACTCGGGGAATCTGGCAACCGGAACGTACTATCTGGCCGTTGCTCGATTCCCGCTGGTCGCTGGAGCAGGCTTTGCGGCGACAACGACTTCAACGACTGTCAACTCAACCCCCGTTCCTGTCCGATTCCAGTGGAACCCGGTGACTCCACCTGCCGCGCCTCTCTATGCCCAACGACTCTCCAGCCTCCAAGCTGTGCCGACTTCGGTGCAGGCTCCGAGCTGCGTCTTCTCGGTGTTGGTGGCGCCTGATCAATCGGACCGACAACTCGCCGATGACTTTACCGTCACCGATGCTAACGGCTGGACGATCAACTCCGTGGAAGGACACTTCACCCGAACGACCGACTCGAGCTTCCCAACGTCGATCAACGTGACGTTTTTCCAAAAGTCTGCCGGTCTTCCGGGAGCAGTGGTCACCACTCAGAATATCCCTTGGGCGAGCGTCACCAATGTTGATGGCGGTCTTTTCGGGACCAACGCGATCACTCGGCGATATCAAATCCCGATCACTCCGGTGAACCTCGCGGCTGGCGATTACTTCATGATGATCCAACCAGTTTCGCCTGCTGGAATCAATAGCTTCTGGTTCTCGAGCTCTCCGAACACGCCGATTGCGGGAAGCCCGGCGGCCTACCAACGTGGTGCGGCTTCGACCGGTCCCACGGACAGTGGATTCCCAGCAACCTGGACCGCGAGCGGTTCCGGCACTTTCGCAACGGCATTCGACCTGACGATGCGGCTTGAAGGAACGGTCAACGCTCCTTCGAACGTGGTTTCGGGCACCGTGGACTTCGGTCAGCTGACGGCTGCGTACAACACCGGCGCGAACTTGCCGACCTCGATCCCGGTCTCGTTCCGCGATGAGTTCAATTCTGAAATCACCACAGGAACTGCCACCTACGATCCGGTGACGGGTGCGTTCAGCGCCTCGGTTCCGGGCGCAGTGACGGTTCCGTACCGGGTGAGCTTCAAGCTGGGCTTCTGGCTCCGCAAGACGATGCCGAATCCGTCTGATCCTGCCACCCCGGTAGGTAGCTACGCCTTCGGCACGCTG
>DDCB01000033.1 GCA_002335425.1 Chthonomonas sp. UBA2017
CATTTGCCCGCCGGGGTCTTGGCGGTAGCCCCAGGTTCCGCAGAAAGCCCACGGCGACGGATTGAAGCCAGTCGTGGTTCGAGTTTCTCCATAGGGCCAATACTCGGCGGTGTGGGTGATGGTGCCGGATGAGTTCCGGCAGGCGATCACGTTCCCCAGCGGGTCGGGGATGAACTCGGTGTAAGTCGATCCGGCCTTTTGCGCCGCGATCTGCCCATTCACGTTGAAGTAAGTTACCGACATCGGCATTATCCGTTCACGTCTCCTAAGTATTCTGACCCATCCCAGATCGTTGTGGTTACTTGCGGGCCGGATTCGGCTCTGGCTTTTTCTTTCTGATCCAAGGCTTTACCTTTTCAGTGGTGAATCTGAGGGTCCACAAGTTGTTTTCTTCCGTAAGCGTAATCACTCCGGCTTCACGGGAGATCAGAAACATTTGATTTAACTTCGTACTTTTTGTTCTCGGCACTTCGGCTGCTGGACGACCAGCAACCGTTTCCAGATCCAAATTCAGTTCGCCGTCGGCTTGTCTCCAAGAACCCTTGATAAGTGATTTTGGCATTTCTGGATCACCAAGTTCGAATCGTCCCTGTTCCAAGAGAGTGAGGCGGAGCCACGGAGCATCTTCGGCCATCTTCTTTGGTTCGACAATTTTGTAGGCACCTAGAATGTCTGAGTGCTTCTGTCCACCACTGCAACCGAAACAGACCAGCGACAAGGTGATCAAGAATCCAACCACACGCTTACCTAGGTTCATAGCTACTCCTTAAACAATAGGAATACTTCGGAATACAATCTTCGTAGTCCCAAACTGAGTCGCCCCAGTCTGCGCCAATTCTAGCGGGGCAAGTCTGGCTTGCGCCAGCCGCGGACGATGTCTCTCCTAAACCCATCTGTAGGTCACTTTAGCTTCTTGGTAAAATCACGACGTGATTGGACTCCAGTTTACTCTTCAGAATTGGAGCACGGATTTCACTGTAGAATCGGCGATCAATGTTACCTGCCCTCAGAGGTTTTACTACAGCAACCAGAGCACCGGGCTTATTCAGATAGAGTCTGTAGTCTAGATTGTGCTCAATATCTACGAGGACGCGCCTAGTGAAGCGGTAAGTTGCAGTAGGACCGAGACGAATCGTGTCGAAAGGGCCTATCAGAGGAGCATCGGTGCCACTTCCATCCCTAGTTAGCGCGGTTCTGGTTCCATTGAGTGCTTGATGATAAACAACAGTGAAACACTCGAAGTCGCTGAAAATTAGTGGCTGACCGGATTGATTGATGACGGCAATCTCAAACTGGTCGCGCCCTATAAGTTTTAGTTTCACTTGAGCTATTGGCTTTGGTGTTGCTGGCTTTTCCTGGACGAAGGCGATATCATCTTCGTTTGCAAAAGGACTAATTCGCAGCAGCAAGCTGAATACTAAGATTATTAACGACAGTCTTAGCATGGATTACCTTCACCTATGTACTTTTTCATCGCGTCGACACAGTAGTCGCCATTACGACCCATGAGAACTTCAAACATGCAACATGCATAGATGTCGTTGCATTGACATTCGCTAGGCCCGCCATACTTTCCATGATCTACGCCGCATGCATGTGCAACTTCATGGAGAAAAGTTAGCCGGCCGGACCAAATGCCTTCACCACCGCCACTTTCGTTCGAGAAATTCGATGACCCGTACGATTGATTGATCTGTACTTTGCTGGTCGGGGACCCAAGCCTGTCATTCGCCCCAGCATAGTTTGGACAATTTCCAAAATCAGTTCCCAGATTCAGGCACTCTACAAGTCCGCTGTCGCAAAACTTTTTGAAGCATTTAAGGCGGTCAGCATTAAATGGCTGGCATGTCTGATTGCTTGCTTTAGAAGTTCTGGCGATACACTTGCTAATCTTGTTGACTTGCTTTGGTGTCAGTTCTTTGATTCTCGCGCATAAGCGTTTTATTTTTTCTACGAAGGAATCATCACACCCTACGAATTTCATCATTCCTGTTGGATCTTGGAAGCGTACTGGAGACCCACTAACATAGCCAAACGCACTCTCCCAGGGCCAGATTGGATCAATCGTTTGCCATCTTCCGAGGGTTGGGCGGTGGTAGCGGGCGCGGACGTACATTTGGCCGCCGGGGTCTTGGCGGTAGCCCCAGGTTCCGCAAAAAGCCCACGGCGACGGGTTCGTGCCTGTTTGTGTTCTCATTTCTCCGTAGGGCCAATACTCGGCGGTGTGCGTGACGATTCCTACTGAGTTTCGGCAAGCCGTCACGCTTCCCAGAGGATCGGACACAAACTCTGTCCAGGTCGCACCTCTTTGTTCGGCTGCAATTTTGCCGTTCACAACCATATTTACAACGCTGAGGGGCATTAGCTGTTTTGTTCTCCTAAATAGTCGGTTCCGTCCCAGACGGTTGTGGTTGTAAAAGATGATCCCGGCGTTGGGATTGCAGAATCAATCCAATTGACCCTTCGGCGCAGTCCATCTCCATCATACGTCATGGTCGATAGATCCTTGACACTATTGTTGACGTATTTTGATCGCGTCAACATTCGATTCTCACGATCATAAGTATACGACGTTCCATCGCGAGTCGCGGTAACTTCTTGCACCATGTTTCCGTTACTGTCGTAGACATACGTCGTCCGGGCAGCACCTTGTTGCATAGTTGTGAGCCTGGAACCAGCGTCGTAAACCATGGTCATTGGGTTCGTTCCCTGTTGATGTTTGACGGTTATGTTGCCCACGGCATCCATCGTGAACGTTGCAAATGCTCCTGCCAGTTGCTGATTCGTGAGCCGATCTGCGTTGTCGTAGACGTAAGTGGTTGGTGATCCAGCGCGCGACTGGACAATCTTCAGCCCCGCCGCGTTATAGGTGTCCACGACGGTGACGTTGTCCACCTCGGTAATTACTCGACCAAGCGCATCATAGGTTGACGTCCGAATCTGGCCCGAGGCCGCGATAAATGTCGTCAGCCGACTATCGGCATCGTACATCATTGTTGCGGTCTTGCCACTCGGATGCACCTGTGAGACCAGGCGATTCAGCGCGTCGTAGGTGTAGGTGTGGGTTCCGCCATCGGGGTCGATCATCGTTGTTCGGTTGCCGACGGCGTCGTAGGCATAGGTGATGACGTACGGGCCGGTGGTGGAATAGCGGATGATCTCGTTTCGGGCCGAATACGCATAGGTCGTTGTGCCGTAGCTATCGATCATCGTGGTGCGGTTGCTGACCGCGTCGTATTGGAAGGTCGTGCGGGTTCCGTCGCCATAGACGGTCGTGACCAGCCGCCCAATGGCGTCATAGGTATGGGTCTTGACCCACAGATTCTGGTCGATCAGGCTGACCGCCCGCCCCGCCGCGTCATAGCTGGTGGTGATAAACCGCCCCAGCTCATCGCGAATGGACCGTTGCCGCCCGGCGGAATCGTAGGCGAAGGTGATGAAGTTCCCACGAGGGTCTTGGCGAGAGGTTTGCTGCCCGGCGAGGTCGTAGGAGTAGGTGGTTCGGTTGCCCAGGCCGTCGATCGAGGCGATCATGCGGTTGGAATTTGTCGCATAGACGCTGGTGGTCAGGCGGTTGAGCGGGTCGGTGACCACGGTTTGGTTACCGGCGAGATCGTAGGTGTAGGTTGTGCGATTGCCAAGCGGATCGACGCTGGCGATGGTTTGTCCGGCGGCATCATAGACGCTGGTCGAAACGAAGCCCATCGGGGTCGAGATCGAGACCTGGCGACCGAGAGCGTCGTAAGACGTCGTCGTCCGGTTGCCCAGAGCATCGGCGGTTGCGATCAAGTCGCGCGCGTTATAGATATAAGTTGTGCTGTTGTTCCGAGCATCGGTGACGGTCGAGAGGCGACCTGCGTTGTCATAGATATAAGTTGTGCGGTTGCCGAGCGGATCGATGCTGGCGATTCTTTGCTTGGCAGCGTTGTATTCGGTGGTCGTGATTCGACCCAAGGCATCCATGACCGTGACCAGATAGCCCATGTTGTCGTAGGCGTAGGTCGTGCGGAATCCCATCGCGTTTTCCACCGACGTCCGGTTGTTGAACCGGCCGTAGGTGTAAGTGGTGCGGTTGCCCAGCGGGTCGACCTCAGCTTGCAGAAGACATCCGTCGTAGATGTACCGAGTGAGCTCACCAGCCGGATTCGTGACGCTGATCACGTGATCGGCGACATCGTATGCGTAGGTCGTGACTCGACCGAGCGGGTCGGCGGTGCTGACGACTCGGTTCAGGATGTCATACGAATTGGTCGTGACCGCTCCATCGGACGATTGGATACTGACGACGTTGCCGAAGGTGTCGTAATTGAAGGTTGTGACGAGGCCACGGGGGTCGGTACGCGTTCGGAGCTGACCATCGGAGTCGTAGCTGAACGAGGTGACCCGACCGAGGGCGTCGGTTGAACGGATCATGCGACGGGTTGAGCCGCTGCCATCGTAAGCATAGGTGGTGACTTCGTTGAGCGCGTTCGTGACGGTGGCGAGATTGCCGAAGGCATCTCGTTGGTAGGTCGTGACGTTGCCCAGCGGGTCCGCTGTCGTGGAGAGAAGCCAGAACTTGGTGTCGTAGGTGACCGAAGAGAGCGTACCGGCAGGGGTCTGCTCGGAGGTTTTGAGACCGTTGGAGTTGTAGGTGTAGGTAATCGTAAACCCTTCGGGACGCGCGACGTTGGAGATAAATCCATTGCCTTGAGGAATGTAGCTCACTTCAGCCCCAGACGGCCAAATTTCTTTGTTAGTACCTAGATCTCCGATACGGTCGTATTCCCAGACCGCTGTTCCTGCGGCCATGGACGCTACTCGCCTAAGACTATCGTACATGTATGTCGTTCGATAGCCTCTAGGGTCTTCAATCGTGTGGAGCAAGGTCGCCGTCCCGCTTGTGACGGAATAACCAAATTTCGTGATACATCCTAGCGGCGTAATCATGGAGACGAGGTTCTTCTCGCTGTCGTACGAGAAGGTCCATCGTCGGTTTGACCAGTCTTCAAGGGACTGAACGAGCGAAACCCCGAGACTTGAATCGTAACTATAAGTTAATCGTCGTCCACCAGGGACTTCGATGTAGTTGATGAGGCCGTTGTTCGAATAGACGTAAGTTTGTGTGACGCCATCGGGATCGACGACTCGATCCAGCTCGTATCGACTTCCAGAAGAGGCATGTTTTTTGTACTTCAGTTGCATGCCGTCGTTGAAGTATTCAGTGAACTCGTCAGGCGACGAGTCGTAGCCAAGGGTCGTGACACATCCAATGTCGCTGGGCATATATGGCGTATAGGTCCCCACAGTGGTGGTCATGAAGTGAGGCACAACGCTGAAATCCCCTCGGGTAACTGAGGCAACAGTGTATGTTGGAGTAGGAGATGTTCGGAGATACGTCTCAATGTAACCCTTGACGGAGCAAGAGCGCCCGCGCCCGTACTCTGAGATGTCGTCGGTCTTAGTGCTGTAGAAAAGACTGAGCGACAAGTCAAACTTCTTGGCTTTCAGCTGAATTTCAGGATCGACTAGCAATTCCCCCGTCGCGGGATCGGGCATCGGAACATACGGGTCCATGCGAGAAAGGGTCGGAGCGATCCCCTGATGCCGAGCATCGCTCCCTTCACTGACTTCAAAGGGTTAAGGAATTTTCATGATACTCTTGGATGTGGGACGACGCAGGCGATTTCTGAGAGTTGTATGTCTTGGCACGGGTACGAAAAGTTGCTTGGGTTCGGGACTGTGCCCGCTTTACCAGGGGTGCAAGCGGAGAAATTCATCATGGGCGAAGTTGCACCTGAGCAAATCCCAGAGCTGCATCCTTCTGAGCTTGAGCCAGGTCGAGAGAACGGTAGCGGATCGTTTTGATTGTTCACGAGTTTTCTTTTTCCTTTGTCATGAGCGCGTTGGCGAGAGCCGCGAGCGCCAAATCGACGTAGTAATCCTTCCCTTCGGGCAAACCACCCAGCAAGGCCAAGATGTCTTCTCTTTCGATTTGAGTCGCGAACGAACGGTCTTTGCCTGTGATGAGCTCTGCCAGAAGACTTGCTGATGCCGTACTACTTGGACACCCATTACATGCGTAAGCTGCTGTCAAGATTTTCTCACCCTCTATTCGGAGCCATAGTTGGACATAGGGACCATCACCGGGACTCCCTCCCGCCCCTATATGGGTCGCAAGAGGATCTGGCCCTACGTTGCGGGGCTGCTCAATATGACGCAGGGCCCGGGGGTGTAGCACAACTAAGTTCTCCGTCAGTTGCTCTCAAGTTTACTTTCATGGCCTCAGGCTCTGTCCAGTCTTCTAAGTACTTTTTTCAGTTTCTTCAAAAAGACGATTCCATCGGGTTCAATGGCCCAGTTTCTGCTGCAGCTCTTTCGTTCCTTCATGATCCGGATTTAGCGCCGCCGCCCTTGCGACCCACGCTCGAGCTTTTGGAATATCACCCTGCTCATCAGACAAGAGCGCCAAGAAGTAAGCTCCGTGCGGAAGATCCTGTTGGTCCAGCCACAGGAGATGCGGGACAGCTTGGTCCTTTCGCCCTTCTTCAAGAAGCGACTGAGCTAGACTGAGTCGCAAGTGACTATCGTGAGGTGCGCTTTCGAGTTCGTGCTGAATTCCTGGGATGGGAGATAGCCCAAACTTTTGCATCACGATGCTGTGTACTGGAATCCAAGAGACATAATCCCTCAAACGAATTGCTTGCGAGAGCAAATATTTTACCGCTTCAAAGTCTCCTTGGCTCAGAGCGGCCTGCGCATACATGACGACGATCTCAGGCATAAATTGATCGCTTAGAGATTGTTCCCAACGACTTTTGGCCGCAGAATAGTCTCCCATGGCCCAATGTTCTGCAGCCAGATTATGGAGCGTCTTGTAGCCTAGAATCCCTTGATCAACACTTGAAAACGTGTTGCTAAGGTTTGCCTTTAGAACTGATTCATACCTTTGAATTGCGCTCATATGGTCTTGCTGGGCAGAATCCAATTGAGCGAGATAGAATTCAATTTCAGGGTCCGCCCCAACTGCTTGGAGCCCTTGCTCCAAGCACGCACGGGCTTCGTCATCTCTGCCGAGGCTTCTCAGAGACTGGCCCCATAGAGCATACGACTTTCGGACATGCGATTCGTTCGGCGCTGCAAGCTCGATTGACTTCCGGAGCGCATCGATGGCGATCTCGAACTCGCCCATGTAATGAGCGGTCATCCCAATGTTGAAGTGAACAAAGGGATGATCAGGTCTCTCGGCTAAGTCGAGCTGCAGAAGCTTCGAATCTCGGGCCCTCTTGCGGGCTTGGCCCGCAGGCGATGTGTCGTAGTTGCTGTGAAGGACAAAGGCATTGAGACGCCCGAGTCTTCCGCCTTCGGTAATACCAGCCTTCGAAGCAGCCAGGCGGAGTGAAGGCAAAATCTGCTCATGGATGTGTCCTTCCCATTGAAGGCCCGGGAAATTCCTGAAGACCTTCACGTGATCGACTTGGACACCATGACCACGCTCTTCGACGAAGCGTACAGGCACGACAAAGGCAATGACATCTTGAGGAGCAGAAAGGACTGCTTCAACGATCTCCCGCCCGCAGTGTTCCGGAAGGGTGTCGTCGGCGTCCAGCCACATGATCCACTTATTCAAGACCCCCTGCATCGATTCAGTTCTTGCTGCAGCAAAGCTATCCTGCCACTCCCAAATTCGAACTGTAGCACCGCACTGGCGGGCGATCTCAACGGTTCGATCTGTGGAGCCGGTGTCTAAAACACACATCTGAGTGAAGAAGGGTTTCGCACTCTCAAGACATTCTTGCAAACTCGACTCTTCGTTCTTCACGATCATACAAAGCGCAATATCCGCCTCGCGTACCGCTTCTGCTGAAACGAGGCCGACTCGGGGTGGACGCCGACTCTCGTCAAAAACGATCCTTCGGCTTGACTGACCCGAGAGGTGCGAAGCAAAGCCACATTCAACATCACGATGCCACTTCTTGTAAAATGCTTGGTCGTTCTTCCAGGCTAGGCTTCTGAGATTGTGCGAAAACTGAACTTCGGCAAAAGTCTGACTTCCCAGATGGTGAATATAGCTCTTCTGGGCGACCAAAATTCGGTACCCTTCTCGGCGAAATCGATAGCAAATTTCCGCGTCTTCGGCACCACCCAGTTGAAAACGCTCATCGAATGCCCCATGCTCTTCCAGAACTGACCGCTTCACGGCGAAGCAAAATCCGATTGCAAAGTCCGTTTCTGTGTCGTCGGTCCAACGTTCTGCGACGACCTCAGCAAAGCCCTCTACCTGTTCAAGCGAGCTGAGACACGGCTCAATCATTTGCTCGGTGCAAGCGAAATTCGTCAGCGGAGCAGCGGCCGCCACATTTGAGTGGGTGTTTAGTGCCCGTATGAGCTCAACCAGCCCAGCGCGAGTGACGATGGCATCGCTGTTCAGAAAGAGAACGACCTCTCCAGAGCTAGCCTCATAGGCCTGGTTACTCCCTTTCGCAAAGCCTCGATTTTCATCGTTCCGAATGAGCGTGATCCATTCGTGTTGCGCGGCAACGGAAGCCGCTTGGTCTTTAGAAGCGTTATCCACGACGATGACCTCGTGGAGAAGATCACGGCACTTTTCGAGAGAATCTACGCAGATTCGGAAAGCGCCTTCCGCTCCATAGAGAGGAATGCAAACCGAAATCGTTGGCCAAGGCTCTGGAAGTTCGGGCCGCGGATCCAGCGCCTTTGGGAAGAAGGCAGAATGCGCGCCTGTCTTCTCGGCAAACTGATAACTTTTGGGATGAGTCGGATGAAGATTCCGAGTCATCTTGTCTCGATCCCAACCCTTCCAAGTTCTTTCCCACCATCCCCTCTGGACTTCGTCCCGGTGGCTCCAGCTTGTGATCTTTCGCCAGATTCGCTCATCACTTCCGACATAACTCAGGTGGTGAATGATCCCGTATGTCGACTCAAGGAGCAGGAGCCGACCTCCACCAAACTCCCGGAGCTTGAGGTATTCGGCTCGGTCCAGGTTGATCAGTACGCAGGGGCAAAACGGTTCGCGAGGACGAATCACGAACTCAGGAGTTTTCCAGTAAGTGTCCCAGTGACAATACACTCGATCAGCCAGATCGGCCTCGGCGATCTGGTTCAAGTGGTCTAACAGTCCAGGCTCGTAAATCTCATCGGAGTCTTGAATGATGGCGTGAGTAAATCCCGCGTCACGGGCGATTTGGATGGAAGCCTTGCGGTGTTCTTCTTCGGTTTTCCACTCGCCGATCTCAACGGTCGCGCCCATTCGCTCGGCAATCTCAACCGACTGTTTCCAGCCTCTGGGTTCACCATTCCAAGAAACTCGGTTCACAACCACAAGATGGTCGAATCGTGAAGTGCTCTTCAGAGACACCTCCAAGAACTCGTTGTCATCATGAATGCAGGTCAGAGTACACAGGCGCACGTTGATCTCCCAAAATCGAACCCTAATACTGTAGCATCATTTAACCCACCTCAATTCTTGACGCCGCAGCAACTGGCTTCCTGAGCACTGACCAGCCATGAGTGTTCGGAGGACGTTGTCTTTCAAGAAGAAATCGAATGAGCAAAAGGGAAACAATTCAGGGGTGATGAGATCACCAAGGTTCTAGAGCATCGCGTGAGAGGCGCGGACCCCCTCTGTTCCCTCCATTCCCGCAGCCGGGATCGACACGGCAATCTGCGCCCCACTCAGGCTATCCATCTTTTGCTTTCAGATATAGCAAGCCAGCAGGCCAGCCAGCTTGCAGAGTCAGTTTGGCCTTGTTGCCTAACGTCTCTTTTCGGCACCCGTTCCGATTTCCTGGCGTTGTCCATGGCCCTCCAAAGCCCCTTTCTCAGCCCGCTTGCAAGGCCCCTCATTTTCGGCCTTTGCCCTGCAAACGAGGGAGGTCCCTGCTCCCCTGAGCCTTGCCGCGTCTTCGCTACGGGCTTCTTTACGAGGCATGACGCCGGGCAATTCCGCCACGGCTTTTAGCCCTCAAAAGGAGACAGTTCATGACCGAACAAACCACCTACCTCGAAGTCCTTAGCGTGACCAAGGTCGACAAGAAAAGCATCTGGAGCAGGATCGGAACCGCTTTCCCGACCAAAGACGGAAGAGGCTACCGGCTGAAAATCACCCTCATCCCTCAGGGGCAAAATTCAGAGATCCTGATGCTGCTACCCAGGTCGGCTTCCATGAAACCTGACCGTGAGGAGCAGTAGCCCCTGGCTTCCCTTCTCAAGGGTTCATTCATCTTTTTCCTCTAACCTGGACGGGTCGTCAAGGCCCGAGAAAGGAGGCCAGCAATGGCCCACAAAGACCAAAGCGACCGCGTGGACGTCTACACGCGCGTCACCAACAAGATCCTGGAGGCCATTGAAGCCGGTTCCAGCGAAGGCCGCTGGGAAATGCCCTGGTACGTGCCCGAAGGCATGGGTTACCCTGTCAATGCCGTCACCGGCGATGGATACAGGGGCGTGAATATCCTCACCCTGTGGGTTGAAAGCCAGCTCCGAGGCTACACCGATCCGCATTGGGCGACCTACCTTCAATGGCAGTCTGTCGGCAAGCAAGTTCGCAAGGGCGAGAAGGCCGCGATTGGCGTTGTATGGAAGCCTTGGGAACCCAAAGATGGCCAGGAACAGCCTGCTGAGGGCGACGCGGACGAGAGCCGCGTTCGCATGTTTGGTCGCGCGTTCCCGCTCTTCAACGCCTCCCAGATCGACGGCTATGAACCTCCCGTCGCGCCAGACATTCCGGAGATGCCGCGCATTGAGCCCGCTGAAACCTTCTTTGCATCTCTTGGGGCCGACATCAGACATGGCGGCGCTAAAGCCTTTTACCGGCCTTCTGGTGATTACATCCAAATGCCGCCCTTCACTGCCTTCCGCGACCCCGTCGCCTACTATGCGACCCTTGCCCATGAGGCCACCCACTGGACCGGAGCCGAATGCCGCCTTGCCCGCGATCTCAAAGGACGCTTTGGCGATGAAAGCTACGCCGCCGAAGAGCTCGTCGCCGAGCTAGGCGCAGCCTTTCTCTCAGCAAGCCTTGGCCTCACGCCGGAGCCACGTCCCGACCATGCAATCTACGTGCAGTCCTGGCTCAAAGTCTTGAAGAATGACTCCCGCGCGATCTTCACCGCGTCTAGCCTAGCCCAGAAAGCCGCCGATTCAAGGCCCTGCCCCTGAACCCAGTCCGCAGGAGCGACTTCCTCCGCCTCCTACGGGGCCATCGGCTCAACCACAGTTCTCACTTCCCTTCTAAAGCGAGCCGCCCTTCGTCGCGCCGCTAAAAGGTCATTGGGATGAGCAGCAGACGCCCCTTCGCCCCATTCGTCGAGGCTTTTCCTTCGAGCGACTCGTCTGTAGTATCATTCAGGCAGGCAGGACGCCCAGCAGGACTACTGGCCTGCCAGCTTGCAAGCTGGCAGGCAGGATTAAGGATGATCTTTTCAATCGTGAACCAAAAAGGGGGTGTCGGAAAAACCACCCTGAGCATCCACCTTGCCGACGGCCTTTTCAAAAGGGGACGCAAAGTCGCGCTTATCGACGCTGACGCCCAGAACTCAAGCCTGCTCTGGTCAGCCGCCCGGACTGGTGAAAACCTCTTCCCGGTCATGAACATGGCGAAGGACACCCTTTACAAGGAAATCCAATCACTTTCTGGGGCCTTCGACGACATCGTGATCGACGGCCCGCCCCGTGTGGCCAGCATCCTAAAGGCCGCCATCGCCGCCGCTGACGTTGTGATCGTCCCGGTGAAGCCTTCTTCTGTTGACGTCTGGGCCGCGACCGATGTGGTGCAACTCATCCAGGAAGTTCAGAACATCAAGGAGGGCCTTCGCGCCACGTTTGTCATCAACGAGCGCAGGCCCAACACGCGTCTTGCCCGTGACGTCGAGGAGGCTCTGAAGCAGCTCGGCCTGGAGGTCACGGCGACCAGCATTCATAGCCGCAGTGCCTACGCCGTCTCGATAGGGGCGGGGCAAACCGTTTTCGACATTGAGCCGAACGGCAAAGCCGCCGCCGAAATGTCCCGACTGATCGACGAACTCACCCACGCGCCCAAGAGGAAAGCATGAGCAAAACACAAACCACCATCAAACCAAAGCCGGACGTCTCCCAGGCTCTCGAAAGCTTTATCGGAGCCGAAAACCAAAATCAGCCTAGCGCCCCTGCCATATCCGTTATCAAGACAGTCAGCCAGCCAGCCAGCTTGCAGGTTGTCCCCATGACGATGCTCAGCATCCGCATTCCGGCCAGTCTTCACCAGGATATGCGCGTCCATTCCGTCACTGTTGGACGCAATATCCAAGACATCGTCACAGAACTACTTAAGAACTATCTCGCCGAGCAAAACCAGCAAGGCTAAGCCTCACGCCATGAAATCTATCCGTGAAATCGGCTTCGAGACCGAGCCGACCGAAGAGCCCAAACAAAAATCCTCGGGGCGAGTACCGATCACCGACCGGGCACAACGTCACGCCGAGACGTTTGGGCCGATCGCGGAAAAGGAAATCCAGCCTAAGGGCTATATGGCCCGCGAGCTCGTCCAGTGCGGCTTGCCGCTCAGCAAACCGACCGAAACCAAGATCGTCAGGAAAAACGGCAACCTTTCCGTAATCTTTCGCAGTGGTATGAACCGAAAAGGAGAGGAGATCGGTCTGCCTTACGGCTCAATCGCTCGGTTCCTTCTGGTCTACATCACGACTCGTGCCATCGCCAATAAGCACGCAGAAAACCCGCGCCGCATCAAAATCACGAGCCACCTCTACGACTTCCTCAGGGAGCTCGATGTGCCCATCGTCACCGGAAAGCGGGGAAGTGTTCGGGCCCTCAGAGAGCAGATCAACCGGCTCTTGCGGTGTGAGATTGCTTTCGTCCGCGAGGTCGAAGACGGCTCAGGAGCGAGAGATAGTTTCGCCCTCATGCCGGTCACCGGCGAATACGACATCTGGTGGAACTATAAGGTTCCCGAACAAGATAGCTTTTTTGAAAGCTACATCGAGCTCAGTGAGACCTTCTACGAAGCGATCATCGCTTCACCTGTTCCGATCCTTCTTGATCATCTGAAGCAGCTCCGCCGCTCACCCCTTGCCATCGACTTCTACATCTGGGTCAGTTACCGCCTCTTCACCCTGAACGCCCAAAAGAAGGACGTTTTGCGTCTCCCCGTGCCCGTTCTCAAAGCGCAGCTTGGTTCATCGTTCGAGCGTAGCCGCGACTTCGTTAAGCACATGAACGAAGCTATCGAAAAGGTTCGGGGGGTCTTCCCGCACCTCCAATGCGAACTCACTCGGAACGGCTTCACCCTCTTCAAAGGGCCGACGCCCCTGGCTGATCTCGACAAGTTCGCCCAGATCCACGGAGTGGAAGGGCGGGCCACCAAGAGCCTTCGTCAACTCGAAGCCAAGCGGCTTGATATGAATACCCTTGAAGCGGGGCGGGCCCTTGCGCCAGGCTGGGACATTCGTTACCTCGAAAGCGCGTATTGGGAGTGGGTGCAAGCAACCCAGCAGACGCCCAAGTACGTCAAGGCGCACTTCATCAAGTTCTGCAAGACCCACGCGCAGCGCAACCCGCTCTGAGCTTTTTGCGACCGAATTTCGAAAACCCACGAAAAATCTAGTCGGTCGATTTTCAAAATGGTCCAACTTGCTGATTTTGAATCTGAACGTTATCCCCAGGGGGGATGAAGTGGTCGCGCTTTGGGGGGATGAAGTGGTCGCGCTAGGGGTGGTCTGCCTCCCGAAAATGAAG
>DDCB01000046.1:0-7974 GCA_002335425.1 Chthonomonas sp. UBA2017
TTCAATTCTCGTCGAGGGCTCCAGGTTACTTAGAAGATTTCAGGCTTCGGAGGGGATCCTCCGAAGCCTGTGTGGTTTTCCTCCGCGCGGCGGTCAGCCCTTGCGGCGTCGGCGCAGGAGTGCGGCCGCACCGAATCCGAGGGCGGCAAGCGTCGCTGGCTCAGGGACCGGGGCGGCTTCGACGCCGAAGTGCCAGGTCACCGGACCGCTGGTGACGTAATTGGTGCCGATCAGGCCGGAGGCCTGCAGGGTCACTTCATAAAGTCCGGGGGCCGAAAATCCCCAGTTCAAGTGGTTGTGACCACCTTCGAGCATCCAGTATTGATCGTTCGCATAGCTCCCGTCGAGGGTGTCCCAAACCCGCTCGGTCCCGTTGTCGCCCACGTTCCAGACGGCCAAGTTGCCCGGAGCCGCTCCGCCTCCTGGAGACGTCACTGAGAGCAGGTCCAGCCTCATCCAGGGTTGAGATCCCACCGGGGCTTGGGGGAATGAGCCGCCGGGATTGCCGGGAGCACTCGGATCGTACGAGGAAAAGGTCCCCGGGGCGGTCTCCTCGCTCGCCACGCCGAGCCAAATCCCCGCCGGGTTTGCCGACTGGTCTTTGAAAAGACGCCAGTACTGGGCTCCTGAGGCGATTCCGAGCAAGCCCGCGATCGTCGAAGTCGCGTTCCGCCGGGTCGACGGGTTCAGGTAGAGAAGGACGTCATCGGGTTCAAAGGCGTCCGTGCTCGTTTCGACTTCGAACTCCCAACCGCCGTCGTAGTTGTGCTGGAGGTCGGTATGTCCGACTTCGAGGAGGGTGAACGGGTTGTTCAGGGTCTGGGCAAAGGCCCCGGCGCTCAAGGTACCGAGGGCGGTCATCAGGAACAGTGTCTTTGGTTTCATCAGTCGGTCTCCATTCATGGACTAAGGATCAGTCGGGGGCTTCGCGAAGTCATGTGAGGCCTTGGCGAAGCCGTAGATTCGAGCGGCAGAAAGTGCTTTGACATGCCCATCGGCAAAAAGGTAGTTCGCGGACCCCTCGCGGCTACTCGGGCCGAGGTCGTTGAGGGGGCGCCGCCCGAGGCGATGTCGATCGGGCTGAATGTCACTGGTGATGGCGGCCCATTCTTGGCCCGCAACGGCAAACCACGACGTGGAATGGGTGTGGTCTTGTTGATAATTGACTCCGGTTTTGTCCGAAGTGATGAACGCCAAGTGCGTCTCCGCCGGGCGGGGAAGCAGGGTCAAATTGTTGTAAGCGGGTCGGCTGAGGGGTTCGCCCTCCTCGATCACAGGTGGAACGGCGATCCAGTCGTTGAGCACGTAGCTGGTACCTTGAGCCGTTCGTCGTTGTGTTCCTTTAGGGTCGGCGGGGCAGATCCGAATTTCGTCACATCGCCCCACATAAGGTCGAAGGCTAAAAACCCAACAGACCGGGCCGAAATCGGAGTGGGCAGTCCTCGGACAAAAGCCGTCGTAATCCGTCGCGTACATCGTGATGCCCAGCCCGATTTGCCGCATGTTGCTAGCGCACGAGGTCTGCTTGGCTGCAACCTTTGCCCGTACAAATACGGGGAACAGAATTCCCGCGAGGAGGGCGATGATCGCGACCACGACGAGCAATTCGATGAGCGTAAAGGCGTGACGACGCTTTGGCACGCCCCGATTCTACTCAGGAGACTCGTCTTATTGCAATGTATATGCAATAATAAATTTTATGATTGAGTAGACCTCTGCATCTGCAACAATCTGGCAGCAGCGGTGCCGATCCCGGCCGCATCCAAGCCGCAGTCTCGTCGGATGAGCGGTTGGGCCCCGTGCTCGACAAATTGATCCGGCAACGCCAAGATCTCCACGCCGGTCGTCGGCTCGCCGGAGCGGACCAGTGCGTCCAACACTTGCTGGCCGAATCCTCCAGCCCGGACATTTTCTTCGACGATCAGCAGTCGCCGAGTTCGTCGAAAGTGCGAAAGGATCGAGTCGAAGTCAAACGGCTTCAGGAATCGGGCGTTGAGCAGCGAGACCGAGACGCCAGATTCTAGGAGCTGGAGAGTCGCTTCCCAGGCCGGACTGACCATCGAGCCGACGGCGAGAAGAGTCAAATCGTCGCCGGAGCAGAGAATTTCAGCTTTGCCGAGCTCAATCGGACTGCGTTGTTCGGGCAATCGAGCGTCCGTGGCTCCTCGGGGATAGCGCATCGCCGTCGGTCCGTCGTCGTAGTTCTTCATCCAACGAGTCATCTCTCGCAGCTCGGTCGCGTCTCGCGGAGCGAGCAAAACCAGGTTCGGGATGAAGCTCAGGTAGCTGATGTCAAAGGCGCCGTGGTGGGTCGGGCCGTCGTCCCCAACGAGGCCGGCGCGGTCCATGAAGAACCGGACCGGGAGTTTTTGAATCGCGACGTCGTGCAGCACCTGGTCAAAGCCTCGTTGCAAGAACGTCGAGTAGATCGCGCAGAACGGCTTGAGCCCGGCGGCGGCCAAGCCTGCGGCAAACGTCACGGCGTGTTGCTCCGCAATGCCGACATCGAAATACCGATCCGGGTGGACCTGGCTGAATCGAGTCAGGCCGGTCCCATCGGGCATCGCGGCGGTGATCGCGACCACCTTGTCATCCTCAGAGGCACACTCAATCGCAGCTTCGCCGAAAGCCTGGGTATAGGTCGGCTGGCTCGAGCTCGTGGGCATTTCGCAACTTTCGAGGTCGAAGGGAGCGACGCCGTGCCATTTCCGGCTGTCTTCTTCGGCGACTTCATACCCTTTGCCCTTGACGGTGATGGCGTGAACGAATGTCGGGCCAGGGATTTCTCGGACGTTGCGGAAAATCTCAAGCATCGTCAGCAGGTCGTGCCCATCGACCGGGCCGATGTATTCAAAGCCCAACTCCTCGAAGACCGTCCCGGTTTCGTTGGGCGCGAAGTAGTGAGTCAGGCCGTGCCTGAGGCCCTTCGCCACCTTGGCCGCAGGCGACGGGAGTCGTTCGACGACGTCCTTGGCTCGGCGAGCGACTTTCTGGGTGAAGGGCCGAGCTCGGAGCCGAGTGAAATAGTTGGTTAAGGCCCCGACGTTCGGGGCGATCGACATCCGATTGTCGTTCAAGACGACGGACAGATCGGTGCCCATCTCCCCCGCGTGGTTCAGCGCTTCCCAGCTCATGCCCGAGCAGATCGCCGCGTCCCCGGTGACGGCGACGACCTTTTCGTTCGTCTGAAGCTGGTCGCGAGCGGCGGCAAATCCTAGGGCCGCGCTGATGGCGGTCCCTGCATGGCCCGCTCCGAAGACATCAAGCTCGTGCTCTTCGCGTCGCAAAAACCCGCTCAGGCCCTGATACTTGCGCAAGGTGTCGAACTGGTTGAGTCGACCGGTGAGCATCTTGTGGGGATAGGCTTGGTGGCCGGTGTCCCAAACGACTTTATCGGGCGGAATCGAGTACGCGGCATAGAGGGCCACGGTGAGCTCGACGGTGCCCAGGTTCGAGCTAAAGTGGCCGCCCGTTTGACTGACCCGAGTCAAAATCGCTTGCCGGAGCTCTTGAGCCACTTGGAGGAGCTCTTTTTCCGAGAGTCGGTGGAGATCGGTCGGCTGGGTGATGGTCGAAAGAAGTTGCAGTTCGTCCATGAGTCGGTTGCTTACTCCTAACGTTCTCTACGTTGGGTGGCGATCCCTCGTTGGGACTGTTTTTTGCAAATGACCGATTCTTTCAGAAGGTTCTGAAACCCAGATGAGGTCGGTCACCGGGTACCTTTAGAGAGCCTATGTCGCTCTTGGAAGTTCCCATCGGTCCCAATCCGCCCGAAGTTGTGAATGTTGTGGTTGAAATTCCGCGAGGAAGCACGAACAAGTACGAGGTGGACTCGAAAACCGGGGTCATCAAGCTCGATCGAGTCTTATTTTCGCCCTTATTTTATCCGTTTGACTACGGCTACATCCCTCAGACTCTCTATATCGATGGCGACCCGCTCGACGCGCTCGTCATCCTTTCGCACCCAACATTTCCGGGCTGCGTGGTGGAGGCTCGCCCCATCGGGGTCTTGGCGATGAGCGACGACAAGGGCAAGGACGAAAAGCTCCTGTGCGTGGCAACTCACGACCCTCGGTTCGCCAATCGCCATTCGCTCCGTGACATCACGGAGCACACGAAAAAAGAGATCATTCACTTTTTCGAAGTCTACAAAGAGCTCGAAGAGAAGTCCGTGAACGTCCAGGGGTGGCACGACGCTCCGATCGCCCTGACCCTGATCGAGAAGTACGCGATCAAGCGCTAGTCGCCGTACGGCACCCAGATATTCTTGATCTGGGTCGCTTCGCGCACGAGTTGCTCACTCGGCGCGGCGAGCAGGTCGTCCAAACTGCCTCCCCAGGTGCGCTTCAGGTTGCTGATTGAGGCCGCCTCGACCTCGCCGAGCTGACCATTCCAGCACCAAACCGCGTCCACCCCGTGGTGTTCGGCGAGAGTCGCAGTGAGGTTCTTTGCGAGCCCGGTGACGAGGTTCCAGACTCCGCCAGGAACATCGCTCGTCTCGAGCACCTGATAAAAGTCGGTCGCGGCCAAGGGGTGGGTCTCGCTCGGGATCGCCACCACGGTGTTTCCCATTGCTATGAGCGGGGCGGTGGCTCGAATCAAGCCGAGCAGGGGCTTCTCTCGGGGACACAGCGCACCCACGACCCCGATCGGCTCCGGCATCGCGAGCGTGACCCACCGGCCATTCGTGTGATGCACCATCCCGTCGTGCTTGTCGGCCCAAGCGGCCCACCGAAAGAGCTCGTTGATGCTCGCTTCCAATTCTTGTTGCGCCGAATCCGGGGTCTGACCGGTCATTGAGGACAATCGGTCGGCAATGGCTGCGGCTCGTTGGCTGAGGTTTTCGGCGACAAAGAAAAGGATTTGGGCGCGAGAGTGGCCGGTCGAACTCGCCCAGCCTCGCGCGGCGGCTTGGGCGGCTTCGACGGCGTTGCGGATATCTTTTCGGTTGCCGTCGGCGACTTCGCCGAGACGTTCGCCCGCCGCTCCTCGAATCACCAGGCTATAGCCGCTATCCGGGCGAACCTGTTTGCCGCCGATGTAGTTCTTGGCGGTCTCGTCAATCTGAAGAGGGTTTTCGGGTCGAATGGGAAGCGCGGACACCTCGCTCGGCTCACGCTCGGGGGCCAACTTCTTCAGTTGGACATATTCCCAGAGACCTTCGAGGCCGCCTTCGCGACCATAGCCGCTCTCGCGGTAGCCACCAAAGCCGCTCGCGGCATCAAATTGGTTCGTGCAATTCACCCAGACGGTGCCCGCTTTGATCTGCCGAGCGACGTCGAGAGCCAGGTGGATGTTTTCGCTCCAAACGCTGGCAGCAAGTCCAAATGGCGTGTTGTTGGCGAGTTCGCAGGCCTCTTCGGGCGTCCGGAAGGTCGTGCTGACGAGCACAGGACCAAAGATCTCCACCTGGGCAAGCTTGCTGGCGGGGGCCACGGACGTGAACAGAGTCGGGGGGTAGAACAGCCCGTCGGTCGGGCAAGCCCAGCTCGGTTGCCAACAAGCCACGCCCTCGGCCCGACCCTCTTCGACGAGCTCGCGAATGCGCTCAAGTTGGACCGGCGCAACGATGGCGCCCATATCCACCGCTTTGTCGAGCGAATGGCCTACGCGCAACTTCTCCATCCGGGCGCGCAGCTTGTCGTGCACCAGATCGGCGACCCCTTCCTGAACAATCAGTCGCGACCCCGCGCAGCAAACTTGGCCTTGATTGAACCAGATCGCATCCACCACGCCCTCGACCACGCTGTCAAGATCACAGTCATCGAAGACCACAAACGGCGACTTTCCGCCGAGCTCCAAGGAAAGCTTTTTGCCGCTGCCAGCGGTCGCCTTCCGTATGATTCGGCCGACCTCGGTCGAGCCGGTAAACGCGATCTTGCCGACTCGCGGGTGATCGACAAGCGCGGCCCCCGTTCGTCCATCGCCGGTGACGATATTTAGGACGCCCGCAGGGAGGCCCGCTTGTCCGGCGATCTCGGCGAACAGCAGGGCGGTCAGGGGAGTGAATTCCGCGGGCTTGAGCACGACCGTATTCCCCATCGCAAGGGCGGGGGCGACCTTCCACGCGAGCATCAGGAGGGGGAAGTTCCACGGGATGACCTGGCCAACCACACCCAGCGGCTGGGCGTTCGGTAGGCGTTCGGCCATGAGCGCGGCCCATCCGGCATGGTGGTAGAAGTGTCGCGCGACCAAAGGGATGTCGATGTCGCGGGTCTCGCGGATCGGTTTTCCGTTGTCAAGGGATTCCAAAACGCTGAAAAGGCGCGCATGTTTTTGCACCTGGCGGGCCAAGGCATAAAGGTGTCGGGCCCGGCCCTCGGGCCCCAAAGCCCACCAGTCGATTTGCGCCTTCGCCGCCGCCGAGGCGGCTGCATCGATGTCTTCGGCACTGCCCTGAGAAACCTGAGCGAGCAGTTCTCCGCTGGCGGGGGCAAAGACTTCAAAAAGTCCCGATTCTTGGGTCCATTGACCGCCAATCCAATGGCCAAACTTTCTCGAATGAGAATCGAGCCATTGCCGGGCCATCTGATCTGATTCCGGCGCGGGTCCGTACGACATTTCCTGATAAAGATCAACAACGTTCATGCGAGGGGCTGATGGTGGGTGGCGGCATAATGCCCAGTGACAAAGTGCTCTAATTGACGCTCGATATCGGTCAACAAGGAGCTCGCTCCAATTCGAAAAAGGTGAGGAGAAAGCCACGGGTCGCCGAGCTCTTCCTTCATCAAAATCAGCCAATCCAGGCTCTGTTTCGCGGTTTTGATTCCACCCGCAGGCTTCAGGCCGACCTTGAAGTTAGTCTGCTCGTGATAGGCGCGAATCATGCGACACATCACCAGGCCAAAGGGCAACGTCGCATTCACACTCTCTTTACCGGTGGACGTCTTAATGAAGTCGGCCCCCGCCATCATGCAGACCAAACTCGCTTTGGCGACATTGCGAAGTTGTCCAAGCTCTCCAGTGGCTAAGATCGCTTTGACATGAGCATCTCCACACGCATCGCGATACGCCCGCATTTCGTCATACAATGCGGTCCAGTCACCGGTTAAGACATAACGCCGACTGATCACAATATCGATTTCTTGTGCGCCGGCTTCGACGCTGGCGCGAATCTCAGCGAGGCGGGTGGCCAGGGGGCTGAGCCCGGCGGGAAAGCCCGTGCTCACGGCCGCCACTGGGATCCCCGACCCGGCGAGAGCTTGCACTGCCGGTTCGATCATCTCGTGATACACACAGACCGCGCCGACCTGAAGGCCTAAGGACTCAGCCCCCAGCGCGTGAATGATCTCGGGCCGCACGGGTTGTCGAGCTTTGGCGCAAAGCCGCTGGACACGACCGGGCGTGTCGTCGCCGGCCAGGGTGGTCAGGTCCATGCAAGCGATCGCCCGGAGGAGCCAGGCGGCTTGCCATTGCTTCTTGACCGTGCGCCGCCCCAGCAACGATTGGGCACGCCGCTCGACGGCACTTCGATCCACTCGAACCTGACGCACCCAGTCCAGATCGAGCGGCATCCCGGAGTTGCGTTCGATCTGCATCTGGATGGCACGGGTGGGATCGTTCTGGATCATGAGGAATCGCCTTCGACTCCCATTATAGTGGTTTACTCCCGGCGGAGTGCGACAATCGGGTCGAGGCGGCTCGCGCTCACTGCCGGATAGAACCCAAAAACCATCCCGATGAGCGCGGAAAAGCCCGCACTCAAGATCGCTGCCAACACAGGAAATGGGGTCGCGAGCCCTTCCGGCGTTGGCCAGCGCTGGGTCATCGTCACCAGCGTCACGAGGTTGCCGACCATCCACGCCAAGCCCATACCGATCAGGCCCCCGACCAGCGACAGCATCGCCGCTTCGATCAAAAACTGAAGGAGCACTGAGCCCTGGGTCGCCCCCACGGCCTTGCGGAGTCCGATCTCTCGCGTGCGCTCGGTGACGCTGACGAGCATGATGTTCATGATGCCGATGCCGCCGACCA
>DDCB01000046.1:8154-14570 GCA_002335425.1 Chthonomonas sp. UBA2017
ACGCTGACGAGCATGATGTTCATGATGCCGATGCCGCCGACCAGGAGCGAAAGGGCCGCGATTGCCACCAAGATAGCCCCCGCAGCGCCGACGATGCCAGCAAAGACTCGCGTGATGTTTTCCGAAGAATCCACTCGGTAGATCGCTTTGTTGCCGGATTTGATCATCAAAGCTTGCCAGACTTCGTCCATGGCGGCATTCATATTCGCGCCAGGCTTGGCTCGAAACAAGATGGCGTCGACTTCGCCGCGCCCGAGCCATTTCTTTTGGGCGGTGGTGATCGGAATCTGAAACGACTTCGGATTGTCGCCGCCCACGTTCACTTGGGACCGCGCCACAACTCCGATGATCTCCAGGGTGATGCCCGGCGCTTGAAGGGTTTTTCCGAGCGCGGATTGATCCTTGAAGAGGCGGATTTTTAAGTCTTCGCTGATCACTGCCACGCTCGCCATTGTTTCGACATCGTCGCGATTGATCCCCCGACCCTCCAGGAGCTCGTTGCGCTGAATCTCGCGAAACTGCTCATCCACACCGCGAGCCTGAACATTCTTGACTTCGACATCGCCGCTCCGCACGGTTTGATTGCCGGCTTCCCGATAGCCCGATCCAGTCAGGAGACTCGGCGACCGATTCATGATGAACTCGATGTCTTCGGTCTTCAGGCCGCTGATGCTGCCGGTGGTTTCGCCTCGCTCGATGCGAGTGAACGGATCATAGTAGGCAAAGATCGTGTCTGACCCGAGCGACGCGAATTGTGAGTTGATAAAGCTCTTGAATCCTTGGCTGACCATCACGATGAGGGTCACGCTCATGACGCCGATGATCACCCCGAGCATCGTAAGGAACGCCCGCAGCTTGTGGAGCCGCAACATTTCCAGCGCGATCCGGACGGATTGCAAAACGTGCATGGCTTTACTCGTCGCCGCCTGAGCCCATCTGGAAGGCCGACTTGCGCGCCGGCCCCGTGAATTCGGGTTTTCGGACGGTTTGGCCTTCTTGGACTCCGCTCGCGATCTCGATAAAAGCGCCGCTGCTCACGCCGACCACGACCGGGGTTCGAACGGGTTTGGCTTGGGGATCGTTCGGCTTTTCAACGAGCATCACAAACGGCCTCTCGTTTTCGTCAGAGCCCACGAACTCCAGTGGGAGCCGAAGGACTCCATTTCGGCGGACAGGCTCGACGGTGCATTTGGCGCTCATCCCGGACTGAATGCGGGGGTCGGTGACGAGCAAAGTGACCTCGACGGCAAACTTGACGACGGGGTCGGCTCCGGTCCCTGAACTCGGGGTGGTCGCGCCGACGGCCGAGCTCGACGGGGCGATCTTTGTCACCTTGCCAGTAAACGACTCGTTCAGAATCGCATCGATGTCGATTCTTGAGGTCATCTCGACTTTCAGCCGGGCGACGTCGATCTCGTTGATGTTGAGCTTGACGATCATGGAGGTCCGGTCTTCAATCCGCACCATCGGCGTCCCGCTGCTAAAGCTACTCAGGCTGGAGACGAGTTCCCCCTCCTCGATTAAGCGCTTGGTGACGACTCCAGCGATGGGGGCTCGAATCTCAGTCTCGGCGAGTTGGCGGCGACTGTCAGCGAGCACGCTTGAAATCTGGTCGGCGCTGGCTTGGCCTTGCCGCTGGGATTGGATTAATGCATCGACATCCTTGAGACCGGCTTCGGCCTCTCGGACCGCGATTCGGGCTGCCTCAAGTTCGCGTTGCTTGTTGCCATCGGCAAACTGCCCGGCTTGGGCTTGGTCGAGCTGGGCTTGGGCTTGGCGGACCCGTTCTTGGGCTTGTTGCCGCTCCAAAGCGTGCTCGCTTTCCAGAGTTTTCAGCTTTTGCTGGGCGGTTTCCAGGCGTCGAAGTGCCAGTTCGGCTTGCAGGTCGGCCGCCTCGACTTCGCGTTGGGCCACGTACCCCTTGGCGAGCAAGCTCCGCTGGCGCACCGCTTCTATTTGGGCATTCTTCAGGCTGGCCTCGGCTTCGCGCACATCACTCCGGACCGACTGCGACTCGTTGGGCTGGGTCACTTCGGCGAGTTGTTGGTACTGTTGCTGGGCGGCCGCGAGTCCGGCGGCGGCTTGTTGGATTGTCGACCGGGTCAGTCGAGGCTGGGCCCGGAGCTCTTGTTCGAGGTCGCGCACTCGCAGACGCGCTTTGGCAAGGGCGGTTTGGGCCGTGATTCGTCGCTGGCTGATCTCAATACGGCTTCGAGCGACGGAGCTTTGGGCCCCTCGAAGTTGCGCCTCGCTTTGCCGGACCTGAAGGAGGGTCTCTTGCGGGTCGATGATCGCAATCAACTGGCCGGCGGAAACGCGATCGCCTTCTTGAACGAAGATCTGCTTGACCCTTCCTGCGACGCGGCTTTTCACTTCAACGGCTTTTTTCGCGTCGATCGTCCCAGTTTCGATGACTTGTTGAACCAGGTCACCTCGGGTCACTTGGACGAGGTTGGGGTCCGGGCCGGACTTCTTTCGATTTTGGGCTTGCAGGCCCTGGATGGCAAAGTAGCCCAACCCACACAGCCCGATGAGCACCACAAACACGATCCAAGTGACTTTCTTCATGACCCCACCAGAAACTTACAGACGCGGGCACCCGGGAATAGGTCCTTTGGCCCGGCTCTTTTTGAAACGAGAGAACTCGATGGGTTGTGTCAGCGGGGTCCGATGGAGTATCCTCTCGTTTTGCCTCTGACCGAGGCGTGGACCGAGTACGAACAGCTTATGGCGACTTATCGAGGAAGAAAAACAGACATTTGCCGCAAGGTCGGCTTTAACATCTGGGGCAAGACGAAGTGCCCGAGCAGCAAGCGGCCTTATCCTTTGGGTCAACATGGCCCGCAACGCCGCGACAAGCGAATGTCCGAGTACGGCGAGCAACTTTTGGCCAAGCAGGTCATTCGTCGCCACTACGGGATGCTGGAAAAGCAGTTTCGGCGAAGCTTTGAAAAGGCTCAGCGAATGCACGGCAACACGAGCTTGAACTTCCTGCGGCTACTCGAACTCCGGCTCCAGACCGTCGTTTTCCGAATGGGCTGGGCCAATTCGATCTACCAAGCCCGCCAAGTTGTGTCGCATGGCCATGTCTATGTGAACGGCAATCCGGTCAACATCGCGAGCTATCGGCTCAAAGTCGGCGACATCGTCGAGGTCCGAGACCGAGATTCCAGCCGGGGCATTGCCAAGCGCAACCACTACGAAGGGGCGCCGGTTCCGGTCTACATCGAGCCAGATATCCAAAATTTCCGTGGCAAGATCATTGCCCTCCCTGAGCGGGAAGACTTTCCGAAGTTCTTCGAAGAGCAAAAGGTCGTCGAATTCTACGCCCGCTAATCTGACTCACCTCTCTCGGTCGACGCCCGGTCCTTTGTGCCCGGGCGTTTCTTTTTGGGAGACCGAGATCGCAGCCCGCTCAATCGAGCTGCACGGCGACTTCTCGGCCCGACTCCGCGCTCGCGTACATCGCGTCAAAGATCGCGTTCAAAATCCAGCCGTGCTCGCCGGGCACCGGTGAAGGGTCACCGTTGTGAATCGCCCGGATGAACGCCTGGACTTCAGCCGTGTGCGCGCTCTCGACCTTTGGCAAATGCGGCGGGGTCATGTTGAAAAACTGACCCTCGACCTCGGTAAAGATTCGAACTGGATCGTCCCCGGAATTCTTGACGATGGCTCCGGCGCGTGTGCCGAAGAGCTGGGTCTGAAACGGATCGCCCTCCATATTCGCCATAAAAGAGCTCTCTAAAGTAACGCATGCCCCATTCTCAAACCGGATGAAGCCAACGGCGAAGTCTTCGACGGTGAACTTCGTCGGGTCATAGGGGCCCCAGAAATTGGTTAACTTCGGATTCTTGGCGAGCAGGTCCCAGCATCCAGCGCTCGCCACAACGGGCTTCGGATAGCCCATCAGATAGAGCGTCAGGTCGAGAATATGGACGCCAATGTCGATCAGCGGCCCGCCCCCTTGGAGCTCTTTGTTCGTGAACACCCCCCAGTGAGGCACGCCCCGTCGACGGAGCGCGTGGGCGCGAGCATAGTAGATTTCGCCCATGCCGCCCGAGTCGATGAACTGCCGCATAAAGCGGCCGGACGACCCGAACCGCATCTGCAAGGCCACCTGCAAGATTTTTCCGGATTCGCGAGCGGCCTGGACCATCTGACGGGCCTCGGCTGCGTTCATCGCGAGGGGCTTTTCACACAGGACGTGCTTGCCAGCCCGAAGGAAAGCGACCGTCGGGTCAAGATGAAATCGGTTCGGCGTCGTCACCGAGACGGCGTCAATCTCGGGATCGTCCACCAAGTCGCGAAAATAGGTCGTGGTTCGGGAGATTTCCCAGCGGCGGGAGGCTTGGGCCAAGACTTCAGGCTGAGTGTCGCATAAAGCCACGACCTCACACTCTTCAGGAATCGACCGGTAACCCGGCAGGTGACAGACGTTGGCGATTTCGCCCGTGCCGATGATGGCGATCTTAAGCTTTTTCATGGGTGTCTTGTGTGGGGGCAGTGGAGGTCTCTTCGAGAGAAGCGACCGGATGTCGGGATGCGTAGAAAATCCCACCGACGAGGATCAAACCGAGGACCGACCAAAAGATCACAGGCGGCATCTCGGGGATTGTCCAGCCAAGATCGCGCCCTCCGGCTTCAGCGGTCCGGACGTAATTGTGGCCCGACAAAAAGGTGAGCTTGACCGCGACCCATCCGATCAGAACATACGCCATGTGGTCCAAGGCAGGGAACCGGAAGAGGAGCTTGACAATCGCTCCGGCGGCAAATCGGAGCGCGATGACCCCGATCAAAGCCCCCACATAGACCACCCAGATTTTGTCCGCTTGGCCTCGAATAAGGGCGACGCCGGCCAAGACGGAGTCGATGGCAAAGGCGATGTCGGTCAGTTCAACGGCCAGCACCGTCTGCCAAAAACCGAGCCCTTTGGGCTTGACTTCAGAGTCCCGCGAAAGGTGGAAAAAGTGCTTGAACGGCAAAAACGCCAAGTAGAGCGCTCCGATGGCTTGGAGCCACCAGAGTTGCATCACTTGCTTGGCGAGCAGGATCGCAACGAAGCGAAAAATAAAGGCTCCGCCCAGACCATAGAGGAGTGCCTTTTTCTGCAGGTCAGCCCGAAGGTGCTTGACCATGATCGCCAGCACCAAAGCGTTGTCCGCCGAAAGGAGGACCTCCATCACCGTAAGCAGGCCGACGACGGCCAGATCGCCCCAAACAAAGGTCTGGCCTAGCAACGAACGGCCTCACCCAACGGATTGCGCCTCCCCGCCTCCATCTGCCAAAATTGAACCCAGCGCATATTGCGTCCTCTTTTATTCGAGGTGAACGGATGCCAACCTACGTCTACGAATGCAAATCGTGTGAAAAAGTCTTCGAAATCGAACAGCGGATCACCGAAGAGCCCTTGAAAGACTGCGGCTGCGGAGCCCAAGGCTTGGTGAGGCGACTCATTCAGCCCGTCGGTGTGATGTTCAAGGGGTCCGGATTCCACGTGAACGATTACTCGGGCTCGGCGAGTCCCGCGTCCGCCGAGACGAGTTGCCCCACGCCCGAAGTTTGTGGCCCCGAAGGTTGCGCCGCTCGCAAAGACCCGACCTAGCCACGAAAAACCTCGTACCTTTGCCATCCGAAGGCTTGCCAGCCGTAGGGAATACCGCTGGTGAGGGCACGAGGATGAAGACAACTCAATGGCTAGAAGAGATCATCGAATCGCGATATCAATCGGTCGCGGTCCGCGTTAGTGAAAAGTTCTTAAGCGAGCGTCGCACCGAGAACCGGGCGATCTGGGAAGACGCAAAGAACTGGAAGTTCGGGCACTACTTCGGGCGTGACGACACCCGGCTTTGGGTGCCGCGCCGTCGGCGCACGGGCGAGCCCGACCCGAACCAAAACGTCATCAATTTCGCACATCCGCTCGGCCAAAAGGCTTTTCGGATTCTCGCTTTGGGCTATGGGATCGCGGCGATCGCCGTGGTGACCGTGGGGGCGATCGCTTTCGGAGCGCGCTGGTAACGCGACCCGAATTCTGGGGAGAGTGGGCATCTGAGGGGTGCCGGCGTTGGGGCCGGTGCCCTTCGGTTTTGGTATGCTGAGCCTATGCCCCTTTTGGCCGAAACCTTAGTGCGTGATGTTCCCGACTTTCCGAAGCCGGGCATTTTGTTCAAAGACATCACCCCGGTGATTGCGCACCCGGCGGCGCTCGCTCAAGTGATCGAACTCTTGACCGAAAAAGCCCGGGAGCAATCCGCCGACGCCATTGTGGGCATCGAAAGCCGCGGGTTCATTTTTGGCGTCCCGGTCGCGATGGCGCTGGGGCTTCCTTTCGTCATGACGCGCAAACTCGGCAAGCTCCCCTATGACCGAATCAGCGAAGAATATGCGCTGGAGTACGGGACGAACACCGTCGAGATGCA
>DDCB01000046.1:14890-15127 GCA_002335425.1 Chthonomonas sp. UBA2017
GCGGCGGCCGCGGCCCGACTCATCGAGCGGCTGAATGGTCAGGTGTGTGGGATGGGCTTTGTGTTGGAACTCGGCTTTTTGGGCGGCCGTCAGAATCTTCTGGGCTATCCGATTCACTCGTTGATCGAGTATTGAGCCAGCTGATCTCGGATTCTGTTTGGGTCGGGGGAGGGTTGTCTGCCCGTTGAATTCCGCCGCCCCTCCCCGAGGCCACGCCCTCGCCGTCGCCCTCCGAAT
>DDCB01000035.1 GCA_002335425.1 Chthonomonas sp. UBA2017
GGCCGAGCGGCGCTGGTCACGACCAGAGCGCCTTCGAATCCAATACCCGCGCAACCTCGAACTCCACCAGGTCGCTCCCCGCCTCAACCTTGAGTGTCTCAGAAAATGCGTTCAGTTCATGACGTGGCATACTCGTTCCATGCACTTTCTGGCACTGCAAGATTCGGCGTGGGATTCTGCGTTTTGGGAGTTCAGTTTGGTCTTTGAGGACCTGGCCAACGAGGACCTGTGGACGCGCCCCCATCCTCGACTCTTAAGCGTGGGCGAGATCACCGCCCTCGTGATCCATGCGCTGGTTCGCTACGTGCAGATGTATCGACCCGAAACCGAGTTTGATTCACCGCTGGCCCTGCATGAGGCTCGGTATTATCTACATACAGTCGAATCCGACCCGCTCCACCCTCCCCTTGGAGTGACGGAAGTGGCGGCGGAACTCGACCGAGTCCAGCGCGAAGCCAAACTGGCGCTTCGTCAAGTGTCAGCTGAGCTAGATACGCCTCTTTCCGAAGGTCCGGGGGAGACCTTTGGCCAGTTCGCTGACTACATGGTTTTTCATGCCGCTTATCACACGGGCCAAGCGTTTTCGGTGCGCCACTTGATGGGCCACGTCACAAACGATAACTAGAATCGAACCCGTTCGCTTCCTCGAATTCGGGTATCTTTTTTGAAGTTCGGGCGGTTAGCTCAGTTGGTAGAGCGTCTCGCTTACACCGAGAATGTCGGGGGTTCGAGCCCCTCACCGCCCACCATCCTTCTCACTCCAGGTCCGACCAGACCGAAAAACTGGCACAAGAGCCGCGTGGCTCGGCTAAAATGACCTCAACGTCATGCAGCAAGACACGATGAGCAACTGGGGTGCAGCCAAGAAGTTTCGGCTGATCCTGCGTGAGACCGGGGGGACCCGCGATATGGGCGGCGACGAGGTGAGCCTGGCGGTTCAGATCGTCGATCACATCTTTATGAACGCGCTCGAAACCGGGACGAGCGACATCCACCTCCAGCCCGAGCGCAACCAGCTGAAAATTCGATATCGCCAAGACGGCGTGCTGCACGACACAGGAGAACTCCCGCCCGAGCAAGCCTCGAATGTGCTCGCCCGCCTGAAGTTGGCTTCTGGGATGCGGATTGACGAGCAGCGCGAGACCCAAGATGGCCGGATCGACATGGAGTATATGGGCCGACGGCTGAGCGCTCGGGCCTCGGTCGTTCCTTGCTTGAACGGCGAAAAGATGGTGATGCGGATTCTCGACCCGAACGCCATGAAAGTCGATCTCCCCAAGCTCGGGATGCCGGAAGAGGTCCTCGGGAAATGGAGCCGAGCCATCCAGGTCCCCTACGGACTCATTTTGGTCACCGGACCGACTGGGAGCGGCAAGACTTCGACCCTCTACGCTTCCCTTCACCAGCTCGATGCGAAACGGCGGAATATCGTCACCGTCGAGGACCCGGTCGAATATGAGTTTGAGAACAACATCGCTCAGGTCGGCGTCACGGAGAAGCTCCCGTTCCCGCGGGTCATGCGGACCTTCTTGCGACAAGACCCCGATGTCATGATGGTCGGCGAAATGCGCGATCCCGAATCGCTCGCCATCGGGATTCAAGCCGGCTTGACCGGACACTTGGTCCTCAGCACCATCCACACCAACAACGCCGTCGAAACCATCGGACGGATGCTCGACATGGGGGCCGAGGCGTATCTGGTGGCGGGCGTCATCGTCGCCATCTTGGCCCAGCGTCTGGTCCGTCTCAACTGCGCAAAGTGTCGGCAGCCTTTTCAACCGGATCAAGACGAGCTGACCATGTTGGGAATTCAAGAGGGCGATCTGGCCCAAGCTAAATTCGCCAAAGGCGCAGGCTGCGCAGAATGCCGAGGGACCGGCTTCAAAGGACGAATTGGGGTCTTCGAGCTCATCACGGGGACTCCAGAGTTTCGCCACGCGATCGCCTCGGGGGCAGGCTATCAGGCGCTCACCGAAGCCGCACGCCGCCAAGGGTATCGCACGATGCTCGAAGACGGTCGAGCCAAGGTCATGGCCGGTTGGACCACTCCGGACGAAGTGCTCAAGGCCGTCTACACCCAGGCGCTGGAGTAGGATCGGGTGAGTCGGCGGAGAGCCGTCGTCCTTTTGAGTGGAGGGCTCGACAGTACGACGGTGCTGGCGATGGCGCTGGCGGACGGGTTCGAGGTCCACGCGCTCACGGTCGTCTATGGGCAGCGACATCGCGTCGAAATCGACGCGGCTCGCCGAGTCGCTCAGGCTCTTGGGGTGACTGAACATCGCATCGCCGAAGTCGATTTGCGGCTCTGGGGTGGCTCGGCCCTGACCGATGACCTCGACGTCCCCAAAGGCGGGCTGGAGCCCGGAATCCCCGTGACGTACGTCCCGGCGCGGAACACAGTTTTCTTGAGCTTGGCGCTGGCCAACGCCGAGGCGATCGGAGCCTGCGATCTCTTCATCGGCGTCAACGCAGTCGATTACTCGGGGTATCCCGACTGTCGCCCGGAGTTCATCCAGGCGTTCGAGGCCCTCGCGAATCTGGCGACCAAGGCCGGAGTCGAAGGCGACCCCATTCGAATTCATGCGCCCATCCTCATGATGACGAAGGCCGAGATCATTCGCCGAGGGCTCGATCTTGGCCTCGACTACGGTCTGACCCACTCGTGCTACGACCCGTTCGAATCGGGAAGGGCTTGCGGGGCGTGTGATTCTTGCCGCATTCGCCAAGCAGCTTTTGCCGAGCTGGGCCTTGTTGATCCGGTGCTCATCGATGGCTAATCTGCGGATCGCCGAGGTCTTCACGAGCGTCCAGGGCGAAGGGATTTGGGTTGGAACACCCTCCGTCTTTGTGCGGGTCTCGGGATGCAATCTCCGGTGCGTGTGGTGCGACACCAAGTACGCAAGCTGGACTCCCGAAGGACCGGTCCGGACAGTCGAGCAAGTCCTCCAAGAGGTCCTTCGAGAGAACGTCCGCCACGTCGTCTTGACGGGCGGCGAACCGATGCTGTTCGAAGGCGTCGCCGAACTCGCGTCGGCGCTCCGGGCCGCAGGACGCATTCTGACCATCGAAACCGCCGGCACCATCTTTCGGCCCCTCGCCAGTGATCTGATGTCGATTAGCCCCAAGCTGTCAAATTCGTCCCCCCGCGGGCACTTGAGCGAATCTTGGGTGCAGCGACATGAGTCGATTCGGCTTGACCTGGAGCCGCTCCGCCATCTGGTCCAGCACTTCGATTGTCAGTTCAAGTTCGTCGTCAATCCAGATGAGGGGCTGGGCGATCTGGACGAGATCGAGCATCTCTTGGCGCAGGTGCCCGGCGCGGACCAGCACCCGATTTTGCTCATGGCCGAAGGAACGGACTCCGAGATTCTCCAACGACGCCAACGACTTTTGGTCGAGCCCTGCATCGACCGAGGGTGGCGGATTTCTCCGCGAATGCACGTCGATCTTTTTGGCAACACCAAGGGGACTTAACCAGACCTGGGCACGGAGAATAGAGGGCCGATTATACTGAGAGGCACTCAGATATGAACTTTTTGAACGCCATCGAATCGGTCCTCTCGGGTCAATCGCTGACTCAAAGGGACGCCCGGTCGGCGATGGCGTGCCTGACCGATGGAAGCTGGACCGACGTCCAGGCCGCGTCCTTTTTAACCGCGCTTCGGATGAAAGGCGCATCAGGCGCCGAACTCGCGGGCATGGCGACGCTGCTCCGGGAACGAGCGGTGAGCTTCGGAGACGCCGCCCGAGACCTGGTGGATACGTGCGGGACGGGAGGCGGAATCCCGAGCTTCAACCTTTCGACGGCGGCGGCTTTTGTCGCGGCTGGGGCCGGTGCGCGCATCGCCAAGCACGGCAATCGAGCCGTGACGTCCAAATGCGGTTCGTCCGATGTGCTGGAGGCACTCGGGCTTGATCTTTCGGCGGACCCCGAGAAGTTACCGCACCTTCTGGAATCGGTCGGGCTGGTCTTCATGTTCGCGCCCAATCATCACCCGGCTCTGGCTCGACTCGGCCCGATCCGGCGAGAGCTCGGCTTTCGGACGGTCATGAACCAGCTTGGACCTTTGGCGAACCCCGCGGGGGCGGCGCGCCAGCTGATCGGAGTCTACGATCCTGCGCTCCTCGATCCTATGGCAGAGGCGTTGGTCTTGCTGGGGGTGGAGCAAGCCGCGGTCGTTTATGCCGAAATCGGGCTCGATGAAGTTTCTCCGTGCGGGCCCACTTTCGCCCGAGTCGTCCGGCAAGGTGGGATTGAGGCCCATACCTGGACTCCGGCCGACTTTGGCGCCGAGCCTCTCCCCGTCGAAGCGCTCGCCCCAGGAAGCGACCCGGTCGAAAACGCCGCACTGCTTCGAGAAGCCCTCACTCAACCACACTCCCTCCCGGCTCTCGCCGTGATTCCGAATGCCGCCTGCGCGATCTGGGTTGCGGGCTTGGCGGGGACCCTGGCCGAAGCGGCGGCGTTGGCTCGCAACTCCATCGCCTCAGGCGCGGCTTGGCACAAACTCGAAGCCCTGTTGACGGCGCAGGCGGCGGCATGAACCTGCTCGATGAGATCTTTGCCCGCAAACGCGAGGAGGTTCGAGCCGAGGAGGCCGCCCGCCCTTTGGCCGAGCTCAAGGCCGAACTGCGCGATGCCCCCCCACCCCGCGATTTTGCTGGAGCCCTCACACGCTCCCCCCATCGCTGCGCCCTGATCGCCGAAATCAAGCGAGGGTCCCCAACCTCGGGGGTTTTGAAAGAGGGTCTCGATCCCGCCTCGTTGGCCGCACTTTATGAATCAGCGGGAGCAAGTTGTCTGAGCGTCCTGACGGATGGCCCCGGGTTTGGCGGATCGGCCGCCGACCTCCAGGCGGCCCGCGAAGACTGCTCGCTCCCGGTCCTTCGCAAAGACTTTACGACGAGTGCCTATCACCTCTATCAAGCCCGCGCGATGGGGGCCGATGCGGTGCTCTTGATCGTCCACAGCTTGAGCCCAAGCGAACTTTCGGAGTATCAATCGTTGGCGAAGGAGCTCGGTTTGGCCGCTTTGTTCGAGGTCCATTCAGAGCCAGAGGTCGAAGTCGCATTGAGCCTTCAAGCCGAGCTGATCGGAGTGAACAACCGGGACCTGACGACCTTCGAGCTCTCCCTTGAGCTCGGCGAACGGCTCTTGCCCCTCGTCGCCCCGCACGCCTTCGCCGTCGGTGAGAGTGCCATGCATTCGCGGGCCGACGTCGCTCGGATGGAAGCTGCAGGAGCCCGTGCGGTCTTGATCGGAACGGCGCTCAGTCGGGCCGAGGACCCGGCTCGCCAAATCGCCGAGATGATGGGCCGATGAGTTGGGTCAAGATTTGTGGCCTGACCCGGCAAGCCGATGCGCTCGCGGCGGTCTCGGCCGGGGCGGATGCGTTGGGGCTTGTTCGAGAACCGGGCTCCAAGAGATGGGTCGACTCCTCGGACCCTCTCTTCAGTTGGGAGGCGCCGATCCCCAAGGTTGAGGTCTTCCTGGAGTATTCGGGGGAAGCCGTCGGAGCCGGCCACTGGATTCAGAGCGAAAATGCTCCTCCAGAGGATCGAGATTGGCTTTGTGTCGTTCGTTTTCGCCCCGGGACCGACGTTGCCCGGGCTCTTGGCCAAGTGGAGCATGCCCTCGGACAGCGTGAGACCGCGCCGCGTTCGCTCTTGATCGACACCTTCGACCCAAATCAGGGCGGCGGCACGGGGCGAACTTCCGACTGGGAGCTTGCTCGCGAACTGGTCGGGGCTCTCCCGTTGCCGGTGGTCTTGGCCGGCGGCTTGCGCGCCGAGAACGTCGAAGTCGCGATCCAGACCGTGCGTCCTTGGGGCGTCGATGTGAGTTCAGGCGTTGAGGCCGCGTCGGGAATCAAAGACCCCCACCGAATTTTGGAGTTCATCACGCGAGCTCGACGGGCATTTGATCAGCTCGAACCTGAGAATAAAAAAGTGTGGGGCCGCTGAAAGGAGAGCAAAGCACGACCCCACGAGTTTTGGTCTGAGGCCCTTCTTTTGACTCACGGAGGGGACAAAGCCACCTCGTCGCAAAAGCTCTTCCTCAGGTGGGTCAAGATTACATCAAGGTCCAGCAAAATCTACAGCTTTTCGCAAGTTTTTTCCACGACTTTTCAAGAATCCTACTTCGGACGGATCCCGACGGTGGCCGAATCCGGCGCAAGAGAGATCGTATTCGGCTCCCAATTCAACTGGCCCAGGAGCGACAGGTAGTCCGATTCGCTCGCGTCTTCGGGTCGTTTTTTGAGCAGGCAGATCAAGACCGCCTCCATCACATTTGTCGCGAACGTCTCGCCGCCCAGAACCGGCGTGGTCGTGATGGCTCGATGCGCCCCGGTCGTGCGCAACCAGTCGAGGTCTGCAGATCGCAAGGTCTGCGTCAAAATCGTCTTGCCGCTGAGGTTGTCGGGCGCGTAGCGCCGAATATAGTGCCAATCGCCGCACAAAACCGAAGCTTCGCGAAAAACCTTTTCGAACTTCGGCGTGCGCTTTTCTTGCTTTTCGCCGGTGGGATAAAACCACTGGAACGGGAGCCGCGTGACGATCGGCAAGGCCAGCGAACCGAAAAATCGGATCCACCGGTAATCCCGGATTGGGATTGGAAGTCCCAGGCCAAAGAGCAGATCACCATAGATCACCGGTCCACCCGCTTCAACCAACGCCTGCGCCATCCCAAATCGGTCGACCGCACTCACCAAGAGCGTGGTTTGCGATCGAAAGTCGATCTGACCCGAAGCTTGGAGCGTTCGGACTGCTTGTCGCTCCAGCGTGTGCTTCAAACCCGAGCCGTCCACAACCGGGGTGCGGGTGCATTGCCGGGCGATGGCGTCGATCTGGCGAAACGCATAGCGCTTCTGGTCGATGACCACGTATCGATCCGCGCCTCCGATCCCGATGGCGTCCACCACGCCATCCAGTTCGCGAAACATCGCCGAAAATCGGTTCAGATCGCCATCAGTGCCGAGCCGCTCCACTTGGATTCGCTCGCCAAGCCACTCGATCTCATGGACCTTGTTCCGCCGGCTGGAGCCCAAGCTGATGCTGACGACCCGCTTCAAGCGGTCGCCTCCCTGGGCTTACCTTCGCTCAAAACGGGTGGTGTCGTCGTAAATCGACTTGCCATCGGGGGCGATGGTGTACTGCATCCGATCACCGGAGCTTGTCTTTCCGTCTCCGGGCACAAAGACAAGTTGATCGCCACCGGCTTTCCAAATTCCCTTTTCGCGTCCTCGTTCGCCCCGGATGTAGAACCCCGTTCCATCTTCATTGAGCTCAAGCCAATTGCCGACCGGCTTGCCGAGCTTGTTCACTTCCTGCCACTTACCCGCGACCTCCTTCGATTCGAACGTACGAACCGGTCGGTCGGGCGTTCCCGGTCGGGCGGCCGACCCGGGCACAACTTTGCCTTGGCTCGCACTTGCAGACGAACGGGCGCCCGCAGGATCGGGGGTTGAAGTTGGTGGTTCGGGTTGTTGCGCCGTCTCAGTTTGGGTGCCCGGGGCATCCTCGGACGGCGCGGCTTGAGGAGTGCCCGTTGCAGTGGCTTCAGGGGCAGACTTCGCACACCCGGCCAAGACGCCGAACCACGTCGTCAACACCAATGCAAACAGTGGAATCCAGAAAACACGCTTACTCATGATCAATCTCCAGCATGACTCGAACAAGAATTCGGACGCATCAGAATCCGATTTCGTGACTCCTGCTCGGCATGATGCTCTGCATTTCGAGCTATTCTACCGTTATGCCAACGTATCCTTCGGAGTCGGCCCAAACCCAGATTGAGGCTTTGAGCCTTCAGATTCATGAGCTAAAGGCCCAGCTTTACCAACTGAAGCGCGAACTTGAGCCGACCGAGGTTCGAGATTATCGATTTCAATCTGCCGATGGTGAGGTCTCGCTCAGCACCCTCTTCGGCGACCGAGACGACCTCGTCGTGATCCACAACATGGGCGAGCAGTGCTCGTACTGCACCGCTTGGGCGGACGGCTTCTCGGGGCTCGCGCACTACTTGGACGACCGCGCCGCGTTCTGCGTCGTCTCGCCCGATTCCCCGGCGGATCAGGCTCGCTTTGCCGAATCGCGAGGCTGGAAATTCCGGATGGTCAGCGACCCGTCTCCGAGTGAGTTCACCCGTGACTTAGGCTTTTGGAATCCGGACGAGGGTTACTGGCCGGGGGCGAGCGGATTTCGAAGGCGACCGGATGGGACCCTGGTGCGCGTGGCCCAAGCCGTCTTTGGACCGATGGACGACTTCTGCCCCATCTGGCCGCTCTTTGAGCTCCTCGAAGGGGGCGTCGGCGATTGGGAGCCCAGATACCTGCCGCCACGACGATGACCGACCCCATTGCCGCCATCGAAGCTCTGGAGCTCAGCATTCGAGAGATCTTAGGCCGAGAATGGAGTCCCTATTCTGCTCTGCCGCTCTCGGAGGATTTCGATCCGTCCGAGAGCGTGGTGTGGCCGCTGGTCCAGCTGCTTCTGAACGAACCGAGCGTGAGCCACGTACAGTCGCACCTGCAACGATTTCGCGACGAGCTGACCGAAGTTGGGCCCGATGAAGCCGAAGATTTGCGCGTGGCGGGGCTCCTGAAGGACGCCTTTGACCGACTGGATGACGCCGAACTCGACCAGATTGAGTTCGACTCTTAGCTTCTTCGGAAACTTCTGGGGTTCAAACCTGCGTAGACCTGGCAGGAAAAGAACCATGAGAACTTTCAATCGAATCTCGATTTTGGCCTTGAGCTGTTTGCTTGGATCGTCGTTGGCGTCAGCCCAAGACTTCAGCCAAAAGGTCGATCTGAATGCCGGCACCCGGCGACTTCCGGACCTCGTGGCTGAACTCGCCACGAAGTCGTCAACCCCCCTCCTGATTTCGAATCAACTCGCGCAAGAGGTCATCTTCATGCGACTGAAGGACGTGACCCTGGCGGATGCGATGAGCAAGCTGGCCGAAGCGGTCGGTGGAGAGTGGGTTCGAGAGGGATCGAATTTCCGCCTGATCCGAACTCCATCGGGCGCCCGCGAGGAATCCGAAGTTGAGATCGCCGCGCGAGCCCAGATTTTCCAAAAGGCCATCCGCGAGATGGTGGCCGACGTCGAAAAGACCCAAAACTACACCGAAAACGAAGCCCGTCAGGCCATGCAAAACATGCAGCGGCAGATGACCCAAATGATGCAAGGCGGCTCTTCGAACGCCGGCGGCGGTCGCAATATGATGCAGACCATGATGAGCCAGGCGAATATGATGCCCGGCAATCGGGCCATCGCTCGACTGGTCAACTCCATCGATCCAAAGGTTCTGGCCTCGATGGCTCCGGGTAGCCGACTCGTCTTTTCGAGCCGCCCCACGCGAATGCAGCGGGCACTGAGCGGCAACCCGATGGCCGTCGCCCAGTCGTTCGTGCAAGAGCAAAAGGCTTTCAACAACGCGATGCAGACGCTCACCGGCGGGAATTCGAACGAAGGGGTCGCCATCGGAGGCGGTCGTGGCGGCATGATGATGGTGCGCGGGATGGGCGGCATGATGGGCGATCCGAATCTGCTCGCTTCGACGCCGTTCAAGGTGATCCTGGTTGCACAACGCTTCGGATCGTCCGATTCGCTCAGCCTGCAGCTCAACATCTACAACGACCAGGGCCAGAGCATGGGCCTCGGCTTCTCGGGCCTGTCGCCCGCCTTTTTGGAACCGACGCAGAGCGACCTCAAGCCCCAAGAATCTGAGCAACCGATTGAGCTCAGCGCACTTTCAAAAGAGTTCAAAAAGATGATGCAACAAGGCGGCATTAGCGCGGCCAATGGGGCGATCGTCAGCTTCACCACCGCAGCCGGCGGAGGCGGCCCGATGCGAGGAGCCTCGTTCAGCTTCGCCGCAGGCGGCGACCCGAATCAGCCCGCCCTTCAGATCACGCCCGAATGGCGAGAGCGGATTTTGAATCCCGAAAAGAACGACCCGCTCGGCTGGATCCCCAATGACATCTTCACCGGAATCGCTCAAGGGCTTCAGAAGAACATGGTCGTCCAGGTCCCCGATAGCCTCGTGCTGCTCACCGCTCAAGGGCTCGGCGAAACTGGACCCAAGCCGACCGAAGCACTCCTGATGATGAAGCAGGGCTGGAGCATGACGATCAAAGACGAAAATGGCTGGATCGTCAGTCGCCCCGACCGGCCGTCCACCGCGGCCGCTTCGCGAATCAATCGCAACGGCCTGGGAACGATGCTCCGAACCCTCCAGTCGAGGGGCCGATTGAGTCTGGACGACATGGCGAATTTCGTCATTTCGCAACCGATCACGAACTTGAGCACCGGCTTCACGCTTTCCTATGCCCGGCTCATCAACCAAGGGGTCGCCGATCAGCAACTCGGCCGGTTCTTGTTTGGCGACGATCTGATGCTGCGTTTCTACGGCACTCTCAACCAAGCCCAGCGCAACGTCCTGGCGAACGGTCAGCGACTTCCCATCCAAGGTCTGTCACAAGATCAAAGAAACTTGCTCTCTCGGATGGTCTTTGACGGATTCGAAGGGCCGCAGGTCAGTGATCCCAACAGCAGTCGAAACCGGACTCGAGGCCCTGGGGGTGGTGGAGATCGAGGCGGCCCGATGGGCGGCTTCTTTGGCTCGCTCTCAAGTGAGCGGACCGAAGCCTTGCCCAACGGACTACCCGGCGACGGCTTCTTGAGCTTGCGGATCGACCGGTCTCCGGCGGTTCTGGCCTCGACCGCAACCGGCACCTCTCAGCAGATGCTGACGGCAGACCGGCTCGCTTGGACCCGAACGATGGCTTCTCGACCGGAAATGCAGGCGTTCGCTCCGCAAACCAACTTCACGAACTTTCAGCTCGTCACCGAGGTCGATTACAACTTCACGTTCGCGCTGACTCCCAACGTGAGCTTGAACCGCTCGTTGGAGGATGCGATCATCGATCCGAACAGCAAGAAGGTGGCCTACGACGACTTACCCGCGGACTTCCGCAGTCGAGTCGAGCGAGAAGCTCGCGAGCAACGCGAGCGGATGGAGCAAGGCATGCGCCGAGGAGGAGGCGGTGGACGAGGTCCAGGAGGCCAACCCGGCTCGGCCCCTCCAGCCATTCCGTAATCTCGCCAGGATCGAATTCGATCTGCGCCTCGCGGAACTCGCTTGAGTTCGCGGGGCGTTCTTCCTGTTGGAGAAACCTCGGCGACATTTTTGCCGACTATACTGAAAGGATATGAAACTGAAATTGACTTGGATAGGTATCGCCTTTGTCGGCACTTCGATTTTTGCGGGAGCGCTCTTGACCGGTTGCGCGGCTCCAGAGAAGGCCGGAGCAGGCGAGCCGGTGGCGGTGGTAAGAGGTGAGAAGTCTGGCGACCAAGCGGTCACAATGAACCAAGACCCGAACGTTTCGACCGAAAAACAGTTCCCAAAGCCGCTCGCGGGCAAAGACCAAATGGTTCCTGAGGGTGGACGATCGACCTCGGCCAGCGCTCAAACCTCCACGGCGACCAAGAATCCGGGCGCTGGATCGGCGGCTCAACCCAACGCCAACGCGCGCGCCGAAGCCACGCATCGAAGTGAGGCTGAGAACTCGGCGACCTCTTCTCAGGGCGGAGGAAACTCTTCGGCCTCTGCATCATCTGAGACGGCCGCTTCCCAGGGCATGGACCCTTCGGTATCGGCTCAAGCAGGTCCGTCGGCAGGCCCCACGGCGAGTTCAGCAGCGGCCGGAAACGCTCGTCCGGGAGCCCCCGCAGGCCGAGGCACCGCGCCTGCGCCCCCCAAAGGTGTGGCGAAGCCGAGTCGCGCAGAGGCGCTTTCCAATGTGGATCAAGTCGGGCTTCCTGCCTATCCGGGCTCGACGAACCTGAAAGGAGCCGATCCCGCAACCAAGGTTCAGACCGCCCGCGGCTCCATTTTCTCGTTCATGCGCGAATCGAACGATCCGGCGTCAAAGGTGGTCAGCTTCTATCAGTCAAGACTGACCGGGGCCCAGGTCCAAGGCCCGACCAAGGGAACCACCTTTATTCGAGGCAAAACCGCCCAAGGGCATGAGGCTCTGGTCGCAGTGACGACGATGTCGGGCAAAGTCCGAATCAACGTGGCAGTGACGAAGCGCTAACCACGTCCGGCCCCGTATTCACCGACGTGCCGTCTCTCAGATCAGAGGCGGCACGTCGTCCTTTTCTGAGTCTGCTCAGAACTCGATGGTCTGCATGTGGGTGGGGATCACCGACGGCCAGCCGAGCTCGGCGCGGAGCTTTTCTTGCAGTGCAGCTTGGGAATCAGGCTCCCCGTGAACGATAAAGGTCTGCTTCGGAGGCGCTTTGAAGTTCTGGCACCAGCGGATGATCTCGTCACAATCTGCATGAGCGGAGAGGGATTCGAGCTTGTCGATCGTCGCTCGAACCTCGATCTCCTGCCCGTGAATTCGAACGATCGGCTCGCCATCCATGATCTCGCGTCCCAAGGTGCCGACGCCCTGATATCCCGTGAAGAGCACAACGGTCCGGTCCGAGGAGAGCCTTTGCTTCAGATGGTGAACGACTCGGCCGCCGTTGGCCATTCCACTTCCGCTGATGATCATCATCGGGCCGGGGCGACTATTGAGGGCCTTGGATTGATTCCGGTCTCGAACGAACTCAAGATGCTCAGGCCGAAGCGGGTTCACCCCTTCTTGGAGCATGACCTTCATGTCGTGGTCATGGTCCTCAGTCACCTGGTTGTAGAGCAACGTGGCCGCGTTCGCCATCGGGCTATCGACAAAGATCGGAATTCGAGGAATCCTTCCCTCTTGTTGCAGCTCGGTGATGTAATACAGCAGTTCCTGAGTCCGGCCGATGGCAAAGCTCGGCACAATAATGACTTGAGCTTCATCCACGGCTCGCCGAATGACTTCTCCGAGGTGCTCGGCGACGTCTTCGTCATGATGGCGCCGGTCTCCATAGGTCGATTCGATGACCAGGTACTCGGCGTATTCGACGGCGCAAGGATCCTTGATGATCGGAGTGTCGTAGCGACCGAGGTCGCCGCCCATAAGGATCTTTTCGCCATCGGGGAAGTAAAACTCGATAAAGGCTGAACCCAAGATGTGCCCGGCCGGAATCCATCGGCAGGTCGCCTTGCCCGGCAGTTCGAGAAAATCAAAGTACTTCACCGGCCGGAGCAACTTCAGCGCGGCATAGGCATCGGCTTCAGTGTAAAGGGGCTGCGGCCGAGCGTGTCGCGCTGTCCCATGCTTGAGGTGGTAGCGGGCGTCTTCTTCCTGGAGTCGGCCCGAGTCGGGCAGACTGATTTTGGCGAGACCGGCCGTACCGTGGGTGCAGTAAACCGGGCCTTTGAACCCATCAGCGACGATCTTGGGCAGATACCCGATGTGGTCGATATGGGCGTGAGTCAAGAGGATCAGGTCGATGTCGCCGGGATCGATCGCGAGCGGCTCCCAGTTTCGATCCCGAAGCTCCGCCGGACCTTGAAAAAGGCCACAATCCACAAGAATTTTCTTGTGGTCAAATTCAATCAGGTGCTTGGAGCCGGTCACGGTTTCGGCGGCCCCCATAAAAGTGATTTGTCGGTTCATAGGTCAGGTCCGAGCGGACTATTTCAACAGTATGGCCTGAGAATGCCCCTCAGAAGGGCCAAACATATGGAAGAGAACCTGTGGGGTGCCCTTGCCTATGTCTTGGAAGCGACGCGGCTTTACGCTGATTGAAATTCTCATTGTTGTTTTGATCCTTGGAATCCTGCTGGCGATCGCGGTTCCCCAGTGGATGCGCGCCCGAGAATCGGCCCGCAAAACCACCTGCCTTTCGAACCTGAGGCAGATCGACAACGCCAAAGAGCAGTTCGCCATCGAGAACCGGCTCAACACCGGCACCGCGATCGAAGAGTCCGATATCTTTCCGGACTACATCCGTGGGAGTAGCTTCCCAAGCTGTCCGATCAACGGCGAATACACAGTCAGCCCCGTTGGTGAAGTCTCTTTTTGCTCGCTCCATGGCGACTATCTCACCGACTAGCCCCGCGAATTCGTATGATTTGATAAGATTTTCATCATTGAAAGTACGAAAAGTTCACTTTCTAGCTTAAAATGCATGATATCCATCGTCATTTCATCAAGAGAGCCTCACTGAGGCAAAGGCAACCCACCTTTCTTGATGAAGCGAGGAAGAGACAGCCAGCGTGGCCTATGCCGCTCGGGAAGCGGTAAGACGACCCGGTCCTTCAGGATACCCTCGTCGAGCTGAAAAACGCCCTGTCCCTTGTCAAGGAGTGCGGTGCTCAGGAAAGCACTGTGTTCCAGGGTCCAAGGTGGGTCAAGTAACGGCTCACGGAGGAGGAAACCTAGATGCCAACTGAAAATGAACTGGAACGCGTGACTGTGGCCCTACCGGCAAGGTTGGTCCGACAGGTCGAGCTCCGAATGGAGGCGGGCATGTTCGCCAGCTTTTCCGAGTGGGTACGTCACGCGATCCGAGAGCAGCTGCAGCGCGAGCAATCGCCTTTCGAAAAGTTGGTGGAGCAAGATCCTCGAGTTCTTGAAAGCCTTGCCCAACTTGAACGAAATGAGGTTACAGACGTTGATATAGAAATTTGGAGAAAGCGGGCGGGTCTGTCCTAACCTGAACACAGCACTCGCCTGCATTGGGATCGGGTGCACGAATGAAAAAAACCGAACTTTATCAGGTTCGCTTAGAAGAGATTTACGAATCACTTTCATCGACGCCTCAAAGCGCTGAGGAGTTGGCCGGAGAGGTTTTTCGGGCTTATCTCCGGCTTCGCTCCGATCCGCATGTTGGCCAGTTTTATCGAATCGATGTGGGACGACACTGGTACCGGATCCCGCTCGATCCGATCTGGATTCACGGCCAACGGGTTCGATTTTGGATTTACTATGAGAAGATTCACGTTCCGAACGGTGAATTAGCCGTCAGGTTAGTTTGGATTGCGGAAGAGCCACTACTCGCTCCGTAGGCTGATCACTGGGTCTTTGCGGGCCGCATTCAGAGCCGGGATGAGGCCGAAGATCGCGCCGACCCCCAGGCTGAACCCGAAGCACAGCGCGATGACCCCGCCCGTGATCATCGGACGAATGGGGGTGTAGGCTTCGAGCCCCTGGCACACGACCCAGCTAAAGGCCAGACCCGCCGCCCCTCCGAGGAGCGCCAAGATCACCGACTCGCAAAGAAACTGCGAAAAGATATCCCGGCGCTGAGCCCCGACCGTCTTTCGGACGCCGATCTCTTTGGCCCGCTCATTGACCGACATCAGCATGACCGTCATGATGCCGACACCCCCGACAAAAAGGGCGATGGACGTGAGACCGGTCAGCAGCCAGGTGAGAATTCCCATAACCTTGAAGACCAGATTTTGGAGATCTTCTTGAGTTGCGACCGAGTACATCTCGCGGCGAAGGCTCTTTCCCAAGACGGTTTCGACGCTCGAGATGAGCGTTTTGGGCTCAATTGCAGGATCGGTTTGGATCATGATCCGGTGGAGCTGAGGCGGGCTGACGTCGATCTTGAACGTCGAGAACGGGATGTAGGCGATGTTCTCGAACCCGCCCATCTCAAAGAGGCTCTTTTCATCGGAATTGTCTCGAGTCACGCCGATCACGCGGTAGGAGACCCCATTGATCGTCACCGGCTTGCCGACCGCTGGCCCAGGGCCGATGAGCTTTTCCTTCGCAATCGACCCGATCACGGTGACACGCTTCTCAAAGTCCTCGGGACCGAACGTGCGGCCCTCGGCCATCTCGACCGGACGAATCTTGAACCATTCCGGCCCCGTCGCGATGATGAACGTCATCGGGCTGGTCCGGTCTCCGTTTTCGATCGCTCCCCCCACAAAGGTCAGAGGGGTAGCAACTTGCACTCCGGGAACAGCACTCACCTCGGCCACGTTCTTTTCGGTCAGGTAGCTCATCCCGGCCGCATTCGGCATGAACATCGAATCTTGGCTGACTTGAAAAGGCATCACGACCAGGAGGTTGACGCCCAAGTCCTCGATCTGGCTGGAAAGGTCCTTCTGCACCCCCTTGGCGATGCTGATCAGCAAGACAATCGCCACGCTCGCCACAAAGAGCCCGGTCGCGCTGAGCAAGGACCGATTCCGCTGCTCACGCAAGCTACGCCATGCCGAGCTCAGATTCGAGAAAAAGGACATTCAACCCAGTTCAACGCAAGCTGGGCTGAATTCGTCTCTGGGCTACGGAGGAGGTGCGCCAGTTCCGCCGCCCGTCCACCGCCCCCCGGTTACAATCGTCAAGGGCAATGTCGCCGCCGAGTTATTCAAGATCGGATTCGCGAACCCAAACGGGGGTGCCACCCAACCGGTGATCAGCCCGGTGCCGCTGAGTCCGGTCCCGAACCAGATCAAGATCGTGCCATCGGTTTCGAGCTGACAAGCCCGGAGTTCGAACGTCATCGACGCGTTCGTGCCCGTTCCAGTGATCTCGACGGGTCGACTGATGCCGGTGCCCGCCGAATTCTTGGTTGAGAATCGCGTGCCCACGAACTTCAAGAGCCCCAGATTGCTCTTGGCGTCCTCAAAGAGCAAAGCCCGGGCTCCGGGTCCATTCTGCTCGTGGAGAAAACAGTTGACCATCGTCAGATTCCGGATCGACTTCCAGGGCGTTCCCGAAAACATCACCGGACCTGTGTTCGGGTCGGAGTTCACAAAAGTCGAGCCTTCGACATAGGTGTCTTTCGGCCGAAACTCCGTGGCGAGGGTGCCAAACGACTGAAACTGCAGATAACGAGCCGACGAATTGAGAATTCTCGTGTTGCGGGCGTCGCCGATCAGAACGATGCCGCCGGTCGTATGGCAATCTTGGATGAGCGTGTCTCGGTCTCCCGTCCAGAATGTGCCGTTGCCCACCTGAAATTGCCCAGACCCGGTGCAACGCAGAAACGTCGTGCGGTAGCTCAGCATCCCGTGAATATCGAACGAGTTGCCCAAGGTGTCGTTGCCGACGCAGTCGCGAACCAAGACATCCGAGCTCGACGCGATCATCGAGATGCCGTGTCGTAACGACTCCGAATAGCCGTTGGCCAAAGTCACATCCTTGCAATAAAAAACACTGGTGCCCCTTCCCCACCCGGCCACATCGCCGAAGACGTAATCTCGATGGTCGTATCCATCGACGATCACATCTCGGCAGAACTGGAGCCGAATGTTGTCGGTCCGCATGAACCGAGTTTTGACATTGGTCAAATTGAGCCCCGCGACCATGCTGATGTTGAACCCGCCCTCCGAGCCCCAGAGCGGCGTCCCGCCCACGAGCGTAATGTCGCGGATGGTGATGTTCGTTGTGGTGCGATAGTGGGTGAATCTTAGCTTCGGATTAAGGCTGAAGGGCCGTCCCACGGGTCGATCGAGAGTCGCGACCCGGGTCGTCGGGTTGTAGCCGATGATCCGGACCATCTCGGCGTTGACCGGAGTCGAATTCGTATTTTCCCTCTGGTCGTCGACGATGGTATAGAAGCAGAGCGTAATCGGTGGCGGGCTACCGGATGCTAGTTGAATCGTCTGGGACCCCATCACCACCGGCAGGAGGTTCCAGCTCTCTAGGTTTGCCCCGGTGAAGACGTCGTTTGGGTTCGTGGTCTCGTTGCCCAACGTGATCATCCCAACCACTGGCGAGAGAGCCGTAATCGTGGTTCCGGTGCCGGGCGCGCCGCGCAGCGTGAAGTTTTGAAGCGGACTGTTCACCCACGAAGGCAGGACGATGCGACTCGCGATGGTGACGGTCCGTGGCAGGGTGTAGGAGTCTTGCTCGTTCTCGATGGCTTCAAGGATCGCGGCGTTGATCGCCGGAGCTTGATCCACTTGGGCGGTCGCACTCATGGGCACGAGGATGATCAACCACCCCAAGAGCCACATTGACCAACGAGAAATTCCTCGATTCATGCTGTTCCACACCCCTCCCTTCTGAAAAGAAGTTCCGGGTGCAGTCCACCCGTTAAAAGAGTCTACAAGAAGTAAGCAAGAATTAACGGCAAATTTACAAAAAATTTGCCACCGCAATGAACTTCCAGCGGCCCTGATGCGTCACGTCACGTATTCTAACGGGGGCTCATCGTCGCCATGAGAGGCGTTTCGACCATGCTCCGCCCGTTCTTGATGTAAAAATCAAACTCTTCGGGAAACACGCGAATCGCTGCTTCCACCGGCCAGGCGGCCGCGTCGCCGAGACCACAGAACGATCGCCCATCGATCTGCTTGCAGATCTCAAGGAGCAACTGGTCATCTCCGGGCTGACCCTTCCCGTCGACAATTCGAGTCAAGATCTGAAGCATCCACTTGGTGCCCTCGCGGCAAGGCGTGCACTTCCCGCAGCTTTCGCGAGCGTAAAAGAGGGCGGTTCGCCAGATGAACTTGACGATGCAGGTGTGATCATTCAAAAACATACACCCGCCCGAGCCGACCATGGTCTTGACGTCGCCCATCTCCTCGTAGCCGATGATCGCCTTTTCGCAGGCTTCGGCATTGATGATCGGAACTGAGCTCCCCCCAGGCACGCAGGCCTTCAGACGACCGCCTTGCATACCGCCCGACATCTCTAAGAGCTCCATCAGACTGGTGCCAAATTCAATCTCAATGTTGCCAGGGCGATTCACGTGGCCGCTGACGGAAAAAATCTTCGTTCCCCGTGAGTTCTTGGTGGCGGCGCCCAGCGTGGCGTACCACTCGCCCCCGTTTTTCAGAATGTATGGCGCACAGCAGTACGTCTCGACGTTGTTGATGACAGTCGGACGATCAAAGAGGCCAGCGATGGTCGGCAGCGGCGCATGAGGAAACTTGAGTCGAGGCATGCCCCGCTCACCCATCAGCGAGCTCATGAGGGCCGATTCCTCGCCGCACTCGTACGACCCCGCCCCTAAATGCAGGTGCAGATCGAAATTCAGTCCCGAGCCCAGGATGTTCTGACCCAAATATCCGTCGCGATAGGCCTCATCGATCGCCCGCCGCATCGCTTTGGCGGCATCGAGGAACTCTCCGCGGATGTAGATATAGCCGACATCGCCTTGGGTGGCCACGGCGGCAATCGTCATGCCTTCGATCAGTTCGAACGGCGTTTGCTCCATGAGCTGTTTGTCTTTGAAGGTGCCGGGCTCGCCTTCATCGGCGTTACAAAGAATGTAGTGGGTGCCGTTCTTCTCTTTGGGGATCCCGTTCCACTTGATCCACGTTGGAAACCCGGCTCCGCCTCGACCGCGAAGTCCGGAGGCTTTGATCTGGTCGATCACGCCTTGACGGTCCATGCCCAGGGCGGCTTTGAGTCCTTCGTAGCCGCCGCGGGCAACATAGCCTCGGAGGGTTGCGAATTCCGATTCGTGGGCGTGTTCGAGCAGAAGTTTGAGTTCGGCCATCTTCAGAACAATTCTACCGGCCCAAGCGGGGGTTCGTGCGCAAAAAAGTTCGGCCCCATGCGGATTCCGCATGGGGCCGAGTAGCTGGCTGAATCTCAAGCGTTAGTTTCGAGATTTGCCAGGAGCCTTCACGGTGCGGGCTTCGCCAGGTTGTCCACCTTCGATGCCACCACCACCGCCACTGTTGCCGCCACCTTCGACGCCGCCGGCACCATCCGTAGCCGCGGAGCCTTTTGCAGGGGGCAACTCATCAACTTTCGGTCCGCCACAACCCACCACGGCGAGCGCCATGATCGAAGCGGCCATCAGCAGGAGCAGGCTCTTTCGGTTCTTCATTAGCCGGGGTGACCTCCCCACAAGAATCGCGACCAATCGACGGTCGTGCAAGCTTCCTTCGAAGGAGAGCATCCGCCACCAAGCGCGTTCACGTTCAGCGTCTTAGCCGAACCGTCCGACATTGCCATTTGAACGACGCCCTTGTCAAAGTCCCAGGCGTAGCCAAATCGGAATGGGTCGGTGACCGCAGCTTGCCACGGGCCAAAGTAAACGACGACCGCAGCCGAGAAGAAGCCACCCGGAGGGCCTGAAGCTCCCCAGGGAAGCTGGGCAAACCAGTTACCGCCGCCGATCGGTGCGCCTGCCGTCGTGGTGTCCCAAACGGAGTCGACGTGCATGATCGTTCGAGCCGGCTCGGTGATCGCCGTTGTGCGGCGTCCAAACGAGTAGATTTGGTTCGGGAAGGTCGCGATATTGTTCACCGTCATCGGAGCCAACGTGTAGTAGTTGTAACCGTGGTTGGTTCGATAGGAAGCGAAGATCTGTTGATTCAGCGCAACAGTTTGGAGCGTGCCGTCAAAAGCTCGGTACAGAGTACTGTCCTTTGCTTGGGGATCGAGCGGGTGGCGAAGAAGCAGGTAGTTCTTCGTGTACGGCTGGATGAGAACGCCTCGCGGACGGGTGTTGTTCACAACCGTTGCGGTCGCGCCCAAGACGTCTTCGGAGTAACCGTTCACTGCAGACTGGAGCGGTGGGAACGAATCATCATAGTCGGCGGTGTACGAAATCGTACCCAGGCCGTCTTGCTTGAGGTTGTTCAGGTTAGCCGTCTTTTGAGCTTGGACCTTAGCCCGAGCGAAAACGGGGAAGAGGATCGCCGCCAAAATGGCGATGATCGCGATAACGACGAGAAGTTCAATGAGGGTAAATGCCCTTCGTTTCATTGTTTCAATACCTCCAAGTGGAAGTGGATATGGTTATGAATCCCTACTCTTCGACTGAGTTGCCGACGAGCTTGTTCATTGTATTCCAAATTTTCGGAATCTGTGCCGAGAATTGGAGCGAATTTCATCTTTTTTGAGCCCAACCCGGTGGGGATTCACACCTGATGGTTGGAGTTCAGACGCATTCCGACGCAAGAAGGGTTCTTTCCAGGAGCCCCGCGCAGAAATCAGGGGGATAAAAAAGCCCCCTCGGCCGAGGCCAAGGGGGCTGGTCAGGGCTGGAACGAAGTTACTTCGTTTCAGTCGGGTTGCTTTCGAGCGAGCCGCCACCGCCGCCCGCACCGCCGCCGCCGGAGCAACCAGCCAATACGGTCAGGGCCATCAGGCTCAAAACAACGAATGAAAGAACTTTCTTCATATCGCCCTTGATTTTACTGGGTGTGACCGCCCCAAAGGTAGCGGCTCTCATCCACGGCAGTCGTCGGCGAGGTCGTGTTGCAACCTGCATGCAGACCGTTGATGTTGATCGTTCGAGTCGAGGTGTCGACGCTCACGAACGAGATGACGCCCCGATCGAAGTCCCAAGCTCGGCCGCGTTGCATGGAGCTGGTCGTTGCCGCCAGGTTCCAAGGAGCGGTGCCCGTTGCCGCCACGTAGATGGTGGTTGCATCGAGGTTGTAGAGACACGGCGCGTTTGCCCAGACGCGTCCACCGCGAGCCGGTTGACCACTGGTGTAACCCAGGTAGGTCGTGTCGACGAACAGAATCGTTCGAGCCGGTTGTTGGACTGCCGTTTGGCTAATCGGAGCCGGTTGCGCAGTAGCGGCCGGGCCGATCAATGGCGACAGATACATGTGGTTCATGCCGTGGTTGGTTCGGTGCAGGCTCCAGTACTCGCGGAGAATCGGAGTGGTCACTGCTGCATCGGCACCGTTCCGGAACAAGAAGTTCTCGGTTGCCTCCGGGCACAGCGGGTGCCGGAGGAGCAACGTGTTCTTCATGTACGGTTGCACGAGTTGGCCTCGAGTTCGGTAGGCACCTGATGTGATCGAGGTCGTTCCCGTATCCGGAATGCCTGAATCAGCCAACCAGTTGGCTGCGTTTTGCGTCGTCGGGAAGGTTCCAACCGGGACGAAGACGTCGTCATAGTCCGCCGAATACGAGGTGGTCGCGAGACCGTCTTGCTTGAGGTTGTTGATGTTCGCCGTCTTTTGGGCTTGCACCTTGGCTCGAGCAAAAACTGGGAAGAGGATCGCCGCCAAAATGGCGATGATCGCGATAACAACGAGAAGTTCAATGAGCGTAAAGGCCTTACGTTTCAAAATGATGACCTCCAAGATATGAGTCCGGACGAATTTCCGCTCGGTGATCCTTCCCTTCCCAGCGAGGCTAGAAGAGGGCTGCGAACCCGGTCGGATGCATGTCCAAGGATTGGACGATAGCCAGTATGAATTAGTTCGCGGGCTGAATGCAAGCTTCGGTCCCTGGCTTTTTCTCCTAAATTCTCGGGCTTCGCTACGTGGGATTGCGCTCAGGCTCGCGCAGGTGGACCTGGACGACGACATCGGCCATCTGGACCACGGTGGAATCGGAACGGCCCCGGAGCTCGTCGAGCAACCGATCCACCCCGGCGGTGTCGAGAGGACCAATGTACTGGTCGCCGACTTGGATGAGCGGGGCGCGATCACATGCGTTCAGGCATTCGACCTCTTCGAGGGTGAACATCCCGTCGGCCGTGGTTTCGCCATGGCCGATGCCGAGCTTTGCTTTGAGATGCTCCCAAAGCGGGTAGGCCCCGCAGACCTGGCAGGTGAGGCAGGTGCAGACTTCGATTTTGTGCTTACCGGGGACGTGCGCGGTGTTATACATGCTGTAGAACGTGGCAACGCCTTCGACTTCGGCATAGCTCCGCTGGAGCCGGTGGGCGACCTCGGCGATCGCTTCCCCGCTCAGGAATCCGCCATACTCCCGCTGAGCGATCCAGAGCCCAGGGAGGATGCAGGCTTTCCAGTTCGGGTAGTGGGTCTTCAGGGCCTCCAGTTCAGCGACGGCTCGGTCGCTGAACCGGAGGTTCAGGTCCTCGGCTCGAGGCGGCTTGGGCCGCTCGTTCACAGCCCCGATCTGCAGAAGTTCACTCACGAGATAGAGTTTACCGCCGATCCGAGCAGAATGCGTCCGTGCGTTGGACTAGAATGAAGAGCGAGCCATGCCAGATTCGTCGGATGAATTTCGAGCCTTGATCGCGAGTCCAACTCGACTTGAGGCGTTCATTCGGCGGCATTGCCGAAACTATATCAACATCTCGAGCCCGGACGACCTCCAATCCTTGATGGACCTCGTACTCGACCGCCTCATGTCTCTTGAAGCCTCAAGTCAACTTGACCAGCTTTCTTCCGACCAGGTCTCTGCATATCTGCGACAAGCCGTTCGATACTCGATCAGGGATTACCTTCGATATCGTTGGCAAAACCGTGAGGTCACGGGTGAGCTTGCCGAAATCGCCCTGGCCGAGACTCCACAGAACGAGAACTCCGTCTCTATCGTCGATTGGCGCGAATCCGTCGAAAATGCGATTCGGCACTGGAAGCCGGCAAACAAGGACTTTATCCGGACCGTCATTCGCCTCCGACTCGAAGGCCGAACCGAGGACGAAATCTCCAAATCACTCGGGATGGAAAAATCGACTTACCGAGACCAGGTGAAGCGCTTCATGAGCCTACTGATCGAAATCTTGAATCCAGAGAGCTAAGCGACACGGTCCGAAAGTGCTAGAAGTTCAATTCATGTAGACATTTGAGATTCTTCGGAAATTTTTTGGAAAACTCCACACATTTGCACCGTAATTCGCGATCTCCTCTGTGGCTGAGCGGACGATATTCAACAAGAACCTATCTGCATCAACCGGAGGTAAAAACCGATCATGAGTGTCATGGATTTGCAGAGCGTGAGTTCCAGTGCGCCTTACTTGAGCGACGATGACCTTGAGACCTTAATTCTGGGCATCATGGACCATCTTGTGACAAAAGTAGACCTGACGCCCGAGGCTGTCGAGGCAATCCGACAGATTCGGCAAGATTCTGCGATTCTGAGTGCATTTCAATTTCGACTTGATTTGAGTCAGAAACAAGGGCTGACTTCGCCCAGAGTGAATGCAATGATCCTTGAAGTCGTCAACAAGGTCGATAGATCGTAGGCGACCAGACATAATTTGAGTCCAGCTGTTCGGCGAAGAAAGCCTTCGCTGCGTCCTTCAGAATCTGATCTCCAATGGCTATGACTCCCTCAGTTGTTTGACTGCGCGAAGGAGAACTCAGGCACGGGCAGGCCTTCAACGCCATCAGATATGCGATATTTGTCAGCCGGTCGAGCTGATCTGAATTCAAATTGTTCAAGAACGTGGGTTGGAGAAGGACTTCCGCGTGGTTCAGCCAAGGCATCAGGTCCACGAGAGAACTCCTCGCCTCGGAGTAAGGCAGTTTCTCTTCACATACGGACTTCACAAACTGTTCGAACGGACTCATCGTGTGCTCCCAGGCACATGATTCTGACATGAGGATGGCGGCTCATGCGATCTCTTTCAAGACTCCGGCTAATCCTGCCAGGGCAGTGGCGACAAGGGGCCATTGGTCGAGGGAGGCGAGCGGAATCCACTGGGCGAGGTCAGTCGAGCCGAACGGCTCGGGTCGAAGCTCACCGCTGACGATCTCGGCTTCGAAAATCAATCGGACCACATGCACTTCATGGTCGCTGTTGCGATAGTGATCCGAAGTGACGGTCAACGGGCGAAGAACTCGAATCTGGTACCCCGTTTCCTCATGCGTTTCGCGCACGACGGTCTCGAGCGGGTCCTCCCCAAAGTGACAACCCCCACCCGGCAAAGTCCAGGAGCCTGGCGAATCTCGGACTTCACGCGAAAGCCGGCATAACAGGACCTGGCCTTCTTGCACGATCACGGCATAAGCCGAGATTCGAAAGTACTTTTCGGCAAGGCCGGGGTATTTACCGGTCAATTTCCCCAAGCACGATGTCGATGGAGCCGATGATCGCGATGACGTCGGCGATCAGGCGCCCGATCGCCAGGACTTCGAGAGACTTCAAGTTCATGAAGCTCGACGGTCGCTCGTGCCACCGGTAGGGCCGGTTGGAGCCGTCGGAGACAATGTAGAATCCGAGTTCGCCTTTGGAACCCTCGATTCCGGCGTAAGCCTCGCCGACCGGGGTGTGAAACCCTTCGGTGTAGAGCTTGAAGTGGTGAATCAGCGACTCCATCGACGTGTCGATTTCGGCGCGAGGCGGCGGCGCGATCTTTCGGTCGAGGGTGTTATAGGGTCCCTCGGGGAGGCCGTCGAGAGCCTGGCGCAAAATCTTGGCCGACTCTTTCATTTCGGCAATTCGGACCAAAAATCGGTCATAGACGTCGCCATACTCGCCGACCGGGATTTGGAAATCGAACTCTTCGTATCCGCAGTAAGGGTTGGTTTTGCGAAGGTCCCAGGCGACTCCACTGGCGCGAGCGATGGGTCCGCTGCATCCGAGTTCGAGAGCCTGCTGACCGGTCAAAACTCCCACTCCTTGGGTTCGCTCCTTCCAGATCGGATTCTCGACAAGCAGGTCTTCGACGACCTTGAGTTCGGCTGGGAACTCCGCAAGGAACTTGTTTAGCTTGAGGTCAAAGCCCTCTGGCATGTCGCCCCGCAATCCACCGGGGACGATCCAGCTCGGCATCATGCGGACGCCGCTGAACATCTCGAACATGTCGAGGATGTTCTCGCGTTGCTGCATGATGTAGAAAAACGGAGTCATCGCGCCGAGGTCGAGGGCGTGGGTGCCGAGCCACACGCAGTGCGACGCAATTCGGCTCAGCTCGGCCAAGATGACTCGGAGATACTGCCCACGGCGAGGAATTTCGCATCCGAGGAGCTTCTCAACCGCAAGCGCGTGGGCCAAATTGTTGCCGTTGGCATTCAGATAGTCCATGCGGTCGGTCATCACGACGCACTTGTGATACTGCTGGAATTCGGCCTCTTTTTCCATCCCGGTGTGCAGATAGCCGATGACCGACTTGCACTGCACAATGACTTCGCCCTCCAGCTCGCAGATCACGCGAAGGACGCCGTGGGTCGAGGGGTGCTGGGGCCCCATGTTCACGACCATCGTGTTTTCCCCGGTTTTTTGGAAAATCGTCTCCGTGGTCGGCATGAAGGAGTTGCTCATGGTCGTTGCGTGGAGCGTACCCCGACGCTTGAGGATGTCGCATGATCGTCCGCAGTTTGCCTCCAGTGGCCTGTTGCCGGGTATTGTGAGGAGGATGCCAGATGAGTTCGAAGACGAGTCGGGTTCTCTGTCGGAACCCCCTGGCTTTTTCCCCTATCGGGGCGAAGCGATGCCCGGAGAGCCGGTCGATTACGGCGAGCCGGTCCGGGTGACGATTGAGGGCGTTTTCGCGACCGAAACCAACGGCTCGATCAGCCACTTCGTTTTGCTTTCGGATTCCCAACAGCAAAAACTTCCAATCACAATCGGACCCTATGAAGCGCATGCGATCAGCTCGGCACTAGAGGGGGTTCAGCCCGACCGCCCCATGGCCCATGACTTGATGAGGACCCTCGTCGACAAGCTCGGAGCGAGTGTCGAGCGGGTCGTGATCGACGATATCTGGAACGACACGTACTACGCCAAGCTGTTTTTGCAAGTCTGCGAAGAAGAGATCGAAGTGGATAGTCGTCCGTCCGATGCCATCGCGCTGGCGGTGAGATTTCAGAGCCCGATCTTCGTGTCCGAAGGCATGTTGACGAGCCTCGATTAGGCGAATTCGCAGTCAAGAATTTTCAGGAGCTCGCTCAACTCTCTGATTTCGGCATCCGGGTCGGGCGATCCAGCGGGTCGCTCTTCAGGCTGAGGGTTGGCTTTGAGGTCTGCGCTCGGCGGAAGGTCCGAAGGACGGCGAATCCAGATGGCTCGCCAACCGTAGCGCAAAGCAGGCTCGATGTCGTGGCCATAACTATTCCCCACCATCAACAGTTCGTCGGGCTCGGCCCCAAAGTGGGTTTCCGCCTTCTTGAAGACCGAGACATTCGGCTTCCCTTCGCCTTGTTCGCCTTCGATCAGCACGAGTTCGAACATGCCGTCGAGTCCACACGTCGCGATCTCTTGACGCTGGATGTCGGCGGGGCCGTTCGTCATCAGCCCGAGCGGCCACCTCTGGGCGAGGCGATCGAGCACCGTCCGAGCATCGGGAAACAGCTCTAAGTAGCAATCCCGCAATTCGCCATATCGGTCGCCGACTTTTCGAGCCTGGTCAGGATCGTCGCACCCGGCCTTGGCGAGCGTGCGGCGCATCTGCTCCGTCCGGGTCGGCTGCCCTTCCTTTAGATAGACCTCGTACCACTGGGTCTGCTTCAGCGTGGGTGCGAATTCTCGAAAAGCCTCGGCCCAATGGCGAACCATCGACTCGGGGGTCTGGCCTGGCAAGTCGAGCTCGGCGAACGTCTGGCGCAAGGCTTTCTTGCTCGCGTCCCAGTACCCGCAGAGCGTGTCGTCGAGATCGAAGACGACCGCCTTGAGCCGACTCGGGTCGATCACCGGAGTTTCATCGCTCCCCGGACTTCCTCCATTGTCTGGCTGGCGAATTCTCGAGCCTCGCTTGCTCCTCGATGCAGAAGGTTTTCTAACTCCCCGCGATCGATTTGGTGCCGACGTTCCCGAGTGGCCCGGAGGCTCTCATTGACCGCCTCGGTGCACTCACGCTTGCATGCCACACATCCTCGCGAGCCCGATCGGCATTCGCTTTCAACGGTGTGGATGTTGTTGAGGTTGTAGACTTGGTGCAGGCTAAAGACTGCACACCCTTCGGGATGCCCGGGGTCGTCTTTGCGGATCTTCTCGGGGTCGGTAAAGGCGGTTTTCAGCTTGGCGGCGGTCTCGTCCTCCGTGTCTTGGATATAGATGGCGTTATTGTATGACTTGCTCATCTTTCTGCCATCGAGCCCGAGCATCAGCGGCACTTCTCCGATGATGTTCTTGAATTCAGGAAAGACCGGCCCATAAAGGTGGTTGAATCGGCGAAGAATCTCTCGGCTCAGCTCCAAATGGGGGGCTTGGTCCTTGCCCACCGGGACCCCCATCGGCTTGTAAAGCAAGATATCTGCCGCTTGAAGCACCGGATAACCCAGCAGGCCGTAAGCTTCCCTTTCCGCGGTCAAGTTCTCTCGCTTCTCCTTGTAGGTAGGAACTCGTTCGAGCCACCCCAGTGGGGTCACCATGCTGAGAAGCAAATGTAGCTCCGCGTGCTCCTTCACGTGCGATTGGATGAACACAGTGGAGCGTTCGGGGTCGATCCCGGCTGCCAGATAGTCGAGCGCCACCTCCCGACTGTTTTCGCTGATGGCGCTTGGGTCGTCGGCCATCGTCGTCAGCGCGTGCCAGTCCACCACACAGCAGTAGAGCTTGTTCTCGTCTTGCAGCTTCACCCAATTTCGGAGTGCACCTTCCAGATTGCCCAAATGCAGCTTGGGTTGGGTGGGCTGCATGCCGCTGAGAATTCGAGGTTTGTTGATCATGACGTCAGAAAATTGGGGAGCCCAAAAAGGTTCATGAAAAAGTTCGTGACCGGCCGAAGAATTTTGCCAAGGACGTTGAGGCTGGGGTTGATCTGCCCGAATAAGACCAGCCCGAGGAGCAAGAAAGTTCCCGTCGTCTGGTTCCACCGGTACCAAGCGTATCGAGACCGCTCCGGAAGGAACGCCCCCACCAACCAATGTCCATCCAGGGGCCCCAGGGGAATCAGATTAAAAACTGCCAGCGAGAGATTGATTACGACCCCCAGCAAGAGGAACGCGATCCAATAGGCTCCGGTCCACTGCATCCCCACCGACAAATGAAAGAGGAGCGCAAACACCGCCGCTAAGAGGATGTTTGTGATCGGGCCCGCCGCGACGGTCAGAAAGTGATCCCATTTCGGGTTGCGCATCTTGCGGGGATCGCAAGGCACCGGACGACCCCAACCGATCCCAAAGCCCGTGTAGGACGTGACCAGGATCATGATAAAGCCGAACGGGTCGAAGTGCTTGAACAAGTTCAAAGTCACTCGGCCATAGATTCTCGGCGTCGGATCCCCGGCGGAATCGGCGACCTTCGCATGAGCGAATTCATGCAGCCCGATCGACAAAAAGAGGATCAGGATGGTGATGACAAATAAAGTCGCGTCGCGATCGGGCATGAACTGACCCCTGTTATACATCCAAAGGGTCCAGGCTTGCCCGAGTCGGCCCCGACCCAAGCCCCCGCATGAACAAATTGTTAACCCAATCTTCCCTTAACGCGATCTTCACCACGCCTTAACGCCTCCTCGCAAGAATGGGCTAACTCGGACGAACTGAGTTGTTATTTTGGAGGATGGAAAAGATGATTCGAACTATGGGAATGATGCTGCTCGCCGGTGCGGCAGCGATCGCCTCGGCCCAATTTACGCCAGGCAAGCTCGTTGTAGCTCAAATTGGAGACGGGGCACCCGTCCCGTCGGCCACCAACGTGCCAGTCGTGCTCCGCGAGCTGAACCTCGACGGCACCTTCACCGGATATTCGGTGAGCTTGACCGCTGTTGGCGGCCGAAACAACACCGTGGCTTACGGTGAAACAAGCGAAGCCAACTTGTACCGAACTCCCGACAAGCAGTTCCTGATGATCGGCGGCTTCGACCTGAGTCCGCGCGACGGATCGTGGGACCGAATCGGGACTCCCAGAGTCGCCGTTCGAGTGCCTGCATCTGGCACCCCCGCTTTTAGTGCAGGATGGGTCCCGGCTTCCTCGCTGGAGTTCCCACCGCTGGGCGATGGCGCGCGCATGGTTCTTTCCATCGACGGCGACACCTTCTGGGCGACCGGCGGAGACCAAGGCATCGTCAAGGGCACCTTCGCCGGCCCGATCCAGCAGTTCCTGGCTCCATTTGCCAGTTCGCGAACCATCATGCCTTACGGCTCGACCTTCATCTTTAACGGTTCGAACGTCGTGGGCGGTGAGAACGGATTTGTCGAGTGGGACGGCGTTTCAAACACGAGCGTCACCGAGCTCTTCCCAACCCCGGCTGGTGGATCGTCCCGCGACTTCCACATCATCGATGCCGACACCATGTACGTTGCAGCTTCGAGCTCGGGAGTCGGCCTGGTGAAGATGAAGCGAACCGGAGGTGTTTGGGCTGAAGAGTACCGACTGAGCGGCGCTGGTCTGAGCTCGATCGTTGTTGCCGACGGCAAGATCTTCGCGACCGCTTCGGGCGGCGGCAATATCCGATGGACTCAAGACACCGGCATGGCCTTTACGCCGTGGACCATCATCGCGACCGCGGCAACCGATTTCCGCTTCCGAGGTATCGAACTGGCTCCCGAAGTCGCTTCGGCCAATGCAGTCACCGGCACCGTGGACTTTGGTCAGCTGACGGCTGCGTACAACACCGGCGCAAACTTGCCGACCTCGATCCCGGTCTCGTTCCGCGACGGTGGAAACAGCGAAATCGCGACCGGCTCGGCGACTTACAACCCAGTGACGGGTGCGTTCAGCGCCTCGGTTCCGGGTTCGGTGACCGTGCCCTATCGGGTGAGCTTCAAGCTGGGCTTCTGGCTCCGCAAGACGATGCCGAATCCGGCTGATCCTGCGGCTCCGCTGGGCAACTACAACTTCGGCACCGTGACCCCGCTGGTGGGCGACTCGGACGACGACAACGAAGTGACGAACTTCGACTACTCGCTCTGGGCAGCCGCTAACGGCAACTCCGTGACTGCTAACACCGACAACGACTTTGACGGTGACGGCGAAATCACGAACTTCGACTACTCGCTCTGGGCCGCCAACAACGGCGCTCTCGGCGACAACTAAGTTCGCCGACTTCCCCCTCCCCGCTCCGCGGGGAGGGGGCTATTTTTTTTTGGGTTCGGGGGTCCGGAAGTTCGGCAGTTCGGGTGTTCGTGGATTGGGGAGTTTTTGGGCTCCTGAGGCTCGAAGGGCCGACATCACCTAGCGAAGGCCGTGAGGCCTGGAAACGAGCCGCCTTACAGCTTTCATCCGCTGCCGCGGGCAGAGCCGTGAGCGTGACGAAGGAGCGCGACCGGCGAGGGCGTGGCATTGGGCGCGGCGGCGGATTCGGGAGCAGAATTGACGTGCCCGCTTCTCGCCGCCAGAGGGTGCCGGCGAGCGGCGCAATATTCCAAAGCTTCTGGAATCCTTGAGAACTCGTTCAATCAGCTGACGTTAGGGCGTGGGTTACGCAAGAAAGAGCGACATTCGCTCGGAGAATAGGCGTCAATCCTGGGAACAACACCGCAGGTTCTTCGCGGAACGCTGCAGGTTCTGCAAGGAACACCGCAACATCTTCAAGAAACACCGCAGTTTCTTCGAGAAACACCGTGTCTTTTTCGAGAAGCACCGCAGTTTCTTCGAGAAACACCGTGTTTTCTTCAAGAAACACCGCAACATCTTTGAGAAACACCGTGTCTTTTTCGAGAAACACCGCAGTTTCTTCGAGACACACCGCAGGTTCTTGCGTTTGTTCCGGTGCTCCTAAGGATGTCTACGGCAAGTAGAGAAGAAAAACCAGCAATCTGCAGGCCCGATTCGCCCGAAATCGGCGCGACCGCCGCCGGGCCCGAAGCCTCTCCCTCTGCTTTTTTCGAGGTGATGGCTCGTCGCAGGAACTTACCGATTGCTCTGACAGCAAATCGGACCGTTAGAATGACCACTTCCACAAAAAACAGAACCCCTGGCCCAAGATTGGACTAGGGGCTCTGTCCTTCAGCGCGTTCTAGCGGCGGGGGCGGAAGCGGGTGTTCACGTCTTCGGCGTCGCCGCCCTTCTTGGGGAAGGAGTCGGGGATGTTGGGGGCGCGGTCTTCGCGAGGAGGTCGGTCGCCTTGATCCGGTCGGTCCGAAACAACGGCGCGATCTCCGCCTCGGTCGCCACCACGGTCTCCGCCACGATCACCTCGGTCATAGCCGCCTCGACCGCCTCGGTCACCACCTCGATCTCCACGATCACCTCGGTCATAACCGCCTCGACCGCCGCGGTCATCTCGACCACGACCACCTCGGTCTCCGCCTCGGCCACCGCGGTCGCGGTCGCTCGGCGTGGGGCGAGTATTCGGGTCCGCGGCTTCGTTGCCTGCGAGCGCAGGCAAGTCTTGCTTGAGCCCAAGAGCGGTCAGGTTGACCCGGCCCATCGAATCCACTTCATAGACTCGAACATGGACGACGTCGCCCGCCGAAACCACGTCGTCGGGTCGGCGAACCTTTTCGGTCGTCAGGAGCTCGGTCGGAACAAGACCTTCTTTGCCCGGCATGTATTCGACCATCGCGCCTCGACCCATCAATCGCGTGACCGGCCCGCTGAATTCGGCTCCGACTTCGGCGGTGGCGGTCAGGGCTCGGATCGAATCGATCGCGATTTGGGCGGAATGGCCATCGGCCGCCGCGACAAAGACGCGCCCATCTTGTTGGATGTCGATCTCGGCACCCGATGCGGCTTGAATCTTTCGGATGGTGCCGCCGCCTGGGCCGATGACGGCCCCGATCTTCTCGGGATCGATTTGGATCGTCGTGACGCGCGGAGCGGTCATGGCGAGTTCGGTTCTCGGCGCAGCAATCTCGGCCTCAATGACGTCCAAGATCTCAATTCGGGCATCGTACGCTTGGTTCAGCGCATCTGCCAGGACCTTGTCGGGGATGCCTTCGAGCTTGGTGTCCAGCTGAAGGGCGGTGATCCCCTTACGAGTGCCGGCGACCTTGAAGTCCATGTCGCCACAGAAGTCTTCCATCCCTTGGATGTCGGTGAGGACCTTGAACGTCTTGCCGTCGCTCATCAGGCCCATGGCAATACCGGCGACCGGAGCCTTGATTGGGATGCCTGCATCCATCAGCGCCAGCGTCGAACCGCAGACCGAAGCCATCGAAGTCGATCCGTTGGATTCGAGCACTTCGCTGACCAAAAGCAACGTGTACGGGAACTCGGGGTCGTCCAGAGGGATCACCGAGCGCAAAGATCGCTCTGCCAACGCGCCGTGACCAACTTCTCGTCGTCCTGGGCCGCGCATGGGGCGAACTTCACCGACGCTGTACGGCGGGAAGTTATAGAAGTGCATGTAGCGCTTATCTTCTTCTTCTTCCAATCCATCGAGCGTTTGGGCGTCCTTTGGAAGGCCGAGCGTCAGGACCGTCATGACCTGCGTTTGGCCACGCGAGAAGAGTCCCGAGCCGTGAACGCGAGGCAGAAGTCCAGCGATGGCTTCGAGTTTGCGGATTTCGTCCAGCTTTCGACCGTCGGCTCGCTTGCCGTCCTTGATGACGAGCTCTCGAACCGCGTCCTTGATCGCCTTGTCCACGGCTTCATTCAGCTGAGCAAGAATCTCGGGCTTGTCCGCGTAAACTTCTTTATAGCGCTCGACGATCTCTTTGGTGAGCTCGCTCAGGCCAGATTCTCGGGAAGCCTTGTCAGGATCGACGATCGCGGTCTTGATTTCAGACCAGCAGTCCTTCTTGATCCGCGCCATGAGGTCGGCATCGACGAGCTTGCAGATCGGCTCTCGCTTGGGCTTGCCCGCGATCTTGGCGAACTTCTCGAACTCGATGCAGATCGTCTTGATCGCTTCATGAGCGAACTTCAGGGCAGCAGCCATGTCCTTTTCAGAGACCTCGGTGGCGCCGGCTTCGACCATCGAGATCGCGCCTTTGTGCCCGGCAACGACCAGGTCGAGGTCGCTCTCGGCGATTTGGGAGACGCTCGGGAAGAGGATCAGCTCGCCGTCGATTCGGGCGACGCGGACGCATCCAACGGGACCATTGAACGGGACATCGCTCAGGGCAAGCGCCGCTCCCGCGGCATTCACCGCCAAAACGTCGGGTGGATTTTCTTGATCGACGGCGAACGTCATCGCGATGACTTGCACGTCGTTGCGCATGCCCTTCGGAAAGAGCGGGCGAATGGGTCGGTCGATCAGTCGGCTGGTCAGGATCGCCCGATCACTCGGACGGCCGCCGCGCTTGATGAAGCCGCCTGGGATTTTCCCGACGGAGTATTTGCGCTCTTCGTAATCGCAGACGAGAGGAAGAAAGTCGATGCCTTCGCGAGCAGACTTGCTCATCGTGGCGGAGCCGAGCAGGACGGTTTCGCCCATGCCGAGCAGGACCGCGCCGCCCGCTTGACGAGCTACGCGGCCAGATTCGAGGCTGAGGGTCTTGCCCCCAACTTCGAAAGTGTGGGTGTGAATCATGGATGCCTCCGAGGGTTATCGAGGCCGAACTTCGCGGATTCCGAGACTTTTGATCAGCTCGCGGTAGCGAGTGATGTCCTTGTTGCGGAGATAAGCTTCTAACCGTCGGCGCTTTCCGACGAGCAGCAAGAGGCCGCGTCGGCTGTGAAAGTCCTTCGGGTGAGTCCGCAAGTGGTCGGTAATCTGAGCGATCCGAGCTTGCATCACGGCGATCTGGACCTCAGTCGATCCAGTATCCCCTTCGGCCCGAGCGTAATCGCTCACGACCTTTGACTTCACCTGCTTATCTAACGGCATCCTAAAGTTAATAGCCTCCAAAAGTTGGCGGCGCGCCGCGCCGCACGGGGCCTGCTGATTCGATGCCGCTCTGCGCAATCGCCCAGGGGCGACTGTGAACAACGGCAGACGAGACTCAGGCCGGGCATCAGAATACCCGAACCCCGGCCTGAAGTCAAGATCAAGCGCGAAACCGGACGAATGAAGGCCCGAGAACGATTCATCGGACAGGCAAAAGCCGGGTGCGGGGCTCAAAGCGAGGCCCCGAGGTCTCGATCTCGCCCAAGAGGTAGCCGTCGCGGTCTTCGTCCAAGCGAACCCAAACCACTTGGCGCTTGAGGCTCGGCGAGCCGGCAAATCTGACTTCGAGATAGTTGTCGGTGAGACCCTCCAGCAGACCCTCGGAGGTCGTTTTGCCTTCGACAATGACCCGGTGAATCTGGCCCAAGAACCTCTTGCGATGGGCGGCGGCGGTTTCGCGCCCAACTTCGGCAAGCGCCAGGCTCCGCACTTGCTTTTCGGCGTCAGGCACTGGGTCTCCCCACTGGTCGGCTGGAGTCCCATGCCTTGGGCTGAACCGAAAGACGTGCGACTTCAGGTAGCGAGCTCGGCGGGCGACGTCCAGGCTGTCCGCAAATTCAGCCGGCCCTTCGGTGGGAAAGCCGACCATGATGTCGGCGGTGATCGACATCGGCTCAATGTCGGCGTAAAGCCGGTCACAAAGCGCCAAGTAGTCCTCCTTGGTATAGGGTCGATTCATGTCGCGAAGGACCTGAGACGAGCCGCTTTGCAAAGGAATATGAAGGTGTGGAACGACGAGCCCAGACTGGATCAGCTCGATCAGTCGAGGCGTCACTTGGCGCATCTCAATCGAGCTGATGCGAATGCGCTCGATCCCTTCGACGCGGGCCAACTGCTCAACGAGCGTCTCAAAATCTGGCCCCCCTGAGCCGGAATCCGGACCGTAGGCCCCGATCAAAACCCCGGTCAAGATCAGCTCGCGATAACCAAGGTCCGCCATACGGGAGGCTTCGTCGAGCACGTCGGTGGCGGGCCGTGAAACGAGCCCCGGACGAGTGTATGGGATCGAGCAGTAGCTGCACATGACGCTGCATCCGTCTTGGACTTTCAGCGTGGCTCGCGTCCGCCCGACAAGAACCGGCGGCGCGGCATGCGGTTCGGCCGCCACCCAGTTCGCCATCTCGGGAAACGCTCGATAGAGGTAGTCGAGGGCTCGCAGCTTTTCGGGATTCGGCACAACAACATCCGCGCCTTCGATCGCCTCGGCCTTGTTGAGCGACATTTGAGCGGCACAGCCGGTGACGACCACCTTCGCGCTGGGGTTGTTTCGGGTCGCCTTTCGGATCGTGTATCGGCTCTTGCTTTCGGCCGAAGACGTGACGCTACACGAATTAATGACATAGACGTCTGCGGATTCGCTGAACGGGACGACCTGGAACCCCGCTTCCTCGAACGACTCGAGGATGCGCTGGGTTTCATACTGATTGACCTTGCATCCCAAGGTGGTGAAGGCGGCTTTGGGCATGGCGTACGCCCTTCATTGTAGCAAGCCTCGGTTCAAAGTTAGTAGACTTCGCGTATGGTTCAAGCGACCCTCCCGGCTTCCTTGCGGCAACTTCGAGCGATCGGGTGGTGCGAAGGCACGTCCTATCTCTTGCTCCTCGGCGTCGCGATGCCGCTGAAATATCTAGCAGACTGGCCGCTGGGTGTCACCTGGGTCGGGACGGCCCACGGAGCGCTCTGGATCCTGTATCTGCTCGCGATTGCTCGGTGCTGGATTCAGTTCAAGTGGAAGTTTCGAGACGCTTTTTGGGGTGGGGTCGCTTCCGTCTTGCCATTCGGGCCGTTCGTCTACGATTCCTGGATCATTCGCCGCGAAGTTGCTTCATCACGCTGAGCACGTTGCTGTAGTCGTCGGTCCAGACCCCGATCTCGGGGCGGGTTTCCGCCTCGAACCAAGGCTGTTTGTTTTGCAAAGACTTGAGATCGGTCCCAGATCGGGTCAGCAGGACGTAGTTCGTATCGCTATAGCCCAAAAGCCGCTCGTCGAACGAACAGACGACGTATTGGCTGAGCGTTTGTAGCCCCAGAGCCCGGCCGATGTTGCCGAGCACCGGCTCCAGGTTCAAGAACCGATTCGAGATGTGATAAAGAAGAATTCCATCGGGCTGCAGCCGGTCCATCAGCATCTGGACCGCTTCGCGAGTGATGAGGTGGATCGGGATGGCGTCCGAACTGAACGCGTCCACCACAATGATGCCGTACGAACCCGGGGGCTCTTGCGCCATGGTCAAACGAGCATCGCCCAGAGTGATCTTGATCTCGGCTTTGGAATCCGAAAGGAAGGAGAAGAGTTTGGGGTCTTGGGCGATCTCAACGATCTGAGGGTCAATCTCGTGGAAGTGGAAGACTTCGCCGGGCCGGCCATAAGCCGCCAACGTCCCGATGCCGAGTCCGATCAGCCCGACGTTTTTGCGCTTGGGCGACCCGGCGTAGTGTTGCATCACCTGCCCCACTCCGCTGCCCGTCCAGTAGTACGTCAGAGGAACGTTCCGCCGCGCGAGGTCTAGGCTTTGTTGACCGTGTGTGGTGTTCCCGTGGACGAGCCGGTGGTATCCCGCGAAGTCGGGCGAGGCCCCCGAGAGCAGAACTCGATGGACGCCAAAGAAGTTACGACTCGCGAAAAGAGTTTCACTCGGGCTATTGAGCCGAAACTGGGCGATCATCAACAAGACGGCGCCGATCGAAAGTCCAAACCGCATCGGGCGGTCCACGGCAAAGAAGGCGGCAATCACTGGCAAGCCGATACACCACAAGTTTCGAAGAACCCGGGAGTCGATTCGGTCGGGTCCGCCATTTTCGAGCCCATAAAGCCAGCCTCGAAACACCTCGGCGTCCATTCGAGGGAAGCTGACAATCAGAATCGCCGTAAAAGCCGCGATTCCCACCGGATAAGCCCAGTCGGCAAGTCCATTCTTTTTCCCGGGTTGGGGCCAAGGCCGAACCAGGCACGCCAGCACGATCATCAGCGGGTATTCGCTGATCGACTGAAAGAGGATCGGCGCGCCGACGGTGTTGAAAAGACCCCCCAAAACACCGCCGACCGACATCCACAGATAGAACTCGGTCAGGTGTCGCGGGCTTGGACGCTCGTCCACCATCCGGCTGTGGCATACCAGCGCCGCCACAAAAAACGTTAGCAAATGAAGTCCCCCCACCAGCAACAGATGCTCGTCGGACTCAATCGCAAGCGCCAAAACGATCGGCACCACCAGCATCGGCAAGAGCCGACTCGCCCACAGCGTCGGGATCCAGCGCCTCCGCGCAAAGGCGAGAATAAAGGTCAGCAAGTAAAGCGAGAGCGGGATGACCCACAGCAGCGGAATCGGGGCGAGGTTCGTCGTGAAATACGTCGTCAGGCCCAGCATCAGACTCGACGGGATGAGGGCGTACAAAACCCAGCGGCCGCGCTGTCCCCAGGTCGGGGCCACATCCGTGGGCGGCTCTGGGGCCTCCGAATCGGCGGAAGAGGCAGGCTCCGCAAGAGACTCTGGGGGCTTCGAGCGCAACCCGAGCACCCCGATGCCGATCATCCCGAAAACCAAAACGCCATACAACACCCGCCAGAGCTCGGACTGCTCAAGCAGGGTCAATCGGGGTTCGACGAGCGTCGGATAAGCGATCAGCGCAAGCATCGAGCCGACATTGCTGGCGGCGTACAAAAAGTACGGATCGCGGGCATGGGGGTCGGAAGTCCGGGCAAACCAACCCTGGATCATCGGAGCCCCCGCCGACAACCCAAAGAACACCAAGCCCACCCCCAGTGCCAGCGACGCCATGAGCGGCCCCAAGGGTGAGCCGCTCCCCAACGCGCCCAGGCCCGCCGGAATCGCAATCGGCAGAGTCAACAAGGCCCCCGCCATCAGAACCAGATGAACGATGACCTGAACTCGGGGACGGAGCCACCGGCCGCTCAAGTGAGCATACAGATAACCGAGGAGCAGCACCGCTTGGAAAAAGAGGATGGAGCCGCTCCAGACCATCGGGGTCCCGCCGAACCTTGGCAAGACCATCTTGGCCACCATCGGTTGCACCAAAAAGAGCAGGGCCGAGCTCAAAAAGAGCGTTATCGTAAAGATCAGCCGCAACCCATTCCCCGCATGACCGTCGTAGCATACGCTAGAGCGAGCCCGAACTTCTTCCCCCGTGGGCATCTCTTCTCGGCGAAGGGATCGGCCGAGGCTCAGGTGTCACAAGCCGCCCAGGGACGCCGATGGAAGGGGTCGAACGACTCGCAGCCTCTTGATTTCCAGCCGTTGTCGCCCGCGCAGGCCTTCGTGGACCGGATCCAGAAGGAACGAACTGCGGGACGCTGTGAGCGGCGGGGCGTCACACTCGGCGCTCGGCTTTGCGTACAAGCAAGATGACCAGCCGAGCGCATGGCGAACACGACAACAAAGCTGGCCCAATTTTCGGGGAACTGGTCAGTTCATGGGTTGAGAAGTTCCAGATTTGCGCGAAAGGCATATACCGAGGCGGCGCGGCTTTGGCCGGGACGACCGCAGCTGGCGACGTGCTGGGGACATCGCCCTTCCGAGTGCCAGAGTGGGCGAAGATCGAGGGAGATGTCCCCGCATCTGGCGACGCAGGCGCAGAAAACGAAGCCTCAACTGAAACCCAAAGCGATGCGCCGAACCGGAGCGACTCGGGGTTCCAAGCCAACGCCCCGGAATCCACCGAAAGGGAATCTCTGCAATCGCAGTCCCCGCTGACCGAAGGTCCCGCCGAAGAGGAATGAGCGGAGCGAATCGGGGCGAACGGAGGCAGGGTCGCAGCGCATCCCCCTCATTCCGCGAAGCGGCATGAGGGGGGCAGGGGGGAGTCAATAAACCCGCCGCCCGGCCCGAAGCCTCGCCCTCGGCCTGGACTGAGAAACGCGACAATCTGAGGAACAGACATGGCCTCCGCCCCGGGCGGCGGAGGTGGATATCTCCGGGCTTTCAGCCCCCGCATGATCCTTTCTGGCCCGTTGGGTCTTTCAGTTTGTAAAGAACTTGCAATGATTCGGCGAAGCTGCATGAGGCGGACAAAAAGGGGAGTCGAATTCCCTCCGCCCCGCCCGCTCCCCCACAAATGAGATCGTTGTATTCTTGGGTTCGCAATTGACGAAGATGAAATGTAGTCAATTCCGCTTTTCTAAGAGACCAAAACTACAGATTTCCTTCTCATCTTGATATGTCCCGTTTAAGGACTCATTGAGGCCTTGAAAACACCCCTCGGAACGACCCAGGCCCACGAATCACCTAAGTTCCGGAGCCGGCCAAGGCCTCTTCGCCCATGATCTCTTTGACGATCTTGTTTTGGTTGATGCGATATTTACGCGGGCGAGGGGCGATGTAGCTGACGTCGACGGCCTCGCTAAAGTCGAATGTCGGACCGTTCGCCGCCCAGGTCGCCTTGGTGGTCTTCAGCCAAGCAGAGTCGTCTCGATCTGGTGTATCCATCTTAAAGTGGGCTCCGCGGGATTCGTTGCGTTCGATCGCGCCGCCCACAATCGCCTTCGACATCTCGATCATGTGCTGGATGGCCCGCGTAAACGGAACGGCCTGGTTGGTCCAGCCGCTCGCATCGAGCAGGTTGCATTGGCGCGCTCGGGTCGTCAGGTCGTCCAGTCGTTCTCGAGCCGACAAAAGGTCCTTTTGCGTGCGCCAGATGCCGCAGTTGTTCCACATCACGTCGCTAAGCTCGGCATGCAGGCGATACGGATTCTCCGACCCGTTCGACTTCAGCAAGGCGTCATATTCGCTTTGGCGCTGCTTGCGGGCGTCGTCGACCAGGCTGGAAGGCAGCTCGTCGTAGCTGGCCTCCATCGACTTCAGATAAGCCGAAACGCCCTGGCTCGCGAGCTCGCCGCCCGTCAAGCAGCTCAGCAAAGCGTTCGCCCCCAGGCGGTTGGCTCCGTGATATTGGTATTCGCATTCGCCCGCGGCAAAAAGGCCCGGGATGTTCGTCATCTGGTTGCGGTGGCTCTCGATGTCCAGGGCGCCTTCGTGGCCCTTTTCATAATCCACCCAGAGCCCGCCCATCGTGTAGTGGACCGCCGGATAGATGCGCATCGGGTTGTCGATCGGGTCCTCGCGCATGAACTTTTCGTAAATTTCCAGCACGCCTTCGAGCTTGTCGTTGATCAGCTCTCGGCTCATGCCGCGCTCCTTGTGGAGGTGCGTGATGTCGAGATACACCTGCTGATTGCCTTTGATGCCCTTGTTCATACGGCAAACGCAGTAGATCGCAAAGCTGACGAGGTCGCGGCTGAGAAGGTTGCCATAAACCGGGTCGAGCTCTTCGCAGAAATACCAGCGCTCCGTTTCGGGGATGGAAGTCGGATGGCGGGTGTCGTTGGGGTCACGCGGCGTCCAAAGTCGACCGCCCTCTCCGCGCACCGATTCGCTGATCAATCGGCATTTGTCTTCGCCGGGAATCGCGGTCGGGTGGATCTGGACCATTTCGGGGTTGCCATAGGTCGCGCCTTGTTGATAGCAAATGCTCACCGGCGAGCCGGTGTTGATGATGGAGTTCGTGCTGCGGCCGAAGATCAAGCCGTTCCCGCCGGTCGCCATCACGACCGCATCCGCCGGAAAGGCTTCGATCGCCATACTGCGCAGGTTCTGGGCGGTGACGCCTCGGCATCGTCCCTGGTCGTCCTTGATGATCCCCAGGAACTCGTAGCCTTCAAACTTCTCGACGAGCCCGCTGGCCTCGAATCGGCGGACCTGCTCGTCTAAAGCGTACAGGAGCTGCTGGCCAGTGGTCGCGCCGGCGTAGGCGGTTCGGTGCTTGAGGGTGCCTCCGAACCGGCGGAAGCTCAGGAGCCCTTCGGCAGTGCGGTTGAACGGCACGCCCATTCGGTCGAGCAGAAAGATGATCGCCGGGGCTCGCTCGGCCATGCGCATGACCGGAGGCTGGTGGTTGAGAAAGTCTCCGCCGGTGATCGTGTCTTCAAAGTGGAGGTAAGGCGAGTCTCCCTCGCCTCGCAGGTTCACCGCTCCGTTGATCCCGCCTTGCGCGCAGACGCTGTGGCTGCGTTTCACCGGGACAATGCTAAAGAGTTGAACCTTGACGCCTGCTTCCGCAAGCTTCATGGCGGCCATGAGACCCGCCAATCCTCCACCAACGACGACGACTTTTCGCTGTGATGCCATAAACCTATTCCGATTCTACGGTCCGAGCTCAGACCTTGTCTTCCGGATTCTACCGGAGCCGACCCCCCGGGCCGTCATGACATTTAGAACGAAGGACCGAGAACGCCTGGATCTGCCGCGCTCTCCTCTCCGGGCTCATCCTCCTCATTTCGCTTCAAAGAGTCAGGGGGATACAATGGGAAGGTGAATTTGACTCAGGCGCCGGATCTTGCTGATGTGGACCAGTCTTGTCTGGTCGTGGTCGATCTGCAAGAGTCCTTTTTGAGGCCGATTCCGGGGGCCGCGGGCGTTCTCCATCGGAGCGCATTCTTGGTTGAAATCGCTCGCCTTCTGGATGTTCCTATCCTCGCTACCGAGCAGGTTCCCCATCGAATGGGTGGAACGGTAGAGCAGATCGCGCGCCTGCTCCCTGGGCCCGCCCTTGAGAAAGCGTGTTTTGGATGCGGCGGATCGGCCCACTTTTTGGACGCGGTCCAGTCCAGCGGGCGATCTCAGTTCATTTTGGTCGGCATTGAAGCCCATATCTGCGTCTGCCAAACGGCGCTTCAGCTTCGTGAGCAGGGCCACACCGTCTTCGTGGCCCTAGATGCGATCTCGGCTCGAAGCGCACTCGCCCAGGAGGCCGCGCTCGCCCGAATGATTCATTCAGGAGTCACGGTCACGCATACGGAGTCCGTGGCCTACGAATGGATGCGCACGGCCGAGCACCCGAAATTCCGGGAGGCGCTGAAGATCGTCAAGGAGTATGATCGAGGAGAAGATTTGTGATGGCAATCGTCAGTGAAATTTCCTCCCTTTGGGTCGCACAAATCGGATCGTTGCTCTTTTTTGGGATTCTTTTTTGCCAGAGTGGTCTCGACAAGGTCACCGATTGGTCGGGGAATTTAGGCTGGCTCAAAGGCCAATTTGAAAAGTCACCGTTCCGGAGCCAGGTACCGCTCCTCTTGGGAGTGATCACGATCTTAGAAGTTTTGACTGGATTGATCTGCTTTGCCGGTGCGATCCTGACCGTCCTTCGGCATACTCATTCGGCCACGATCAGCGTGATCGCGTTGGCACTGAGCGCGCTTTCGTTGTTGTTTCTGTTCATCGGACAGCGCATCGCCAAGGACTATCCTGGCGCCTCAACCTTAGCGATCTACTTTGGCGTGGCTCTGATCGCGCTCTCGCTTTATGCGAAGTAGCGATCGTCTTCGAGTAGCGCGTGTCGCCAGCCCCGGACGCTGACCGAACACCCCAGAACGTGGAGGCACTGTAAAAAGCGCTCCAAAATGAGGCTCCCGATATGAAGAGTTCGCTCTCGGCCGGGCTCGATGCCCGTGATCTCAGCGCGCTCACGGTCGCTTAAATCAAACATCCAAGCCACGGCTTTGCTGACCTCTTCAAAGTCCAAATAAGCCCCATGGACCCTCTCGGGCTGCCAGCTCGTCATGCGTTCGCGGATGGAGATCAGGTTCGTGCCGGTCGCGCCGAGGGTGACGGCATGACCCGCAGTCTGGGGCAGATACGCCATGCCGAGCAGGTCGTCCACCGCTTCGACGGCACGCAAACGGGGCCCGAAGCCGGGCGATTCGTCGCTCAAGATGGTGTCGCGCAGGCCCAAAGCTCCCACCGGAAAGCTCCTGCGGAAAAGCACGCCTTGCCCTCGATCCGCGGTCACGAGCTCGGTGCTGTTGCCGCCCGGGTCGATGATCGAGATTCGACGATGCTGCGCAAACGTGGGGTCGTTCAACACGGCCCGCAATCCTAAATCGGCCTCGTCTTCCCCCGAAAGAACGATCACGGGCGTTCCTTGTTGTCGGGCTCGGTCCAAAAACTCGGGCTGGTTTTGAGCCATCCGAACAGCCATCGTGCCCGCGGCCACGCACTGCTCGGCTCCGGCTTCGCGTGCCGAGTGGAAGAACTCTCGGAGCGTCGCCAAAGACTGGGCCATGGCGGATTCGCTCAGCAGGCCAGTAGTGAGAGTGCCGCGCCCGAGTCCGGTGACTTGGGTTCGCTCCTGCAGGGGCACCCAGTGCCCCTGTTGCAGTTCGCTGACGAGCAGGAGCAAGGAGTTGGATCCGACGTCGATGGTGGCTCTTTTCATTCGCTGGGATTGAAGTTACTGTAGAGGCGACCCGAAATCCACGAGCCGAGGACGGCGAGGCCAAGATTCACCGCCACAATCGGAAGGGCGGAGATCAGCGGCGAGACGTTGAAGCTTGAAAAGACGACATACAGGATCGCCGGCGGCACACAGAAAACAAAGATTCCCAACATCGTGATGAGTCCGCGAATCCCACGTTGGGTCGGGTCTTCGATGTCGGGCAAGATCAAGATCGCCAGGAAAGAGACCGCGCAGATCGTCACTGCCAGGCTCAAGGCCACGAGCGCGCTGCAGATGATCGTCACGCTCATCGTGGGGACGAGGCTGATCATCGCGACGGTCGCGGCGAGCACGGGAATCAGGCTCACGAGCGACTTTCCTGCGACTTCGGCAAAAACAGTTTGCCAGGCGGCAAAGGGGAGCGGCTTGAGAAGATCGATCCGACGAAGGGTCTCCAAAAAGCCAGTCTGCGAGACGTTTGTGGCCGAAATGAACGCGACAAAGCACAGCGCCAAGATCGGGACGACACCTTCAGATCGCGGCGCGGACTGAGAAACCAATCCGCCCATCCAGCCGATCAGGACCCCCAAGAGGCCCGTGAACAAAAGGGTCATCGTGGCGGTCCGAATCGCCAGGAGCGCCTCTTTCCAGAGCAAACCTCCCATCTTGCGGGGCGACCATCGCATCAGCCAACTGGCGCGAGCGAACCGGGCCTTCCCCGAACGGGCTCGCGATGCAACCGCCCCCATGTAATCCGCATTTTGCTGGAAACTTCGAGCCTGGGTGGTCGAGTGGGCCCGAAGCGAGGCGATGTCATAAAACCAACTGGATTGGGCCATCGCAAGCTGAAATCCGAACACGCCGACCCCCAGCACGACCGCCAATCCGAGCAGCCCTGCGCCCCAATGGGTCGTGAGTGGAGCCAGCGCAAATTCGGCCGCCGCCGTTGCGGGAAACAGAGCCATCCGCAGCCACGTTTGCTGAGACAGCTCGACTAACCCGGCCGCCCCTTGGCCCAAGAAAGAGACGTAAAGACCTGCTCCCAATCCAACAAAGATGAGGAAATAGAGCCCGACCGCGAGACGGTGCATCCATCGTGCCCGGGGGATCGGACGATTGAGCACCAGCGAGACTCCGTAGGCAAACGTCGTCAGACAGATGCCTAAAAGAAAGTAGGCGATCATCGACGTTCGAAGAACCGAATCGGCCCCAGTCGGATTGGGAAGATTCCGAAAAATCATCGCCAGAGATCGATCGTTGGCCTGAAGCAAAAGAATAGCAAAAAAGAGAGGCACCAAGAGCTGAACTAATGCATCCCGAATAATGCGAAACACGATGACGATCTTAACCGAAATCGGGGTTGGAAAGAGCGTATCAACATCGGCCTTTCGGTACGTCACCGAAGGGCTGAAACACTGCGCCGTAAACAGTAAGAATACGAACAAGAAGATCGCCAATGTGACGGCCTGCACTACCTCGATCGGCGGGAAAGGAAATCCCTTAAACACGTCGCGAGAGACGGCAGGGGCCTCGGAGCGCCCGCCGGTAAAAAGGGTGCGCAACATGAACACGCAATAGCCACCGAAGAGGACGACTCCCAGCATCCGCTTCGGCGACAAAACCGCCCGCTTCACCCCGTTGACCATGCTTCGCGTCGCAAGAAAGACCAGCGCGCGCACGTCCTTTTGCCAGGTGCGAGTCCCGTTCACTGCTGAATCTCCGGGGGTGCCTGGAGGGGTGTTTCGTCGGTCAACTTGAGGAAGATCTCTTCCAAATCGCTCGCCGCGCTATTCGTTTGCTCGCGAAGCTCTTCGAGTGTCCCCTCGGCCAGCTTTCGACCCCGAGCCAGAATGATGACTCGGTCACAAAGTTTCTCGGCGGTGTCGAGAAGGTGAGTTGAGACAAGAATGCAGCATCCGGCGTCTTTGGCTCGTAACAACTCTTGCTTAATTTCGTGCACACCGGCCGGGTCAACGCCGATGAGTGGTTCGTCAAAAAGAACCACATTGGCGCGGTGGACAAAGGCACAGGCGATGGAGAGTTTTTGACGCATCCCTTTGCTGAGGGTCGCGACGAGCTCCTTGCGTTTTTCAAGCAAGTGATAACGGCTCAGAAGTTCTTCACCTTGGGATTCAAAGACGTCCATTGAATCATAACAGAGGGCGACGAATTTGAGGTGCTCTTCGACCGACAAGAGTTCATACAAAGAGGGTAACTCTGGGACAAATGCCATCCCTTGCTTGGCGGCCGACGCTTGGTCGACAATGTCGTTGCCATTGATCAAGATCTGCCCCGACGTCGGACGCAAGATGCCCGATGCGCAACGCAAAGCAGTGGTCTTTCCGGCTCCGTTGGGCCCGAGGAGCCCGACGATCTCCGAAGGCCGAACCTCAAAGCTCAAGTGATCAACAGCCCGAAATTTTGTATAGTCTTTGACAAGGTTTTGAACTTGAAGCATGATTATTTCTGGTTGGGGGCGGACGAGGGGGCCTCGGCACGAGGGCGTCGACGAATCCAGGGATCAACCACGACCCAAAGTCCCGCCAGCAAACACACGTAGCCAAAGAGCCAGCGGTTTCGCATCGCATCCGACCGCTCGGGGGTCGGCAACTCCACGCGCATCGGCACGGTCTCGCGAAGACGTGCCCGCACCAGGACGTTGCCGCGAGAGTCGATGGCTGCGCTCGGACCCGAAGCCGCCGACCGAACGACCGGCAATCCGGTTTCGACAGCGCGAAAAATCGAACCGGCAAAAAGCTGCTCTTGGGCGGTCGTCCCTAAGTACCAGTCGTCGATCGCCATCACCGCGAGAATCTGGGCCCCCTGAGAAGAGTGCCCTTCGGCGACATCAGCAAAAATCCCCTCAAAACAGATCAGCGGCCCCATCCGCAGACCAGCGACGGTCATCGTGGTGATCGTGTCAGCAGGGACAATGTCGCCATCCGGCAGGCCAAACAGCTTTTGAATCTGGGGGAATTGGCGACGGAAGGGGACGTATTCGCCGAAGATCACGAGCCGAGTCTTGTCGGCGACTTGCCACTGGCCATCGTAGGCGTAGGCGCTTTGATAGATCTTTTCGCCGTCTCGTCGTTGCCCGCCAAAAAGGGTCGGAATCGGTGGCGTCATGCCAAACGGGGTCCGAGGAGGCAGGCAAGACCCCCCCGACACGAGGCCCTCCGGCAAGACCAAGAGCCGACTGCCTTGGAGGACGGCCCCCGCCATCAGCTCGGAGCAGGCCGCTCGCAAGAGCCGGGCCTCTTCTTCGGGCTTCGTGAACGCCATATCGACCCCTGGTTGGCCGACGGTGATGACTTCTCGTCGGGTGTCGGGCGGCGATCCGTATCGCGCAATCGAGATCATCAACCCCGCCAAAAAGACCAAGCCCATCCGAAGGACGAGGCGAGGGGTGTTCGCACTGAATTCGTCCTTGGGGCGCAGCATTTCGGCCAGGGCAACATTGGCCAGAACGATCCAGGCAGAAACAAAGTAAATGTTGCCGATGGCGGCATGCTGGATGAGCATGGGCTGGGTCGCGAGAGGCGTCGCCAAAAGGCCCCAAGGAAAGGCCAAAGAGGGAAAGTAAGCCCGGATGATTTCGACCAACGCCCAAATCAGCGGGATGAGCCAGAGGCATCGACTTCGATAACACCGCTGGATGAGCCACCCCAACAGCCCGAAGTAGTTCATCATGATCAGCGAGGCCAAAAGCCAAGGCACCACCGCCAGGCCGAAGCTCCCGGTCCAACGGGCGACAAACGGCACCAGAAAGTTCATCTGGTAGAGGGCGAAAACAAACCCAAAGAGAAGCCCGCTGCGAAATGCTTGAGGCCCGCTCAGGGTCCGTAGATGCAAGAACCAAGGCACCAGGGCAGCGAAGACCACTAGCATCAGGCTCAAGGGCGGAAAGGCCGCCGATACCAGCAGCCCACTCAGCACCGCCGGCCAGGCGTTACGAACGGCTTGGCGCATGATCATCGACCATCGGGCGACTCGGCTCGACGAGGTGGGGCGTTTCGGCAAAGCGAACGAGATGAAAGACGCCGTGATCGGTTCGCCTCAGCTCGGTCACAGCGGTATTTCCAAATCGAAAACTTCGCAAAGTCTGAGGGGTCGCGGCGATCAATCGCGCCAGCAAGGTCGCGCACGTCCCGCCATGGGAGACGATCGCCAACGACCGGTGTGGGCTGGATTGAATCTGTTCGAGGACGCCGTCCAGTCGGTTCCAAACGTCGAGGGTGGATTCACCGCCTTCGGGTCGCGCGGCCTCGATGGGAATTTCTGCTTGGGCCGCCAGCGTGTCGAGTCGCGCCCGGACTTCGGCAAAGGCTCGACCTTCCAGCTCCCCGAATGAGCGCTCGCGCAAGCGAGGGTCGATCTGAATCGGAGCCCCCGTTTGGCTCGCTAAAAAGCCCGCCGTGACTCGGCAACGGGTCAAGTCGCTGCTCCAAATCTCATCGAGCGGGGCGGTCCAATGATCGGCCAGAAGTCGCGCTTGGTGAAGACCGACTTCGTCGAGCGGCTCATCGAGATGACCTTGGGCGACCCCTCGCTCGTTGGCCGCCGTCTGTCCGTGCCGAATCAAATAGAGCCGCATGAGCCTCAGTTCTACCCAGTTCGAGCCGGACCGCGTTGGGTCGGTACACTGGGAGAGCCGTGACTTTCGAGCAGCAACTAGAACTTTTGCGACGGGGAACATCCGAGATCATCAGCGAAGAAGACCTCCTCGCCAAACTCCGACTGGGGCGACCGCTCCGGGTGAAGCTCGGCGTCGATCCGACCGTCGCCCATGTGACCTTGGGCTGGGCAGTAGTCCTGCGCAAGCTCCGGGATTTTCAGCGTTTGGGCCACACCGCTTGCCTGATCATCGGCGACTTTACCGCCCAAATCGGGGACCCCAGCGGCAAAAGCAAGACTCGACCCCAGCTCACCCGAGACGACGTCGTGCGCAATGTCGCCGCCGTCAGCGAGCAGGTTTACAAAATTCTCGATCCCGACAAGACCGAGATTTTCTACAACCGAGACTGGCTGGGAGCGATGACTTTTGAGGATGTGATTCGACTCGCGAGCCGGACGACCGTCGCGCGGATTCTGGAGCGAGACGACTTCACCAAGCGGCTCAACGAGCAACGCCCAATTGCCCTGCACGAGATTCTCTATCCGCTCTGTCAAGGGTTTGATTCGGTCGAAATCCAGGCCGACATCGAGCTTGGAGGCAACGACCAAAAGTTCAACAACCTCGTCGGCCGCACCCTGATGCAGCAATATGGCCAAGAGCCCCAGGTCGTCATGCTGTGCCCGCTGCTCGTCGGCACCGACGGCAAAGAGAAGATGTCCCAATCGCTGGGCAATTACATCAGCATCATCGATTCACCGAGGGATATCTATGGGAAGACCATGTCGATCCCCGATGAGCTGATGGCGAACTGGTTTGAGCTCTGCACCGACACCCCGCTCGACGAGCTGCGCGAGATCGTGCAGGCGTGTGAATCCGGGCAGATGAACCCCCGAGATGCCAAGCGCCGCCTCGCCCAAGAGATCGTCGCCCTTTACCACTCGCGTGAGGCCGCCGAGGCCGAAGACCAATACTTCCTGGAAACCTTCAGCCAACGATCTCAGCCGGTGGATGCTCCGGAGACGGCGATCCCCCGAGAGGTGATCCAGGACGGCGGCCTTTCGGTGCCCGGGCTCGTGGTGGCGTTGGGGCTCGCCAAATCGAATGGGCAAGCCAAAGACCTGATGAAGGCAGGCGCAGTCACGCTCGATGGGGTCAAGCTCGATGACCTCACCCAAAAGCTGACCGTCTCCGAAGTTGAGGGGAAAATCCTCAAGGTCGGCAAGCACCAGTTTCGAAAGCTGGTCGGTCCGGGTTCATGACTCACCCCCGAGCCTTGAAGCCTGGCGATCGAGTCGCGATTGTTTCGCCCGCGTCGCCGATCGTGCCCGAGAACCTGGAGCCCGGCCTGGCGAAACTCCGCGCTTGGGGGCTGGAGCCGGTGCTCATGCCCCACGCCCTCGATCAAGACTTTTATCTGGCGGGAACCGATGCTGGCCGCGCCCAGGACCTGATGGACGCCTTTTTGGATCCCCAATTCGCCGCCGTAATCTGTTCGCGAGGCGGCTATGGCTGTGCGCGGCTGATGCCCCACTTGGATCTCGATGCCCTGGCGCAATCTGGGAAGCTTTTCGTCGGATTTAGCGACGTGACGACCCTGCATCTCGCGCTCAATCGTCGGGGTTTGATCACCTTCCACGCGCCGATGCTCTTGACTTGGGTCAAAGAGCGTCCGAGCTGGGTGGAGGAGTCTTGGCGTCAGGCCCTCATGGGAGGCGATCCGCTTCAGGTGGGGGCGCCGGCGGCGCGGACGGTGGTGTCAGGGTGCGCCGAAGGTCTCTTGACGGGCGGGTGCCTTTGCCTCTTGACCGATAGCTTGGCGACGCCGGATGCGCTGGATGCCCGAGGCCGGTTGGTCCTGATCGAGGATGTTGACGAGAACCCCCATCGAGTCGATGCGATGCTAACCCACCTAATGTTGAGCGGAGCTCTCTCCGAGGCGGCGGGCCTGGTGATCGGCGAAATGACAGGCACCGACTCCCGCGCCGACGCCACGATCGGATCCAAGCCTTGGCGCGAGATCGTCATCGAACGACTGGGTCCGCTCGGTCTGCCGATGGTGATCGATTTTCCGATGGGCCACGCCGAGGCGATGCTGTCGATCCCGCTCGGGGTTCGGGCGCGGCTCGACGCCGACGCGGGTACGCTCACACTTCTGGAGTCGCCATGCGCCGCATCATCCCCTGTCTAGTCATCGTTCTTTGGGCCGCGACCGGCTTTGCCCAGGTCTGGGAGAAGCTGGTCCAGCCTGGCTTGACGTATCGGATGGAGGTCGATTCTCGTGTCCCGAGGATTATGCATGCCCTTCGGTGGAGCCAAGGGGCCCCTGAGCTGGAAGCTCGGAGCGAGCTCGCCGGTCCGGCCATTTTTGACAGCTCGGCCGACCGGGGCCGCGAGACCTTGACGGCGATGGCCCGACGGGTCGAAGCAGTTGCAGCGGTCAACGGCGACTTTTTTCCGTTCACCGGAGACCCCCTCGGGGCGATGGTTCGACGCCGAGAGCTGTTGAGCCGTCCTTGGCCGGGGCGGCCTGTCTTTGCCTGGGGGCCGCAATCGAGCGCAGTCGCGACCCTCAGCTGGCGGGGCTCGATCGAGTCCGATCCCCCCAGCCTCAAGATCGACCTCGATGGATTCAACGAAGAGACGCCCAACGACGGGTTGACCCTGTTCACTGAGGCTTCGGGGCTGGCCTTGGCCAAGCCGGCTTCGGTCTACGTAGTCCTCAAGCTCGGCGAGGGAGCCTGGACCCCCACTGTCCATCGGACGGCCGAAGTGTTGAGCATGACTGCCGACGTTGAAGCCCTCGCGATTCCGCCCGGAGGCGCGATTTTAGCCGCTCGGGGTCGAAAAGTCGCTGAGCTCGCCAAGTTCGTCCCCGGGACGAAACTGAAGGTGATGTATGAGACGTCCGGACTCGATTGGTCCCAATCCGAGCACGTGTTGGCGGGCGGGCCGACGCTGGTCTCGCGCGGTCAAGTTCGGGTGGATTGGCAAGCGGGAGGATTTCGAGACACTTTCGCGTTGCGGCGACACCCTCGGACCGCGATCGGCCGAACTCGTGAAGGCGACATCTGGGTCGTCGCCGTCGATGGTCGTCAACCGATGAGCGAAGGCGCGACCTTAGATGAGTTGGCGGGCATCATGCTTCGCCTCGGATGCACCGACGCCATCAACCTCGACGGCGGTGGCTCGACCGGGCTCAGCCTCCAGGGTGCACTCATGAATCGACCCAGCGAGGGCTCGGAACGCAAGATCAGCAACGGCTGGGTGCTGGTCCGGACTCAGGCTCCGGTGGTGCCGGTCCAAGCTGAGGCCGCGCCCGTTTTTCAAGGGCCCAAAGCATTGACTCTGGGCCAAAACCGAACTTATGCCGTTCTTGGCCCGGACGGAGCAAGGATCACGAACCTGGAGATCCTCTGGTCGGCTCAAGGCTCGATCTGGGTCGACCAAGATGGGGTCGTCCGGCCTTTCCGCGAGGGCCCCGGGCGACTGGTCGCCGTGGTCCGAGGGCAAAGGATCGAGCTCGACGTGATTGTGGAGCCAACTCCGAAACCGCCCGTCTCCCGCCGGTCACCCTAACCGAAGCCGGATCAGTCCCCGAAACTTAGGACTAGGCGCTCGGCTTGTGGGTTTATTGGCACTGGGTTTGGGTTTAGGGTGGGCACTGATGCCCTGGATTTGCTTGCGTGGACCGTTGGTAGCGGCGCAAGCGGCCCGGCGCTGGACCCTGTTCAACCTCGCCGTCCCCACGGCCTGCTGGGTGATCGCGTGCCTCTCGGTGCCCCAGAAGCTGCCGCCCAGCATTTTGCTGGGGCTCTTAGGACTGGGGCTCCCGGTCTTGCCGCTATTGGCCCAATTCGGCGTCGCTCATCAGCTGTACCGATGGGACCAAGGGGTCATGAAGCAGCGATTCTCGCGCCCGGACTTCATGCACCAGATTCTCTCTCGCATTGGAGTCATCGTCTCACCCCCGGGCTTGGCGCTCGGCATTCTCGGGGCGATCGGCACCTTGGTCGTTTCATGGCCCGACGTCCAATCAGTCAGCTTGAGCCTCCTGGTGCTCTTTGCCCTGGTCGGGCTCTGGACGTTGATGTGGAATTCACTTCGCGAGCTCGGTGTTCCTGGCAAAATGATGCCCTTTCCGCTGGACGCATGGAGTGATGACCTCTTTCGATTGGCAGCTCGAATGCAAGCTCCGCTTCGGACGATCTTTCTTTCGCAGACTCAGCAGAGCCGCATCGCGGGGGCTTATAGCTTCGGCTCGGGCAAGGTCGGGCTGACCGACACTCTCTTGGCCCACTTAGAGCACGAAGAGTTCTTGGCGGTCATGGCCCACGAGCTGCGACACCTCACCCACGCTCGGGAGACCGTCCGACTTCTCATTGCAGGAACGATCAGTTCGACCCTCGTCGGCCTCGCGGCCTTCCAGCTCCAGCACCTTGTCCCGAGCGCACTCGCGGGGGCGGTGGCTTTCGCCCTGATGATGTTCGTGGCGGCGTTCTTCTTGCGGAGGCTGGTCGGGATCAAACAGCGACACGAGGACGAGGCCGACGATGCGGCCGTGGCCTTTGTCGGCGCGTTGCCTTTGATGCAAGCCCTCGTGAAGGTTTACATCCTCAACGACATTCGCAGGGATCGTCGGACCACCCGATATCGCAGCCTGAACGGACGGCTTCAACGGCTGGCCAAGTTAGGCCGACTGCCGGATGAATCGGTGGAGCGCGTCGTTCGGCGAGTCCACCTCCAGATGGGGGCCGAGGGCCGGCTCGACGAGCGGATGAGCCCGACGAGCCTTTCTCTAGCCTCGGCCTAACTTACCAACCGCGCGTCGCGAGAAGCTCGCCTTCGGGCAGGCTGCTGACGTTGATGCCGACCATCGGTGCGCCCAAGCCTCGGCTGATCTCAGCCAACTTGGCCGGATCCTTGTGGAAGAGAACCGACTCGACAATCGCTCGCGCTCGCCGCGCTTGCTCTTTGAGCCGCTCGGAGCCATCCAGGTTCGGGCTCGACTTGAAGATGCCGCTCCCGACGAAGCAAGTTTCGGCGCCCAGCTTCATCATGAGCGCAGCGTCGGCTGGAGTCGCGATTCCACCGGCGCTAAAATTCGGGACGGGAAGTTTGCCCAGTCGCTTGACTTCGCGGACGAGTTCCAAGGGGGCCTGAAGCTCTTTCGCATGGACGTAGAGCTCGTCCTCTCGCGCGTTTTGGACCGTTCGAATCTGGCTCATGATCGTGCGCATGTGCCGGACCGCCTCGACGACATCGCCGGTCCCGGCCTCGCCCTTGGTGCGGATCATCGCCGCCCCTTCGGCGCATCGTCGGAGCGCTTCGCCTAGGTTGCGAGCGCCACAGACGAACGGCACGGTAAAGGCGTGCTTGTCGACGTGGTTTTCTTCATCTGCTGGAGTGAGAACTTCGCTTTCGTCGATGAAATCGACCTCCAGGGCTTCGAGAATTTCAGCCTCGACAAAGTGGCCGATTCGGCATTTGGCCATGACCGGAATCTTGACAGCGGCCTTGATCTCCGAGATCATTTGAGGATCGCTCATTCGAGCCACTCCCCCATCTCGCCGGATGTCGGCGGGAACCCGCTCCAGGGCCATGACTGCCACCGCGCCCGCATCCTCGGCGATTCGCGCTTGCTCGACGTTGACAACGTCCATGATCACGCCGCCCTTGAGCATCTCGGCCAAGCCGACCTTCTCTCGCCACGTCTTGGCGATCACACCATTTTTTGATCCAATACTCATCGCAATCTCATCGGCGCTGGCTGCGCCTCTTCCTTTCTACGAATCGAACTCGCCCGAACTCCGCATTTCGGAGGCTCGATTTGGGTTCAATTGTACCTGAGCTGATCCCCGAACTTCGAACTCAGCCCGAACGAACCCAAGACGAAGCGAGGCCTCGGCCCGTCTTTTCGAAGGAGCTTTGCCATGATTCGCGAACTGAGCGTTGAGAACATCGCCCTTTTGGACCAGGTTTCGCTGGATTTGCGGCCGGGGTTTACCGTCTTGACGGGCGAGACCGGAGCGGGAAAATCGTTGCTCATCGACGCCATCGGATTGGCTCTTGGGGGTCGGGCCGACTCGGACCTGGTGCGGCAGGGTGCGACCAAAGGCTCGGTCCATTTTGCCGTCGATCTGAGCGACGCGCCGCCGGGGTCCGCGCTTTGCCAAGAGCTCGGGATCGACGTTGAAGACGATCTGGTGGTGATTCAACGCGAAGTCCACGCCGAGGGTCGATCGTCTGCGCGCATCAACGGCAAAATCGTGCCGCTTTCGACGCTGAGAAGCTTGGGCGCACTCTTGGTCGACCTCCACGGCCAGCACGACCATCAGGCCCTGCTCGACCCGAGCACCCATCTCGGCTATCTGGACGCCTGGGTGGGGCCGCCGGCCTCCGATCTCCTCGTCCAAGTTGCCGATGCCTTTGCCGACTGGGAACGGATTCGGCGAGAGATGCAAGCCAGCCGGATGGATGAGCGCGAACGGGAGCACCGACTCGACTTGCTCCGATTTCAGATCCAAGAGATCGAAGAGGTCGCCCCTCAGCCCGGCGAAATGGATCAGATTGAAGCTGACCTCAGACGACTGACCCATGCCGAAAAACTCCGCGAGGCGGTCCAATCCTCCCTGGCCACGCTTGCGGATGATGAGGTCACGGCGCTCGACCATCTGGGCCAGGCTCGCAAGGGGCTCGAATCCGCGCTTCGATTGGACCCTGAGCTGGAGTCGAGCGTCGAGACGCTCCGCCAAGCGCAGGTTTACGCCGAAGAGGCGGTCCGATCGCTTCGGGCCTATTTGGAGCCGCTCGATGGCGACCCAGTGATGCTGGATCAGCTCAGTCAGCGACTCGATTCGCTCCGTCGCCTCATTCGAAAGTACGGCGAGTCCGAGGCGGCGATCTTGGAGTTCCTGGCGACGGCCCGGCGAGAACTCGATCAGCTGGAGAATGCCGAATCGGATGCAGTTCGACTCGCCGAGCGCCTGGCGGAAGCGGAATCTCGATTTCGCTCTTTGGCGGCAGAACTCAGTCGGCTGCGCCGCGAAGGGGCGTCGAGCTTCACCCAGAGGGTTCAGGCGGAAATTCGCGAGCTCGCGATGGAGAAAGCCCTCTTTGAGGTCAGCTTCGCTTCGGGCGCCCCGGCCGCGACTGGGCTCGACCAAGTCGAATTTCTCTTTAGCGCGAACCCCGGCGAACCCGTCCGACCCCTCGCCAAGATCGCGAGCGGGGGCGAGATCAGCCGGGTGATGCTCGCCCTCAAGGTTTCCTTGGCCGGAAAAGCCGGAGTGCCGACCCTGATCTTTGACGAAATTGATTCGGGGCTGAGCGGCCGAGCGGCGGCCGTCGTCGCCAAAAAGCTGGAAGAGCTCGCTCGATATGCTCAGGTCTTGGTGATCAGCCATCTGCCGCAAATTGCCAGCCGGGCCGAAGCGCACATCCGGATTCTCAAGGAAGAAGTTGCCGGTCGGGTGGCGACCCGCCTTGTCCCCCTTTCCAGCGAAGATCGGGTGCTCGAAATCGCCCGGATGCTGGCCGGAGAGGAGCTCGGCGCGAAGGCTCTTGAAAACGCCCGCGAGCTGCTGCGACGATGATCGACACTCGGCCGGAGGTCCCCGGATCTTGAGTGTGATTCGGCTGGATTCGGGCTGGAGCGTTCGGGCGGCGTCCTGGAAACCGGGCGTCGAGCTCCCCGCCGAAGTGCCGGGGACGATCTTTCGCGACCTCCATCGTCATGGCCTGATCCCCGACCCGATGCGGGGCGTCGCCGAGTTGGGGCTGGAATGGGTCAATGAAGAGACCTGGATCTACACGTGGCGAGGTCGGGTGCCCAGTTCGGGTCCTGAGCAGACTTGGCTTCGGTTCGGGGGCCTCGATACGTTCGCGACGGTGCGATGGGGTGGCCAACAGATCGGCCAGTCGGAGAACGCCTTTTTGCCGGTCGAATTCGAAATCACTCCCTCCTTGACGGGCGAATCGTTTGAGCTTGAAATCGAGTTCAAATCAGCCACCCAGATCGGGCGCGCCCGCAGGAGCGAGTACCTGGCCCGGGAGGGCCTGCCCGATTCGATGGCTTGCTTCGACGAGCGTGCGTTCGTGCGGCGACCTCAAGTCTCGTTTGGGTGGGACTTTTCGCCGCGCATGGTCGGATGTGCGGTCCTGGAGGCTCCGATTCTGCTCTTTGGAGAAAATCGCTGGCTGGGATACTCCCCGGAAATCATTTGGAAACCGAACGGTTCGGTCGAAGTCTGGGCCCACGCCGAATCGCTCGGCGATCGCACGTTGGAATGGCGCCGCAGAGGCCCGGGCGAAATCTGGACCCGAGCCACCGAGCCGCTCGTTTGGGCGAGAGGCGATTACGTCCTGTGGCCGCATCAACTGACCGAGGTCGAGTTTCGCTGGCAGGGCGAGAACGAGATCGTGGGGTGCGGCCCAGTCCCGTTGCGGACCATCGAACTCGACCAGAGTCCCGACGACTGGGGCGAGTCGTTCCGCTTCGTGCTGAATGGGGAGCGGATCGTTGCTCGCGGAGTGAACGTCGTGCCGCACTTGCCCACCACCCGACCAGATGGGCCCTATTCGGGCCTCCCCGCGCTCCCGGCGTTGTTTAATATGATTAGGATTTGGGGCGGAGGCTGCTATTTATCCTCTGGCGAGATGAGCCAGTTCGATCAGAGAGGCATTCTGGTCTGGCACGACTTTGCGTCGGCTTGCAGCTACATGCCGGACGATCCGGAGTCCATCTCGGCGATTGCGGCCGAGGCGCGCCACCACGTTCGGCGACTTCGGGCCCACCCAGCCCTCGCCTTGTGGTGCGGAAACAACGAGAATCTCATGCTCCACCAAGGGCGATGGGGCGGCGAAAAGAACGTCGCCGAACGGTTCTATGGCGAGACGATCTTCGAACAAGTCTTGCCGAGAATTGTAGAAGAATTCTTGCCAGAAATTCCCTATATCTCCAGCTCTCCGGTCGGATCGAGCCTCGATCCGAGAGTCACCCTCGGCCCAGGCGGCGAGCCGAAGGGGACGTGCAACGAGGCTACCAGTGGAGACTGCCATTACTGGGATGTGTGGCACGGACGGGGCGACTGGCGGCACTATTCGGACTGCCGAGCCCGATTTGTGTCCGAGTTCGGATTCCCCAGTTGGTCAGCCCCGCAGCCCGAGCCGGGTTGGATCGAGGTCGCGAACCGAACGGGCAAGCCTCACGAGGAGTTCTTAAAGCTCCTACACCTGCACCAGCCACCCTCGGACACGCTGGAGGAGCTTCGCTATCGAAGCCAATTGAACCAGCGGGACGCCATGCGCCACGCACTCATCGAAATGCTCGGATTTCCGGGCTGCGACGGGGTCTTGGCTTGGCAGTGGAACGATGTCGCACCTGGGCTGAGCTGGGCTTGGACCGAATGGGACGGCACCCCGAAGATCGTGGCCCAATGGATGGCTCGCCAGACCCCCGCGCTGGGGATGCTTCGCCGCGACGGGGGGTTTCTGGAGATTTGGGTTTGGCCCTGGTCACGCGAGGTGGAGTGGACCTTGGAGTTTTGGTCTCCCGAAGCTGAGAGCTGGCAAGTTCGCGCCCAGGAGCAGTGCGGCCTTCAGCCTCGCCTAACGAAGGTCCGGCAGACTCCGATCGATGAATCTGATCCGGGGGTGGCCCAGTTGAGGATCGACGGCCACATCCTGGATGCGGCGGCTTGGGGCGACCGCCGCGCGGGCGCCTGGCCGGTGCTCGATGTTTGCGAACCCCAAGGGTGGCGGTGGCAACCCATCGGCCCAGCGAAGCAGGAAATGGATCCGTCCGAGCCGAAACTCTTTGGAACTTAACCCGATCGGCAGGAGCTTCGCGCCTCTCAGATTGTTCGAATTTCGAACCATTGGTATGCTTCCTGCTGTCTACGGACATATTCAGATCATGCGAAAACGACGCTCTGCCTTCACGCTGATTGAGCTCTTGGTGGTGATTGCGATCATCGCGATCTTGGCGGCGATCTTGTTCCCCGTTTTTGCTCGGGCCAAAGAGTCTGCCAAGAAGACGGCTTGCATCGCCCAGGCTCGCCAACTTTCGGCCTCGGTGCAGATGTACGCGTCGGACTACGACGAATTCTTTGTCTGGTCCACGAATTACGATGTGCCGACGAGCGACCCCAGCCGAATCTGGTCTCCGCTCATTCAGCCTTACCTGAAGAACAAAGAGATCCTGGTCGCCCCGGGCTCGACCGGGAAGGCGGCGGAAAACTGGGACACGCGCAATCAACAGAGCATCGGATATAGCGGTGCAACCGCAATCGACACCAGCGCCGCCGGATGCGATGATGGCGTCCCGAATCAAACCGGATGCGAAGGCTTTACGTCGGCGGTGAGCTTTGTTCGGATCGAAGAGAGCACCCGAGTGGGACTCTTCGCCGTCACCCCGGTGGGGCCGATGGCGCAGAAGTATCGCGGCTATGTTTTTAGCCCCTACAACGGACCCGAGCACCCGAACGACCCGAAATTGAGCGCGCCGCTCGCTGCCGATCGCGACTTGGTCAAGGAACTGGGCGGTCCGCCTCAAAACCTGCCACCGAAGTTACTCAAGCCGATCTACGCGATGTATGGGCGCGACGGAAAGGGGAATGGCGTCACGCCGATCATCTTTGCCGACGGCCACACCAAAGCCTTTTCCGCCAACGCGATCACCGGATTCGGCTCGCAGATCATCTGGCGCTTTCGCTAGGCGCTTTCCGTCGGGCCTGGTTCTGACCTCGGGGGCCCCGAAAAGGGCTAAAATGAACTTATGAGTACCGTTCAAGCCCCTCCAGCAGCTCGCGAGTTGATTCTCCGGCTGATACCCCAACTGAGTCGATTTGAAGGCTCTGACCTGATCGTGACAAGCCCGACTAATGGAGCTGAACTTGCGCGACTTCGATTCGATACGAGTGCCGAAATCGAAGCAAAGATCGCGGCGGCGGTGCGCGCTTTCGAGGTCTGGCGGGAAGTGCCCGCTCCACAACGGGGAGAGCTGATTCGCCAATTCGGCAACAAGCTCCGCGAGCACAAGGAGGACCTGGCTCGGTTGGTGACCCTGGAGTGCGGCAAGATTCTCGAAGAAGGCCGCGGCGAAGTCCAAGAGATGATCGACATTTGCGACTTCGCGGTCGGGCTCAGCCGGCAACTCTATGGACTGACCATCCAGAGCGAGCGGCCCCATCACGTGATGCAAGAAAATTGGCTTCCGCTCGGACCCGTCGGGATCATCAGCGCGTTCAACTTCCCGGTGGCGGTCTGGTCTTGGAATTCGTGCTTGGCGCTGGTGTGCGGAGACTCATGTCTTTGGAAGCCGAGCGAAAAGACCCCACTCACAGCGCTCGCCACCCAGGCCCTTTTTGAGTCGGTGGCGCAGAACTTTCCCGGCGCCCCGGAGGGGCTGAGCAGCGTCATCCTCGGCGCGGTCGAACAAGGCAATCAGCTGGTCGAAGATCGGCGGATCCCGCTCATCAGCGCAACGGGTTCAACCCGAATGGGCAAGGCCGTCGGCCCGAAGGTTGCGGCTCGCTTCGGGCGTTCGCTCTTAGAGCTCGGAGGCAACAACGCCATGATCGTCACCCCGAGCGCAGACCTCGGCGTCGCGATCCCCAGCATTCTTTTCGGGTCGGTCGGCACGGCGGGTCAAAGGTGTACTTCGACGCGCAGAGTCCTCGTCCACCGCTCGCTGATCGACAAAGTTTTCGAAACGCTGAAGTCGGCGTATCTGCAGATCGGTAGCTCGAAGGTCGGCGACCCACTCGACTCCAGCACGCTCGTGGGCCCCTTGATCGATGAAATGGCCTTCGACGGCATGCAAAAGGCGCTCGATGCCGCCCGCCCGCATGCGGTCGAGATCGTCGGCGGACAGCGCGTTTTGGCGGACCGATACCCGGGTGGCTTCTACGCCCATCCAGCCCTGGTTCGCCTGGAAAAGCAGATTGCTTCAGTTCACGAAGAGACGTTCGCCCCGCTCACCTATGTGATCCCGTACGACACTCTCGAAGAAGCCATGCGCATGCATAACGAAGTCCCACAAGGGCTGAGCTCGGCGATCATGACGACCGATGTGCGTGAGGCCGAATACTTTAAGCGGCACAGCGATTGCGGCATCGCCAACGTCAATATCGGCACCAGCGGAGCCGAGATCGGCGGGGCCTTTGGGGGCGAAAAAGAGACCGGCGGCGGACGAGAATCTGGGTCGGACAGCTGGAAAGCCTACATGCGACGCCAAACCAGCACGACCTATTTCGGCAAAGATCGGCCCGCTCTCGCCCAAGGCATCCGCTTCGACGTCTGACCCTCGTCCTGGGACGACGCGGCTGCTTTCGGGTAAACCGGGCGCATGAATGACAAGCTCCTTCAGCGCCTGACCGAGGCGGCCGGTGTTCCCGCTCAAGAAGACGCAATTCGCGAGATCGTCCGGTCGGAACTCGGCAAGATTTGTGACATCACCGCCGACCGGATGGGCAACCTCATCTGCGTCAAGCGAGCCACCACGCCGCCCAAAAAAGGCGAGCCCAAGAAGCTCATGCTCGCGGCGCATATGGACGAAATCGGGTTCATGGTGAAGTACATCGAAGACAAGGGCTTCTTGCGGCTTCAACCTTTGGGCGGCTGGGATCCCCGCCAGATGGCGAGCCAACGAGTCATCATCCACACCGCCAGCGGCAAGCTCCATGGCGTCCTCATGGCGGGCGTCAAACCCAAGCACATGCTGACGCCCGAAGAGGCCAACCGCTCGGTTCAGATCGAGAACTACTTTGTCGACTGTGGGCTGAGCGGCGAAGACGCGAAAAAGCAGGTCGCCCTCGGCGACATGGTGACCATGGACCGCACGTTCATGCGCATGGGCAAGCTCGCGACATGCAAGTCGATGGATGACCGAGTCGCCGTCTACACGATGATCGAAGCCCTCAAGGCGGTGAAGTCCCACGGCGTGGACGTCTATGCTGTGGCGACGGTTCAAGAAGAGGTCGGGCTGCGAGGAGCGGCGGCGGCGGGCTCGGCGATTGCGCCTGACATTGTCGTCGCAATCGACATCACGCTCGCGAACGATTTTCCGGGAATTCCTGACTCCGATGCGGTGACTCGCCTGGGCGAAGGGACCGCCATCAAAATCATGGACGGGAGCCTCATTTGCCATCCCAAGCTGGTGGCTCACTTCCGAAAGGTCGCAGAAAAGAACAAGATTAAGTATCAGCTTGAGGTGTTGCCGATGGGGGGCACGGACGCGGGTGGCGTGCAGCGGCTGCACGGCGGAATCCCTGCGTTCACGCTCTCGATCCCGACGCGCTACGTTCACACCGTCAACGAAACCGTCCACGAGGACGACGTCGATGCGAGCGTGGCGCTGCTGGCCAAATACATCGAAGACGCTCACAACGGCGACTACTCCTACTGATCGCGGGCGAAACCCTCGCGGATTTCAGGGGCCGCGGCACCAACTTTTTGGTTCAAAGTTGCGTCTAACGATCAGCCTTGTCGAGGCGAAGGTCCCTCTTTGCCCTCCCCAGGAGCAAAAAGGGACCTCCAGAAAGGACACATGATGTTGGGATTGAGTTTGAAATCGCGGCCTTGGGCCGTTTTAGCTTTGCTGGCTTGTGCGGGTTCGGGGATGGCCGAGCCGATCTTGATGCGCTCGGTGACGTTTGACCCGATGGTCGAGGGTTCAAGGCTCCGATCGGACCTTCGAAACGCCAACGAAATGCCGCTCTTGGTGCAGCTGCGCTCCGAATACACGATGTCGGATCGGGAGCTCCTCGAAGCCGAGGGCGTCGTCGTCCATGCTTGGTTGCCGGTGAACACGCTGGTGGTCCGGGCCGACCGGGCCTCGCAACGCGAATGGCTGAGCAAGTGGGCTCGAGCCCAATGGATCGGGGCCTACGAGCCGGCTTATCGGCTCGACCCCGAACTGGGGTTGCGCAGTTTTTCCGATCCCGACCGACAGCTGGAGACGTTGCAGGGCATTCGCCAAGCCACGGTGGTGCTTTTAGAGGGCCAGGACTCCGAATCAGCCCGAGCAGGAGCCCTGCGGTCCGGGCTCGAGATCACTTCTGAGTCCCAAGCCGGGCCGCGAACCTATCTCGAAGTCCGCGGAACTTTGGCGAAGATTCAGGCTCTGGCAGTCCATCCGGACGTTTTTTGGATTGAAGAGACTGGCGAGCGACGATCTCGTAACGATGTCGTGACCTGGGCGATCCAGAGCAATACGACGAACGTTCGTCCGATCTGGGCCCAAGGCCTGCGCGGCGAAGGGCAGATTGTCCACGTCATTGATGGCCGCCTCGATATCAACCACAACCAGTTTCGCGACCCGAGCAACAACACCGTCCGGGCGGACCACCGCAAGGTCGTCTATTACTGGCCAAGCGTGACGACGAGCACCGACACCCATGGGACTCACGTCAGTGGAACCGTTGCTGGCGACCGCGAGCCCGTCAACGGACTCACCGCCAACAACGGCATGGCCCCCAAGGCGAGACTCGCGTTTTCGAACCTGAGCAGCATGGCGTTTACGGACTTTTACGTCCGGTCGGTCGCCGCCATCGGGGCCGGAGCGCGAATCCACACCAACTCGTGGGGCGACGACGGAACCACGGCCTACACCGCGCTTTGCCAACAGATCGACCAGCTGAGCTGGGACTATGAAGACAACCTCGTGCTCTTCGCCGCCACCAACACGTCGACTCTGAAGACCCCTGAGAACGCGAAGAACGTTCTCGCCATCGGCTCGGCGCAAAAGCCGCCCAACCAAGGAAGCAAAAGTAGCGGCGGCACGGGCCCGACTTCGGATGGCCGCCGAAAGCCTGAACTCTTTGGGATCGGGGCGGGCGTGTCTTCGGCCCAGCGTGCGACGACCGACTCGTTCACTTCGTTGACCGGGACGAGCATGGCCACTCCAGGAATCGCCGGATCCGCCGCCCTCCTCCGCCAATACTTGGTGAACGGATGGCTGCCTTATGGAACCGCGAATCCGTCGCTCGGGTTCACCCCATCGGGGGCGCTTCTGCGCGCGGCGCTCATCACGAGCGGAGTCGATATGACCGGCATCACGGGTTACCCCTCGAATGGAGAAGGCTACGGGCGCGCCTTGCTGGACAACGTCTTTTTCTTTGCCGGAGAGACCCGCCGCACCTTGGCCTACGACGTCCGAACCGCCGGGACCGGGCTCACCGCCGGACAGTCTCGCAGCTATACGATCCTGGTCCGCGGCACCAGCACCCCGCTCGAAGTAACCATGAGCTTCACGGACTTTCCGGCGGCAGTGAACACCACCAGTGCGGCGGTGAATAACCTGAATCTGACCGTCACGTCGCCGAACGGCACGGTGTATCGAGGCAACAACTGGTCGAGCGGCCAGACCGCCAGCGGCGGCACCGCCGATGCGATCAACAGCACCGAAGTGGTCTTGCGAACAACGCCCGAAGTCGGGCGATGGACGATCACGGTCACCGCGGCCACAGTCAATCCGACCGCGGTCCGCCAAGGCTTCGGATTGGTGGTGAATGGACATGTGTCTCCGGTCGGCGTGGCCGGACCGTAATCCGAACGAGCCATAATCGATCCGATGAACGTGCTGACGGTCCCGAACTGGTCTTTTGGGCGAGATCGGGACCTTCTGATGCGTTTTGAAGAGGTCTTGGCGACTCCGAACGACGAGGGAGAGACCCTCACGGTTCATTATCTCCAGGGCGACATCGATCACAACCGCACGGTGAGCGCCTTTTCGGGACCGATGGACCTCGTCTTTTCGCGGCTGGAGTGGCTCTGCGAAGAGGCCTTCCCGAGGATCGATTTGACTCGGCATGTCGGCGTTCATCCCCGAATTGGAGCGCTGGACGTGTGCCCGATGGTCTTAATCCCCGGACCTGGGCCGGCAGTCTCCTTGCCCGAGCTGAATGAGCGCATCGAGCGGTGGGCGAGCTCGATCGCGCGGCGATTCGATCTCCCGATCTACCTCTATGAAAAGAGCGAGCGGGGGCGTCACGAGGCGGATTTGCCGAGCCTACGACGCGGTGGGTTTGGAGCGCTGCTTGAGCGCGAACTGGACCCGGACTTGGGCCCGCCACGAGCCCACGAGCGGCTGGGAGTGACGGTCATGGGCGCCCGGGACTTCTTGATCGCGATGAATGTCAACCTGGCGACCGAGGATCTCGACGTCGCACGGCGGATCGCCCGAACGATCCGCGAACGCCGAGCCGAAGGCGACCCCGACTTTTTGGGAATTCGCGCCTTGGGCTTTTACTTGCGGTCGCAAGCCTGTACTCAAGTCTCGCTGAACCTCACCTTGCCCGACCTGACGGCGCCAGACTCGGTGATCGAATGGATTGAGCTCGAAGCGGGAAAGCGCGGAGCCACAGTCGCCCGCACCGAGTTGATCGGGGTGATTCGCGACCTCGATCTGCCTCGGGCCACTCGACTGAAGATTGATCCTCGCCAAATCGTTCCGATGAGCCCTCATGTGTCATCCTCGGACTTAGCATGACCCGAGGTTTTCGGATAAGTGTTTGGATCATCGCGATCTTCCCTCTGATGGGCTTTTGGCTCACTGGGCTCTTTGACCTGGATGAAGGGTTTTACTCGGCGATTGTCGGCGAGATGATCCGCCGGGGCGAATGGATTACCCCATATTACAACGGCGAGCCTTGGTTCGAAAAGCCGATCTTGCTCTATTGGATCAGCAAGCCGTTTGTGATGCTCTTCGGCGAGGTCTGGGGGCCTCGAATTCCGGGAGTGCTCTGCACCCTCGCCTTAGCAGGGGCGATTTGGAGCTTTGGCCGCCGGATGTTCAACGAATCGGCGGCGATTTGGGCGATGCTCATCTGGTCAACATCGTTGTTGGCGGTCGGGGTCGGGCGGATGATGATGACCGACATGCCGCTCGTCCTGTGTTTTACGTTGGCGATGCTGACGTTTTATCGCTCGCTCACGGATGGCTGGCGATGGCGAGTCTTATCAGCTGGATTCTTAGGGTTGAGCGTCCTCGCCAAAGGCCCGGTCAGTTGTGCGCATTTTGTCCTGATTGTGGCGATTTTTGCCGGGATGGAGCCGACGCTCCGGAGTAAGTTTCGGGGAGGATGGCTCCTCGGGACGGCGCTCTTTCTCGCGGTCGTTGCGAGCTGGTACTTGCCTTGCTACCTCGCCAATCGAGACCTGTTTGTACAAGAATTCCTGATTAAGCAGAACATAGGACGCTTCGCAGGGGGAGACAAGGCCCACGGAGTGCCGCTCGCCCTCACGTTCATTTATTACATCCCGATCTTACTGGTCGGCATGGCTCCTTGGAGCTTTTCGCTCTTTCGAGCGTGGCCGAGGCGGGGCCAGGCTGAGCCGGCCGTTCGCTACGTCGCGATTTGGTTTGCGGTGGTCTTTTTGTTCTACACCGTCAGCGGGAGCAAGCTGCCTCACTACATCTTGGCGGCGCTTCCGGCGGCGGCCCTGCTCATCGGCGATTGGATCGGTCGAAGAAAGCCCGGGGCCGAAGCCACATTGAGCCTGCGCTCGCTCCGGTTCCCGGCTGGAGTCGCCCTCATCGTCGGGTTGGTGGCGAACCTCGGGATCGGGTGGTGGTATCAGGACACCCACGCCCAACTCCATTCAGTCACGCGATGGGTAAGGGCGCAAGGGGGGCCGGTGGTGGAGTACCAGTTTTCGCGCCGCTCTGAAGATCGAGGCACCGGCCAGCTCAAGCTGATGGAGACGAGCCACCCCTCGATCAAGTTTTATCTGGATCGCGTTGTGCCCGAGTTGGAGACGCTCGATGAGCTCGCTCGACTGCGGGAGTCGACGTGGGTGCTCACTCGCGGAGACCGGATTTCCGCCGAAGATCTCCGTCGCGCCCCCGAACTGGGAATCCGGCTGGAGCCGGTCGCCACGCCGTCTTCCCCGGCCCCGCAACCCAGCCAACCGACGGGAGACTACGTCGTCTGGCGGGTTACACCGGTCGCCGGGCGATGAGGTGAAAGACGTGCCAGTGCTTGGGGGTCCCCATCGCCGTCTCGCCGTCGCGCTCGACCTCCTCCCGGAGGAGGATCTCCAGACCCGAAAGATCGCGATCGACCCGGGCTGCGTCGTGAAGGACGTAGCCTCGGTCTTTCCATTCGTCGTTGAGCCCGAGGAGTTGCCCACAAAAGAGGCCGCCGGGAGCGAGGGACTGGAGCATCCGAGGGAAGAACTCTTCGAACGTGGGCGGGTCGAGGAAGAAGAGTGAGAATCCCGCCACGATGAGGTTCGGCTGCCCCAGGTCGATCGACTCCATGGGCGCGGTCTCGCAACGCAGACCTGGGGGATTGCCGGCTCGCTGGCAAACGATCTCAAGCGCCTCGGGGTCGGCATCGTTAGCCAGAACGGACCAGCCTTTTTCGAGAAGCCAAAGGACCCCGTGCCCGACCCCGCATCCTAACTCCACCGCTTGCCCCGGGGGGCCCAGGAACGGCTCCAGCTGCCGATACATGGGGTGCAACGGTTTTTGGAGCGTGGCTTGGTAGTACTCCGTCCAGGGCTTTACAGTTTCAGAAATGGTCGATACCTCTCCAGGCGCTGGGGGCCCATCCCCTTGACGTAGCGCAGTTCGTCGATCGAGGTGATGCCCAGCCGTTGGTTTCGCCGCTCGACGATCCGTTCGGCGAGGGTTCGGGTCATGCCGATCTCCATGAACTGCTCCACTGTGGCCTCGTTGACGCTGATCGCGTCGGGGCGATGTCCGTGTTCGGCCATGTAGGTCATGACCTCGGCGGCGGTCATGCCCTCGACGTCCCGGGCTGGGGCGTTGCTAAGGGACCGAACTTCGGTGCGCCCCAAGCCAGTGGGCTCTTCCGGGGCCTTGGAGTCGAGGTAGTGCTTGCCCACCACCGCGCAGATGGCCAGCCCGAAGGCGGCCGCGCCTCCAATGAGAATCTTTCCCCAATTGGATTTTTGAGACTCCATCTCCCGTTCTCCCAGCGATACCTAAAACCTGGAGCGAATTTAGCGAAAAATATCCGGGAGGTACATCCGAGATAGCATGCTGACGCCGACCCCGGCCACCAAAGCCACCGCCGGAATCACAATCGCGATCACACCGTTCGGGTGCCCCTTTTGATTGGCTTGGACTCCATAGACGATCCCAGCAATGCTGACGAATGCACAACAGAAGAAGCCGATCACCGAGCAGATCATGGCATTGCGGAACTCGCGGTCGCCTCGATCCATGGGGCCGGTCATGGTGGGTGCGTTCATCCAAGGGCTGCCTGTGGGCGGAGTCATCGGGGTGTACGGAATGGACCCCGAGGATGAAGGGCCCGAGAAGAATAACCCCGGGACTGACGCCGCCGTCAGTCGATTCCCGGAGGTGTCTTCGAGCTCGCTGGTGGGCTGAAGCCGACCTTCATTGATCCAGAGCTGGAGGGTGGCGACGTCGGCCGGACCGTACCGCTGGTTTTCGACAAGAACGTAATACTGCATGGCGTTAGACTCGAACGGACTCTATGGGGCTCGCGATCTGAGGGTCAAGAAGATTCCGGCCCCGATTGCGAGCATCAGCATCAGCACCGAATAGATCATGGCATGGCCCGCCCGAGGATGACCTTTTTGAAGGGCCATGGAGGCCAAAGCGGTGGCGAGCATGGCCGCCGGACAGATGAGAAGGCCCAGCGTCGCCAAGATGTAAGCCCATTTCACCTCGCTCGATCCGTCGCCCGCCCATTTGAAGTCGCTCAGAGAGGGGTTGGGGAAATCCGGGGTGGCCGGAGGCACCAATTCGGGTGGGTGGGCCGGATCGGGAGTCGGCTGGCTCATCCGAAGCCTCCCGCCGCAACGGCGAATCCAACGAGGGCCGCGTACCCCGCATAGCCAAGGATACTCAGAATAAAGAGGATGATATTGAGGGTTTTGGCGAGTTGGGCACCGGGATATTCGGCCGCCACCGCCCGATTGGCAAAGAAGATGCCCACGCCGGGGAGCACCGGACAACACCCTCCAACAAACGTCACCCCAAAAAAGACCCAGGCGAGAATGAAGTCATTGTTCCCCTGTTGGCTCGCCGAGCCGGCGCTTCGGGGATACGGGCTCATGTTCGGGCTTGAGGACCAGTTGGGTGGCGTTCCCGGACCGGGGGTGCCGTACGGCTGATGAACGGATGGACCCGGAGATCGCGGCTGAGAACCCGGTTGAGGGCCCAAAGGTGGAGCCATGCTCGGCCCGGTGGGCTGGGTGAAGATGATCCCCGGGGCTTGGGACGCCATCATTCGAGCTCCGGTCTCTTCAGACTCTAAAGTCGTCGTGGGATTGATCCGATTTTCGGCCGCCCACTGGGTGAGGGTGTCCTCATCCGCAGGTCCATATCGGGAGCCGTCCGGAGCAATCACGTAATACTTCAAGCCAATCTTCCTGCCTTTGGCGTCATTATGCAATGGGGGACGAATTCATGCAAGGCCTGGTTGCAGAAACAGTCCACTTGACCTGATTCTCCGCCCCAGTTTCGCCGAAACTTTGAGTCGAAGACCCACACCATGCTGAACGAGATTCGCCGCAACATTCTCCGCCACGGGGCCCCCGTGACGGTTACTCTGGTGGGGGCTTTGGCCCTCTCCTTTTTGATCGCCTGGTTCAGTCGACAGTCTTGGATGGGCACGGACTTGATGTTCATTCCGAGCGAGGCTTTGGGCCGGATATGGACGTTCTTGACCTATCCTTGGGCCTCCTGGGGCGACGGGACTGGCTTCATCGGCCTTCTTTTTGGATGCCTCTGGTTGTGGGGTATTGGGGCGGCAGTGGAGCGCGACCTTGGTCCCCAGCGCTACCTGGTGCTCTGGGTCGTGTCGACTCTGTTGGGCTCATTGGGGTTCTTTGCGGGCAGCTTTTTGGTCGGAGCCACGCCGACGCCCGTTCTTTTTGGCGCGCTCGTTCCCGTGGCCTGTGTCAGCGTGGTTTGGGGCACTCGAAATCCAACTTTGCCCGTAACGTTGATGTTCGTCTTGCCGATCCAGGGTCGGTGGATCGCTTGGATCTCGGCGGCCTTGGTGTTTTTCAGCACGAACAACCCAGCAATCGCCCCGTTCGCCGCGATCAGCTGCTTGGTCGCATGGGCGTTCGCCGCCGAAAAGTTGCCGTTCTGGCCCTATTCGCCGCATCGGCGCACCGGCACCACACGCACCGGCAAGCAAGAATCCAAGCGGGATCAAGAAGAGTTCGAGAGATACATCGACCAAGTCCGAGACCGTGAGAAAGACCGCGAGGAGCGCGAGCGGCTTCGGAAGCTCTTTGAATCCAGTTTGGACGACGACCGAAAATCCTCCTAAGTCGCTGGACCCAGCTGGCAAAAGAAAAAAGGGGATGTTGCCATCCCCAGATCGATTGCAAAGAAGGAATCTCCTTTCGGATCGCGTTGCCGCGATTCGACACCTTCTATGATATGACGCTTTTGGCCGAATCGAGCAAACTTTCTTTAACAATTCAGTTTCGGCCCGTGCATATCTCGCAATTTTGCCGGGTCTAGGAGCTCGTTGAGCTTGAAAGTGAGGCTGCTGTTGCTCACGACCTGGTCGCATCCTGACTCGACGCCATAGGCCAAAGGACCCTTTTCTTTGTGTCCAGCATGGCCGATGGTCGAGATTCCGGCCGCATGGAGGGCCTCCACGACCGTCGTCAGGTCGCCCGGAGGCTCCCCGAGATTTAGGATGGCAAAGTCTGCCGAAGGGAGCTGATCGGGCCAAGCGGCCAAAACGATCGGCTCGTGTCCGAGGGCTCGGGCCGACCGGACCAGTCGGCCACTCCAGATCAGATTTCGTTCGAAAATGAGGATCGTCATCGTCTGTGCGAGTGCTCGCAACGAATGGCTTCGGTGCGGGTGGGGCTTAAGGCTACCCGCTTGCCGTCAGCCCGAGATCGGGCGCTGAATACATCGCAATATGCCGTCCGCAGCGTATTAACATCGGCCAAGGTCAGCTCCTCCAAGCGGTTGGCAAAGTACATCACGTCGGCGATTTCGGGGCTGTGGCCGGCGATCCCGAGCGCGTGGCCCATTTCGTGGACGGCGGTCGCCCGCAGGTCGGCGGCGGTGTAGGAGTCATTCGAGTCCGGCGAGTCGATGGCCAGCTGGATTTGGGCATCGATCATGCGGCCAGTCACGACCTCGAAGGTGGACGACGTCAGGCCCACCGTTCGGCCGCCCAGCTCGCTTTGGGGGACAAACTCGACGCGAATGTCGGCCTGGTCTGGGTTCGAGACGAACTGGAATCGAACTTGATTTGGCAAGGCCGACTCCCACCGCGAGAAGCCCTGCAGCGCGGCAGCCTCGCGTTCGGAGGACCAGGGCGCAGTTCGGTCAACCCAGATCGTGATCGGGAAGCTGTCCCAGCTTCGAAGCCGAATCGCGGAGGTCGTGTTTCGCATCTCGCGGACGTAGTTCGGCTGAAACTCATCGGCGGTGCAGCCTCGGCCTCCGGCGGTATCGCCCGAGGTTCCGCCAGAAGTTGTCCCGGTGCTTGTCCCCGTGGTTGTCCCATTGTCGCCGAGAGTGCCTGCGCCGCCTCCGGCGCATCCGATCCCGACCGCCGCCACAAGGAACACCCCCCATCCCAACGCCCAGCCGAACTGCTTTTGCTTTCTCATCTCGACTCTCCCCCGCAAGATCCAGGCCAAAACCTCGTGACGTTTTTGACTCTGCTCTGACCGCGAATGGGTTCGACATCAGATACGGCGTTGGCAAACCTCTGGCGAAGAGGCAGTGAAAGCACCTAGGCTGTCCAGACAAACGGGGCGGAGTCGGTGAGGATGCGGGCGCGGGTTTGGACCGCTTCGACCAGGTATTCCGGCAGGGTCATGCAGGCGTGGTGGAACCGAGGCGTGTAGTACCGGTTCTTCACCCCTCGCTCGGCGAACCGGCGAGTGATCTCGTCTACGGTCAAAGCATGAGGGTCGTGCTTCTTGCTCGCTAGGACAAATCCCCAGGGCTGGAAGAACGTGTTGACCAAGCCATAGTAACCCGCGACGTGGGCGAAGCAGTCCATGCTCTCAAGCGTCTTGATGCAGCTCGCCATACACTCGGGGTAGTTCTCGCTGGCAGTGCCGGCTTGCATCGCCAGCACGCCGTCGTCGCTCATCGCATCGGCGCAGATCTGGAAGTACTCGCGGGTGAAAAGCATTTGGCCGGGGCCTTCTTCGTGCGGGTTCGGCAGATCGCTCAGGATCACGTCGAAGCCGTAGCCCTTGCGCTCGGCGAGCCAGGCCCGAGCATCGGTGTAGTGCATGGTGTTGCGCGGGTCGTCAAAGGCGCCTTGATGCCACTCCTTCATGTGGTCGCGGACCATGTCCACCAGCTCTTTGTCGATATCGACCATATGGCTTTCGACGACCGTGTTGTGCTTGAGCGCCTCGCGGAGCGTCGCCCCTTCGCCGCCACCGGCGACGGCGACCTTTTTTGGGTTTGGGTGCAGCGTCATGGCGGGCTGGCTCATGCACTCGTGAAAAATGTATTCATCCAGCAAGCTGGTCTGGATGTTGTAGTCCAAAAAGAGACTCTTGCCGAACCGCGGGATTTCGCAGATCTGATAGGTCTGGAACTGGGTCTGACCTTCGAGCAGCATCTTGCTCACGCGAAACTGCCAGATGGCAGCGTCGGTGTGGGTCTCGTTGATGAACATTCCGGTCGGGCTTGCGTGGCTCACTGATTCTTGATTCTCCGGGGGCAAAGTGTGACAGGGATCCGAGCGCCGATGCACGGGCCCGCATCAAGATTTATGCAGAAGCGACGGCCGACTGCTCGCATGTTCGACCCGGGTAAATGGCCAAGGCTCGATGAAGTGCGTCCATCGCCCGGCCGAGGTCATTTTGGTTCAGAACATAGGCGATTCGGACTTCGTCCCGGCCGTTTTGCGAGTCCAGGTAGAAGCCCGTGCCAGGAGCCATCATGACGGTCTGATTGTCGTGGCGAAACTCCTCCAGCATCCATTGGCAAAAGCGGTCGGCGTCGTCAATCGGCAGCCGGACTTGGGCATAAAAGGCTCCGTCGATGCGGGGGCACACGACGCCGTTCATGGCGCCCAACCGTTGGACGAGGAGATCTCGACGGCCTCGGTACTCTTCGACGATCGCTTGGAAATATGCTGGCGGCGTGCGCTCCAGTGCCGCTTCGACTCCGATCTGCTCCAGCATCGGAGGTGAAAGGCGGGCTTGGGCGAACTTCGTGGCGGCTTGAATAATCTCGGCGTTGCGCGAGACCAGGAATCCGATTCGCGCTCCGCAAAGTGAAAACCTCTTGCTCACCGAATCGACCATGATCGCGTGGTCCTCGAGCCCAGCGATCTGCAAAACCGATTGGATCGGCTGATCTGTGTAGTTGAAATCGCGATAAACTTCGTCGGCCAGCAAGAAGAGGTGATGCTTTTTCACCAAGTCGGCAAGCTGGGCCAGTTGGTCTTGGCCATACACTCCCCCGGTTGGGTTGCTCGGGTTGCAGATCAAGATCGCCTTGGTGCGCGGGGTGATCCTCGTCTCGAATTCGGCCGTCGCGGGCAGGGCGAAATTTTCTTCGATCCGCGTTGGAATCGGGACGACTTGGATTCCCGCTTCGACGGCAAACCCCAAGTAGTTCGCATAGAGCGGCTCAGGGACAATGATCTCGTCGCCTGGGTTCAAGGCGGCCATCATGGCGAAACGAAGGGCTTCACTTCCGGCCGTGGTGACGATCAACTGGGGAGCGGTGACGTCGATCCCGATCTTTTGGTACCAGCGGGCGACTCCCTGCCGCAAGGTCACGTTCCCGATGCTGTTCGAATACTCCAGGACTTTGTACTGAGGGTTGCGGACGGCTTCCCAAAATTCGGCGGGAGACTCGATGTCTGGCTGGCCGATGTTCAGGTGAAAAATCTTGACGCCTTGGGCGACGGCCGCTTCGGCAAAAGGCATCAGCCGCCGAATCGGTGAGGCCGGCATGGCGACTCCGCGATCCGAAAGCGGAGGCACGGCTAGTGAGCCCTCTCCTTGGCTTTCGCGGCTCGCTCCCACTTCTCGATCGTCCGGATGTCTTGTCGGCGGCGATCCATCGCCTGGTCGATCTTGATCATGAGCATCTCGTAGACGTCAACCCCGGGGGCGTTCTTTTCGATGTAATCGAAGGCCCCGCGCCGCATGCACTCGACGGCGTTGGAGACATTGCCGTAGGCGGTCATGACGATGACTTCGGCAAAGAGATCGCGGGCAAAGGCCGCATTGAGCACTTGCAGGCCCGCTTCGGGCTCCTCCATGCTCATGTCGGTGACGATGACGTCATAGGTCTCTTCCGATTCTTGGATCGTCTTGATCCCCTCGGCGGCGTTTTCGGCAGAAGTCACCTTCGCGCCGTGGCGTTCGAGCCGCCGAACCAGCGAGGCTCTCACACCATCTTCGTCTTCAATCACCAGAACGTGCATCGAACCTAAATTATATCCGTTCGCGTCCCTCTGGCGTTGGGTCGAGATCGGGATTTAATGCCGAAACCTTCGAACTCCGGTGAGAACCATCGCCAGGCCCAGGGCATCTGCCGCCGCGATGACATCCGGGTCTTTCTTGCTTCCGCCCGGCTGGACCACGGCCCGGATGCCAGCTTGGGCTGCGGTCTCGATCGAATCTGGGAACGGAAAGAATGCGTCGCTGGCCAAAACTGCGCCTGGGGCTCGGTCTCCCGCTTGCTCCAACGCCAGGCGGACCGACTGGACGCGGTTCATCTGACCCGCCCCACACCCGTACATCGCCTGGGGACCGCCCACGACAATCGCGTTCGATTTCACATGGGCCACGATCGCCCATTGAAAACGCAGGGCAGCCCACTCGTCGTCCGTTGGAGTGCGCTGACTGGCGACGGTCCACTCATGCTCAGGCAGTTCGTCTCCGGATTGGACCAGCCATCCTCCTCGGATCGCTCGGATATTCAGATCAGCTTTTCTTGGCGAAACTTGAACACAGACGAGTCGGACATCGTGGCCCCAACCACTCCGAGACTGAAAGACCTCCAGCGCGGCCGGGGTGAATCCGTCTGCCAAAACGACCTCAAGAAAATTCCCCTTCTCCGTTGCGGCGAGGGCACCCTCTTCATCCAACTCGCCATGAAAGGCGGCGATTCCGCCGAATGCAGAGATCGGGTCGGACTGCCGGGCCAAGCGATAGCTTTCGCCGAGCGACGACCCGAGCGCGGCCCCACAGGGATTGCCGTGCTTGATGATCGCGCACGATCCCGGGGGCAGATCCGAAACCAGCTCCCACGCCGCGTCGCCGTCCAGGAGGTTGTTGTAGCTCAGCTCTTTGCCCCAAAGTTGCTGGCCGTGAGCCAGGCCCGCTTCCGCCAGTGGAGACTGATAAAGGGCAGCTTCTTGATGCGGATTTTCGCCGTAGCGAAGTCTCTGGCGAAGTCGGCTGCCCCGCACCAAGGTCGGCTGGAACGGAGAATCTCCGAGGCGATCGCTCAGGTATTCGGCAATGATCGAGTCGTAGTACGCCGTGTGGCGAAACGCCTTCGCCTGCAGGCTTGGTCTCAGGCTCGCCAACGAGCTAGTCCTAGCGGCGGCCAGAACGTCGTCATAATCGGCCGGATCGGTGACGACCGCGACATGGGCGGCATTTTTGGCGGCGGCCCGAATCATCGCCGGCCCTCCAATGTCGATCGACTCGATCGCCGCTTCGAATGTGTGAGGCCCTTGAACGGTCTTTTCGAATTGATAAAGATTAATGACTAAAACTTGAATGGATTGCAATCCAGAGTCGGCGAGTTGGCGAACATGATCCGGGTTGTTGAGATCGGCCAAGAGTCCGGCATGCACCGCTGGATGGAGAGTCTTCACTCGGCCATCCAGCATCTCGCCAAAGCCGGTCAGCTCGCCGACCTCGGTCACCGGGAGGCCCGACGTTCGAAGGGCTTGTGCAGTTCCTCCTGTACTAAGAAGCTCATAGCCCAGCTCTTGGAGCCCTTGAGCCAGCGAGACAATGCCGGTTTTGTCGGTGACGGAGAGGAGCGCGCGCAGCTTCATGGGGCGAGTTCATTATGGCCATACGGACTGGGGAAAAGGAAAAGCCCCTCGACCCGAGTGGAATCGAGGGGCTGATGAGGGGCGAAAACCTTAGTCTTTGTAGCCTGGAAGTCGGCGGCCTTTGTAGTAGCCATCCGGCGAGGCGTTGTGCCGCTTGTGCAGCGGGAACGAGGTGCCTTGTTGGCGGTTGAGCGAGACCTCTGGCATTTCGGTCACGTAGTGAGTGCGGCGCTTGGCGGTTCGAGCGTGGCTATGGCGGCGTTTTGGATTCGGCATCTCGTCAGTCCCTTACTTCTTCTCTCGGTGAACGGTGTGGCGGCGCAGGTCCGGATTGTACTTCTTCAGTTCCAGTCGGTCCGGGGTGTTGCGCTTGTTCTTGGTCGTCACGACGTAATGCTTGTTGTCTTCCGTACACACCAGCCGGACGATTTCGCGGATTTCGCCTTTTTTCTTTGCCATACCGAATCGAGTTCCTTTGAAAATGGAGGCGGTCTCGCACTTTCGTCGAGCCGCAAACCGAGAGTATAGCCGATACTTTTGGCCCGGTGCAACCGTCTTACCCTCTTCCGGGTAAGGCCTGAGGATCGGGCCGGGGCTTGGGGCACCAGAGGACTAGGGCACCCACGTAAAACGCGAAGACCCATCCGACGCCGAACGGCGGGACGCTGATCGCCGACCAACTGGGATCGCCCATCGCTCGGACCATCATGATGAGATAGCCGGTCAGGGGCTCCACCACCAGCCGCATCAAGCCCGCTCCGATCGCCTCACCGAGTGGGGTCAGTCCGCTGATCAGCCACGCTCCCAAAGCCGCTAGCATGATCGGTAACAGCACAAATCCAATCGCCAGGTTCGCCACGATCGAAATCAAACTCACCCGACCAAAGATGAACGCGATGATCGGGATTGAGGCGACCGTCGCAACGAGACTCGCGACCAGACCGAACCGAGCGGATTGAACGAGGCTCGACAGGTAGTCCTGGGGCGATGTCTCCGGCAGTCTCGCAAAGAAAACCAGCGATCCGACGATGGTGAACGAGAGCTGGAAGCTAATATCGCGGAGCACTTCGGGAATCCAAATCAGGTGCAGAACCGCCGCAAACGCCCAAGCCGAGATCGGGTCGCCCTGCCGCCGAAAAAGATAGGCCCACGCAACGAGCAGCGCCATGAGCACCGCCCGAACCGCCGGAGCTCGGAAACCGGCAGCGGCCGCGTAGAGAAACAGCAATCCGGTCAAAATCAGCAACATCACCCAACGAGGGACCGGCAATGGCCGAAGGAGCACGCCCAACGCCAACGCGACGATCATCACATGAACGCCCGAAGTCGAGATGATGTGAATGGTTCCTGAGTTTGCCAGAGCCTCGCGAAACTCGGTCGATAGCTCGGCATCTACGTTGAAGCACAGCGCGTCGACGACGTTGGCCGCGCGGTCTTCGAGCATCGCATCGGTGTAACTGACAAACCGATGCCTCAGATCGAGCCCCCATCGCCAGAAAAAGAGCCCCCGTTGGAGCACTTCTGGCGGCTCGGTCGGCTGAAGAGTCGCGGCGACTCCCCAGTTCAGCCAGTATTTTCGAGTCGGAGTCGGAAGAGACTTGAACTGGCCTTCGATCCGAACGAGGTCGCCCAAGCTGAGATCGGTTCCTCGCTCGACCTGCAACAGGAGCCGCTCGGACCCTGAACGGACGATCATCCGCATGCCTTTGCGAGTGTTTTGCGGAACCTGGACCACCTGGACAACCCCCCGAAATTCACCGAGGTCCGTGCGCTCTGTGGGTACCGGAGCCGGGGCTCGGATCAAACCCAAGATCAGACCCAGTCCCAGCGCGAGCCAGGCGGAGCGAGTCCGACAAAGGAACGCTAATGCCGCCAGTCCCACAATCGCCGCCGGTGCCTGACGAACGAGCATCCCGAGGATGAGGGCCAGAAGAAGGAGGAGCAACGGACGGGCTGACCACTCGCGGGCTCGTTCGGCGAAAGGTCGCCACGTGAGCAGAGCGTCCACAAGGGCTACTCTTCGGACTTGGCCGGGAAGTTCTTCACGCTCACGCGAAGATCGTTGAACAAACGAGCGTCGTTGGCTCGGTCGTTGAGCCGGGCGAGCAAGGTCTCCTTTCGGATTCGAATCTCGTTCGCCCAGGCTGATCCGGTCGCGGCAACAAAGAGTACGCCTCGGTCGTATTTTTCAGGCTGGGCGTGGAGATTCAGGGGCTGCCCGAGAATCTCGTCCCAGCCTCGAAGGGCGAGTTGGGCGCGTCCGGTTCGAAGAACTTCTCGTTGTTCCAGAGCATGACCCATCAGGTCTGAGAGCTTTCTCATTCCGACACTTTTCCTTGCTCAATGACGATTCGGCGAGCGTGCGAGCCGAGCTCGGCGCCTGCTTGAGCGGCGTCAGTACAGGTTAGCACGACTTGTCCGGCTTCTTGGGCAACAATTTCGATCAATTTTTGTCGCCGGTCGTGGTCGAGGTCGGAAAAAATGTCGTCGAGCAGCAGCACAGGCGATTGGCCCAAGCTTTGTTCCAGGAATCGAAAGACCGCGAGCTTGAGCGCGATCACGGCCGTTCGCTGCTGGCCTTGAGAACCGTATCGGCGGGCGTCTTTTTGGTCGATGCAAAGGATCCACTCATCGCGATGCGGCCCGAGCGACGTGCTCCCCCGCTGGATGTCTCGTTCTCGAGATTCGGCCAGTCGGTCGGCGATCTCGGCGGCGTCGAGTCCGGCCAAAGTGCTTTCGAGCTCTAAGGTGATGCTCTCGCCCGAGCCGAGCTGGGCATGGCGAGCTTGAATCTCCGGCTTGAGATCGGCCAAGTATCGCTCTCGATGGAGGGAAATATGCTCGGCCGAGACGCTCATTGTCATCTCCCAGGGAACAAACAAGGAGGCTTCGACGGGTTCTTTCTGGGCGAGCTTGAGGAGAGAATTTCGTTGGGCTAGGGCCTGCTTGTAGGCCGAAAACTGGGTGAGATAGCGAGGGTAAATCTGGCTCAAATGGAGGTCCAAAAAGGCGCGTCGCTCGCTCGGTTCACCTCGCAGGATCGGGAGGTCGCTTGCGCTGAAGGCGACGACTGGGACTCGTCCCAGAAGGTCACTCGCTTTGGGCAAGCTTTGGCCGTTGATACTGGCCGACTTCCGTCCACTCAGGAAGATGTCAAGCGAGACCGAAGTTCGCCCTTCGGCCAAAGTCACCTCGATATGAGCCGACGAAGCTCCCTGCCGAATCGCCTCATGATCTCGCATGCCTCGCAATCGCTTGCCGGTCCCGATGAAGTAGATCGCCTCCAACAAGTTCGTTTTTCCTTGGGCGTTCTTCCCGACGATGAGGTTGAATCCCGGTTCGAGCTGAAGATCCAGGGCTTCGAAGTTTCGAAAATCTCTCAGCTTCAGTCGGTCGAGGTGCATGAGATTTCCCCCGTTCTCTTTCCCCAAGAAAAGAGAGAATTGAAAAGATAGATTGTTATTAAGGGAAAGTTGTCGTGTGGAAAACCGAGAACGTCCGAGCCTAGGCATCGAAAAGAAGAATATATATTGAGCCTAGAGGAGGCCAGTATCAGTATTCCTACGGTGTGGAAAACGGTGTAGAAAACTAGAAAAGCTTTCCCCGTTCTGTCTGGGTTTCCCCCAACCGGAAGCATGGGGAAAGTTTGTCCACCGCGTTTCCCCATCTCTCTCACAAGAGCCCGTGGATTCGGCCGTACCGCATGATGACGGCCTCCATCAGGTAGATCGGGTGGACGTTGGAGATCGGGTCGATCTGGTGCTTTTTGGCGAACGGCTCCCAGATTTCGGCAAGCATTCGCCGCTGAACGAACGGGCCGAGTTCGGGAAATCGGTCGCAAAGCCGCTTGATCGCGAAATACTCTTCTTGGGTCATGCGCCGTAGTTCCCCGACATGGGCCTCAAAAGGGTGAAGCCCGAACTTATGGGGAGAAGGGGCAAACCGAGGCACCGCTTTTGGTTCGGTCACCACCAACGTGCCGGCGGCGAGATCGCCGAGCCGCTGGGATTTCCGATTCATGAAGATGGTGATGATCCCGACCCCATAAAGGACGGGCAGAAAGTCAGCGGGCCGGAGGAGGTTGCGAAAGAAGGCGGCGGTAAAGGTGACCGGTGTCCCATCCACCATCCGAACGCGGATCGATGCAGCTTTTTTGCCCAAAGTTTGACCGTTCCAGAGCCCTTCGAAGAGGCTATTGTAGATCAGAAATCCGAACGTCGTGGCAAACGTCAAGATGCCCAGCGCGAGTCCCTCGGAGATCATCCCCAATAACATCGTCAGTCGCATCAAAAGATAGAGCAGAAAAACAACGACGATGATGTCGATGATCGCCGCCATCGCTCGGCTTCCGAGGGATGCGAGTCGGACTTGGACCACCACCTTGTCGGGTGTCAGCAAAGAAAAGTCGTTGACCACCACCTTCAATCTACCCTTGATTCCTGGTTGCGGTTAAACTAACTTCGAGAAATGATTGTCCCGACTCGCAAGACGCTTTGGCTGTTCGCTGCGGGATTCTTGTTGGCCCCTTTGGCCTTCTGGATTCCGGGGGCGGAGAGGCTCTTGTGGGCCTATAACGGGGTCCTGCTGATCCTGGTCGTGGGAAGCTCGCGACTGGTCCCGCCGGCGTCGGCGATCTCGATTCAGCGACGCTTTGACCCCGTGCTCTCAAACCGAGTTGAAAACTGGGTGCACATGACGCTGGCCAATGAGAGCCCCGTGCCGTTGCGAGGCCGGATTCGGGACGAAGCCCCCGAGGGATTTGGGGTGGAAGGCAACGAACGAGACTTCTCGATTTCTCCAGGCAAAGAGGCTCACTGGAGCTATAAAGTCCGGCCGTTTGTTCGAGGTCCGAACGAATTTCGGGGCACTTATGTTCGGCTCAAGGCTCCGCTGGGGCTATGTGAGGTCGATCGTCGGATCGATCCGGGCCAACCGCTTCGGGTTTACCCGAGTGTGCTCGCGCTCAAGGAGTTTGAGCTCCTGAAGCAGCGGGGCCGATTGAACCTGATGGGGATCCGTAAGGCGCGCATCAAGGGCCTTGGCACGGAGTTTCAGTCTCTTCGCGATTATCAGGATGATGACTATCGCCGAATCGACTGGAAAGCTTCGGCTCGGCGGAACAAACTCGTGGTTCGTGACTATGAGGTCGAACGGAACCAGGCCGTGTTGGTGTGCTTGGATGTCGGTCGGCGAATGCTCAGCGAGGTCGACGGCGTCGCCAAAATCGACTTCATGCTGGATGCGGCGCTGATGCTGGTACATGCGGCGAACGTGGGCGGGGACCAGACAGGGCTGATCGTCTTTTCCGACGCGGTGAAAAGGTACGTGCCCCCAAAGAAAGGTCGCCATCAATCCGGCGTGATTTTGGATACGATCCATGCCTTGCTCGCCGAGCCGGTGGAGTCAAATTACCAGGCGGCGATGGCGTATTTAGGCTCGCGGTGGAAGCGCCGCTCGCTGGTGGTCGTCTTTACGGACGCCGAAAACGACGATCAAGCGCGAGATTTGGTCGCTGCGCTGAGCCCGATTGCCAAGCGCCACTTGGTCTTTGTCGTTCGGGTCTCGGACCCGCGGCTGAAGGAGATGGCAGAGCTGCAAGTGACGGGGATGGACAATCTGTATCAGAAAGCGGCCTCATCTTGGTATTTTTCTGAGCGGAGGCAAGCAGATTCTCGGCTTCGCGCGGCCAATCTTCAGAGCATTGAGGCCGAGCCCCAAGACCTTTCGGCTGCGCTCGTCACGGCCTACCTTCACGCAAAAGCAACACACGCGATCTAACGCTCGTCTTTAACCCCAACCGATGTCCACCATTCGAGATGCCCAATCGTTGGGCGACCTGCTCCGCCGAAATTGCCAACTTTGGCCCGACCGAACGGCCCTTTGGGTCCCGATCAAGGGCGACTTCGACAAAGTCACCTATGGAGAGCTTTGGGAGCGCGTTTTGGGAATGGCGGGGGCCTTTCGAAATCTCGGGCTGCAACAAGGTGACCGCGTGGCCATCTTCGCTGAAAGTGGCATTAGCTGGGCGATTTCGGATTGGGGCGCGCAAGTTTTGGGGCTGATCGTGGTGCCGATTTATCCGACTTTGCCCGGCGATCAAGCGGCCTACATTGTTCAAGATTCTGGCGCAAAGATGATTCTTGTCGGCAATTCAGAACTTGCCGGAAGAGTCGAGGGGCTCGTTGATTCGCAGATCGTGGGCCTTGGGCCGGTCGGCAATCTGCCGAATGTGGAGCAGCTGGCGAGCGCCCACGCGCTTTCCCAAAGCGAGGCGGAATCGGCGCTTCGCTCGGTTCGGCGGGATGACCTCGCGACGATCATCTACACGAGCGGCACCACAGGGAACCCCAAGGGCGCGATGCTCAAGCACGACTCATTCCTTATTCTGATGGAGGGAGTTCAAAAGAACCTGCCGGTCGGTCCCGACGACACGTTCCTCAGTTTCTTGCCGATGTCGCACGTTTATGAGCGCAGCGCAGGGCACTTTTTGCCGATGGCGATCGGGGCGTCGGTGGCGTATGCGGGCTCGCTCGCGACCTTGGCTGGCGACATGGTGAAGGTCAAGCCGACAGTCATGCTGTGCGTCCCCAGATTCCTCGAATCGGTTCGGGCGCGCATTGTCGATGCGGTGGAAAAAGATAAACCTTTCCGACAATTCTTGTTCAGAGCAGCGCTCTCGCAAGGACTCAAAAGGAGCCAAGGCAAGTTCGCTCCGATGGCAGGTCTGCTCGACAAACTGGTGGGGGCGAAGATCCGGGCCCGCACCGGGGGTCGTATCCGGTTCTTCGTCTCGGGGGGCTCGGCACTTCCTCAGCACATCGCCGAATTCTATATGGCTTTTCGGCTCTTGGTGCTCCAAGGATATGGCTTGACCGAAACTTGTGCGATCACGAGCGTGAATCATCCCGATCGGAGCGACTACACAACCGTCGGTGAGGTAATCGAAGGCGTCGAGGTGAAGATCGCCCCGGATGGAGAGATCTTGATTCGGGGTCGCGGAGTGATGGCGGGATACTACGGCAAGGACGAGGCGACCCGCGAGGCCATTGACCCAGAAGGATGGTTTCACAGTGGTGATATCGGTCAGTTTGTGGGCCAAAGGCTCAAAATTACAGACCGAAAGAAGGACCTCTTGGTTTTGGCGAATGGAAAAAATGTCGCCCCTCAGCCGATCGAGGGCAAGATTCGAGAAGCTTCGCATATCGCCGAGGCGGTCCTTTTTGGCGACAACATGGAGTACGTTTGCGCCTTGCTGATTCCCGATTTTGATGCGCTCAAGCGCCATTACAAGAATGCCGGGCGAGACTATCCGGGCGATTCCGCCGCCGCCATCGACCCCGACGTGCGCAAGCTCCTGAAATCGGAGTTGGACGAGGTGAACCGTTCGCTCGCGGACTTCGAAAAGGTCAAGAAGTTCGAGATTCTTGACCACACCTTCAGCATCGAATCGGGCGAACTGACGCCCAGCATGAAGGTGAAGCGCAAAGTCGTCAAGGAGCGCTACGCCGACCGGATCGACTCGATGAAGCGCTAGAATGAGGCGTGGGAGTCTCCTTCGAATTTCGGCTCGTGACCCTGAAGAAGCGGTATCCACTGGCGATCAGTCGCGGGATCAGCTCTGGGTCCAACAATCTCTTTGTCCTGGCTCGTGATGGCGATTTGGTCGGCACGGGCGAAGGGGCTGCTGGCGGCCATTACTCTGAGGCCGACATTGAAGCGAGCCTCGACCGACTTCCCGCCGTGATGACGGCTGAGGTGCAAAGCCAGCTCTTGCAGCCAGATGGAATCGCCCTGACTCGGCTCGCGAGCATTCCGGGCTTTGCCGATCTCCCGGCGCCGGTTCGGTGTGCGGTGGAGGTCTCGCTGTGGGACCTGATGGCCCAACAAGCGGGCCTGCCGTTGTTTCAGCTTTTGGGATTGCCGCGAAGCCAGGTCCAGAGCTCAGTGACCATCGGGTTGAATCCGAGCGAACTGCTTCGGGAGCGAATTCCGGAGATTCTCAGCCGAACCGGGGCCCGGTCTTTGAAGATCAAACTCGGTTCGCCCGAGGGCTTGGACCGCGACCGAGAACAATTTTCTGTTTCTGCCGAAGTCGCCGCTCCGTTTGGCGTGAAACTGCGGGTCGATGCGAACGGGGGTTGGGACCTGAACCAGGCCATCGAGATGATCGACTATGTGGCGCAGCGCGGGTGCGACTATGTCGAGCAGCCGATGTTGCCCGAAGAGGACGAGTTTTTAGGAGATTTACGGGACGCGGTGTCGTTGCCGATTTTCGTCGATGAGTCGGTCCAGACCGCGCGAGATGTGGTTCGGCTGGCCGACCACGTGAACGGCATCAACCTGAAGCTCATGAAGACCGGCGGCATTTCGGAGGCTTTGGCCCTGGTCGCGACCGCTCGGGCTTGCCGGCTGAAAACGATGATCGGTTGTATGGGCGAGAGCTCGGTTGCCATCGCTGCCGGAGCTGCTCTGGGCTCACTTTTCGACCATATTGACCTCGATTCTCACCTGAACCTGGATCCCGACCCGGCCGAGGGATTGGGCTGGGACGACGGGCGGCTGGTTCCGGCTCGGACGCCGGGCCACGGCACGAGGTTGAAGGCGAATGCTTAACCCAGGCTCGCGACTGGCGATCTATATGGAGGGGGCCGTGGGTGAGTCCAGCGGCAAGATGGGCTATGGATTGTTGCGGTATTCGCCGCATGAGATCGTTGCCGTCATCGATTCTCGCCACACGGGTCGAGATATCCAAGAGCTCACCGATTCGCCCCGGTCGGTGCCGGTGGTGGGACGCCTGGTCGAGGCCGTGGCCTTGGGGGCGGATGTGTTGGTCTTGGGGATCGCCCCGTCGGGCGGGCTGATTCCGGAGGAGTGGTGGCCGGTGATTCGCGAAGCGGTCGACCAGCTGGGCCTGAGCGTCGTGAACGGCTTGCATGATCGAATCGGGCCTCACTTTCCTTCTCTTCGACAAGGCCAATTCGTTTGGGATCTTCGTCAGGAACCCGAAGGGTTGGGAGTCGGGACTGGGGCGGCGGCGAAGCTGGGCAATCGACGGATTTTGTTCATCGGCACCGACATGGCGATTGGCAAGATGACGGCCGGGCTCGAAGTTTGGCGCGTGGCCCGCGAACAAGGGATCGACGCTCGCTTTGTGGCTACCGGTCAGATCGGGATCACGATCATGGGCGATGGGGTGCCTCTGGATGCGGTGCGGGTGGACTATGCCAGTTCAGCCATCGAGCGCGAAGTCCTCAAGCATGCCGACGCGGAGTGGATTTTGATCGAAGGCCAAGGGGCGCTCTTGCACCCCGGCAGCACGGCGAACCTACCGCTCCTGCGAGGGAGCTGCCCGACGGACTTGATCCTTTGTCACCGCGCGGGTCAGGAGCACCTGATGAAATTGCCAGAGATTCGAATTCCAGATTTGGCGGGCTATGTCCGGCTCTACCAAGACCTGGCGGAGGTCGGCGGCACCTATCCTCGCCCTCGGTGGAGCGGGGTGGCTTTGAACACTTCGGGCCTGGACGAATCTGAGGCCCGAACCGCTTGCGAAACTTGGGAAGACGAGCTCGGCGTCCCCGTTGTCGATCCCATTCGCCATGGCGTGACGCGGCTCGTGACGGCTTTGCGATAGTTCAGAATTTTTCCTTGTTCTTAGAGCTTTTTTCCGCTATGATAGTACAGGGAGGGCCTCGCGAAAGGCCCCGAGAGGATAAACATGATTCATATCGATTTGGGAAGTAACGTGCGACGCCGACTCATGATTTGGTCGATGTTCGTCATGGTCGTTTTGGCGGGAGTGGTATTCGCAGGAAGCTTGACGCCGCCTCCGGGGCCAGTGTCTCCGACGATGAAGACGCTCGACCAAGTCGAGCCGAGTCGACCAGTGGAGATGCTGGCGGGTTCAGGTGCGGCGGTCTACGTCATTTCACAACCGGGTGCGTATCACCTCACGCAAAACCTCGAAGCTCCAGTCGGGAAGGACGGCATTCAGATTAACTCTAGTAATGTCCGTCTGGATCTGCGCGGATTTCGAATCAGGACCGTGGATAACACCAAGTTTGCCGTTCGATCTGACGGACCCATTGACGGCGTTCGAGTTGAAAACGGTTCTGTGATGGGCTCTGACATTGGGATTTACTTGCTAGGTCGTTCTCACACCGCAGACAAGATTTCCGCGATGGAGTGTCGGGTTGGAATTGCGATTGACTACAGCTCTATTGTTTCAAATTCAGTCGCTCGCGGTTGCGGAGAAGGCTTTGCACTTGGTAAGGCATCCCTCGCGTTCAATTGTACTGCCTCCAATTGCGATACTGGATTTATTGCTGGGTTTCAGAGCACCGTCAGAAACTCGGTCGCCGGAGCTTGTACATTTGGGTTCTCGGGCTTTGAGGGTTCAACCATTCGTGACAATCAGATCGGTGAGTGCATCTTCGGAATCTTTACCACCCAAGATCGAGTGACCATCACAAACAACACCATTGATAATTCCGTCACGGGAATACGAATCGAAGGCAACCAATGTGTAATTGGTGAGAACAATGTTTTCATTGGAACCAATGGTGTTTCTGTAGCTGCTGGAAAGATCCGTAACTATATCTATTCGAATCGGGTCACCGGCGCGACAACACCCTTTACGATCCCAGCAAACAATTCATTTGGTCCACTCGTGAACATCACGTCCGTAGGAGCCATTACGGGAGTTGCCAATGCGAACCATCCCCAAGCCAACTTCATCTACTAAGTCAGTCCGCTGGGGGCGATGGTTGGGTGCGCTCGGAGTTCTCAGTTTGGCGAGTTTGGTCGTCGCTCAGATCTCGTGGGGCAAAATCTCTTCGACGGCGAAGTATGCTTGGGCGGAGAATCTGGGCTGGTCGAACTGGGCTGATGCGAATTCAGGCACTCAAGGGGTTGAAGTTCGCTCAACCCATTTGCGCGGATGGATCTGGCTTGAAAACGCGGGTTGGATTCGGCTCAACTCAGGGGCCCCCTTGAACGGTTCAACCTTTATGAACCGAGATTCTTCGGACTACGGGGTCAATATCAGCCCCAAAGACGAGCTCTACGGTTACGGCTGGTCCGAAAACTTGGGCTGGCTCAACTTTGACACTCGCTCAAAAGGGACCCAGCGAGCGCGATTTGATCGAGCGACGTATCGGCTTCGTGGGTTCGTTTGGTCGGAGAATGCAGGCTGGATCAACCTCGAGAGTGGCCCGGGCGGGCTCCAAGTCGTGCCCACTCCTCGAGCCTCGGGAGCTCCTTAGGGGTCGAAGGCTTGGCGGTAGTGGCGGAGGCCGCTTCGGTCGATGGCGATGAGATCGAAGCGGCATTCGGCTTCGGGAAGTCCGACCTGAGCGAGGTAATGGCGGGCCGCATCCACGAGGCGAGTTTGCTTGTCGCGGGTCAGGGCTTCTTCAGGAGTTTGGGCGCTTTTCAGGCGCTCTTTGACCTCGACAAAGACGATGATCGAGCCGTCCAGGGCGATGAGGTCGATCTCGCCTCGCCCGGCTTTGAACCCTCGGTGAACGAGGGTGTAGCCCTGGGCTTGCAGGTGCTGGGCCGCCCGCAGTTCGGCTGCGCTTCCTAGTCGAGGCCGATCAGGCATGGTTGGTTCGGCTCGATCCAGTTTCGGACCGGAGCAAAAGAACGTCGGTGGAGGGGGCAGGGGCCGAGCTGTCGCAGTCGTTCCAGGTGGAGCGGGGTGGGATAACCAAAATGCTCTTCGAATCCGTACGCGGGATATCGGGCAGCCCATTCCACCATGATCGCGTCCCGGGTCGTTTTCGCGAGGATCGAGGCGGCCGCGATCTCGGCGAAGTGCCCATCCCCCTTGATGACAGCCTCGACCGGGCAGGGGCAGTTGCTCGGAGTTCGGTTTCCGTCCACCCAGGCAAAAGCTGGCGCTGGGCGGAGGGAGACCAGCGCCCGCCGCATGCCCTCTAGGGTGGCCCCCAGGATGTTGAGCCGGTCGATCTCGGCGGGTTCGACGACTTCCACGGCCCAATCAGCTCCTTCTCGTATTCGGGTCGCGAGCTGAGCCCGTTTTTCAGGGCTCAGCTTTTTGGAATCATCGAGCCCTCGTGCGTCGAACGATTCGGGGAGGCATACGGCGGCGACCACAACCGGCCCGGCCAACGGACCTCGCCCGGCTTCATCGACGCCCGCTCCTCCTGCTCCGAGTCTCTCTAGCAAGGGTCGTGCTTAGCGCCGAGTCCGGGCCAGGACGCGCATGGTTTTGATCGTGTCGCCCCGGACGATCGCATCGACCACGTTCATCCCTTGGGTGACCTTGCCGACCACGGCGTATTTGCCATCCAGCCGGGCCGAATCTTTCTTGATGATGAAGAGCTGAGAATCGCCTCCGACCCCCGCTCCGGTGCTCGCGACCCCGACGACGCCCCGAAGGAACGAGACCTTCGAGCCTTCAAACGGGAGGGCCTTGCCCGATCCACCTGAGCCCGCGCCATCGAGACTCTTCCGGCTCGTGGGGTCGCCCCACTGGCTCACCCAATCTTCGACGCGATGAAAACGAATCCCATCGTAGAACTTCGCGCGGACCAACTCGGTGACCCGGGCGACAGTTTTGGGCGAGGCCTTGGGGTCGCAGGTGATGACAAACGACTTGTTGTTGCCCATCGTGACCTGGATTTGGGCTCCCGTGGGAGCATATGAGGTTTGGCCAAGCAGGGCGATAGCGCAGAGTGTGGTGACCATAGATCTTTCAGTATGCACGACGAGCCTTGCCGAGAAACAGGCTCTAATGATGTTGCGCTGCGGTGTAGAGCTCCAGGAAGTATTCGTCCACCCATTGGGCACGAAGCGCCATGGTCAGCGCGATCTGAGGCAATAGGTCGTGCTGATAAACGGTGTTGGGCAAGAAGGCTCGAAAAGCGAGCTGAGTCCCATGAACGCACCAAGAGCCGATCATGTGGCTTCGCTTCCATTCGTGCCGCTCGTGCTGATTGAGCTGGAGCGCCAAATGGGCGCACGGTTCCGGGGCGAGTTCCAAAGGCAAGGTCAAAGTCAGGTGGAGCCCATTGCCAAGGATGGGGTGCGGCTCATGGCACGTACACTCCAGCACCTGGGAGAGATTCGGATTGACCCGCCAATCGAACGTCGCTCGCAGAACCGACTGGTGGTCGCATTCGAAGGTGACGGCCTGGCGCTCCATATAGCGCTCCATGTCGCGCCATTCGGCGGCCCCGAGCCAGTGCGAGGGCTTTTGACCGAGCGGCTTGAACCACTGGTCGAGGGCATGAAGCATCGGGTCGGGTTCGCGTCGCATCCCGCTTTGGGGATGTTCGCTGACTGCGGGCGTGGCGTGGAGCACTCGGGCGAGGTCGTGGACAATGGAGTTCGCCTCTGAAAGTTGGAGGACGGCGGCCGCCGGGAACAGCTTTGAGAGCCACTCGGCGTTGTCAGAATTCAGAAACACGCTGCAGTGCAGACGATAGGTGTCGTCCGTGTGGTCATACACCACCGCACTCATGCTGCTCGAATCCATCTCCTTTTCGAGGGCGACTTCAAACTGGTGGGCCTTGCCGCGTCCGCGGAGAAGGTCCGTTTCAATATGAAGTCGATACGTCGCGGTGGCGTTGTGATAAAAGCCCTCTTCGGCCCAAACTCGAAACGCAAAGTCGCTGGCCCACCAGGTGTAGCCGCGCGCCTGATCCGTCCGCCACTGGTTTGTGATTTTGAGGGTGTCGTGAGCCTTTTCGATCACTTCGAGCCCTAAGTCCGATTTATCTCGCCAACCCAATTCTTCTGCACCTCTCCAAAGGAGTTCATTCACTATAAGCGATTTTACGGGGCATTGGTTGCTTCATCGTGAGCAGAACAAGTTGAACCTGCCGGGAATCGTCGGTCAGCCGGGCCCGGCCCGCCCGGCTCGAACGGCGGCGAAGAAATGAGATGCCTTCGGCGAGCCAATCTTACCGAAAGAGGGCGAGTCGGGCTTCGATTTTGCTGAGCTTCTCACGCAGTTCCGTGGCCGCGGCTCGTTCGCGCTCGACCACTTCGGGCTTGGCTCGTTCGGCAAACATGGGGTTCGAGAGCCTTTCCTCAAGTTTGGTCAGCTCGGCTTGGGTTTTCGCCTTTTCGCGCTCTAACCGGGCCGATTCTTGGGCGGGGTCAATCAGGCCTTCGATTGGCAGGTGCCAATCGACCCCCGCCACGGTCGTTGAGACGGATCGACCCTCGGCCGGCTGACCAGGAACAAGCTGTTCGAACCAGGCTTGGCTGGCGATGACGGCCTCGCCGCCTTGCAAATCTCCCTCAAAGTAGACCGCCGGCACGGTCTTCATCGCAGCGAGATCGACCTCAGCTCGGAGCGCGCGCAGCCCTCGAGTTTGCTCAAACCATCGCTCGACTCGGCTTTCGACGTCTGGATTCAGCCATTCTCGCGGGATGTCGGGCCAGGAGGCTTGCATCAAGAAACCTTTCGTCCCTGGGAGGTGGCTGTAGACCTCCTCCGTGAGGTGCGGCATGATCGGGTGGAGCATGGTCACAAAGGCCCGTAGAACTCGCAGTAGCACCCATTGCGGAGTCGCTCGCTGCTCCGGATTCTGGAGTCGGGACTTCGAGACTTCGATGTACCAATCGCAAACCTCGCTCCAGAAAAAGTCGTAGAGCGTCGTCCCCGCCAGTTGCATGTCGTAGCCGTCATAGGCTTGGCGCACGATGGCCTCGGTCCGGGCGAGGCGGCTTAGAAGCCATTGATCGACTGGCTCCAAGGGTCCTGACTGCGCGGGTCCCTCGCCTTCGACGTTCATGAGTACGAATCGAGAGGCGTTCCAGATCTTGTTACAGAAGTTCCGGGCGTCGGTGGTCTTCTTTTCGCTGTAACGAATCTCTTGGTTCGAGCCGGCTTGGCTGAGCAGAGTGAACCGCATGGCGTCCGCGCCGACCTTTTCGATGACCTCCATCGGATCGACCCCTGTGCCGAGCGATTTGCTCATTCGCTGGCCTTGCTCGTTCATCACAGTCGCATGGATATAAACATGTTTGAACGGAATTTCTTGAATAAAATCGAGCCCCATCATGACCATTCTTGCCACCCAAAGGTTGATGATGTTTCGGTCGGTCACGAGGACACTGGTGGGATAGAAGGTCTTGAGATCGTCGGTGGCTTCGGGCCAGCCGAGCGTGGCAAATGGCCAAAGTCCACTGCTGAACCACGTATCGAGGACGTCGTCATCTTGTCGAACAATCTTGGCTTCGCCCGCTTGAGCTTGGGCGTCGTCCCAACTGAGGGCGGCAAAAGGTGTTCCTTCTTCGGTGTAATAGACCGGGACTCGGTGGCCCCACCAGAGTTGCCGGCTTACGCACCAGTCGCGGATGTTCTCCATCCAGTCGAGGAAGATGCGATTGTATCGCTCCGGGAAGAACTGGATCTCGCCTTTCTTGACCGCATCGATGCCCGGTTGTGCCAATTTGGTCTGGGCCACAAACCACTGTTCGCTGAGCAGAGGCTCGATCACCTCGCCGCTTCGCTCGCTGACGATCAGCGCGATTTCGTGGTCCTCGATCTTCTCCAGAGCTCCGGCTTCTTCGAGGTCGGCGACAATTTTTTTGCGCGCTTCGTACCGGTCGAGGCCTGCATAAGGGCCTCCGAACTCATTGACTTTGGCCCGTTCGTCGAGCACGACCGGCATCGAGAGTCCTTGGCGGATCCCGACCTCGTAGTCGTTGGGGTCATGAGCGGGAGTGATTTTGACGGCTCCCGTGCCGAATTCGGGGTCGGGATAAGGGTCGGCGATCAGCGGAATCTCTCGATTCATGAGCGGCAAGATCAGGGCCTTTCCGATCTGGCCTTCGTATCGTTTGTCGCTTGGGTGAACCGCGACGGCGACATCGGCGAGCATCGTCTCGGGCCTTGTGGTTGCGATCGTGACATGCCCGGAGCCATCAGCGAACGGGTATCGAATGTGATACAGCTTGCCTTGAACGACTTTACGTTCGGTTTCGATGTCACTGACGCTGGTTCTTAGGACTGGATCCCAGTTCACGACCCTCTTTCCTCGATAGATCAGGCCGCGGCGGAACCAGTCGATGAAGACGCGCAGCACCGCCTCGGCGTACTTGTCGTCGAGCGTGAATCGGGACCGATTCCAATCGAAGGCGCAGCCGAGTGACCGGAATTGATGCAAGATCGTGTCGCCGGAGGTCTTTCGCCACTCCCAGACTTTTTCGACGAAGGCTTCGCGCCCGAGCTTGACGCTGCTCAGCCCCTCTTTCTTCAGGTTTTTTTCGACGACGGATTGGGTCGCGATTCCGGCGTGGTCTTGTCCTGGCAAGATGAGCACGCGCTGGCCTCGGAGCCTTTGGTAACGACCGAGGAGGTCTTGGATGGGATAACAGAGGGCGTGGCCCATGTGGAGCGAGCCGGTGATGTTCGGCGGAGGGATGGTGATCGAGAAAATCGGCTTGCTGGGGTCGTTTTCAGGCTGAAAGAGGCCTGCTTCTTCCCAGAGGGCGTACCATTTGGACTCAACTTGGGACGCATCATAGCGCGTCGAGAGGCTCGATTCTTGCATTTTCGGGATCACCTTTCCTGTCGTGAAAGCTGACCTTAGGATACCTGTTCGGCGGGTTTATTCCGGGCGAACAGGTCGCGAATGACCTCTTCGACGGAGACCTCTTCGATGCCGATGTCGGCAACGTCGTATCGCTGGAGAATGGACCCGGTGATCGCCGCCGTCTGGTCCCGGGGAACCGAGAGGACCACGGTGTTGGCCTCTTGTTCGACCGGCTCCCCGAACTCTTGAGCGAATCCGGCCTGAATTTCGCTGGCAAAAGTGATCCGCAGGCGCTTCGACTGACTGTACTCGGTCATCAGGCTCTCAAGTCCACCATCGAAGACAACGATGCCGTGATCGATGACGATGACCCGCTCGCAGAGTTCTTGGACGTCTTGCATATAATGCGACGTGAGGAGGATCGTGGAGCCTTCGTCCCGATTCAGGTCGCGCAAGAACTCGCGGATCCGCTTTTGGCTGACCAAATCGAGCCCGATGGTGGGCTCATCCAGGAAGACGACTCGGGGATTGTGGATCAGGGCAGCGACGAGCTCGCATTTCATCCGCTCGCCCAGGCTGAGCCTGCGGACCTGGGTGTTGACTTTGTCGGTGAGTTCAAGCTCGGTCAGGAGCCGTTCGATCCTGCGGTCGAAGACTTTCGGGTCGATGTCGTACATCTCTCGGTAGACGATGAAGCTGTCCCAGGCGGGCAGATCCCACCAAAGCTGGTTCTTGTTGCCCATGACCAGGCTGATTTGGCGGAGCATTTCGGGCTTTCGGTCGCTGGGGTTGAAGCCCAGGACGCGACATGAGCCCGCGGTAGGATAGAGAATTCCGCTGAGCATTTTGAGGGTGGTGGTTTTTCCGGCCCCGTTCGGACCCAAGAACCCCACGAGCTCCCCGGGTTCGATCTTGAGATCGATACCTTGCACCGCCTTGACTTCGGTTTTTTCCCGAGAAAAGAGCCCTTTGACTGAGCCCCAAATCCCGGGTTGTTTTTTGACCTGAAAGTAGCTTTTTTGAAGCTGATTGGCTTCGACAATGCTCATGGCGAGGTTTGAGGATACCTGGCTTGCTCTGGGCCGCGTTTCACGTGAAACCCCTACCCCGCCGAGCGAGTGAGGAGCAGCAGCGCGGCCACAAAGGGGGCCGCGAGCAAGAGCGAGTCGATGCGGTCGAGAATGCCGCCGTGGCCCGGCAGGAGCGAGCCACTGTCTTTGAGCCCTGAGGACCGCTTCAACGCACTCTCTAAGAGATCGCCGAGTTGTCCGAGGACTCCGGCGAGAACTCCGCAAGCCAACCCCAAGCCCCATCCGATCCCGAGGAACGAGCCAGCGGCGGCAGCGACGACCACCGACGCCACGAGCGATCCTGTCGCCCCTTCCCAGGTTTTGTTGGGAGAGATCTGGGGGGCGAGAGGTCGCTTACCCCACGCTTTGCCGACAATGATGGCGGCGGTGTCGCCTGCCCATATCGGCAAGACGAGCATCAAGACTAAGTTCAGCGCAAAGGCGGAGCCCAGCGGGGCTCCGACGCCGCCCGCCTGAAGCGCTACCATCGCCAGGAGTGGGCCCATCAGCCAGCCACTGGCGAGTCCGCGTAGCGGCAGAGCCCGAACCCCTTTCGCAAGCTTGAGGAGCGCGATCACGCCTCCTAACGTCATGAGCGAGGCGAAGACGAGCACGAACCGAAGCACGTCGGGCGTGGGCTGAAAGGCGATGATGGCGGTGCCAGCCATCATGAAGGGCGATGGGATCGCCACATTCGACTTCCCCTTCGAAACCAAGTAGGTCAGTTCGCGCATGCCGAGGTAAGCGACGAGAGTGGCCAAGACGGCGGTGGGCCACGGCGACCGGGCAAGCAAGACTCCGAGGACGACCGGAAGCAAGGCCAGGGCTGTGAGGACTCGGGTCTTCAAAGGTCGAGCCTACTCCTGAACCTTCAGGAGCGCTCCAATTTTGCGCTTCACCCGCTGTAGCGCGTTGTCGATTGACTTGGTCCGACAGTGAAGCTCGTCACTCATCTCCCGGTACGATTTGCCATCTAAATAGCACTTGAGAACGCATTGCTCCAGCTCGCTGAGCGACGTCTCGACGAGGTGATCCAGACTCCGGGGAAGCTCTTGGGCGAGGGCTACCTGCTCCGGACTCTCGCTCCTTTTGTCCGGCAAGACGTCGATGAGCGAGCCTTCGGACTGATCTTCGCCAAAGCCTTGATTGAGCGACACCGATGCGTTCAGGACGGCGTGCTTATGGCGAGTGGCTGTTTTGACGGCGGTGATGATTTGGCGGGTCACGCAGAGCTCGGCAAAGGGCCGAAACTTATTCAGTCGATCTTCTCGAAAATCCCGAATCGCTTTGCAAAGGCCGATCATGCCTTCTTGCACCACGTCCTCGTGGTCGGCCCCGAGGACGAAGTACGTTTTCGCCTTGCTTTCGACCAGAGGGCGATAGCGATTGATGAGGAATTCAGCTGCTCCAGGGGCCCCTGATTTGGCCAGCTGCACGATTTCTTCATCGTGCATCAGCTGGAATTTATTCGGACAGGGTTCAGCCCACGCCATTCTTTTGGTTGCCAGGCCTGCTTTCACACAGCCTCAGCCATCCTCTACCCTTTAGTGTAGGGGATTTTTGTTACGCACGTCAAGAAAAAGCTTGTCGGTTTCGACGAGTTTTCCGATTTTCCTGCTGAATGCCAGAAAAAAGACTGATAGGCATTTGAACCTATCAGTCTTGAATGTTGTACGAACTCGTGATCGCTTATGGATTAACGACGACCTTGATGGTTGTTGTGTGAGGCTTCTTGAGGCCATAAACGTCGCTGATCGTGAGCGTCACCGTGTAGGTTCCAGCCTTGCGGAACCGGCGGCGCACCGACTGGCCTTCGGCGTCGGTTTGAATTCCATCATTGGAGTCGAAGTCCCAGGAATATCGGAGCACCGAGGCCCCGCCGGACCCTCGACCGATGAATTCGATCTCATCGCCCAAGGCCAGATTCAGGTCGGTGTGGTTGGCTTGCCCATAGATCGGGGTCGAATCGTTCAGAATCTTCATCTCGCCGATGAAGAAGGTTCCGACGGAGTCGGCGCTGATGGCGACCTCTTTCACCTTCTTATTCGAGGCGGACAAGCCTCGAATCGCTTGGAGCGGCACTCCGACGGTGCGCCATCCGCGCTGGCCTGCGCTCGATCCGGTCGAGATCGGAAGATAGATTTCGCTCTTTTTGTCGTCGGTGGTGGTGATGACCAGTCGCAGATTGCGGATCGTGGGCCCGGTGGCCGCGACGGTTCCCCCGGCTGCGCCTTGGTTTTCACCAGAAAGGTTGTTGTTGCCGAGTCCGACTCCGCCGGCACCTTGTCGGCCTCCGCCGCCGCTGCCCGCCAGCGGTGGAGTTTGATCATCATCTCCGCCTCGGCCCCCAGCCGGGTTCGTGTTGCCACCGGCAGGTGCCGATCCTGCGACTTGGAACTGGATCAACAGAAGATTGTTTTGGTCCCCGAACGCCGATTCCCAGTCGACCGGGTTGGCGTACATCATTCTTCCGCCTTGGAAGAAGTTGCGGGTTGAAATGCGGATGGACTTGGTGCCTTCGAGGGCGACCTCGTCAGATTCGGCGATGCTGCCGCTCCCCCAGGGTCGGAGCGAAATCCCTTGGTCGGCAATGGCGCGCCCCGCCAGATATAACGAGGCCTGGCCAAAGCTCAGCGCCGAAAGTGCCAGGGCGAGGGTGGTGCCTATCCATTTTTTCATGATCGTTTCCTTGTTCAATTCGGGACTCGGTCGGGCCTAGCTGGCTTCCATCGCAATGCGCTGGATCGACCAGGCTCGGCCATCTTCTTTTCTGACGTCAATGATAACCCCTCGGATACTCCCGATGGAATTGGCCACCTCAAATCTTTGGGGCATTTGAGTCAGAAACCTTTGCAAAATAATCTCTTTGTCCATTCCCAGGACGCTGTCTTGGGGGCCGCACATGCCGACATCGGTGATGTACGCCGTCCCGCCCGGCAAAATCTGTTCGTCGGCGGTGGTCACATGGGTGTGAGTGCCGACGAGCGCGGTCACGCGGGCGGCCACATACCAGCCCATCGCAATCTTCTCGCTGGTCGCCTCGGCGTGGAAGTCTAAGAATCGGTGCGGGGTGGTGGAAGAGGCCAGCTCCTCGTCGATCCATCGAAACGGATCGTCGTAAGGTTCCATGTAGACTCGGCCGCAAAAGTTAAACACATCCAGCTGGATGCCGCCTCGATTCAGGGATGTTTTTCCGCAGCCGGGGGTGCCCGGTGGCATATTGCCGGGCCTGATGATCGGGCGGCCTTGGTCGAGATACGGGGCGATGTCTCGCTTGTGAAAGGCGTGATTTCCGAGAGTCAGGGCGTCGGCTCCGGCTTGAAAGAGCTCTTCGGCGATGTCGGCGGTGATCCCGACTCCACCGGCGCTATTTTCGCCATTGACGATCGTGAAGAGCGGCGAGTAAGCCTCTTGCAGGCTCGGCAACAACTCCTGGACCGCTCGTCGGCCGGGCTTGCCAACAACGTCTCCTAGAAAGAGAATTCGATAAGAATCTGACATGAACTTAAAGTTTTCCTGAGGCAGCCAGGAGCCTTTCGGTGAATTTGGCGAGGACATCAAACTCAAGGTTGACGAGGTCGCCGGGCTGACGCTCGCTCAGGTGAGTGGCTTCCCAGGTGTGGGGGATGATCCAGAGCCGGAAGACCGAATCGCGCGGCTCGACCAGGGTCAAGCTGATGCCGTCGACGGCGATGGAGCCTTTGTCGATCAGATATTTTGCGCCCTCGGCCGGGGCTTCGACAGTCAAGATGATCGCGGACGGGGTTGGAGTCACTTCTTTCAATGTTCCGACAGCATCGACATGGCCGAGCACGAGATGGCCTCCGAGACGGCCATTGAGCCGCATGGCTCGTTCGAGATTCACTCGTCCGCCGGGGCGAAGCTGCCCCAGGGCCGTTCGGTCGAGCGTCTCTTGGCTGAGGTCAAATTCGACCTGGTTGGCCTCCGACGTCACGGCGGTGAGACAGCAGCCGTTCACGGCGATGCTCTCTCCGATCTGGATCGGTTCGTCCGCCGTCCAGGCGGGATCAAAGTCAAGGGTGAGCCGGCCCTGGTTCAGGCTAGCCAGGCGACCGACGTGCTCGATGATTCCGGTGAACAAGACGCGCTCAGCCCTCGGCTCGCGCCTTGATCGCGCCCAAAACGCCGTCCATGTTTTTGATCACGATGTTGTGGATGACCTTTTTGACCAGCGCCCCGAGGCCGGGGACGTTGTATTCGTAGTTGACCACCGAGCTAAACCGGGTCCCATTGTTTTCTTCGACAAAGTTCCAAACCCCATCCATTTGATCGTAATCGCCTTTGAGCTGGCGAAAGGCGCAGGTTTTTGCGTCGTCGTTCCAGACGTCTTCTTGGGTCCATCGGACTTTGAGGCCAAAGGTCGGCACAATGCCAACCCAGTCGCTGACGACCCGGGAGCCGTCTTTTTCGGTGATCTCGACCGACTTGACGTCGGACATGAACTCAGGAAATGAGCCATTATCTTTGGCGATCTCGTAAACTCTTGCAAGAGGGGCCTGAATCCAGACACTCGTTTCAACGGTGGGCATGGTTTTGAGGAATCCCAGCAGGGACGCTTTGGGTTCGACGCGAAGTTTACCAGTGCGGTCCACGAGAAGAGTTGAGGAACGGAGTATGGAGGATCTTTGGTTCGAGAGTCGTCGATAGCCAGCCGCGTGATGGAAGCGGTCATTCTGGAGGCTCCGGGCCAACTGGCGCATCGCCGCGTGCCGATTCCGGTGCCCCAGGCCGGCGAAGTTTTGGTTCGGGTGCAAGCCGCCACGACGTGTGGTACAGACCTAAAAGCTTATCTGCGCGGCCATCCCCAGATTCCGATGCCGGGCGGGCTTGGACACGAATACTCAGGAGTCGTCGCGGCCGTGGGTCCCCATGCCCCTTTCACCGTGGGCGAAGAGGTGATGGGGGTCCACTCGGCCCCTTGCCAGACGTGCGCATGGTGTTTGCGCGACCAGGAGAACCTCTGCGAAAGCATCATGAGCACCAAGGTTTTGGGGGCTTATGCAGAGTATTTGTTGATCCCCGAGCATGTCGCGCGGCTGAACCTGTTCCCCAAACCTCCCGGATTGAGCTTCGAACGAGCGGCTCTCTTGGAACCTTTGGCCTGTGTGGCCCAGGGCATTGAGCTGGCCGCGCCAACATCGAACCAGAGCATCTTGGTGATCGGCCCCGGGGCGATCGGATTGATGTTCGCCAGCGTGCTCCACTTTTTAGGGATCGCCGAAGTGACGGTGGCGGGGAGAAATCCAGCCCGACTTGAGATCGCGAAGCGGTTGAGCGCTCGGACGGTCGAGCTGCCTGAGCTTTGTGAATCTTATCAAGGGGCTTTTGACATGGTGATCGAGTGCACCGGGCGTGAGGAGATCTGGGAAAAGAGTCTGGATTTTGTGACCCGCGGCGGAAAGGTGGTTCTCTTTGGGGGTTGCCCGGCAGGAAGTACGGTCACGTTCGACACTCGCCGAGTCCATTACGATCAGATCACCTTGATCAGCCCGTTCCACTTTGGGACTCGAGCCGTTCGCAAGGCTCGCGAATGGCTACTGGACGAGCGACTGGTTCTCGATCCGCTCTTAAGCGGGGAGCGTCGTCTCGACGAGGCGGCCCAAGTCTTTGATGATCTGCGCGAAGGGCGTGGCATCAAGTACGTTTTCAAGCCGTGAAGGTCGCGCGCTACGTCGGTGGGGGCCGGATCGAAATCCAGGACTGCGCGGAGCCGGAGTGTCCTCCGGGCGGACTCGTTGTTCAAGCATCGGCGAGCGGGCTCTGCTCGGGCGAGCTCATGGACTGGTACCTGGATCAAAAGTCGAATCCGATCTTAGGCCATGAAGTCTGCGGGACGATTTTGGAATCCCAGGACAACCGGTTTCCGGTGGGTCAGCCGGTCTTCGTTCACCACCACGCCCCGTGTCTCCAGTGCGAAATGTGCTTTCGCCGGGCGTACGTTCATTGCCGACAGTGGCAATCGACTCGGCTCGTCCCGGGCGGGATGGCCGAGCGGTTTGCTCTGAGCCGGGAAAATCTGACCGATAGCTTTCTGATTCCTGAGCTCCGCGACGTCGATGCGGCGCTCATTGAGCCTCTTGGTTGTGTCGCCAAGTCGATTCAGCGGGCCCGGCTTTGCCCGGGCGATCGTGTGGCCGTGATCGGCCTTGGATCGTTGGGGCTTGCTCATGCCTTGGTCGTTCAGAAGCTCGGCTACGAGGTCATCGGGTACGAATTGCGGCCTGATCGGAGGCAATGGGCCCAAGATCGGGGGATCGACGCACGCGCTCCCGAACAAGGCGAGAGAGCTGAGGTCATTTTTGTTTGTCCAGGCCACGAGTCTGCACTAAGGTTCGCGCTGGAAGGGGCGGCCCCGGCGGCACGAGTGGTGCTTTTTGCCCCGTTGCCCCCTGGTCAGCCGGTGGCGATGGACTGGTGCCAACTCTATTTTCAAGATTTGGAGATTGTCGCGAGTTATTCGTGTGGCCCCGAAGATACTCGGGAGGCCGCGGGTTGGCTCCGCGATGGCTGGCGGGCCGCGGACGATCTAGTCAGCGACTTCGTGGCGCTCGATGAGCTTCCCGAGGCGTATCAAAAAATGAAGCGGGGAGATCTCCTCAAGGCGATGGTGCAGTTCACATGATCCGAAGATTTGAATCCGGTCGCTGGACCGATGTGCCCCTGGATCAGTACAAGAATGAGCCAGGGACTTGGATGGAAGTGACACGGCAAGTGTTGTACTCCTCGGACCGGTCGCTGTTTGAAACTCGCTACTTTGAGATTGCACCGGGCGGCTATAGTTCGTTCGAGCGACATCAACATGAGCATTGCGTCCTCGTGTTGCAAGGTCAGGGCGAGGTTCGACTTGGCGATGACTGGTTTTCTTTGAAACAGCACGACGTCGTCCAGGTGGAGAGCGGGATGGCGCATCAATTTCGCAACGCCGGGTCGAGCCCCTTTGGCATCCTTTGCATCGTCGACCGCGAGCGGGATCGACCCGTTCATCTTGCCGAATCTCACGCCTCCGAATCGCCTCCCGAGGGTCCTTTGGATACGGCCCAGCCCAGCGAGGCGTCTAAAACCTTGTGACCGCGCTTCTTCTTGCTTCGATCTTGGGATGGAGCCATGTCCCCGCGGGCTCGTGCGGCCATTCTGGGCATGAATGTTGGCGCGCGGCGCTCCCGCCCCGGGCGTTGGCGGCCGTGGATCGGGTCGATCAAAGTCAGCCCGAGCCCCCTCCGGAGCGAGACCGACGGCATCAGGCTGACCTCGATGCGGACACCCGCCTGGGGAAGCAATACTCCGCCGAGATCGAGAAAGAGCTGAAGCTGACCACCAACACCGAGATGGCGCAGCGGGTTGAGAAGATCGGCCAAACATTGGCTGAGATCGCCAATCGCAACGTGGTCGAAGTGACTTGGGGCGACAAGCGACTGAACCCGTTTTCGTACTCCTTCAAGGTCGTCGAAGGCAAAGACGTGAACGCCTTCAGCATCCCCGGCGGATTCATTTATGTCTATGAAGGGCTCGTCAAATATGCCGAAACCGATGACGAATTGGCCGGGGTCTTGGCGCACGAGATTGCTCACGCATCACTTCGCCACATCGCGATCCGGAATCGTGAGCAGAGCAAAGTCGACAGCATCATGATGCCGCTGATTCTGGGGCTCCTACTTGGAAGGAGCGAAAGCTCGACGAACCTTGCGCTCGGGGCGCAGTTCCTTCGCCAGGCCTTTTCGAGCGGCTGGAATCTGAAAGCCGAAGAGAGTGCTGATTTCGCCGGATTTCAGTACATGCTGCAGAGTCCTTACAATCCGATCGGGATGCTGACCTTCATGGAGCGGTTGCGGTATGACGAGCGGCTGAACCCGAAGATCGACTGGGGAATCTACGCCACCCACCCGCCGACTCAAGAGCGGGCCATCGCGTTTTTGAACCGTTTGCGCGAGCGAGATATCGCCACGCGGCGCAGTTTGACCTCGACCAGCCTGCGAGCGGACGTCCGGCCGGGCGACGAAGGAACGGTGGAGCTTTGGTACCTGGGGTCCAAGGTGTACGCTTTCGGCGGTTCGGCAGCTCTTTCTCGGGCTGATCAGGCTGCTGAAAAGTTTAATTTTTTCATGGATTCTTTGCCACAACTCTTTGATGTCAAGGTAGATTCTCTGGGGAATCTCGTGGGCCGAAATCAGGTCCTTTTCGCGATTGCCGAGCCCGATTGGCTGGCCGTGGGCCACGATGAGTTTACGTTGCAAAATGAGACCACTCGCGCAGTCAAAGGCGCGATCTATCGCCTCAATCAGCGAGTCACTTCCCTCGGGCCAGCGAACGCAATGCCTCCGCCGCAGCTGACGCCACCCTCTCCGCCGTCTTGCGACCATGGAAGCTGAGCTGGGCTTCATACCCTCCACGGTCGTAGTCTTCCGGCTCTAAGATGTATCCGATCCAGCCGTTGACATGGCTGCAGACCAAGGTCCACCGAAAGCCCTCCCGGCGTCCGGCTTGTTCGATTTGTCGGCCCAGAGCCGAAGTTGGCTCACCGGGAACTCCAACTACGGCGAGCTTGCCGATGCGGAACGCCGTGACTTTGGCTTCGGGCGGGGCAAATCTTTGGACCAGATTTTCGGCCAAAGGCTGGGGCAACCCGTATTGCTGAGCAAAAGTCGGGTGAGGTTGCGGCGGATCGAGCGGGATTTGCGCCTCGGTCCAGCTGAACTTTTGCGGGTCGATCAGATCTCCCGGGTAGGGCCCAAAGACCTTGCTGATTTCGCGGACGAACTGAGAGGTCGCTTCGGCCGGGTTGCTTGCGAGCGAGGCCGGAGACACATCCCCGATCGGTCCGAGCAAAGCGGGCGCCTCATGGTCGACCATCCAGGCTCCGATCCAATCTCCACGAAGCCGCCTCTCTTCGGGCCCGTAGAGCGTTGGATGGGCGGCGTATTGCAGGAAGAATGGCATCCCGTCGGTGTCTTTCACGAGGCTGGCTCGGCGGTCTGGGTTGGCTCCGACTCGCCGAGGGCGGTTGAGATCGAGAAGCCTTACTTGGATTGAGAGCTCGGTTTGTGGCTCTGGCTTTGAGGTGGCAGCCTGGCGAATCGCCTGCCCGATTCGGTTTGCGGTCCACTCCAATTGGCGTCGCCGGTAGGTCGCTATCCCGGGCAGGGCGAAGGTCATCCGGTCGTTGAGCATCTGGCTATCGGGCGCGCAGTGGGTATGGGAGGCGGCGAGAAAGAGCCGATAGGGCGGCAGAATCTGTTTTTGAACTTCTCGAACCAGACTTTCGGGGGCGGTTAGCATTTCGGCGGACACCAGCGCGAGCCCGACCTCGCCTTGGCGAATCAAAATGACACGGGCTTGCAGATCGTCCCCGCCGGGCTCAAACGGAGCACTTTGGCGTTCGGTATAGCCTCCCAGAGGGAGCGGCTCGTCGGGCACCAACGAAATGGAAGCTCGTTGGAAGGTGAGCGATGGGGCTAAGGAGAGCGTGAGCGCAGCAAGAACCATTCTTGAGAGGATTATACGGGCTGGTGAGAATGCTAGAATACGAACGCGGATGAGTTTCGGTGTTCGCCTAACCCACGAGATCTTGAGCGCGGAAGCCGGGGCAAAAACGGCTTGCGGCATCGAGATTACGCATCGAGGTGAGTCGCCCGGGCAGTACGAAGTCAGCTTGGACGGGCTCGACGTGATGTGGGTGGCGATTCCGGAGCCGCAAGTCACCCTGGACCCCCACGATTCTCGCACGGAACTGGTCTTTTTAAGTCCGCCTCGCGAAAGTGAATCGGTCGCGGGGAGCTATCCGTTCGTTGCCCGAGTGCGGAATCTCGAATCGGGAGAAGTGCGGACCGCCCAAGGCGTGTTGGAGATCAAGCCGTTCCATCACCTCAGCGTGGACATCCATCCCAAACGAGCCGTGCTGGGTCCCTTCAACCCGGTCGCCGAAACCCGGGTGACGGTGATGAATTTGGGCAACACCGAGCATCAGGTTCAGCTTTTTGCGACCGACCCCGACGACGAATGCGCGTATGAGTTTGAGCAAGAGCGCACGTCGGTCGGTCCGGGGCAGACGAAAGAGGTCACCCTCCGGGTGGCCAGCGGCAAGCGGTCGATCGTGAGCCCGACCAAGCTCTATGGATTCACCGTGACCGCCCGGTCGGTTTCGGTGCCAACGGTGGCAGGATCGACCCAGGCCCAAGTCGAGAAGCGGCCGCTGGCTTCGCCGGGTCCTCTGATGGCATTTTTGTTCGGGCTCCTCATCTTATTGGCCTGGGTGATGATGATTCCGAAGCCGCCGACGGTCGAGGTCTTTACCTCAGACCGGTCCACTGCTTTGGTCGGAGATTCGGTTCAACTTGAATGGCAGAGCAATGCAAGCACGCGCTCGGTCCGGCTCTTGATGGACGGCGATCTGGTTGTCGACAACCTCGCGCCTCGCGGCAAGCGCTCGGTCACGCTGAACCGCACGGGTTCCGTCCGATTCTCGGTTGTGGCTCTGAGCGGCGAGCGGGTCGGCAGCACGAAGGACGTGGTGATCGAAGTGGGGTCTCCGCCGACGGTTCCGGATGCCCGAATTGTGCTTTTTGAGATCAAACCGACTCGCCAGCGGGTGGGTGAAGCGTTTGTCGTTCGATATCGAGTGGAGGGCGCGACCAAAATTCTGCTGGAGCCGACCGGCGTTCAGTTGGACCCCACGACTTCTGAGCGAGAGCTGACGGCCCAGCGGTCGGGCCGGATCACGTATCGGCTTTTGGCGCAAAATTCCGCCGGAAAGACGGTGAGCCGTTCGTTTGACGTGACCGTGACCGACGAGAGCCTGGCGGAAATCGTTCAGTTTGAGGCTGATCCGTCCGAGATCGACCCGGCGGTGGGGCTCATTCGATTGACCTGGAAGATCACCGATGCGACCCGGGCGATTTTGGCGGTGAACGGGCAAGCTCAGGAGATCGACCCGGCCGGCGGGACGAAGGAACTCCAATTGACCGAAGCGACGACGCTCACCCTGCGGGCGTTTGATTCGCAAGGCAAGGCCTCCGAAAAGACGATCAAGCTGCCGGTGAAGCGTCCTCCACCGCCGGACACCACCGGTGGAACCCCTTCGACTTCGGGCGATCCAGCGAGCACCTCTGGCAACGAAGCCACCCCGCCCACCACGACCACGGGCGGTTGAGGCTCATCGGGACGAAGGTTAACCTGTCCGGCCTAACGTGTGACTCCAGGTCGGAGCCACGCTCCTGAGATGAACTCGACTTCAAGGGCCCAGGTCGCTCTTGTAGCTCAGGCGGAGCTCGGGGTAGCCTGAGCGAGTTATCCGGGGGCTGAATCGAGACGCCCCGCAGAACCTGGGGATGTAGCTCAGTTGGTAGAGCGCTGCAATCGCACTGCAGAGGCCAGGGGTTCGAATCCCCTCATCTCCACCATAATTCTGGATCAGGCAATGAACCTGGCAGCAGGCGTGAAGAGGGCCAAATGTTCGCAGAGCTCGAACAATCTAGCCTATGACCACCTTTCGGAAGGTGACCGAGACCCGGCGTTTTCGTTCTCTTCGCGCCCCGCCCACCATGTCGAATTTCCTCTTTGCGATATCGTGCTTCCACACGTAGCGGGCTGGACCTCGCATCACACAAACTGAACCGACTGGCAACCAGATTTCGTGGGCGTCGCCCGTTTCAGGATGAGTCAACCGCATGGGGTATTCATCGCCCAGCGAAACCGTCGCGATTTCTGGCCCAAAACATGGCTCGCAGTCGATATGTGGGGCAATACCTTGGCCTGGAAGGTACTCGTTCACGATAGCTTGGTCCGGCACGCGCTCCATCAAGCCGTCGGAATGGAGTCGCTGGGCAAGAGAAGCAAGGAAGCTTGGAAGCGGGCCAAGGAATTCTTCGTAACGAATGGTGCGAGACTTGTAGTCGTATCGCCATCCGTAATGCTGGACGCGTCGAGACAAGTCGTCGAGCCATGGCAGAGCGTCAACGGCATGGAGCAACGCATCGGGGTCGACCAGAAAATCTGGAAGACAAAGGAGCCCCGGGATTTCCGGAAGATTATCAATTAACGAATTCACCGAATCCTCCAAACTTCATAGGCGTAGGCTCCAACAGGTTATGGAGCACCTTGTACGAATCGCTTGATTCTTGATGCGCGGAGTATGGCCCAGACATTGAGCAAATTTCTCGTACCACCCGTGCATGTCCGCTCGTGGCATCCAACTCGCCGAAGGGCCAACTGGATTCGTTGAGATCAAGGTCATTATTGATGGAGATAGGGCAGTGATTCATCTAGCAAGACCGCGAACAAATGGTGGAGTGAGGCTCAGCCCATGCAATCAGCGCAAAGATAGCTAAGGTTGCCAAACTCGGACTGCGGCGGAGCGATTCTAATGTCCTCGGGGCTTTGGTTCTGATGACAGTGCGTGCATGGAATCTTCATTTCATCGAGGTTGACTTTGAGGCCCAGTCCGGCGGGGAAGATTGTGTTGACGCCTGAACGTTTTCGAATGCCCTTGACGAGATCAATGCGCAAGTCAGCGATTCCGGCCCAAAATTCTCCGACCAAGGTGAGCTTCGGGTTCACTTCCTTCACGAGGTTTGTCACGCCGTTATAGCCGAGGTGAATTTCTTTTTCAAACATAGGGTCGACGAGTTCATTTGCATCGGGTTGGCTCGAGTGAGCAATAAGAATATCCACGCCCTTCAAGTGTTTAGCCAGGTCTGGAAAGTACTTCGTGTCACCGGTATAGCCAATGACGAGCTGTTGAGAATCTCTTTCATCGAAGAGAACAATGCGAAATCCTTGCGCTCCGGGCACGTCTTCTCCGTGATGAACGGGGAAGTGCTCAATATGAAAAGGGAATTCGTTTCGCTTTCCGCCGAACCAGTTTTTGTCCTCAAAACCACGACGCTCAAAGCGGCAAAGAGTGCCGCGATGATCTGCGGTCTGATTTGGAAATAGTTTATATGAATCGTCATCGACCATGAAGAGAGTTTTCTTTTCTTTTTCGGGTCGTGGATTGTTGGAGTTTCGATAAATCTCATAACACAGGTCATCTAAACTTCTGAGGTCGCCATTGTGATCGGGGTGGTCGTGAGAAACTGCGACCGCATGGACATCCAAAATGTGATAACCGGCTTCGTGGAAATTATCCAAGAAGTCAAAGCCTGGATCGATGACGAGGCCCTTTCCGCGCCACCGCAAGAAGTATCCTCCTCCGGGCCACTTGCGTCCGGTCGCGCCTTCCAAAAGGGTGACGGCGCTGCTCCACCCGCGGAGGATTTCTAGCTCGTTCGGGGGATCAGGGGTGGGCTCGTACGCGCCGATATATTCGTCGTATTTTGTGGTGCGGTCACGCACCTTTTCGAGCATTCGTGCTGCATATTCATCGCCCGGGACCGGTTGTTTTGCCTCGGCTTCGTCTTCTGGGCTTGGCGCGATGTTTCTGCGCTGCTGTTTAATCAGTTCGAGGATCACTCGAGCCCGCCTGTGCTCGTCTTCCGTATCGGGCTCCTCTAGCACCTGGTTTAATTGCGCTTCAGCCTCGTCGAGTCTTGAAGCCGCTCTCAGGCTGTTCGCCAGGTTGTTTCGGGTTAAGTGTGGTCTATCATAGCCCGGGGTATCCAGGGCTTTTTGGTAGAACTCGATGGCACGGTCGTGATCACCCTTAAGGCTATGGACGATTCCCATGTTGTTGAGAACATTGCCTAGTCCGTCAATGCCCTGGATGTTCAGGGCACGATCATAAAATTCGATAGCGCGGTCATAATCCTTTTTCCTTGAATAGATCCGGCCTATCTTGTGAAGGATGCCGCCCAGATTTTCGCAACCCGGTGCGCCCAGGGCTTTTTGGTAGAACTCGATGGCGCGGTCGAATTCATTCTTGTTGTAATAGGCTAACCCCATGTTGTTGAGGGCGCTGCCGGGCCAATCATAGCCCGGGGTATCCAGGGCTTTTTGGTAGAACTCGATGGTGAGGTCGTGATCACCCTTCATGCTGTAGCAATACCCTTGCATGTGCAGGACGTGTCCTTCGAGCTCTGCAGGAATTTCCAAACTTGCCAAAACTTCGAGCGCTTCGTCGGCCGTTTCTTTTTTGACTGACAGCCGCGAGGCACGAAGAAGGGGCTCGCCCCAGGCCCACCCTTGAGCTTCGGCGAAAGAGAGAGCCTTTTGCTCCGCTTCGCCCATCGTCGAGTTGTCGGCGCGATTTCGAGCATGCTCGGTGCGAGCCTCCCAAAAGAGCTTCTTGAATTCTTCGATCGCTTGCGAGGAGGGTCTTTTCTTAGGCACAGTTCTGCTCCACCTTCTAATCTACCCCTAGCGGCTCCGATGGACTCTCCGGCGCGGGGATGGAACGTCGATTCGCGTCGCGATTGCCCTACGCTTGGGGGGCGGGGCCGAGCCAGGTTGTGTCGATTCCTTTCCCGATTAGGATTTCGGAGAGCTGACCGATGTGGCCGTGCAGGTGCCGAAGGCTGAGGATTTGGAGCTCGACCCTGGAGACGGCGGGGTACCACGTAAAGCCACAGGTTTCGGCGTCGAGATCGAGGGCATCGAGGCGGGCCTCGACTTCCGAATCGATCAGGTCGATACACTCCAGGATCTCAGCTTGAGTATAGGGCGCGACGTCCGGAGCCTCGCCTTCCAGGTACGTGCAATCTTGGCGATGCTTGGACCAAGGCTGAAACGAGTCGAGGTTAGGAAAGAGATAGAGGTGGGCATAGGCGGCCGCATGATAGGCGATCCGCCAAAAGCTGCGGGGATGCGGGCCCGAAGTCCAAGTTTCCGCGGGGCAAAGTTCAACACACTCGCGCAGCATGGCGAGCGCCGCGTGGGTTTGTCGCTGGAGAGCAAGCTTGACGTTCATGATCTCTAGGACGAGATAGATAGACAAAAGGTTGCTTTTCAGTAGACGCTTTTGGCAGAAGGATGTGGTCCCAATTTTGTTGCCATTCGTCACGAACTTGCTCGTGGAGCAAGTCAACCACGTAGAATGGGTGCTATGCTTCGCAGGCCGATTCCGGCTGGAACCGTCACGTTTCTCTTTTCCGATCTAGAAGGGGGTGCCCAGTTGTGGCAGGCGCATCCGCAAAAGCTGCGGGCGGCGCTGGAGCGGCACGACGACTTGATGCGAGAAGCGATTGTCGCGGCGGGGGGCTTTGTTTTCAAGACGATGGCGCACGCCTTCTTTGTGGCGTTTTCTACGGCGACGGAGGCGCTGGAGGCCGTCCTTTGTGCCCAGCTTTCTCTGGTTGCCGAGCCTTGGCCGGAAGAAGTTCCGATTCGAGCGCGAATGGCGCTGCATACCGGCGCGGTAGAGAGCCGCGACGACGACTACTTTGGGCCGCCGGTCAACCGCGTCGCGCGGCTGCTCAGCACGGCGCATGCCGGGCAAGTCGTGATGTCCCAAACGACATTTGACCTTGTGCGCGACCATCTGACTCCCGGGGCGACATTGCGAGACCTTGGGACGCACCAGCTCAAAGACCTCGCTCGACCTGAGCAAGTTTTCCAGCTGACGCACCCCAGGTTGCCTTCTGATTTTCCGCCGCTCCACTCGCTTTCGACGCACTCCAACAATCTGCCTCAGCAGCTCACGACTTTTGTGGGGCGGGAAAAAGAGAGCGAGGAGATCAAGGCCCTTTTGGCAAAAAGTCGCCTGGTCACGTTGCTCGGATCCGGAGGAACGGGGAAGACGCGACTCAGCTTGCAGGTGGGGGCAGACATCTTGGAGCGGTTTACCGATGGTGTCTGGTTTGTGGAGCTTGCGCCGCTCTCGGACCCTGCTTTGGTGGCCCGCGCGGTTGCCGAAGCCTTGAAGGTCAAAGAAACGGCGGGCGAGCCTATTTTGTCAACTCTTATCGAATCGCTCAAGTCGAAAAGTTTGCTGATTGTGCTAGATAATTGTGAGCACCTTGTGGGCAGTAGCGCCAGCTTTGTGGCGGACTTGCTTCGAAGATGTTCGGATGTTTCCGTATTGGCCAGTAGTCGAGAGGCCTTAGGTGTTTCCGGTGAACATACTTATCGCGTTCCTTCGCTTTCTTTGCCCGATCCCAAGAAGCATTACACTTCGCAATCCTTATCACAATTCGAATCCGCAAGACTCTTTATTGATCGGGCCACTTTGGTCAAGCCTGATTTCGAAGTGACGAACAAAAATGCGCCTGCTCTTGCTTCGATTTGTTATCACCTCGACGGGATTCCTTTAGCGATCGAGCTTGCGGCGGCTCGTGTCCGAACGCTCTCAGTTGAAGATATCGAAAGTAAGCTGGACCAACGATTTCGCCTTTTGACGGGGGGCTCGCGAACGGCGATGCCGAGGCAGCAAACGCTTCGAGCCCTCGTGGATTGGAGCTATGACCTTTTGAGTGAAAACGAAAAGGTGATGCTTTTGCGGGTGTCGGTTTTTTCAGGGGGATGGAGCCTGGCTGATGCCGAAGCGGTTTGTTCGAGTGGTTCTTTAGAAGAGTGGGAAATTCTGGATCTGCTTTCGTCGTTATCCGATAAAAGTCTTGTCAATATCGATTCAGATGGAGAAGAAGCCTCTTTCAGGTTGTTGGAAACAGTTCGACAATACGCGCTCGAGCGCATTCAAGAATCGGGCGAGCTGGAAGAACTTCGTCATCGTCACATGCGATGGATGCGAGAAGTTGCTCAACGAAGCGAGCTCTCTTTAAGGTCTCAGGAGCAAGCAAGATCGCTTGCTCTGTTTGACAAAAGGCGAGATAACTTTCGCGCAGCATTGGAGTGGGCGCTTGAAACAGAGAGCGAGGACGCTCTTTGGCTGGTCGGGTCGCTCTGGCGCTATTGGCACATTCGCGCCCACATCCGCGAGGGTCGAGTGTATACGGACAGAGCGTTGGCCATGATGCGAGACGACCATTCGGCTTTGGCGCGAGCGGGCGCTTATGTCGCATCAGGCACCATGGCGCTTGCGATCTGGGATTATGAGACCCATCGAGATCGGTTGTTGAAGGCTCTGGAAGTCAGCGAAGGGCTCGACGAGCCTATCCTTTTGGCAACCATTCACAACGGTCTTGGGATTGCCTATGGCGGATTAGCAGATTGGGAAAATTCGAATCAGCATTATGATCGCGCGCTTGTTCTTTTTGAGAAAATGGGTGACCGAATCGGATTTGTGAAAGTCTTAACGAACAAGGCAAGCAATACCAACAATGCTGAAAAGATAGAGGCTTATCGGCGAGCGCTGACGATGAGCGATGATCAGAGCAGCCCCCTCATGACGGCCATGATCTATGGCAATTTGGGAGCTGCATTAGAGGATGCGGGCGAACGCCAAGAAGCCAAGAGTTTTCACCAAAAGGCGCTTGCGCTCCGATTCAAACTGAATGAGCCTGCCGCCATCGCGGGTTCGTTGGAAGGAATTGGTCGTTATGTCGCGCTCGGCTTGGTCGGCGATGAGCGCGCCGCCGATGGTGCCCGGGTGCTGAGCGCCGCAGACCTCATTCGCGAGGAGACGGGTTATTTTGAATCTGACGATTTGGCCGAAGAGAATGTCAAAGCGAGGGATCAGCTGCTCGAAGCGCTGGGGCAAGAGGCGTTTGACAAAGTCTGGCTCGAAGGCCGAACCCAGCCGCTGGAGAAAATCGTCGAACTCGCGCTGAGCGTGTAAGGGCTGAGTCGCGAAACGACATCGCAAGAAGCCGGCAATATAAATTCACATCGATGCGAAACGTGGAGAGTTTCACTCTTGTGTGTCAATCCAGACTTTCTGGCATGAGTTCCATCATCGCATCAAAACGGCAGAACACGGATCGCAACGTAGTTTCAAATTGAAAGGGGCATCTTAATAGAGTTTTTTCAGAAGTCGATTCGGCTAAGATTTTTGTTGATCGACCGAAGATGAGGCATGAAAAGTGTTGTTGTCATGGGGGCGATTCAAGTTGCCTTTTGCGTGAGGAGTGATTCTGAATGAACTGGGTTTAGAAGCGAGCCTCTTCACGTTGGGGCATAATGGATTTCGGAATGTTCTCGGGATCGACATCTTCCCATTCAACGTCGAACGTTCCGGAGAATCCGAAGAGGGGCCCCCAGATGTCGCTCTTGACTTCGACTTCGATGTAATATTTCTGGGTTGCGTCATCGAACCAGACCAAGACATGGGCTCTTCCGGAGAAAAACATCGGGAACTTGAACGCGATGCGGCCTTCATAAAATCGCTGCTCGCCCGAAACAATTCGGAGCCCACCATTCTCGGCGACGCTGAGGTGGAGATCAACGGCGAGATGCTGATGAGTTCCCATGTAGTCCACGACCTGATTGCGCTTGGGGTCTCGAACCATGTAGGCGTCAAATCGTCGCTCGCGGCCGAGCTGAAAAGTTCGGAGTTCGGTCACGGTTTCGCGGCCCAGAGTGTCGATGTACGCCCAGTTTTCAATCGTAAAGGGCACGTTTTCGCCCTGTTCGGGAAACATGATGTTCCGCCATGTTCCGACCTTGAGAAATGGGAGTGTATAGAACCGGCCATGCCAGACGCGGGCCATGACTCCCCGTCCAATCGCCCGTTTGCCTGAGTGGCTATCGAAGCCAAATCGTTCTTGGATTTTGGGATGAAGTCGTTCGAATTCTTTTCCCATCACGGTTGCATAGATCGACTTACTCACGGATCGCTCCGACAGGAAGGAGTGAGGTTCGTCCATTCCAGGATCCATATTCGGCGATGGGAGAAAACCTGAGGGTGGTGAATTCGTGATGAAAGTCGCGACGGTCCCGTTCATTCATCGCATCGATATGACGCTTGGGTTGCTCGACGCTGCTGTGGCCTTGCACCATATTGATCATGGCCTGTTGAGAATTCCAGATGGAAAACGTCGCGACGGTTCTTGGATAACGGATCGCAGCCATCGAGAAAGTTGTTTCCGGGTGATCTCTGACCAAAATTTCGACGGGTCGCCCCCATCGAATGAAGCGCGGGACTTCGGGGAGCTTCATTCGTGCCAACGTGAAGGCTGCGACCGCCGCCAGAGGATCGGTCTCGCCGATTGATTCCGGCAAGTCGGCGAAGGCTCGAACCGAGCCCCACCGACGGAGAAACTTCATCCGCAGGTGCCACCCCTGGGCAATTTTCTGACCAAGTTTTGATCGGCAGAGAAACTCTTCAATTGCATCCTCGCTCGACCATTCGGCAAACATGACAAGATGGCCGAGCTGCATTCGCTCAAGCGACACGATCGGCGAACCGAGCTGCATCGCGGTGAGGCATTCAACATGGACGAGCCCGGGAACCTTCAACGATGTCGGTGGGCGAACGAGTGACGAGACGGTCAACGGCACTGAGGTCTTCGCCAGACCCAGCGTGAACACTCTCATGATTTTCAGAGTACACGGTTGGCCGGGTGGATTTCTGGTCGGGGGCGAATAGTGACGAATCAGCCCACATGATGAGCTGAAGCTTCAGGTTTGTCAGGAGCCGGAGGCGGTCGAGATCGAGTCGGTCCACAGCGTTCTTGCAATGAAGTTCCCGTGTATCTTTGATTCGGCCTAATGAACTCAACCAGCCTCGAACGATGCTGGATCAGACTGCCTGAGTCCAGGAGTCGCGGGGCCACCAGCGCATGACGGCGGCAGCCTGCAGGAGCCGAGATGGGAGCGTCATGGTTTGCGGGCCGGGGGTATCTGGGGCTCGAAGAGATGGTTCGTGTTGGGGCAAATGGAGTCGAATGGCTCTCTGATCCGCAGCGCTCGATCCCGGTCTTGTCGCTTTAGAGCTGGTTTGTTGTCGGCAGAGTGCGGATGTGTAAACTAGCTTCATGATGACGGCGATTGCGTGGGTTGTTTTAGCCGAGAGTCGGCCGTTTCGGATGGGGTTTACGCCCTGGCCTTCGGAGATGAGCGAGGCCGGGCTGACTCAGGCACGCCGGTTCATGGAGCAGAATGGCGACCTGACGGCGATCATGTTTCTCGGCGGGATTCCTTGGCAAGAGGCGCTGGAGAACAAGCCGTTCAGCGCCGATGTGCAAAAGCAGTTGGCCTATCGACCGCCGCCGGGGACCAAGGTCTTTCTCTCCATTTCGCCGCTCGCGATGAGTCGAAAGGACCTCGCGCCTTATTGGGGCGAAAAGGACAATATGCCTTTGCCACCGGAATGGCGGAACGCGGCCCTGGATGACGCAAAAGTAGTCTTGAGTTTTAGCCGATTTGTGATTCGCTCGGTCGAAGCCTTGCGGCCCGAATATCTGGCGATTGGAGTCGAAAGTAATGCGATGCTGACTTATGACCGAACCAAGTGGCCTGCCTATAAAAGATTGCATACTCAGGCGTATCGGAATGTGAAAACTAAGTTTCCCAAGCTTCCCATTTTCTTTACCACTGAAGTGAACCACTATTTAGGTCGAAGCATGGGCTCCAACGCCACCGATCAGGAGCGCGAAGTGGGCGAGCTCATGAAGCAGAGCGACTGGTTTGCGATGAGCTACTATCCTCACATGACGCTGGCCACTCCGTGGCCGATCCCAAGCACGGCGCTTGACTTCGCGAAGAAGTTTCGCAAGCCGATTGCGATGAGTGAAACTGGGATGAATTCGCAACCGGCGGTTTTCCCCCAAGTCACCCTGCCGGGTTCGCCAGAAATGCAGGATCAATACTATCAAGTTTTGCTGGATGCCGCCCAGCGAGATCGGTATCAGTTGATCGTGAACTTTTGCACCACCGATTTTGAGAAGCTGGTCGCCGTGTTGCCTCCCGGCGACCGTGAGCTCGCCTCGATCTGGACGTATTCAGGCTTGCAAACCAGCTCAGGCCAGCTCAAACCCGCCGGAAAGCGCTGGCAGAGCACCTTCGCCCGCCCCTTTCGGCGGTGAATTGGCGGTCAGTCGGCAAACGTCGATTCAGGGACGAGGCCTGCGAGAAAATCTGCAAAGGTGGGTGCGAGCTGGATATCCTCATCGGACTCTTGGTCGATCCAGACGACCGAGGGTGTTGAGCCCTGGCGATAATCCAGGGCAATCCACCAGTGACCGTCACCCGTAAGCAAGACGATATTTTGCGGCAGCTGCCACTCCTCAATCATGTAGCCAGTCATGAGAACATTCATCGACGATCGAATGTTTGGATCCAGGACAATGCCTGCGAGGTCTTCCAATGAAACGTATTGCGGATGCCAGCTCGTCGGGATCGTCGTCGGGAAGGCAAAGCCGAGCGTATATCCTCCGTTTTGGATGCGCAGAAGATCAATATACTCTTGAGGAAGTTGTACGCCCAAGATCGATTCGGCCTCTGCCAGAGCTTCATCGGTCAGCGGAGGGTGTTGATTAGAGTTGTTTGCCCAAAAGTTGTGTAGATCAATTGCCATACGTTTTTCGAGAGGATGCGTCAACTTTACTTGTTTTCGCCGGAGTAAGACTGCTCAAGGCTTCGAATTTGAATTTGCTGTCGATTGAACGACTGGATCATCAAGACTAAGGCAGGAATATATGGGATCCAGAGAAAGAACCGATAGGGCGAGGGGGTCACCAACAGGAGCGCGAGAAAGCTCCCCAGCAAGATCCATGCGATCACCGACGCCCGGAGCATGAACATCTTCTCCAGGGGGCCCTTCGTGCTTTTGATCGAGACGTACGTGCCCAGTGCACCGCCCGCGAGCCCGAGCAAACTGCCCAGAATACCGATCATCACTCCCAGTTCCATCCACGGACCTCCTTCGTGGTGGCGTCTTTTCTGGCCACTCACTTGATGCTACGCCAATAACAACCCCGAGTTGCAAGGTTTGAGGAGAGTTTTTTCAAGATTTCGGTGTGGCCCGTGGCTGGCGGAGACGACGAAAGATGGCGGCCGCTCCCAGCCCCAGAATCGTCCAGCTTGCAGGTTCGGGGACGGCCTGAATGCGGAAGTTATCCACGGCCAACGTGTGGTTTGCACCGGGTCGATCCAGCGCCTTCCAGCGAATCCAGAGCGAGTCACCGGCCGCCCATTGCAGGTTGCCGAGGATCCCCGAAATGGCCTGTTGATTCTCAGGAAGGTTGCCGTTGCGAGCTTGAATCGCTCCGGCTTGATGAACGGCGTCAAAGCTCATCGCCGGGACTTCGGTCCAGGTGCCGCTCTGCAGATCGGTCGCGCCGATTTGATAGCTGAAGCGCAAAGAGTCGAACCCATCGACACCTTGTCTCCACTGTTCGCCGATATAGTCCACAGCGATTGAGGAGAGTGTCGATCCCGTGGCGTTTAGGATTCGCACCCCAAAGAACATGGTTGGCAGGTTCGACGAAGGGGTCATGCCGAGCGCGCGGTCGGTCGAGCTGAACTGGCCTAAGCTCCACAGCGATCCGCCGGTCGCGGTTCCGTCGTCCACTCGGAAACGATTTTCAACCCCAGGAGTGCCGTCCGAGATCAAGGTGCGATACCACCCGAGCGCAGTCGAGTTGTCCACCCAGTTATCAAGGAAGGTGAATGCAGGTGCGGTGGGCAACGCGTCCAGCGAGTCGCTCAAAGGTGCGCCGGAAAAAACGAGCTGGGCCGGGGCGCTGGCCACGCCAACCAGCCCGCAAAAAATCAAAAGTCCTTTCTTCATGGGGCATTTCCGTCCTTCCCCTCCACTCTCCAGCGAACCCGAATCAAAAGGTCCAAGGAGTTATCCTCAGATAAGAGTCTGTTAACTCTGCTTGAATCTTAACTTCTGATGAGTCTCGCCTGAGCGGTTGAGAAGGTTCGAGACAGTCGACTTCATCGATTTGCAAAAAGGATGTTCGCCGAAAAAAAAGAGAGCGGCCCGGATTTCCCGAGCCGCCGTTCTGTTTTCCCCTCCCAAGTGAAAAATCAGGCTTTCTTTCGTCGGCGTCGAGCGAGCAGAGCTGCCCCGGCGCCGAGGGCCATCAGGGTCCCGGGTTCGGGAACCACATTGATGTTGGGCTGGAAGGACATATTCCGATATTGACCCTCAAATCCGGGTTCCAAGATGTCGTCGTGCGAATCCTGATTCCATGTGAGGTCCGAGGTCAGAATGTCGTAGATGCCGAGGCCCATATTCGAGATGTCAAGCGTCATCTGTCCGCTCCATCCACTAATCGTGCGCGTCGTGAGGCCCTCGAACTGGCTAAAAACCTCAACTGGCGCAAAGCTGCTACTGAAAACGGTGTAGTCGCCCGACCAATTTTGATCCTTGCGGAAGACCATCCACATGCTGGAGGACACGCCATCGATGTTCACCGAAGAGCTGGTGGTGCCGTCGATCCATTGCAGTTCGGTCCGGGTCCAAGTGTAGGTCGGGATTGTGAAGTTGATCGTCAGAATCGGCGTCAAGCCACGGTTCAGCTCCACCTGATTCGGGGCCGGGTTTTGGTCATAGGCGCTGCCATCCAGAGCGTCGAAGAGGAAGCTTCCGCTGGAGCTCGTTACCACCGGCCGGGGGGCCTCTTGGACTTCGATGCTGATCTGGGCCGGATCGCCATTGGAGTTTTCAACAACCGAAGAAGCAAAGCGGTGATCCGCGGCCGCTCCTCCTTGCCACCACATCGCCGGGTTCCAGGTGCCAAAGACGCGCCGTTCGCCGGGGCTCGCTAAGGACTCATTGCCCTCGCGATCCGAAGGCAGAAAGAAATCGCCATCAAGCGAAGCTTCGAACTTGATCATGCGCCGTCGCCAACCTTGATCCGGCATGTTTTGAGGCTTAAAGACCGAAGTTGCGGTCGAGCCAGCTCCACCGCCGACCTTCATGAAAATCTGGGTGCCGCTATCGAGTGGGCTGCCCGTGTAGGGGGACGAATCGGGATAGACGATTGTTCCTGTATAGCTGTCGGGGATGAGCTGGGCCCCGGCCATCGACCCAAGCGCGAGGGTCAATGCAGGAAGAAGGGTTCGTGAGAATGGGCGGGTTGACATGGTCGTTTCCTTTCAAGAGAGGGTCTGCCAAATGGGTGGCAAGAACTCAGAATAAGGATAGTCGAGACCATCGTGACCAAAGCGTGACGGTTGCGCGCTTATGCTCCAATTCCGTAAACTGCTGGCAAACATTGGGATGAACTGGACGGCAAGAATCGGACATTCGATCGAGGTCCGCTCGGGGAACCGCGATCTCGGGCCTGCGCCTCAAGCCAGCGTCGCGATTCTGTTCTTGGCGCTGGCCCGTCGGGGTGAGTCGTGGTCCGAGCGGAGCGAGGTCTGCGCCCAGCTGTACCCGGATCGCCCCGATCGAGCCGCTCTGCGACAAACTCTGGCCCGACTCCGAAAGTGGCTCGGCGAAGGTGCTTTGGAAGAAGATCGGGCTCGGTTTCGGCTGTCGCCGGGGCGATGGCGGATCGCGTTTTTCGAGCTACCCCTCGGCGGTTTGCGGCATCCTTGGCTCTTGGAGTTGCAGCAGGATCGCACGGGCCTGCCCCTTGCCCCCGATGAGCCCAGCCCGATCGGACCGGCCTTAGCTGGGGCGTTGCTGTACCTGGCTCGGCGCGACATCGAAGGCGCTCGGTCGATGCTGGTCGCGATCGGTTCGCTCGCTTTTTACATGCCACATCGGGAGATGGAGCGGCTTTTTTTGGACCTTCGACCCCGGGATCGCCGCGATTCGAACGCCACCGAGTTCTTCGAGCTCCAGGCCTATTGGGCGATTCTGCAAGGCCACCTGAGCAAAAGTATCGATCTTTATGCGCGGGCGCTGCGTATCGCTCGCCATCGGAAGCATCGCCCGAGCATCATCCGAGTCGAGTCGCTCTTGATTCTGGCCTTGCTAGAGGCGGGCAAGGTCGGAGAGGCCGCCCAGGTCCGTGCCGAATGGAGCTGCAACCTCAATGCTCGCTCTTCGCCGCTCTTGGCCCACAACACCGAGGGGATGTTCTTGTGGAATTCGGGCCTTTTCGAAGCCGCGGTGGCCTCGCTCAGCCGGGCGAGGCGACAGATTTCGAGCTCAGGAAGAGCCGAACGGCTCCACTTTCTTTCGAACTTTGCCGTGCTGTGTTCGGAGGCTGGTGCGTTCGACCTGTTGGATGAGCTCGTGACCGAGGCCGAGGAACTGCTGATCCCCGACATGGATTGGCTGGCCCGGAGCAACCTCGATCTGGCCACTGGGTTGGCGATGGCGGTGCGGGAACGCGACCCCGCCGGATTACAAAAGCTCCTTCGCTCGCCCCGAAGCCCGAGCCCAACTCTCGAAGCCTTGCATCAGCTCTATTTTCGCGAAGCCTCTGCCGAGGCGATGGCGGCCCTTGGGAAATCGGAAGAAGCGAGGTTGAATTGGGCTCGTTGCGTCGAGCAGCGACACCAATTCGGGGGCCGGCTGACCCCGCGCCTGATCGCCCGCCAGTCCCGAATCAAGCAGTGGGCTTAGAGTCCCTCACCGGTGAACACTCGTGGAGGCGATGACGTCCATGCTCGCCATGTGGTCAGCATGGATCTTGATGGGGGCCTGGGTCGCCGCTCCGGCTCCAGAAATTGTCCGGACGCTCGACGTCCCGTACGGCGACCGCCCCGTGCGACTGAGGTCGCTCGATCTCTATGCCCCATCGGGGGCCAAAAACCTACCGATCATGGTCTACATCCATGGCGGAGGATGGCGAGCGGGCGACAAGAGGGCCGTCGCCGAAAAGCCGGAATTCTCCATTCGCCAGGGGTTCTTGTTTGTGAGCTTGAACTATCGACTGGTTCCGGCGGTGGACATTCGAACTCAGCTCCAAGATAGCGCCGACGGCATCGGCTGGCTCAAAAAGAACGTGGCCCAATATGGAGGCGATCCGGCTCAGATACACCTCGTGGGGCATTCGGCGGGGGCCCATCATGTGGCGGTTTTGGCGTCGCAACCGAGCTTTCTTCAAAAGGCCGGGGTCGAGCTCGCACAACTGAAGAGCGCCGTCGTTCTCGACACCCAGGCGCTCGATGTTCCGACGCTCATGCAAGGCAATTCGAACCCGATTTACCAACAAGCCTTTGGCACCGACCCCGCGATCTGGAAGCAGATCTCTCCCCGGCATGGGCTCCAGCAAGGCCAAATGCACCCTCCTTTTTTGATCGTGGTTGCCGATGGCCGAGGACCCAAGCTCAAGCAAGCCGAGGCCTTTGCCGAAGCGGTCCGAAAGTTCGGCGGGCGAGCCGAAATCCTGGAGGCCCCAGAACACACACACGCTTCGCTGAATCGCTCCTTGGGCGCCCCGCGCGACAAGGTCACCCAGGCTGTCGCTCGGTTCTTAGCAGCGGTTCGGGGCGAATCTCCCCGCTCAGGAAAGGGCGACTCGCGGGCTCCAGCCGGGGTATAACTCTGGGTGCAGGTTTTTGGGGAACGCTCTTGGCTGATGCTATCGGACTCGAGCGGACTCTGCCCCAGCCTCAATCCGGGCGGTTAGCTCAGCGGTAGAGCACTTCGTTCACACCGAAGGGGTCACAGGTTCAAATCCTGTACCGCCCACCATTCAATTCTAGGTTGAACCGTTCTAGGTTCAAGTTCGGCACTTCGTTCACGGTTTCGGTTTCCGACCGACCACCAAAACGAGACCTAGAAACTTGCAAACAGCACTTCGTTCACTCAATTCCGATTCCATCATTGGGATCAATGATCTTCGCCGCTTCATCAAAGGATGGATTCTTGACGGGGAGTACCGTCAACTCAGCCCCAGAACCCTAGAGCTTCGCCGCCACTTCCTCAACAAACTGGTTTGGTGGCTCGAACATGAGGGTTTCGAGAGTTGCGGTACCTTCGAGATTCGGGCTTTCATCGGCTACGTTTCCAATGGTCACCAATCGGAAAAGGGCCGTTGGGGGAATCCGGCCCTAAAAACCGCCGTCAAAAGCCGAACCGTGAAGGACGTTCACGGGTCACTGAGAACCTTCTTTCGCTTCCTCGTTGCCGAAGGCTATATTCCGGCTTCACCAATGGAAGGACTACGGCCCCCAATTCATCGGCCCGACCAAATCCAACCGTTCACAGAAGAACAGGTTCAAACTTTGCTCAAAGCATCCAAGGCAAGTCAGCAATCCCGAAGGGATGAAGCTATTTTTCTGTTCATGCTGGATTCCGGGGTCCGAGTAAGCGAGCTTTGCGAACTAGATTTTCAGGACGTGGACATAGTCAATCGGAAGGCAGTAGTTCGGGGCAAAGGGAACAAGCATCGGGCGATCTATTTCAGCCGCGAAACCGGAAGGGTACTTTGGCGGTACCTACGCGAACGCGAACTAGAACCAGAATCACCACTATTTGAGTCGAAACGGGGTGAACGTTTGACCCGCTACGGAGTGCGTCAACTTCTGGAACGCTTAGGGGAAACCGCCAAGATTGAAGCCGTCCGATGTTCTCCCCACACGGTCAGGCATACGTTTGCCGTGATGTTTCTTCGAGCAGGGGGAAGTGTGTTCACGCTGAAGGAAATGTTGGGGCACACCGATCTAGCCATGACGAACCGCTACGTGACCCTGGCCCAAGCCGACATTCAGAACCAGCATCGGCAGTTCAGCCCAGTTCAGGCACTGAAGAGACGTTAGAACAGGGAGAAACCGGGTGGTTCTCGTGGTATCAGAGACATTTGAGAAAGGAACTTTCAAAGCTCCTATTGCTCCAGGAATCTACCCTGCAACACCCTGTTCCTCAATCTTCGTAAGCTGTTGATAAGCCCATCCGATCAAACAAAACTCGGTTTCTTTTCTTAGCGTCTTCGATCAGCTTATCGTAAGAAATTATCTCTACATACGCATTGATCTCTGGAGCTGTATTGTAACCAAAGAAACCTTGACCGTCGGGAGAAGGCTGGAGCATGGCACTTCTCGCAAACCTTTTTAGCTCAGCCGAGGCTATGTCACACACGATGAAAGCATAGGCTGGGACATTGCGCTGACTGAGTTGAATATATCTCCCGCGCTTGTCCTTAAACTTGGAGTCCCGAATCTTCTCAATCTGCTCATAGACTTGTGTGATGGGGTTGTCGTCTCCGTAGTCCATGTGGTTTGGCCTCTTAAATTCGACCACAACAAAGGAGTTCAACGGATAAGCAGTTCCTTCAGCCAGAACGTGCGTTCGGTCAAACAATCTACTATCAAAATCATTCACGACAAAAATATCCGGCCTTGTCAATTCTCCGCTATCCAATGGTTCCATTGACTTCAGCGACTTGTCAGATGCAAGGTAGACATGAAAACTGAGGCGTTCGTCCACAAGCCAAAGGTTCTGACTATCTAAAGTTACGTCTTCAGACGTTGTCTTCATCGGAAAGACCACACTGTGCAAAACCTTCTCCAACTGGTGTCTTCCCGTATCGGGGTCAATTGCTAGGCTCTTGTGCAAGAACTCAATAACAACTCGACGATGTGCCACGTACTCATGGTCTGCCCCCATTCGTGAAG
>DDCB01000048.1 GCA_002335425.1 Chthonomonas sp. UBA2017
CTCCCAAACTCCCAAACTCCCGAACTCCCGAACCCCGCCTAGGGACGATCCTTCTCCCCGGACCAGAAGCTCTTCTTGCGCTTCGATTCGAGGTCGATGGGGGTGGGGCCGATGTTCACCGGTTGGCGAAACGTCGCCTGGGTCCCTTCCTTGACCGTTTCGGCGGGACCGACGATCTTTGTATCTCCGCCCATCTTGAAGGGCAGGAGAACGCTCACCCGCCGATTGCTAAAGTGGTACGGCTGGTCGGGGTAGCGCAGCTTCCGGTCGGCGTTGCCTCGAACCATCAAGACTTGAGATTCCCGAACGCCCCCCGCTTTGAGAGCTCGACGGACCGCCGCGGCGCGGTCGGTGCTCAGGTCCCAGTTGTCGTAGCCGTTGCCGGGGAACGGTTTGGCGTCGGTGTGGCCATCGATCATCATGCTGCGCCCGCTTTGGGCGAGAATCGGAGCGATGCGCCCCAAGATCGCCCGGGCACCCGGACGCAAGACCGCCGAGCCGGATTCAAAGAAAGCTTCGCCGTTCTTTTCGACGAGGTTGATTTCGAGCCCTTCGCGCTCCAAGCTGATCTCGACGCCTTCGAGCATCAGCTTCAGGTCTCCGGCGGCTCCAGTCGTGGTTCCCCCGCCTCCTCCGCTGGCCGCGACTCGTTCGATTGCCTCTTCGAGGTCGTTCTTGATCTTTTGCGCTTGGGTTTTTTCGTTTTGAAGTTGGCTTTGTCCTCGCGCGTTGCTGAGTCCGGGCTTGGTGGTGGGGGAGCCCTTGAGCGGCACCATCTGCTTGGTTTTGGGATTGTTCTTGAGGTAGCCGAACGGGTCGTTGAAGTAGCCCTGGATCTGGGCGCGAGCCTCGTCGGACATCCCCATGATCCACATGACCATGAAGAACGCCATCATCGCGGTGACGAAGTCGGCGTAAGCCACTTTCCAGGCCCCGCCGTGGTGGCCGTGGCCATGCCCCTTTTTCTTCTTGATGATGATCGGAGTGCCGTTGCTCATGGCGCTTCCTTAGGCGGCGTCTTTCTCTTTGACGGCCTTTTCCATCTCGACAAAACCAGGGCGGAAAGCAGATTCGACGTTGCGGCGAGCAAACTCAACACAGGTGATCGGGGATTCGCCCCGAGCAAAGCTGAAAAGGGCGTAGCGAATGCAATTCATGTATTGGGCTTCGCTCTTGAGGCGGAGCGACATCGCCCGGGCGAGGGGGAAGAAGACCAAGTACGCCATGAAAATGCCCAAGAACGTTCCGACGAGCGCGACCGCGACCGAATGCCCGATCGCCGAGGCTTCGCCTCCGATTTTGCCCATCGTGATGATGATTCCCAAGACCGCAGCGACGATTCCGACCGCTGGCATCGCGTCGCCCGTGTTCTGGACCGCTTCGCTCGGGAGCTTGGCTTCTTCGTGGGCGACTTCGAGATCGAGCTCCATCATCTCGCTCAGGTCGTGAGGCCCGACGGCACCGGTCAAGATGACTTTCATCGTGTCGCAAAAGAAGTGGACCGCGTGGTGATTGGCCAAGAACGACGGGTACTTCTTGATGATCTCGCTCTCTTCAGGGGTCTCGACGTGCTTTTCCAGCCCCAACAGGCCCTCTTTCCGAGCGATGTTGAAGAGCTGGTACATCATCTTGAGCAGGTCGAGGATGCTCTGCTTGTTGACCGGATCGGGCTTGATGAGCGCCATCAGCGCTTTGATCGTCGCCTGGAGCCCGGTCATGCCGTTGGAGCCCAAGAAGATGCCGAAGGCGGCACCAAAAATGATGATAAACTCGGTCGGCTGGATCAAAATCCCGATGTTGCCGCCGTGCAAAATGTAACCCAAGAGGGTTGCCACAACGCCCACCACAATGCCGATGACGGTAAACATGCGAAAACTCAGCCCCGCCGCCCTGCGAGGCACCAGAAAAAGTATCGGCATCGTCTAAGCTAATAGTTAGAGTGACATCCTGGGGATCGAACGGCCTGGGAGGATCGCTCCACACTTTTTACAATGGCTATCGCCTCATTGACGGATCTCGAACCGATTCCGCCCTCTTCAGAGGGCCGGGTTCTGCTCTTGGATCCGCATACGGTCAACCAAATCGCCGCCGGCGAGGTGGTCGAGCGGCCGGCCTCAGTCGTGAAAGAGCTTGTAGAAAACGCCCTTGATGCCGGGGCCCGCAGAGTCTCGGTGGTGTTGGAGGCGTGCGGTCGGCGTCGGATCGAAGTTCGAGACGACGGGCACGGGATGCCCGAGGTGGATGTGGTCCGGTGTTTAGAGCGACACGCCACGTCGAAGATTCGTCATGCCGACGATCTCGCCTCGGTGGCGACGCTCGGATTTCGAGGCGAGGCGATCCCTTCGATTGCGTCGGTCTCGCGATTTCGAATCTCGAGCGGGACCGAGGACGGGCTGCGGGTGGTGATCGAGGTCGAAGGCGGCTCCGTCCAGCCGAGGCATCATGAGTCGGGCCCCCGGGGAACGACCGTCCGGGTCGAGGACCTGTTCTTTAACACTCCCGCCCGGCTGAAATTCCTCAAGTCAGACGCCACTGAACTTCAACAGTGCCTGGATGTCGTCGCGAAAGCCGCGCTCATGCACCCTCAGGTCGCGTTCGAACTACGCCATGGCGAGAACGTTTTGATTCAGACCTTTGGGACGGGGGATCGATTGTCGGCCTTGGCTGAGGTCTGGGGCCGTGAGGTCGCACAATCGCTTGCCGAGCTCGAGACATGGGTTCATGGCGTTCGAGTCCGAGGATTTGTTTCGACGCCCGCGATGACCCGGGCGAACCGGGCGATGCAGTGGATCTTTGTGAATGGTCGTCCGGTGCGATCGCGGAGCTTAACGGCGGCGATCGATGTCGCTTATCGGTCGTTGACGCCTGAAAAGAGGTACCCGGTGGCGGTCTTGCTTTTGGATGTCGATCCGGCGACGCTCGACATCAACGTCTCGCCGACCAAGTCGGAAGTGAAGTTTCAACACGATGGCAAGGTTTTCGACGCGATTCGATTGGCGATTCGAGAGTCGCTCTTGCGCCACGGCATGATTCCGAGCGCCGAAGGCGTCTTGGCCGCGAACGAGGCCCTTCGGGGGGCGTCCCCGAGTCGAGTGGCGGAGCCGGCCTCGATTGCCCCGCGGCTGTTCGCCGCCCGAGCGTTGTTGGACTGTGAAGCGGGGGAAGGTGGGATTCGGGGGTTCGGGAGTACGGGGGGTTG
>DDCB01000032.1:0-382 GCA_002335425.1 Chthonomonas sp. UBA2017
AGTGGCCTCCGGGCCGAGCGGCGCCGGTGACGACTGGAACGCCTTCAAGTCCAAGTCTGGCATGAATTCGAACTCCACTAGGTCGCTCCCCGCCTCGCCCTTGAGTGTCTCAGAAAGAGGGCTCAGCCGACAGAAGTCACATAACCAGCCAATCTTCAACGAACCGGGATTTCTGCCAAGGAACGTTTAGGAACTGACTCAGAGTCGTCGGGTTTGGGCGGGGCTGGCACGACGAAAAGAGATGGATCGAGCCGGCCACCCAACTGCAAGTAGGTGACTTCCTGAACCGATCGGGCGTTGGGCTGAGTCACCATGCCGTCCATTCGCATTTCGAACGAGGGAGACGAGCGATATTCAAACGCATCGATCAAGAAGTCGTTCG
>DDCB01000032.1:652-59094 GCA_002335425.1 Chthonomonas sp. UBA2017
CCTCAATCTTTTGTCGTGTCCCGAGAACTTTGATCGTCGAATCCCTCACGAGTTCGCCTTGGACCGCGCCCTCACTCACGAGGAACGCAAAGAGCATACTGCCGGAATCCGCACCCGCACGAAGCGGGCCCGAGAGAAGGGGATTTCGAGTGCCGATCGGTGCCGATTCCAACTCCTCCGACCAATCCAGATAGTCGATCAGGAGGGCCTTGCCGTCTGAGACCCACATGATTCCGTCGCCCCACATGTCCATTTGGGCGATCCGAAACTTCCCTTTTCCGTCCCAGGCGACATCGATCTGACCCTCGGTGTAGAACGGTCCGGATTCGATGGATTGGGCGCCATTCCACAGGCTGACCCGCATCGCCCCGATCTCCTTATAGCGTCGCACGATCTTTTGAATAATCTCTTTTCCAGGTGGTGGAACGTCCGTGGGCTGAGTCGATTGAGCATGGGCCAGCGGAACACAAAGTCCCAAGAAGGTGGTCGAAACGATCAGATTCATGAGCGGAATACGGGCCATCAGGGTTCTTTCTCGGGTGAAGATGATGTAGTCTACACGAGGATGCGAGTTCAATTCCCTGGTGGCGAGGTTCTTCTGGATCATCGCAAAGCGCTTGTTTTGCCCGCAGAGCGAACTCTGGTGGTGGCGGTCGATCCGGGGGTCCAGGCTCAACAACTGCTTTTCGAAGCGGAACGTAGCCTCTCCGATCGGATTCGAGAGCTGGCCGAAGAATGGCTGGTGGAACGAATCGGAATTTTGACGTGCGGGAGCTGGGGTCATATCGACCTCGGACCGATCCCTCGCGAGGTCTTGGTGATCAGCGATGCGGAAGAGGTTGAGACGCCGCACCCAAAGCTGGTTCGATTGGAGATCGGCTCGTGGGCCATCGAGTCGATGCCCGGCACGAACCTCACGAAGCCTCAGATCGCTCCGGGAGGGCACCAATCGGAGTCGGGTCGGGCGGTCTTTGTCGCTTCGGAGTTCACGCTTTGGCTGCCCCTGTTCGAAGGCAGCAACAAGTTCCCTCTTCCTTCGGCCCCGGGTCTTCAAATTTATGAATGTGGTGCGAAAAACGTCGAGCACCTGATGCCGACGCCGTGATCCTGCGCTCCAATTCCGTATAATGCTTCGAAAGTCCGAGGTGCGACGCCTCGGAAAAGACAACATCATGGCCGGATTGATCTCGAATCAGCAGCACGGAGGGTCGTTCTTTTCGCAAACCCCCGAGCGCATCTTTACTCCTGAGGATTTTTCTCCCGACGAGAATCTGATGATCCAGACGGCCGAGCAGTTCAGCCGAAAGGAGATTTTGCCTCAACTGGAGGCCCTGGACCAACAAGCCGAAGGGCTGATGCCTAGCCTCGTACGCAAGGCTGGAGAGCTCGGATTTTGTGGGATCGATACCGCCGAGGCCTATGATGGGCTTGGTCTCAGCAAGAACCTAGCCGCTCGGATTTTGGAGTTCTTGAGCCTGAACGGATCGTTCAGCGTCACCATTGGGATCACCAGCGGGATCAGCCAAGTTGGACTCTCGCTCTTTGGCGAAGAGTCTCAACGCCAGCAGTTTTTGCCGAAACTGACGAGCGGCGAATGGATAGGGGCTTATGCCCTGAGCGAACCCAATAGTGGGTCTGACGCTCTCAGCATGAGCTGCCGGGCCGAGCGCCACGGCGATAAGTGGGTGCTCAACGGCACCAAGATGTGGATCAGCAACGCGAAGTGGGCCGACCTGTTCCTCGTGATGGCGAAGGTCGATGGCGAGCGCGTGACGGCATTCTTGGTCGAGCGAAACGCCCCGGGCGTGAGCGTGGCTCGCGAAGAGCACAAGATGGGGCTGAAAGGGTCTTCGACCGCACGGCTGGTGCTCGAAAACGCCGAAATCCCTCTCGAAAACCAACTCTATGTCGAAGGCAAAGGCCATCACGTGGCCTTCAACGCCCTGAATCTGGGGCGATTCAAGCTCGCGAGTATGTCGATCGGCCCGGCTCGCGAAGCGATCACTCAGGCCGCGAGCTACGCCCTGGACCGCAAGCAGTTTGGACAATCGATCAGCGACTTTGGACTGATCCGAAAAAAGCTCGCGGAGATGGCGGGGCGATTCTACGCAGCTGAGTCGATGATCTATCGAACAGGGGCTCTCATTGACCAGGCATTTGACCAACAGGGCGGCTCGGTGGAAGGAAATCGACTCGCTGCCGAAGAGTTCGCCATCGAGTGCAGCGCCTGTAAGGTCCTTTCCACTGAGGTAGAGGCGTTCATCGTCGACGAGGCGATCCAAGTTTTCGGTGGATACGGATTTACGGAGGAGTTTCCGGTCGCTCGCCTTTATCGGGATGCTCGCGTCAGCCGAATTTACGAAGGAACCAACGAAATCAACCGCGTCTTTCTCGCCGATCGCCTGATGCGACGAGCGAAGGAGGGCCGACTGAGCCTGAGCGGCTCGGGGGACTCGTATCTGAGCGAACTGGCGGCGAAGGCCTTCGCCCATGCAGGCTCAGGCCAAGTCTTCATCGGCGCGCTGAGCGATCTGGCGATGCTTTCTTACGCCGAACAGTCGGCGCGCTTGCGCGCGAAGCAGCAAGGCGGGATTTTTGATCTGGCTTATCAGAATTTCCTTCAGTGGGCCCAGCTTCAAGGAGCAGCCGCCTATCAAATCGCGACCGGAGAGGCTGTTCACGTGCCCGCGACGCCCCACCTGGGGATCGACGAACTCGCGGCGGCGGTACTCGAAACCAAAGCCCCGTTGCGAAAAACTTGATGCGCCTTTCGTTCGTGACCCTCTTTCCCGAACTGGTCCTCGGGGCACTTCGACACAGTATTTTGCTCCGGGCCGAGTCGTCGGGGCGGGTCGAATTTCGAGCCGCCAACCCACGCGACTTTGCGACCGACGCGCATCGGACCGTCGATGATCGTCCGGCGGGCGGCGGACCGGGAATGGTCCTTCGGGCCGACCGAGTCGCGGATGCATTTCAAAGCTTGAACCCGGATCCCCATGCCGAGGTGATTTTCTTGGACCCCAATGGCGAGGTTTTTGACCAGCGGATCGCCCGGGAACTCTCCCAGGCGCCAGAGGTCGTTTTCCTCTGCGGTCATTACGAAGGAATCGACGACCGAGTGCGAGAACGGCTCGCCACCCGCACCTTGAGCCTGGGGGACTTTATCCTGACTGGCGGAGAATTGGCTTCGCTCGTGATCGCCGACGCGGTGGTCCGGTTGATTCCAGGAGTCTTGGGTTCGGCGCAAAGCCTTGAGGTCGATGCCCATGCCGACGGCCTTTTGAGCGGGCCGAACTATACGTCGCCGGTGGAATGGGAGGGGTTGAGCATCCCCGAGGTTCTTCGCTCGGGCGACCATCAAGCGGCTTCTCGTTGGCGCAGGAGATGGTCGCTTCAATCGACTCGGGAAAGGCGTCCCGAACTTTTCTGCCGCGCCCCCCTTTCGCGAGCCGACTTAGACCTGCTATAATCGGTGTTCGCGTCCGGCGGCTCTTGTCCCGCGCGAACCTCAAAAGGACTCAAGGATCGAAAAAGATGTCGAAGCAAGCAATTTTGCAAAGCGTGGCTCAAGGATGCCTCAAGGAGAATCTCCCCGTCATCAAGCCGGGAGACACCGTGCGCGCTCACGTGAAGGTACGAGAAGGCGGCAAGGAGCGATTGCAGGTGTTTGAGGGGCTCGTCATTGCGGTGCGCAACGGCGGCATTGCCAAAAACGTCACGATCCGCAAGATCAGCAGCGGCGTGGGCGTCGAGCGAACTTTCCCTTTGCACTCGCCGATGGTTGATCGATTTGAAGTCCTGCGCCATGGCCGAGTTCGACGCGCGAAGCTGTATTACATTCGCGAGAAGGTCGGCAAGGACGCTCGCATTAAGGAAAAGCGCTAAACCGAGATGCCTTTTCGGCCGGAGGTCTTACTGGCCCAACAGTCGGGGATGATGGAGTGGGTCGATGCGGTCGCCCGCACCCCGCTCTCGTCCATCCTCATCTTTGGCATCGTCCTCACCGCCATCCGGATTGGCCTTTCGGCCTATATGAAGTCCGTGCCCAAGCATTTTCGCTTCGGGTTGTATTCCGCGGCGAGGGTTCTGAACGACCTCCTCGACGCCGTCCTTTACGCGGCGATCATCGTCTTCATGGTCGTTCGTCCGTTCGCGATCCAGACCTTTTTAATCCCGACGGGGTCGATGATCAAGACGCTCCTGGTCCGCGACATGATCGTCGCGAACAAGGCGGTCTATCGGTATTCCGACCCCAAGGTTGGGGACATCGTCGTCTTTCGTCCGCCCGCCTGGGGCATCCCTCCCGACATGCCGAAGAATTCGGACTATATCAAGCGGTGTGTGGGCGTGCCGGGTGACCTCGTTGAGATTCGCGACAGCCAGCTTTACCGGAACGGCCAGCCTGCTCCCGAGCCGTTTCTGAACGAAAAGTCGTATCGCTACAACTTCAAGCTCGTGAATTTCAACGGCGAGATCTTCCCTCTTTTGGAAGAAAGTGGCGTTGTGAACGGCTTTAGCAACATTGCGAAGTATCAGCTCGGGCCCGACCAGTGGCTGGATGCTTGGGACCGGCCCGCCGTCAAGATCCCTGAAGGCTACTATCTGATGATGGGCGACAACCGAAACAACTCGCTCGATGGGCGATTTTGGGGCCTTGTTCCCCGCCGGAACATCGTGGGGCGGTGTGAGTTCGTCTGGCTCCCGCTGAATCGCATCCACAAGCCCAAGTAGCCGCTCGCCAGCGCGCTCGGACCGGGTAGAACCTATCCCAATGGTTGCCGTTGTTTTTCCGGGGCAAGGGTCGCAAGCGGTGGGCATGGGTCAAGACCTCGTCCGGCACTCGCCCGAAGCCCAATCGGTCTTTCACGAGGTCTCCCAAGCCGTAGGCCGCGATCTCGCTCAGCTCTGTTTTGAATCGGATGAAGAGACGTTGCGTCAGACCCAAAACGCCCAAATCGCGCTCTACACGGTCGGCTTAGCCGCATTTAAGACCTTAACCGAAGCCCTCGGAGGGGCATTCGTCCCCTCTTCGATGGCAGGACATTCGATTGGAGAGTACACGGCTCTGGCCGCCGCGGGCGTGATCTCGGTGCCCGATGGAGCCCGACTTGTTCAGCGACGAGGTGAACTGATGGCTCAGGCCGGGACCACGCGTCCGGGCACGATGGCCGCGATCTTGGGCGTCGAGTCAGAGGCTCTTGCTCAAATTTGTCGGGAAGCCTCGTCGGCGACTGAAACCGTCGTCGTGGCGAACGACAATTGCCCGGGTCAACTCGTAATCAGCGGCGATCCCGCAGCCGTTGAGCGGGCGGGCCAGCTCGCGAGCGAAGCCGGAGCCAAGAGGGTCCTCCCGCTCAAGGTCAGCGGAGCGTTTCACAGCCCCTTGATGCTCGACTCGGCCGCTCAGATGCGACCATCACTCGATTCGGTCACGTGGACAGTCTCGACCGAGACCCCGGTTGTTTACAGCAATGTCACCGCTCAGCCGGTGTCCACAGGGGCGGACTGGCCCGAGCTCCTGGAACGGCAACTCAGCTCTCCGGTCCGATGGACCGAAAGCGTCCAGCAGATGGTTCGCGATGGAGTGACGCAGATGGTCGAATGTGGGAGTGGCCAAGTGCTCACCGGGCTGGCCAAACGGATCGATAAGGGTGTGGTGGCGTTTTCAGTCAGTGACTTTGCGACCGCCACCGAAACCGCCAAGGGTCTCACCGAGGGGCGAATATGAAAGATCAAGTCGCCATCGTGACCGGCGCGAGCCGAGGGATCGGTCAAGCGATCGCCGAAGAGCTGGCGCGACGAGGCTGTCGCGTGGCCTGTGTCGCCTCCAGGGCGGCCAATGCTCAGTCTACGGTCGAACGCATTCAGTCTCAGGGCGGACAAGCCCAGGCCTATGGCGCTGACGTCAGTCAGGTCTCGCAGATCGAAGAAGCCTTTTCAACAATTGAGGCCGATCTCGGCCCTCCGTCGATTCTGATCAACAACGCCGGGATCACGCGGGATGGGCTCTTGATGCGAATGAAAGACGATGATTGGGACGCGGTGATCACGACGAATCTCAAGAGCGCTTACCTGACCACCAAGGCGGTGCTCAAACCGATGATGAAGGCCCGATATGGACGAATCGTCAACGTCAGCAGCGTCATCGGGCTTCACGGCGGGGCGGGCCAAGCCAATTACGCCGCCAGCAAAGCGGGGTTGATCGGATTGACCATGTCGATTGCCAAAGAGCTGGGCAGTCGGGGCATCACGTGCAACGCCATCGCGCCGGGCTTTATCCAGACCGACATGACCGAAGACCTCACCGAGGAGTTTAAGCAGTATGTGCAAAAGACCGCTCCCGCCGGACGCCTGGGAACTCCGGCCGACATTGCTCCGCTAGTCGGGTTTTTGGCCTCGCCGGAAGCTGCTTACATCACTGGACAAACGATCACCGTGGATGGCGGATTGATGCTCTAAGCACCCTCCAACCAGCGTCGAATTTCAGCGGCAAAATACGTCCCTGGATCGTCCGGAAAAAGGGTGTCGCTCGGCCCCTTCTCTTGCCCACATGGCCTTTGTTCATCTGCATAACCATACGGAGTACAGCTTGCTCGACGGGGCCAACCGCATCCCGGACCTCGTTCGGCACGCGCAAGAGATGGGGATGCCCGCTTTGGCGATCAGTGACCACGGCGTGATGTTCGGGGTCATGGAGTTTTACTTCGAGTGCAAGAAGCGCGGCATCAAGCCGATCATCGGGATGGAGGCCTACATGGCCCCCAACGGACTGCACAACAAGCAAGGGCGCGAAGAGAACCAGACGTATCATCTGTTGCTCCTCGCCAAAGACCTCGAGGGTTATCGCAACCTCTGCAAACTGCACACCGTCGCCGCTCTCCAAGGCTTTTACTACAAGCCTCGAATCGATCACGACCTCTTGAGGCAGCACCGAAGCGGGCTGATCGGGACCAGCGCGTGCTTGGGCAGTGAGATTTGCCAAGAACTGATGGCCGGTCGATACGACAAGGCCCAATACATCGCCGGGATGTACAAAGAGATTTTTGAAGAGGGGTCTTTCCTGATCGAGCTTCAAGATCACCGGCTTCCCGAGCAGGCCGCCATTCGCCCAGACCTCTTGCGGATCGCTCGCGAACTCCAGCTCCCCGTTGTCGCAACGAACGACGCCCACTACCTCTGTCGGACCGACCACAAGGCTCACGACGTCTTGCTTTGCATCGGGACCGGGGCGCTTGTGCAGGACGATAAGCGCCTCCGGTTCGAGACCGAGGAGTTCTATCTCAAGTCGGAAGACGAGATGCGCGAGCTGTTTTCTGACGTTCCCGAAGCGATCGAAAACACACTCCTGGTCGAGTCCATGTGCAACGTCGAGCTCGGGAAGCAACGGGCCGACATGCCCGAACCCGAACTGCCCGAGGGGGAATCCGCAAAGTCTTACTTGGAAAAACTCGCCCAATCTGGGCTCGCAGAGCGACTTCCCTGTGCGCCGGGGGAAGCCGAAGAGCGACTTCAGTACGAGCTTGGGGTGATCCAACAGACCGGCTTTGACGCCTACTTCTTGTTAGTCCGAGAGTTCGCCCAATACGCGCGTGAGCAAGGCATCGCCTTTGGCGTCCGGGGCTCTGCCGCGGGTTCACTAGTCAGCTACTGTTTAGGTATCACCGACGTCGATCCGCTGGAGTACGACCTGACCTTCGAGCGGTTCTTGAACCCCGAGCGGGTCTCGATGCCCGACATCGACATGGACTTCGAGGATGCCCGCCGGGATGAGGTCGTCCAGTACGTCACCGAGCGGTTCGGGAGTGAGCGGGTCGCCCAGATCATCACCTTTGGAACGATGGCCGCCAAAGGGGCGATCCGTGATGCGGGCCGCGTGCTGGGTTACACGCCCCAAGAGACCGACCGAATCTGCAAGGCCATCCCCAATCTGCCCAACATGTCGATTGAGCGGGCGACCAAAGAGAGTGCCGAATTCCGGCAAGTGCTCGAAACCGACCCGCGCGCCAAAAGCCTGGTCGAAGTCGCAAAAACCGTCGAGGGCCTCTCGCGCAATCCTGGAGTTCATGCTGCCGGGATCGTCATCAGCCAAGAACCGCTCGATGCCCACATCCCCCTTTATCGCGGCAACGATGGTCAGGCGGTCACTGCCTATGAGATGGGGATCCTCGAAAAAATTGGGCTCCTGAAGTTCGATTTTCTCGGGCTTTCGAACCTGACGGTCTTGAGCCGGGCCGTCGAGAACATTCGCCGCACTCAGGGCGTTGAAATCCACCTGAATTCGATCCCGCTGGACGACGCAAAGACCTATGAGATGCTCGGACAAGGCGAGACCGTCGGCGTCTTCCAGCTTGAATCGGGAGGGATGCGACGCAACATCATCGAGCTCAAGCCCCAAAGCGTTCGTGAGCTGGCGGCGATGGTCGCGCTCTATCGCCCCGGCCCGATGGCCCTGATCGCGGACTATGTCGATAACAAATTCGGCCGCAAGCAGGCTCAGTATTTGGATGAACGAATGAGGCCGGTCCTCGAAGAGACCTACGGCATCATCGTTTACCAAGATCAGGTGCTGAAGCTCGTCCAAGTCTTGGCCGGGTTCAGCCTTGGCAAAGCCGACATCCTGCGGCGAGCGATGGGCAAGAAAGACAAAGAGGCCATGGCTTCGATGTTCGAGGACTTCCGGTCCGGTTGCGCCGCCCATGAGATTTCCGCTGAAGTCGCCCAATCCGTCTGGGAGCTTCTTGAACCGTTTGCGGGGTACGCGTTCAACAAGGCGCACGCGGTCTGTTATGCCCTCATCGCTTATCAGACCGCCTACCTCAAGGCCAACTACCCAGTTGAGTATTTGGCGGCGCTCTTGGCCGTATATCAATCTCGGGAAGATAAGGTGACCACCTTCATCGAAGAGGCTCGCCGGCAGAGGATCGTCGTTTTGCCTCCCGATGTCAACCAATCGGGTATTGACTTCCAGATCGAAATCGCGACGCCGGCCAAGAAGAATGGCAAAGTGAAGGAGACGCTGGGTGCAGTCCGGTTCGGGCTCGCCGCCATCAAGGGGGTCGGAGAGAGCCTGGTCGAGGCGATCTTGCTGGAGCGACAAAATGGCCCATTCAACCACCTCTATCAGTTCGCCGAGCTCCTGAGGCCGCACGGCCTGAACAAGAGCTCCTTGGAGGCGCTGATCCGAGCCGGGGCTCTCGACAGCATCGACAAGAACCGCAACAAGCTGCTAGCCGTCCTCGAAGGGGCCTTAGTCTTTGCGGATCAAGCAAATCGCAACAAACTCGCCGGCCAAGACTCCCTCTTTGAGGACTCAGGGGCCGAATCCGAAGGCCAGCTCGAATATCCCCACTTGCCTGAGGTGGAGGCCCCCAAGCGGTCGGACCTGCTCGCGATGGAGAAGGAGGTCTTAGGGATTTACGTCAGTGACCACCCCCTGCGAGGATTTGATCGAATCTTGCACCTTCACCAGACTCACCCGGTGGCGGCGCTGGCTGAGCTCGAAGAAGGCACTTCGGTGAAGCTGGCCGGGGTCTTGGCCTCGATTCGAACCATCGTGACGAAGTCGAAGGGCGAAAAAATGGCGACCGCCGTGCTCGAAGATCTCTCCGGCCAAGCTCAAGTGACGATCTTTCCCGCCACCTTCGCTCGGTTTCAGCACGCGCTCCAAAAAGACCGGGTGATCACGTTGGCGGGCGTGGTTCAGATTCGTGAGCGGCCCGGCGTCGAAAGGACTCTGGAGGTTCGGGCTGAATCGATCGAAGAGCTTGAAGCCCCGACCGCTTCCGAAGACGACGAGTCGCTTCTGGGAACGATCTTGCTCCGGATTCAAAAAGCCACTCGGGCTCAGCTCTCCGAGCTCCGCGCTTTGATCGAGCGCACCCCCGGCGACTTTGAGATTCACCTGACCCTGGGCGAAGGGGAGGGTGCCGTCCCTCTTCAGCTCATTCGCCGCGTGGATGCTACTCCGTTTTTGAACGAGGTTCGTCGTTGCTACACCCGGGGACAAGCAGTCCTAGTGAATCGCGCGTCGCTCAACTGAGACCCTGAATCAGATAGACTCGGATCATCTGCCCGTGAAAATCCACCTCATCGCCAACACCCTGCGAGAAGACGCCCTAGAGGCCGCCCGTTCGACGGTGAGTTTTCTGCGTGAGCACGGAGTTCAGACGGGGACCGAAGGCGAGATTGCAAGCCTGGTGGGGGCACCGGGGCTGCCCCAACAAGAGCTCGCCGATTGTGACCTCCTCATCTCGTTCGGCGGCGATGGAACTCTCATCCGAGGGGCGCACCTCGCGAGCGAACGAGGCACCCCCTTGCTGGGCGTCTATTTCGGCCGATTCGGCTTTGTCACTCAGTGCCAACCGAGCGAGATTGGCGCGGCTCTTTCGCTGTTTTTTGATGGCCAAGCCCGGGTCGAGAACCGAATGATGCTCCAAGCGCAGCTCATCCGGTCTGGGGTGGTGGTGGCGACGCTCCATTCGCTCAATGAAGCGGTCTTGCAGCGAGCGGCCACCACCCGAATGCTGGAGTTCAGCGTCGCGATTGACGGCATGACGGTCACCCAATACCCAGCCGATGGCGTCATTGTGGCCACTCCGACGGGCTCGACGGCTTACAACCTCTCGGCGGGTGGTCCGATCGTCGATCCCCAGCTCCAAGCGCTCGTCCTTTCGGCGATCACGCCGCACACCTTGGGGGCCCGGCCGCTCGTTTTGCAGCCTGACAGCGTCATCGAAATGAGCGTCCAAACCCGCGGAGACGCCATTCTGAGCGCCGATGGGCAAAGTCGATTGAACATCCTCAGCGGTGATCAGGTCCGAATCACGCGGTCCAACCGGGTGACTCGACTCGTCGTGATCGCCGAGAACGACTTTCTCAGCAAGCTGAGCGAAAAGCTGCTCTGGAGCCACAGTCTGGGAGACCGGGAATGAACTCGACTGCGACCCTGCCCTTGGTGCGAGTCGAGCAGGCCGTGGTGACCTTTCGGTCCTCGCGGGGCGAAGTCCGAGCGGTCGATGAGGTCGACCTCTCGGTGGAGCCGGGCGAAATCGTCGCCGTGGTTGGCGAATCTGGGTGCGGCAAAACGACGCTGGCGCGAGCAATCTTGGGCCTCCAGCCGCTCGACTCCGGGGAGATCTGGCTGGGAGACCAGCGCGTGCGCCGAGCCGAGCCGGGACTTGCGCAGCGAGTCGGAATGATCTGGCAGGATCCGTTCGCGAGCCTCGATCCGCGTTGGCGAATTCGGCGAAGCTTGCAAGAGCCGCTTGACTTATGCGGTCAGAAGCGCGACCTCGCTGAACTCGCCCAAAGCGTCGGCCTCGCACCGGAGCATCTGGACCGGTTTCCTCACCAACTCTCCGGGGGACAACGGCAACGCGTCGCCATCGGCCGAGCCTTGGCGCTCCGCCCTCCACTTGTGCTCTGCGATGAGCCGACCGCCGCACTCGATCTGAGCATCCAAGCCCAGATTCTCAACTTGCTCAAAGATCTCCAAGCTCAGACCCATTGCTCCTACCTCTACATTTCGCACGACCTGGCGACGGTGCGGTTCCTTGCGGATCGCGTCTGCGTGATGTTTCGGGGGCAGATCGTCGAGCAGGGTCCGACGCAAGCCATTTTTGATCATCCTCGCCACCCATACACTCAAGCGCTCCTGGACTCGGCCCCGCGACTCGACCGACTCGGGATTTTGCCGATGGCTCCCCCCGAAGAAACCTTGCTCGCGAATCCCGCCTGTCGATACGCTCCGCGATGTCCTTTCTCTGATGGCGAGCGATGCCTCAAGGAGGCTCCTACCCTCCGACAGGTGGACGATCGTCGGGTTCGTTGCCATTTTCCACGTTAAGGATTCGTCTGATACGTTTCTCTGTATGATGATTTGAGGTACCTTCTTAACATTCCGCGTCATTCTCCCGATGTTAAGAAGTATGGAGCCGATTTACGCCCGCCACGCCTACCTGCACGCTCTCGAAGATCTTGAGCACTCCTTGCTTGAGATGGGGACTCGAGCTGAGCAGATGGTCTCGATGGCGGTCGACGCCCTCGTCGAACTGAATACCGAAGAGTCGATGCGGGTCCTCAACGCGGACGACGAGGTCGATGATCGCGACCTCGTGATCGAAGATCAGTGCCTTCAAATGCTGGCCCTGCAACAGCCCATCGGCAGTGATCTCAGGGTCATCGGCGCGATCATGAAGATCATCACCGACATTGAACGAGTCGGCGATTTGGCCGTCGACATCGCCAAATGTGCGATGAAGATTGACAAGGAGCTCAGCACGACCACGTACGTGGACATCCCCCGCATGGCCGGGATCGCCCGGAAGATGTTCCGCGACGCGCTCGAAGCCTTTGTCAAGCGAGACATGGACCTGGTCCAAGCCATCGGCCGAGCGGATGACGAAGTGGACGACCTCTATCGCGAGCTGCGGGCCCAGATTCACGAGCATATGCGCACGACCCCCGATGATGTGGTTGCGTCAAGCTGGCTCTTGCTCGCCATCCATCACCTCGAGCGGATCGCGGACCACGCGGTCAATATCGCCGAACGAGTCGGCTTTATGGTCACGGGCAAGATGGAGCAGTTTTCCGCCGTCCGGCGCGGCACCTAGGTCTACGGACTCAGTTCGCCCCGAACATCGTGTATGCTGAAGGCCTTGTTGGAGGCTGATTGCTCGTCGGGGAGCGTTTGTAGTCGGCCCATCGCCCCGCGGTCTTCATAAGGACCGCCGCCGCACTCCGAACATCGTGTCCATTTTATCAGAACCGACCCCAGATCAGACTCGGGCGGTGTCCTCAACGGGGGCACCGCTGATTGAGCTGGATGCCGATCTGACCGAATCTGGCGACTATGGGCTTCGCAAGCTCAGGGTTCATGTCGACCGCGTCGAAGTCCTGGGGCCGACGGGGGAGGTCCTTCGTTCGGTTCCGATGACGCAGATCAAGCATGCTCGCAACGAGCAAGTCGTCGGCGGCGGTCGCCTCGAAGTCACCTCCCCAAGCGGCGAAATCACCAGCCTCATCAGTTATTCGCACACGATGGCCGCGAAGTTTAGCGAAGCGGCCCGGGGCGTCGAGCAGCTGGCCAAAGGCGAGCCCTTGAGTATTAACCTCAAGCGCGAGCTCCTTCGCTGCCCCAAGTGCAACCGACTTTTGCCCGAAGCAGACGGAGTCTGCCCCGCGTGCGTCAATCGGGGCAAGACTCTTTTACGCATCAGCGCCTTTCTGAAGCCGTACAAGGTGATCGCCCTGGGATTGATCTTTTGTTCGGTCTTACAGACCTCGTTTGCGCTCATCCCGCCGTTCATTCAAGGCGAACTGATCGATAAAGTGCTTCGACCCCGTGACAATGTCAGCTTGCTCTGGCAGTTGGTAGGGGTCTGGCTTGCGGTTGTCGTCATGACCGTGCTCGTCGAGATCACGAGGGGTCGCCTGACCGCTCGGCTCGCCGGAAGCATCGCCGCCGATTTGCGGTCGACCGTGTATCGAGCCATCGAGCGACTGCAACTCAACTACTTTGACAAGAAGCAAGTCGGGGCTATCGCCAGCCGGGTGACCCATGACACCGACCGAGTCTGGGGCTTCTTGGTCGATGGCCTTCCCTACTTTGTGACGAACGGCCTGATGCTCGTCGGCATCATCGGCTTCTTGGTCTCAGTCAATCCGGTGTTGGCCGCGTGCGTCCTCTCGCCGCTGCCGATCATGGTGACGATCAGCGTCCTGTTCTGGAAGCCCCTTTCGGGCATGTTCCACCGGGTTGGCCAAAAGTGGGCCCGGCTCCACATGCACCTCAACGAAAGTCTAAACGGCATCCGCGTCGTGAAGGCGTTTGCCAAAGAAGATCGCGAGTTCGACAAATTCAACACTCGAAACCGGGAGCTTTATCAAGCCGGGGTCAACGCCGACGTTCGCTGGTACACGATCTTTGGGGCGCTCTCGTTCTTCGTGGCGCTGGCAATGCTCATCAATTGGACCGTCGGCGGCTACATGGTCTATCAAGGCGATCTGACCCTCGGCCAATTCTGGAAGGTCAATGCCTATTTGGGCCTCATTTACGGACCGCTCCAATGGTTCGCCCAGGTGAACAACTGGTTCAGCCGCGCGATGGCGGGGGCGGAACGAATCTTTGAGGTCATGGACACCGAGGCCGAGAAGTATGGCGAGAACGGTCTCGACGTGCCGATTCAAGGCGAAGTTCAGTTCGACGCCGTCCGGTTTGGATACGACAAGTCGAATCCGGTTCTCAAGAACATCAGTTTCACCGCGAAATCGGGCGAGATGATCGGGCTCGTCGGGAAGTCAGGAGCCGGAAAATCCACCACGATCAACTTGATCTGCCGATTTTACGAGCCGGATGCCGGCGCCATTCGGATCGACGGGCGAGATTCCCGCGACTACGATCTGCAGAGCCTCCGAAGCCAGATCGGGATCGTCCTGCAAGAGCCGTTTCTGTTTAACGGCACCATCGCCGAAAACATCGCTTACGGCAAGCCTGGGGCGAGCTTCGCCGAGGTTGTCGCTGCCGCCCGGGCCGCGAACGCCCATAACTTCATCCTCGGCAAGCCGGATGCTTACGATACGATGGTCGGCGAACGTGGGGCCAAGCTGAGCGGCGGCGAACGTCAGCGGCTTTCTATCGCCCGCGCAATCCTCCACGATCCCCGGATCTTGATTTTAGATGAGGCGACGTCGAGCGTTGATGTTGAAACCGAAAAGCAGATCCAGGAAGCGATTGGGCATCTGATCAAGGGACGAACGACCTTTGCGATCGCTCACAGACTCTCAACGCTGAGGAATGCGGACCGCTTGGTCGTGCTTGAAAAGGGTGAGATCGCCGAGATCGGGAGCCATTCGGAATTGATGGCCAAGCGCGGCGTCTTCTACAACTTGGTCCAAACTCAAAGCAAGATTCAAGAGATCGTCGGGATGGCCTACTTGGAAGGCGACGAAGAGACTTCTTCAGACTCCGACTGGTCCGACTGATCCGAGACAGGTTCTGACCCTTTGCGAAGTCGCTGCAAGATCAAAAAGAATGTGGCCGAGGTCATCAAGGCGAACGCCGCTCCGCCAAAGACGTCGGACGGATAGTGGACGCCCACATAGATTCGGCTGATCCCGACGGCAAGTGCCCACGCCGTCAGCGCCGGACCCAACCACGCATAGCGAGTGCCTTTCACCAAAAACCAAACCGAGAAAGCGATTGCAAACGACGTCGCGGTGTGCCCGCTGGGAAAGCTGGAGTTGCCGAAGATGTCCTCCATCGGCGACGCAAACTCGAAATTACTCGGGCGCATGCGGTCAAACCAGCGCATCGCCGGGAGCCGAACGAGGCCGCAAAAGACCGCCGAGCCAAACACAAGCAGGACGCTGGGTCGCCAAGACTTGCGAGCCCACAGGACGATCCCTAAGATCAAGGCTTGAACCCAACCCAGCCCCGTGTCGGTGATGAGCCTCATCCAAGGGTCGAGCGCGGCCGAACGAACCCCCACATGAAGCGCGTGATAAAGGTCCTGATCCCACTGCCAAATTTGATCGAACAAGGACCCCAAGGTACCCGCAATCAGACCGGCATCGAACCGAGGGGCGCACGGGGAGTCGCCAATCGGCATTGCCTTGCCATCAGACGAGCATTGGCCAAGTGAAATCCGACCAAGATCAGGCCACCGAGCGCGCTCAGAAGCGCCGATTCCCAGGGCCGCGAGTGGGCGTGGCTCGAACTCCCGGGGGGCGCATGACTATGTCCGAGGACAAAATGGCTCACGAGCAAGCAGCCCATTCCCAAAGCCAGAAGCGCGACCGGCCAACTCGTTCGGTGCGATTTCCAGCCCCGAAGCGCAGCCCAAAACCCCATGCCAAGGGCAAGAGTAAAGAACACGACCTCAACCCATTTGCTGGCCAAGAAGGCGAGCCCCAGTGAACTGAGAAGCCCGAGCGCCAGCCCGGTCCCAGCGCAATGGATGGCGCACAAAAAGCTCGCCACGCCTCCCACCTTGTCTGGATCGAATCGTCTCGCCACGTCTCTATTGTAACAGAGTTGCAATAGTAAGCGCAAGTCGTGAGCGGATCACACCGGATCGGAAATCGGCTTCATCATCGGAAAGAGCAAGACCTCGCGCAGCGAATCGGCACCCGTCAGCACCATCGCCATCCGGTCGATGCCGATCCCGCACCCGCCGGTGGGTGGCATCCCGCCTTCGAGCGCATACAAAAACTCCTCGTCATATGGATGAGCCTCATCATCACCTTGACCGAGCTGCTCCACTTGGTGCAAAAACCGCTCATGCTGATCGATCGGGTCGTTAATCTCGCTAAAAGCATTACACACCTCTCGGCAACCGATGTAGCCCTCGAAACGGCGAGTCATGCCCGGGTGATTCGGGTCTTTCTTGGCCAAGGGCGAGGTCTCAATGGGATAGCCAACGACGAAAGACGGCTGGACAAGCTGAGGTTCCACATAAACCTCAAGGAGCTTTTCGATGAGTCCTCCCAAGTTTCGTTCCTTCTCCAGCTCGATGTGCTTCCCGCTTTCGGGGTCGGTGAGGCCGAGCTCTCGAATCCGCTGGGTCGCGCGGCTCAGATCGCTCAGGTCTTCGCGGGTCAAACCGGTCGCTTTTTCGATGGCCTCCAGCATATTGACTCGGGCCCAAGGTTTGGAAAAGTCGATCGGCAAGTGGCCTTCGACCAGTTGGGCTCGCTCCGCTGGCCTCATCCCTTCGTGCTCGGGAACTTGGACCACGCACGTGCCATAAACTTCTGATGCGACAAATCGGAACAGCTCTTCAACCCGGCGCATCATGTCCTCCAGGTTCGCGTAGGCCTCATAGAATTCGAGCAGGGTGAATTCAGGGTTGTGACGGGTACTGACGCCCTCATTGCGAAACACCCGCCCGATCTCATAGACGCGAGGGATGTCGCCGCAGATCAGCCGCTTCAGGTAGAGCTCCAGCGAGATGCGCAACTTCACGTCGAGGTCGTAGACGTTGTAATGAGTCTTAAACGGGCGAGCGGCCGCCCCTCCCGCGACGACCTGGAGCATCGGGGTCTCCGCCTCCAGATAGCCAGCCTGGTCAAAATAGCGCCGTACCGATGCGGTGATCTTCATTCGATCGACGAGCCGCCTGCGAGCTTCTGGATTCGCAATCAGATCGAGATGGCGATGACGAAATCGAGTTTCGGCGTCGGCCAGGCCGTACCACCGCTCTCCGTCTTTCTCCTTTCCGAGCGGTAGCGGCTGGAGCGACTTACTCAAGGGCACGAACGAATGCACTTCGATCGTCCTTTCGCCCGTTTTGGTGACGAATAGCTTGCCGCGCACGCCCAAGTGATCGCCAATATCCAGGAGCTCCGAATACGCCTCCCAGAGGCTTTCGGTCAGGAGATCCCGCTTAAAATATGCCTGAATCTTTCCTTCCCCATCGCTCAGATGGGCGAAGCCCGCTTTGCCCATCAGCCGGTAGCTCACGAGGCGGCCGGCAAGCCGAATTTCTTGATCTTGGAGTTGGTCGAACTGATCGAGAAGTTGAGTCGCCGAATGGCTAGACTCAAACTTCTCTTGCTGAAAAGGGTCCATTCCCAGTGCGCGGAGACGCTCCAGCTTTTCGAGGCGAATTTCACGTAGCGATCGATCTTCACTCATCGGGACCGTGATTGTACTTGGTCTGACCCCACAGGTTCCCTCTCGCTCGGTGCAGCCCCCTTCGGACCTACTTCGTGGACCAGCGTCCGCTCAGCTCATTCCGAACCCGATCCACGAGCGCCCCTTGCGGTGCAAGGCTGCCGAGTCGCCCACTGACGGTAAGGTAGAAAATACCGATGTCGTGCCTCCCGGGCAGGTCCGCCCCGTAGCGACCTTGGGGGTTGTTTCGAAAGGCAAGGCGGGTCATGGCGCGGGTCTTGAGCGACGGCTCCAGATTGCTGTCGTCGTATCCGATCCAGAATCCGTCGACCGGCGACTTTTGGCCTTGCTGGTCGACAATCGGCTGAGGATTGTAGCTCCCTGCAGCTCCACCGTTGATGGTCTCGGCGATCAAGATCGTGTCGTCGGGATCGGCGATTCGGTCGTACGAGCGCGTGCTCATGCTGATCACCATGCCGTAGGAGAGCTCGATCGTGGCCTTGGGATCGGACGAATGCTGAGTTGGCGTGACCTCGTTTGGCTGGGCCGAAGGACACCGGAAGCTGTGGCGCGCGCTCATGTGGCTGTGGAGGAGCGTCGCCCAGTTGATCGAGCGCCCGCGAGAATCGATCATCGGACCGCCCGTGGGCGATTCGACACAAATGGGCGGCATCAAGCTATCGTTCATTTGCGAATAGCTTTGCATCGCTTTGCTGATCGCCGAAAGGTTTGCTTTGCACGTGGTCTTCTCGGCTTCGGCGCGCATCTTGGCCCAGACGGGATAAAGCACCGCCAGCAGGAGCGGCACCCCGATCAAGACCACTCGGATGTCCTTGATCGTGACGTATTGGGTCCGAGAAGGGGCCCCTTCGGGGGTATCCGGATCGTAGGCGTCGGCCATCTATCGTTGCCCAACGGTGGTCGAGGCAGGTTCGGGGCTGCCGAAGAAATACAACTCCCGGAGCTTGTTCCGGGCGGCGCGTCGGTCCATGATCAGGTTCGTCCCGCTGCCTTCAGTCACGGGGAGTTGATCCATCTTGATGCTCTCGCCGCCCACTTTGCGGGCGAAAAGCGCGAGCGCAGCGAGTTCATCGGGCGAGAGTGCGTTGCCCATGACTTCGCGCGATTTTTCGACAACGTTGCGGACCCGGGACGGCTGCTCAAAGACGGCTTGCTTAAAGGCGAGCAAGAACTCCTTCTGGCGATCCTGGCGGGCAAAATCGCTATCCCCTTTTCGAAACCGGACAAAGCCCATCGCGTCATACCCGCTCAAGTGTTGTCGGCCGGGCTTGATGTCGATAAACAGCCCTCCCGCTCGGTCGGTGTACTTAAGGTGCTTCGGGACGAAGACCGTGATCCCGCCCACGAGATCGACCATCTCTTGAAACGCGGTGTAGTTCAGGACGATGACTCGGTCCACCGGGACGTCCGTCATGAAGGTCACCGCTTGCTGAGCCAGTGCCGGACCTCCAATCGCGTGAAAGGCGTTGATCTTGTGGCCGCGATAGCCGGGCATGTCGACCCAAAGATCGCGAGGGATCGAGATCGCGGTGATCCGGTTTGCGGTGAAGTCGAGCCGCACCAAAAGCATCATGTCGCTGCGAGCCGCCTCTTTCAGGACCTGCTTCCCGCCATAGTAAAGGTCCTCGTCGCATCCCAAAATGAGGAGGGTGACCGACTCTGAATTGTTAAAAATCTCTTGCGGCGGAGTCTGTCGAGCCATCTGCTTTGCAAAGGCACTCATCGTCGGACTTTGGCCGACATAACCCATGGCGGTGCCGAAGACCAAAGCCAATCCACAGACCACGACGTAAGCAAAGCCGGTGAGAATTCGTTTCCAGAGGGGGCGCGACGAGGTTTGTTGCATTTTAACCGGGGCTAGGTTCAAGGATACCCCAAGCCTTACGACGAACTGAACTTAAAGATTGTTGCGAATCTCGGAGAATCCGAGCAATTCTTCAGCGTATCCCGAAGAGAGACCGTGAAAATAAGAAGAGGATTTACGATGGTGGAGCTTCTGGTGGTCATCGCCATCATCGTCATTTTGGCGGCCCTGCTCTTCCCTGTTTTTGCCCGGGCGAAGTCCTCGGCCAAAAAGACCCATTGCATCAGCAATCTCAAGCAGATCGGCCAAGCGATCTTGATGTACAACACCGAGCACGAGGAGGTCTTTCCTCATGCCGTCGATCCGGTCGACAAGGCGCGCCCGCAAATTTGGGACTCCGAGCCGGAGTTCCAAGCGAGAATCCCGTCGATGCCGACAATCATGGACGCGCTGGATCGATACATCAAAAGCCGGGAGATGTGGAAATGTCCCGGCGACGACGGCTCCGACGTTCTCGATTCCCACCCGTTCATTGAGTTTAAGTCGGCCCCGTCGATGTTTCGCACCTATGGATCGAGCTACTTTTTTCGCACTGAGATCGGGTTTCGCTCGCTCACGCAGATGAACTTTGAGCTTCCTGCCCAGATCAACGTGCTATTTGATGCGAGCGGACATTGGCATGGCGACATCGGTCGGCTCCGCACGGGCGACGATTTTGGAACTTGGCAATTCAAGCTGAACAAGTTCCGATACAATACGCTCTATGGCGACATGCACGTGAAAAACGTCTCCTATGGCCAGCTTCAGTCGGCTTGGGCGCTCGATCTCGGATCGTCCGGCTCGCTCGAAGGCTCGTTGGCCCCCTAAACTTCTGATCGAATCAACCGAAACCTAGAGTGGGTTCTTATGGTTGAACTGGCAATACGGATCGGTTTAGCGTCGGCGTTGATGGCGCTTTCGGGGGCATTGGGGGCTCCTTCCTTCGACCTCACGTGGCGGCTCATGGCTCTTTTTTCGGCCTATTCGTTTTTGGTCGCCCAGATGGAGCGTCGGGGCCTGCGCAATGCCGGCGTCGCGGGGGCGGTCGCCGTCGCGGACGCGGCTCTGATCGCCGTCTTGCTGGGGTCGGCAGGTCTCCTCGGCTCCTTTGGCTTTGTCGCACTGATGCCGGCGGTTTGGGCGTTTCAAAGGTTCCAGGCGAACGCTCTGGCGATTGCACCTTTGGTGTGTGGAGCCCTGCTCCTCAGCGCAAACCTGGCCTCACAAGAGGGGATGACCCCAGCCGTCTTGGGTCAAAGCCTGCTGTCCTTGGCCTTGGGGCTCCTGATGGGCTCCCCTCGGTCGGTCGAGGCACCTGTCTCGGTGGAGCCTGACCCGGCCGATCTGCTTTCGGCCCTTCCCGCCGCGATCAGCCCGATGCCCACCGATCATTTGGAGCTCCGCGAAAAGTTTCGCCAGCTCAAAGACCACACCCAGGAGTTGGAGCGAAAGACTCGACGTGATCGACTCGTCGCCCAGCTCTTTGACGTCCAACCGGCTTCACCCGAGGGCTTTCCCCAGCTCTTAGCCGAGAAGCTTGCCGAGATCACCGGAGCCGAGGGAATGAGCATCTACACGCCCGCGATCCTCGCGGACGCGATGGTCGTTCGAGCCTCCGCTGGGACCCTCCCCGAGGCGATTCGGACGGCGATGATCGACACCAGCCAGACCTTGAACGACGCTCAGATGCGACACAAGGCGGACAAGGCTCTTCGCGCCCTCCGAACCGAAGATGAAAAGCAACTCGCCGTGAGCGTGCTCCTGAAAGATCGAGGCAAGCTCATCGGGATGCTGGTTCTCAGTCACCGTACGGTCGGACGGCTCGACGAAGCGCTCGCCCGGGCCGAGGAGGCCGCTCCCTACGTCGCCGCCCTGATTGCTCGGGCCGACCGAGAGATGAACCAGTGGCGACGACTTCGAGAGACCGAAGTCCTCTATTCCATTTCGAGTCTTTGTGTGGGATCCGATTCGATGGACTCCGCCGGGCAAAGGGTTCTGCGCGACCTTTGGGAGATGCTGACTCTCGACCACCTGAGTCTCATCATGATTCAGGGCGAGGAAGTTCGAGTTGTCGCCACAAAAGGGGCTTCGGCCCAGCCAACAGAGCTCTTGCGACTCCCAAGAGGAGCCGGACTGGCCGGCTGGATCGCCGAGGGCGCTCCCGAGTTCGCCGCGGTGCAGACTGGAGACGACGCACGTATCGACCGAAACGCCGCGCTCAAGAGTCGGGTTGGCAGCATGGCTTTGTTGCCGATTCGGGTGGGAGCGGACCTTCGGGGGCTGTTGGTCGCTTCGACCCACAGCCCGGGCGGGGTTGACCTGAACGAGGTCGAGACCTTACGCTTGGTCGCTTTAGAATTGGGGCAAGCATTTGCTCGACTTGAAGCCGGAGAATGGGAGGCCGAAGGCCTGGTGACTCCACAAGAGTTCCAGCGGCTCGTGGGACGGTCCGAATGGGGTCACTTGGTCTATCTGGAGCCGCTTCGGCAAGACTCCCTGATTCACCAGTTTGGTCGCCCGGCCTTCGAGCATGGCGTTCGGGCCCTCGCGCGTCGACTCCGCCCGAGCTTGCCGCCAGGCTCTCTGCTGTGCCGGCGAAGCGAAGGCGATTTTGTGGCGTTTCTCCCCGAAATGATCGAGGAAGAGGCCCGGTCTTGGATGACTCAAGCCTCGGCGCTGGCCGCCATGACCCCCATCTCCACTCCGGACGGAAAGGTGCGCATCCCCTTGGGTCTCAAGGGAAAACTCGCGCCTTATGGCAAGCAAAAGAACCAGTTTTTGCCGACATCACCCGCAGAACCTATTACAAACCGCAGGATCGCCTAGCCGTCCGGCCCCTCCGATCTGTTAAGGTATCTCCTATATCTTCTGGTGGGGTGGGAGTGAATGAGGGAAATTTGGATATCCGAGGTGTCTCGAAGGGCGGAGCCGTTGCTTCGTTCGCTCGCGTTCCACAGCCGTTGGTCCGATCTGGAGCGAGCCTGCGAGCACGTTTTGGAAGTCGATCCAGAATCTCATTTGGCGCTGGAGTATTCACTCCGCGCAGCGTGGGCCCAATTCAAGTATGACGACGTCTCTTCTCGGGCGCAATCGCTTCTGCGCGTCGATCCTCACGAGGCCGGGGCGTGGCTTTGGCTCGCACGGGTGTCGATGGTCCGCGGCCAAGGTCTAGCGGCCCAGCATGCCCTCGTGCAGGCCCGAGATCGGGCTGATCACCCGTCGCTTCAACGCCGCATTGAGCTGATGCACTCGGCATTGGTCGAGAATCAGCAAAAACTGATTGCCGCCCTGCGCGATTCGGACCCCCAGTTTGAGTCTGACTTTGTTCAGTCCGCAGGTCAGGCGTGCCAAGCCCGCGGCCTGCTCTATTCGGAGTAGCTGGCTCGATTCAGGCGGTCGCGAATCGCATCCCATTCGGGGCCTTCGGGGACCCTCTCCACCCAGATCACCTCGAACCCCCGGGCATCGAGCTCGCTTAAGGCTGCGTAGAGTCGCACTGCCGCCTCCTTCGGGTCACGGCTCAAACTGATCTGATGTTCTGCCAGGGTTGCGCCCCAGCACAGTCCTGGGCGTTCACCCAGAGCGTCGGTCCACTGGATCGGAGTCGCTGGTGCGTAATGGCGAAGGTGTTGACCGGGCGAAGCGGGCGAAAAGGTTTTGCTGATGGTCACTTCGATCCCGGCTGCCGCCGCCAATTCATTTGCGCTCAAGACTCCTTGCCGCAAAATTCGAAACGGCCGAACGGTGGTGTCGACGACCGTTGATTCGAGCCCGACGACACTCGGGCCGCCGTCGAGGGCGAGGGCCGCCTCGAGGGTTGGATCAATATGCTCAATCCGCGTCGGAGAAAGGCGCATGAATCGATTCGCGCTTGGTGCGGCGACGGGGTGGCCCAGCTGAATCAAAACGTCATGGGCCACGGGGTGCGCAGGAATGCGAATCGCGACGGTCTCCCTCTGGGCGGTGATCCGGGGGGACACCCAATCTGGCTTTGCGACCACCAGTGTCAGCGGGCCTGGCCAATAGGTGTCGATCCAAGGTTGGGCCTCACTCGGAACGACAAGGGCCCATCGATCCAGCCATGCGGCGTCCGCAAGGTGGACGATGAGCGGATTTGATTCGGGTCGACCCTTCGCGCGAAAGATCTTGGCAACTGCCTCCGACTGCGTCGCATCCGCCGCCAGACCATAGACCGTTTCGGTCGGCAGGACCACTAAGAGCCCCGCCCGCAAGGCGTCAACCGCCTCTCGGATCGCCTCGGGGGAGGCGGGCAAGATTCTCAAATCTCGATCTCCCGGGCCATCACCTCGCGCGGAGCCGGCAAGCCGGTCCAGGCCTCAAATGCCAGAGCCCCCTGCTCCAACAACATCGCACGACCATCTTGGACCGACCAAGAGAACGCTGCCGCCGACCGCAGAAAAGGCGAAAGTTCGCGCCCGTAGCTGATGTCCAGGGCAAGTCCGCCACCTTTCGTTGGCCAATGAACGGGCAAGGCCTGGCCGTGAAGTCCAGCCGAGGTCGTGTTCACCACGAGATTGAAATCACCTACGTCCACTTCGGGAGTTGGCAGCATCTGACCGCCGAATTCTTCGGCGAGCTGTTCAGCCCGGCTCGGGCTGCGATTCCAAATGAAGAAGGGCCAGCCGCGCTGGCGAAGAGCCCAAGCAACCGCCCGAGCCGCCCCCCCGGCCCCTAAGATCAAGGCTCGGGGGGCCGTCAGATCGGGAAGGGTCCGCAGAAATCCGGGCCCATCAGTGTTGAGTCCTCGGCGATCTGCGAAAAGAACCGTGTTCACCGCACCGATCTCTCGGGCCTCCACCGAGCAGTCTTGACACCACTCGAGCGCCTCGGTCTTGAGAGGCACTGTGATGTTCGCACCGATCCAGCCTTGCTCCGCCAGCAAGCTCAAAACCTCACCGCACGAGCCCGAGGGGACGCGAAGCGGAACGTATTCGCCTGGGAGTCCACATGCCCGCAACGCGGCTTGCTGTATTTTGGGCGAAAGGGAATGCCCGATCGGATCGCCGAGAACGGCGTATCGAGCCGACGGACTGACTCCCCTCAGGAGGTTCTTCATTCCACCGTCCGGGGTCGAAATGCGTACAGCCTTTGGCCGAGGAAGTTCCAGACGGCGACGATGAGCGCGGCCACGATGATGGCCACCCGGGCCGAGTTCTTCTCGTCGAACGGCAGAGCGTAGTTGAGATTCGAGCTGATGACGACGTTCAGGACCATCCCGACGAGTGAGATCACCAAGAAGCGCCGAAATTGGGCGAGTCGATCTTCGGCTCCTTTGATCTTAAACGTCCAGCGCCGGTTGAGCAAAAAGCTGTTGATGATCGCGACGGCGGCTCCGAGGGTCTTGGCGACGGGAAAGAAGGCGTCGCGAGCCGACTCGCCCCACTGCATCCAAGAAGGGAGATGGTCTCGCATCCATTGCCCAGCGACGATGCTCAGCGACTCACCCCCCCAAGGAACAGCGAACATCAGGCTCTGCGCGATGCAGTAGTCGATCACGAATGACGTTCCGCCGATGACGCAGAACTTCGCGAACTGCCGGGTGACCTTTCGCTGAAAGAGGCCGGTTTTCGGAAGCAGATCGAAGTCATCCTCGGTTTCATCCAGCGCGCGGTAAAGCGACCGGCGCACGACCTTTTCCGCAGCTCGGTTGAACTTGGTCCCGATGAACTCCTTGGTCGTCATCGGTCGAACCCAAATCGAGTCGATCCCGCTGCGGTTCGCCCCCAGAACATCGGTGAAGAGTTGATCTCCGACCATCACGGTCTGGTCTTTGTCGACCTTGAATTGGTGCAAGGCGGCCCGAAACATCGAGCGGCTTGGCTTGAACTTGCCCTGGACGCTCGCCACGTCCAGCCGGTGGGCGAGCCGCTTGAGTCGATCCAGATTGCGAGTGTTGCTGATGAGGCAAAACCTGAAGCCGAGGTCCTTCCCTTCTTGAACCCATGCAAGCACCTCGGCTGGGAAGTCTTCGCCTTTCCAAGGCAACAGGGTGTTGTCGACGTCGATCAAGATGAGTCGCTTGCCCTCTTGCCAAAGCCGCGCCAAATCGACGTCGATGAGGTTCAGCTCGGCTTCGTCGGGGCAAAGGTTTTGGAACGCTCGAATGACCTGAGATCGCTCGAACTTGCCGGCTCGATAGCCGCGGTTCACCTCGCGAGCCTCCGGTTGGTCCGAATCGCCGCCCGATGGTCGTCATAGTTGGTCGTGAAGGTGTGCGACCCATCCGGTCGGGCGACATAGAAAAGATAGTTGTGGCGGGCGGGTTTCCAAGCGGCTTCGATCGACTTCCAGCTGGGCGACCCGATCGGCCCCGGGGGGAGACCCCGATTCAGATAGGTATTCGAAGGGCTCGGCAGATTTCTGACCTCGCCCGGCCCGAGGACCCGCCACTCTTGAATGCCATACAGGACCGTCGCGTCGATGTCTAAAGTCATTCCCCGAGCGAGCCGGTTCTCGATCACCCCGGCAATGATCGCCCGCTCCGAATCAAGTTTGGCCTCACGCTCGATCATCGAGGCCTTGGCGATCAGAGGATGGAGGTCGATGTCTTTCGGGAGTTTCGCGACGACCTTGGACTCAAAATTCTTCAACATGCGCAGGACGACTCGCTCGGCCGAAAGCAACGGCGGCAGGTCGTAGGTGTCGGGAAACAAGTACCCTTCGAGCGAACCGGATTCGGGGAGCTTGAAATTGACTCGATCTTGATAGTCTTGGGGCTTCTGAGTTGCGGCGAGATATTCCTGGGCGGTGCAAACGTTCGCCTTTTCGAGCCGCTCGGCGATCTGAGCAATCCAAAGCCCCTCGGGGATGCGTACCATTCGGCGGACAGGCCGACGGAGCATCTTTTCGATCTGCTCAAGGGTGCTCCCGGGCTTGACTTCGTAGGTTCCCGCGTTCACCACCGGGTTGATTCGATTGAGGCGCGCCCAAAGGTTTGCGCGTCGGGCATCGCGCACGACCCCCATTTTTTCGAGCTCGACGAAGACGCTCTCCAGGGGTTGCGGCGACTCAAACCGGATCGGACGAGCCGGCCTCGCCGTGGTCGGCTCCACACCCTCGCGCAACCAAGCCACGGCCAGCCCGAAGGCTGCCAAAAGAATCAGCCCCGTGACGGCCAGGAGCGTTAAGACTCGACGGCGATGGACGGCCATTCCGCAAAAAACCTCTCTAAAATTCGGCACGCCGCTTCACCATCCACTCGATGGCGGCGCTCGGCGGCGGTCAGTCCATGTTGTCGCATGAGCGCTTCAGACTCTGCGCTGGTCAGGGCTTCGTTCACCAGCCAAACTCGAACACCTCGACTTTGCAACAAACTCCCCAGCTTTTCGATGATCGGAGCGAGCGATGTCGGGCGACCTTCTGCGTCCATCGGCACGCCCAGGACCAATCCGTCGACTTCTTCGCGCTGCGCCCAAGCCACCAACTGCTCGGCATCTCGGGCCAGAGTTCCTGAGGCCGCCAGAGCCGGGCGGGCGTTGGCGAGGCCCGCCGAAACTTCGCCGACCGCCAGCCCGATTCGCTTCCTGCCAAAATCGACTCCGAGAACCCGCATCCGGACGAATTGTACCGGCCTGATTAAGGCTTGAACGATTTTCCGAGGAGGCCGGTCCAAGTTTGGCGTTGCTGGGGGGTGAGAACGGCGAGGATTTTGGCGTCGGTGTCTTTGGAAATCCGCTCCAATTGAGGCGCGATCCGTTTGGCTTCTTGGTCCGAGCGTCGCTTCCCTTCTTTCAGGAGCTCTTGGGCCTTCTTTTCGTCTTTGGGCCTCTCTTTCGGCATCCCTTGGGTGACTCTCTGAAAGGCGGCCTGTTGAATCTTTTCGGCTTGAGCTGCTCCTGCTTCGATGGCTTTTCGAATCTGTCGCACTTGAGCCTCGCTGAGCCCAGCTTGCTTGCCGATCGTCATATCGGCCAGGGCGCTCGGCCCGACACTTTGAAGACTGATCTCGCGAAGCCGCCGCAACTGGACAGGAGTGAGCTCAGCCAAGACGCTGTCGCTGAGTTTTTTGTTGGCATTCGCGATTTGGGGCGCGATCTTCTTCGATTCAGCCTCCTTGTTTTTGGCACCATCGAACTGCTTTTGGAGTCGATTGAGCGTCGCGGCATGAGTATCGGCGTGGCGATTCATCTTATCGCGCTGCGTTTGAGTGACCTTGAGCTCCTTCTTCACTGAGTCCAGGGTGAGCAGGCGAAAGTCGGCGGCGTAGCGGTCGAACGATTGGAGGGCCTGGGCCCCGACGAGGGCGATCAAGCCGAGAGTGACCCAAACGCACAGAATCTGGAGGCCTCGCATCCCCCTATTGTACGCGCCTGTGGCATCGTTGGTGCCGGTTCGGGCAAACTTGGGAGCAGAATGGCCTCGGTGGAGCAGCGGTGGCGTCGAGGGGTGGTGGGCTCCATCCTCGCGATGGCCGCGAATCAAGGCTCGACCCTGATCGTGACTTGGATCTTAGGCCGAGCCCTCGGAGCAACCCTCACCGGTCACTTCGTCGCCGCCTTGGCCACCGCTCAAGCGCTGGCGACGTTCTTGCTCTTTGGAGGTGGCATCACCGCGACGAAGTGGATCGCCGAATGGCGACTGTCGCGACCCGACTGGGCCACCACGTGCGCCGACCAGTTAACCCGTCGAAACGGCCGAATTCTCGCCATTTCGGCGCTACTCACCCCGCTTGTTCTCGGGCTGTTGTTTCCCGTTCTCGACCGGACGACGTGGCTTGTCTTGATGCTCGCGTTGCCGCTGGGATTCGCCTTGCATACTTGGCTGTTTTCTTCGGCGGTCTTAGCCGGTTATGAGCGGTTTGATCGAATCGCTCATTCGGCGGGGTTAGCTGCAGTGAGCTGGATCGTGGCTGCTTGCTTTGCCGCGGCGACGGACCACCTTTGGGTGGCGTCGACCCTATTGGTCTTGGGCTCTGGGCTCCAAGCCCTGGCCGCTCTGGTCTGGGCTCAGAAGGAAGTCCGAAAGACTCCCTCCGAGACATCTTGGGAAGCGATTCGACCTCAGGTGCACTCTTTTTTGATGCCAGCTTTTCTCACTTCGTTCTTGGCTCCGGTGGCGATCTGGCTCGCGCAGGGATGGACCTATCGGGGCGCTGAGGGTGAAAGCCAACTTGCCCTCTTCGGGGTCGCGTTTCTCCTTCGCCAGATCGTCATGGCGCTCCCTCAGAACATCTTTTCCGCCTCGCTGAGCATCCTCAACCAGCTCCGGGGCGCCGGGGACCGGCTGGGATTTTATCGACTGCTCCGGTCTTCTTTGAGTCGATCGCTGCTGATCGTCTTGGCCTTCGGCGGGATCTTGGCCGCCTTCGCCGCGCCGGTCATGAGCCTTTGGGGTCCTGAATTCGCCCAGGGTGCGCCGATCTTGCAGGTCTTGCTCGTGGCGGCAGTGCTTGAAGTCCTGGCGCAGTCGCTCTATCAGGTTGTCCACGCCCAAGCCCGGATGTGGCACAGCCTGACCTTGGTCTCCTTGCCTTGGTCTCTGACCTTGCTGGGCCTGGCGATCGCTTGGATTCCTCGGTGGGGAGCTTTGGGCACGGCGTGGGCCTATGTGGGTGCCTGGTTCGTCTCCTTCATCATGAGTGGTTGGCTGGCGCGCCGGTTCGCCTTGGAATCATCTTGAAAATCGTCTTGAGCTTCAATAAACCGGGCTGGGAGGGCGACCAGTGGACGGCCGAGATTGAGCGTGCGTCGGACGAGCACACGCAATGGATTGCCTTCAACCATCAAGAGCCGGTGCCGATCCGCGAGATGCTCAGTTTTGACTCTCTCGACCGGCTTTGGAAGCGGCAGGACCCTCGTCTCCTCGAACTCTATCGACGAGCCCAAAAATGTCTCGACGATCACCAGGCGGATGTCCTCTTCGTCACCAACTGCCCACCGTATCACCCGGACTGGCTTGCTCAGCAAAAGGTCCATCGCGTCCTTTGGAGCACCGATGACCCAGGCTCGACCGACGTACGCACGATCCCCTACCTTGGGAGCTACGATCAAGTCTTCTATCTCAATCCAGAGTTTGACGCCGAAAGAAGCATGGCCGAGCGACTCGCTCAAGCCGGGATGACGCGCTCGGCGTGGCTTCCCCATGGATATATGCCTTGGGACGTCGGTCCGACAGGGCAGGACCGCGACCTTGACCTCGTTTACGTCGGCCACTGCTTCGCGCAGAAGTTGCCAGCACTACGGGCCTTCGAAAAGGCGTTCGGGGATCGGCTGACTCTTCGGGGACACTGGAAGCTCAAGCACAACTTGTATAGCTGGGTTTTTGGCGGGCCGCGTGGCTGGGTCAAACCGGTGAGCTTTTCAGAGCGAGCGGAGATTCATGCTCGCGCCAAGATCGGGATCAACCTGCATTGGAACGAGCACGGAGTCGGGAATCAGCGTCTCTACTACCTCCCTGCCAATGGCGTTTTGCAAATCTGCGACGGCCCAAAAGCCGCCGGCGAAATCTTCCGGCTCAACGAAGAGATCGTCGCTTGTTCGAGCGTTTCCGAGATGATCGACGCAGCTCGCTACTACCTGGACCATCCCAACGAGGCGCGACCCATCGCCGAAGCCGGTCGCCGACGAGCCGAGGCGGAGTACTCCTTCACCCAGGTTTTACGCCGTGCGGCGCGGCTGATCGACCGAGGAGGCTCTCCCTGAGCGGAGCGATTGTCCTTTGCCTGGTCGGGGGCCTGACTCCGCTCGCTCTGCTCTCCATCCGATGGATTCGAGCCTCGGGGACAACGCTGTGGCTCCTTTCGCCGTTGGTCTCGGTCGGATTCGTTTACCTCTTTGCCTTCGGAGTGCGACCGCTCATCGACGAGGCGATCGGGCTGCGGCTGGTCGCAGGAGCCGGGACGGACGAAGCCCAAATGCAAGCGATGATCTGGGGGATGGTGGGCATGTGGGCCTTTGCCGCCGGTTGCCTCGCCGTGCGTCCCCCGCGAGCCCAAAGTCCGGAGGAGTCATCCGATGCCTGGGCGCGGTGCTTTTTGTGGATCGCCCTGGCCATGGCGGCGGTTCATGCGCTGTTTGCCTTCCGGGCGGGCGCGCTGACGCTCAATTTTGGCCAAAACAGAATCGCTTACCTCATGTCCCTCGTTGGCAGTGGCCAGGTCCTCCTCAGCCGAGACCTCTCCTTTGTCGCTTTGGGACTCGGTTTTTTTGGGGCCTCTCGCTGGGCCCGGGTCGGGGCCGTCGGCTGGGCGGCTGCAGCCTTGGTCCTACTTCCCAACCTCTTGGTGAGCTCCCGAAGTGCCCTCACGCAAATGGTGTTCCTGGGTCTCTTGGTCGTGGTCCTTCAAGGGCTTCGCCAGGCCAAACCGGTGCGAGCCCGGGTCGTCGTCTTGGTCCTTGGAGTTCTGACGCTCATGGGCCTCAGCCTTGGAGTGGCCCGGGGTGTGGATGAAGAGCCGGGCGGGGCGCTGAGGCCGGTGATTCACTTTTCCCAGACATTCGACATGGCCGAGTCGCTTGAGCTGAGTCTGCTTCGTATCTCCGAGCCGCAGTACGGCCAAAGCTGGGCCGAAGACCTGCTCTACACGTACATTCCCCGCGCCTTGGACCCTGAAAAACCGATCGTCTACGGCGCATTCCGATTGCAGCAGCAGGTCTATCCCGAGCTCACACCGCCTGATGAAGTCCTGATCGGGACCTTCCCCATCGGTGCCTGGGGCGAGGGGTTCGCCAACTTTGGTTATGCGGGCATTGTCCTCACGCTCGGCCTCTTGGGCTGGGCGGTCAGCCGACTTTATGCCCGAATCTTTGAGGGTCCGGCTCGCTTTCAGGCGTGGGCCCTGGTTCTTTACTGTCTGACCTGCGCGAATGCGCTTTCTTACACCCGAAGTGTCGGGCAGTTTCTTGCGGCGTGGGTCTATCTGAGCGTTCTCCTCGCGATCACCACTGGCCTCGCCGCGATGCTCCATCGACTGCGACCCAGTCCTGTTGCGCAGAAGGAGAACGCATGAGACCCCTCCGGCTCGCGCATATCATCACGAGCCTGGGCGTGGGGGGAGCCGAGACGATGCTCGCCAAGCTGGTCGCCTCGCTCCCGCCCGACCGAGTTGAGCAGCGAGTCTTTGGACTCGGACCCGACGGCCCACTCGGCGACCGAATTCGCGCGCTCGGCGTGCCCGTCGAGGCTCTCGGGATGAGCCCGCGGAAAATTCCAGTGAGGCCGATTTTCCGACTTCGCCGGCTGCTTCGAGAATATCAACCTGAAATCACTCAGACTTGGCTCTATCACGCGGACTGGATCGGCGGTCACTTGGCCCAAAAAGCCGGCTGCCCGGCGGTGCTTTGGAGCATCCGCAACATGCCCGAGACCGCGCTCGCACGCCCGTTGACGGCCCGCCTTTTTCGGCTATGCGCCCAGCACTCGGGCACTTTCCCCGCCCGGATCATTTCGAACTCCAAGGTCGCGGCCGAGGCGCATGTTGAGGCTGGCTACTCACCCCAAAAAATGATCGTGATCCCGAACGGGTTCGATCTCGACCCACTGCAGTTTTCGTCGGACGGACGCGCGAGGCTTCGGCAAGAATGGCGAGTGCGAGACGATGAGGTCGTTGTGGGGACCCTGGCGAGGGTGCATCCGGACAAGGGCTACGACGTTCTACTTCGGGCCGCGGAGAGGAGCCCTGGAGTTCGGTTCGCCCTGGCGGGCGAAGGAACCCAGGCGCTCGACGTGCCTACAAGCTTGCAATCCCGCCTGATCCTGCTCGGGCCACGAACCGACGGGATCGAATTTTTGTCCGCTCTGGACCTCTTGGTTTCTCCCTCGTATCGCGAAGGGTTTAGCAACACGATCGCCGAGGCCATGGCGATTCGCCGCCCCGTGATCGTGACCGACGCCGGGGACTCGGCCCACATCACGGGCGGCTTCGGGGTCGTACCGGTTGGCGATGCTGAGGCTCTGGCGGCCGAGATTCTGCGCCTGGCGAACCTGAGCCCACAGGAGCGAGACCGCATCGGTCACACCCTCAGGCATCGAATTGAAGAGCATTTCTCGATGCAAGCGGTGCGGGATCAGTTCTTGAGACTCTACGAGGAGGTCCGAGCGGAATGTGCGGGATCGTAGGGTTTTGGATCGATCCGGATCGGTTTGACCTTCAGGAGTCACCCCTCTGGCTCGATTCGATGATGGGGTCGCTCGCTCATCGAGGGCCGGATGACCAGGCGCAATGGATCGACCCTCGCGCCGGGCTCGCGATGGGCTTTCGGCGACTGAGCATCTTGGACCCTTCGCCTCGCGGGCGGCAACCACGCGTGAGCCCGAGCGAAGACTGGGTCCTGACGCTCAACGGCGAAATCTACAACCACCTGGAGCTTCGCCAAGACCTCGACGGGACCCGGTGGGAAGGGACCTCCGATAGTGAGACCTTGGCGGCGGCGTTCGATCAGTGGGGGGTCGAGGGTGCGATTCGACGCGCCCGCGGGATGTTCTCGGTCGCTGCCTGGCAAACCTCGACTCGCTCTCTCACGCTGATTCGAGATCGGATCGGCGTCAAACCGCTCCTTTGGGCCGAATTTCCCGGCGGAATGGCATGGGCAAGCGAAGTCAGAGCCTTCGAACGACTCCCAGTCTTTGACCGACGAGTCGATTGGGACGCGGCTCGGCAGATGCTTCGTCGGTTTTCAGTGCCGGCTCCAAAGTCCATCTACGCCGATGCGCGCAAGCTGATGCCCGGCAGTTGGATCGAGTTCAAGAATCGACTTCCCCAACCTGCCACAAGGTATTGGTCTTTGCCAAGCGAGCCTTCGGATCGAGCTATCAATTTCGATGAAGCCGTCGAACAGGCTGAGATTCGACTCCGAGAGTCGGTTCGGCTTCGCATGCTGTCGGATGTGCCCCTGGGGGCATTCCTCAGCGGCGGCATTGACTCCAGCTTGGTCGTGGCGCTCATGCAGAGCCTGAGCGCGACGCCGGTTCGAACCTTCACCATCGGGTTCGAGAATCCCGAGTTCGACGAAGCCCCGTTCGCGCGTCGGATTGCTCGTTATCTCGGCACCGAGCATCAAGAGTGGATTCTGGGACCCCAGGACCTGTTCGAACAAGTGCCCCGATTGGCGCAGGTGTACGACGAACCATTTGCGGACAGCTCGCAGATCCCGACCTGGGCGCTTTGCCAGCGGGCTCGGTCCTCGGCCACGGTCGCGCTGAGCGGCGATGGGGGAGATGAGCTTTTTGGAGGTTACGACCGCTATCACTGGGCTCAATTCTTGTGGCGAGCCCGAGGTCCGCTCCGAATCGTACGCGGGTGCATCCCTGCGCTGGCGAAGTTGACCTCTTCCTCGGCCTTCAGCTTTCTGGCGAAGTATCCCGACCTGCTCAACGCACCCCACTTTGCCGCTCTCTATGACCGTCTGATGTCGCCAGGCCTTCCCGCGCGGTATTTCCGTTCGCCCGAGTCGCCTTCCTCAATCTCCGAATTCGAAGGAGACCGCCTGAGGCAGATGCAGCTCGACGATCTTGAGGACTACTTGCCAAACGACCTGCTCGTCAAAGTGGATCGGGCGTCGATGAGCTGTGGACTTGAGGTCCGCGAGCCGGTCCTCGATCACCTTTGGGTGGAGTGGGCGTTCTCTCTGCCCAGCTCCCTTCAGCCAGAACCCAAGGCGATTCTCCGAGCGGTTTTGGCCCGGCACGTGCCGGTCGAGCTGTGGTCGAGGCCCAAGAAGGGTTTTGCCGTGCCTTTGGCGGATTGGTTGCGAGGCCCACTCCGGGATTGGGGGCAGTCCCTGATGGATGGGCGACTTCAGGACGTGCCGATCCTGGACTCCCCGGAGGTTCGCCGGCTTTGGGAGGCCCATGTCTCAGGAAAGACGAGCTTTTCGGCGGCAATCTGGCCAGTCTTGATGCTGCTTGCTTGGCTCGAAGCTCGCGACCCTGGGCGCCTCTGAGCCGCAATCGACGACTCAGAGGCGCGATGATCTGTTATCGCTCGACCCGCTTTCTCAGCGCCTTCTCGATGGTGATCACCGGAAGAATGATCGTTCCCACCAGCACGCTCAGGAGGATGTCTTTGGCGGCCAAAGGCTGAGTGCCAAAGATCGACTGGAGCGGCGGGGCATAGATGAACGCCATCTGGAGCCCGATCAAAGCGACGATTCCGACAAAGACGCTCTTGTTGCTAAAGAATCCGATCTTGAAAATCGAGTCCTTGAGCGAACGGCAGTTGAGCATGTAGAAGATCTGGAACATGATGACGGTCGTGACCGCCATCGTCTGGGCCTTGGCGACCGCGACCACGTCCGAGATGCCGGCGGCGACCGACGAGTTGCGTTCGTAGATGAACAGCCCGACAGCGCCGATCGTCATCAAGATCGCAGCCATGAACGTTCGAAACACGACGAACTTATTCAGGACAGGCTCGTTCGGATCGCGCGGGGGCCGACTCATGACGTTCGGCTCCATCGCCTCAAAGGCCAGCGGCAGCGCCAAAGCCACCGTCGCCACCAAGTTGATCCAGAGAAGTTGAGTGGGGGCCATCGGCAGGAGCAGTTCCCCATTCACGAACGGGAAGAAACAGACTCCGGCCATGAGGATAAACGCGAGTCCCAAGTTTGTGGGCAAGACAAAGGCCAGCGACTTGATCAAGTTGTCATAGACTCGGCGACCTTCCTCGACGGCGGCGGCAATCGACGCAAAATTATCGTCGGTCAAGACGATGTCTGCGGCCTCCTTGCTCACGGCGGTGCCGGTGATTCCCATCGCGACCCCGATGTTCGACTGCTTGAGCGCAGGCGCGTCGTTGACGCCGTCTCCGGTCATCGCAACGACATGATCTTGCTCTTGGAGTGCCTTGACGAGGCGGAGCTTGTGTTCGGGGGCCACCCGAGCAAAGACGTTGGTCGAGTTGACGGCTTGTCGAAGCTCGGCCTCGTTCATCTCGGCGAGCTGTACGCCCGTGATCGCGGGCTGATCGTCCTTCAGAATTCCCAATTGCCGTCCAATCGCGGCGGCGGTTCCCTTGTGGTCTCCGGTGATCATCTTGACGGTGATCCCGGCGGCGTGGCAGGCTTTCACCGCGTCAATCGCCTCAGATCGAGGAGGATCGATCATTCCTTGAAGGCCGAGGAACACGAGGTTAGATTCGACATCGTGCATCCCCATCTCTTGGATTCGGTGGCCGGGCGTGACTTCGGCAAAACCTAAAACGCGCATCCCCTGCGAGGCCAATCGGTCGATCTGTTGGGTGACCAACGCCTCATCGGGGGCACCCCCTCCCCTCATCGACCCGCATCGGCGCAACACCACCTCAGGCGCACCCTTGATCAGGATTCGCTGACTGCCGTCGGGCATCGTGTGGAGCGTCGCCATGAACTGGTTTTCGCTTTCGAACGGGATCGCGTCCGTCTTTGGGATCTCCTGCCGGACCCGGTCGGGATCGATGCCGAATTTGGCGGCGGCGGTCACGAGTGCCCCCTCGGTCGGGTCTCCGGTCAGCTTCCAATGTCCTTCGCTCAAGCTGATCGCGGAGTCGTTGCAGAGGGCCCCCGCGAGCAAGAGCTCTCGGACGTCGTCGGGGAGTTCGGAAACGACCTGGTCGCCTTTCTTCAGTTCGCCTTTCGGTTCGTAGCCGACACCGGTCACCTCGAACGTGTTCGAAGGCGTCCAAAGTGCTTGGACCGTCATCTCGTTTCGAGTGAGGGTGCCGGTCTTGTCCGAACAGATCGTCGTGGTGGAGCCCAGAGTCTCGACGGCAGGCAGTTTTCGGATGACCGCGCGCCGGGCAGCCATCCGCTGAACGCCAATCGCCAGCGCGATCGTCACGATGGCGGGCAGACCCTCGGGGATGGCTCCCACGGCCAAAGCGATGGCGCTCACGAGCGTCTCGCGCAGTGCTTCTCCCATCGGAACATCCTGGCCGAGCAATCGGATCATGCCGACCGCGGTCATGATCGCCGCCACGATCAAAATGCCGATGGTGATGGTCTTTCCGATCACACCGAGCGCTTTCGTCAGCGGGGTTTCCAGATCAGCGGCTTCCTTCAGCAACGTCGAAATGCGGCCAAGCTCGGTTTTCGATCCGGTCGAAACGACCACGGCGGTGCCGGTGCCGTAGGTCACCAACGTTCCGCCAAAGACCATGTTGATCCGGTCCCCCAGTGAAGCAGTCTCGGCGACTGGAGCCAGATTCTTCTCCGTCGGGACCGATTCGCCCGTGAGCGCGGCCTCTTCGACCTGCAAGTTTCGAACTTGGATCAGCCTCATGTCCGCGGGGACCTTGTCGCCCGAGGCCAACATCACGACGTCGCCCGGGACGAGCTCGGCGACCGCCAAGGTCATCTTCTGCCCACCCCGAACGACCGTCGCGTTCTCGGGGACCATGTCGACCAGAGCTTCAATCGCCTTTCCGGCCTTGAACTCCTGAACAAACCCGATGATCGTGTTCAAAACCACGACGGCCAAAACCACCAGCCCATCGGTGACTTTGCCGAGGCCGATAGCCAGAAGCCCCGACGCAATCAAGACCCAGATGAGAGGGTTGTTGATCTGTCGCCAGAGGATCTGCAGGGGTCCATCGCCCCCGGATCGTTGCAGAACATTGGGACCGTATTGCGCCAGGCGAGCTTTCGCTTCGGCGTCCGACAGACCCTCGGGAGAGGACTGAGTCTTTTCTAAGACCAGGTCCGCTCCGAGGGCGTGCCAGGTCTCCGTCGAGGCTGGTTGGGTCGATTCAAGGACAGGATTGGGTGTCATTTTTTGGCTTGGGGTTCTCTTTCAGTTCAGGGCGGAGCGATCAATCGAAGTCGAAGATCTCGCCGAGCAGCGACTTGCGCTTTTTCTTTTTGTAGTAATCGTCGTCGTACTTGCCGTGGTGGCCATATCCCGGCTGGGGATAGGCTTGTTGGGGCGGATACGGCTGTTGGGGGATCGTCGGCGCGGGCGGAGCATAGCCAGGCGCAGGTTGGGCCGGTTGCGGCGGCTGGGGTGCGGCACTGGCTTCGGCTTGCATAGTTCGCTCGATGATCTTGTCGAGCTCGCCTCGGTCCAGCCAGACTCCTCGGCACTTCGGACAGTAATCGATTTCAATGCCGCTTCGATCGGCCATCATCAGGTCAACATTGCATCCAGCAGGACATGTCATTTTTCTATTTCTCCGTGTTCTCCCCGAAAAGAAAAGACCTTCAGTGCCACGTTGAGCACTGAAGGTCTTGCTTTGCCGCGACCACCGGGTCTTTCTCAAGACCGTCTTGACGATGGTCGCTCCCAGATGACTCTGGGCGCTACTCCCCTTCGGGGTTCATATATATTATCGGATTTGATGCCATAAATGTTGCTCATCAGTGATCATTTTTTATATTTTTCGTTCCGGGTGATCGAATGAGGGCCACTTTGGACCCGCATAATGGAGCCATGCAAGCGATTTGGGTTGCCTGGGGGATCGCTCTGAGTCCGACTCAGGCCCTGCAGGAATTTCAAGCTGAGCCGGCTTTGCAAGGCGCGAGCCTTTCGGTGGTCGTGCGCCGGTTGGATGGCTCGGAGGTCATTGCCCTCGACCCGGACCGACGGCTGATCCCAGCCTCGAACCAGAAACTTTTGACCGCCGCCTACGCACTGTCTCGATTGGGCCCGTCTTTTCAGACCAAGACCGAGGTTCGCGTGCAAGGCACTCAGGCCGAAATGAAGACTGAGTTCGACCCGAGTTGGTCTCTGGATCGCCTTGCCGCGCTTCGGGCCGAGCTCCCACGCATCAAGAGCTGGACGCTCGTCGAGCCGGTTGCCCCGTACATTCCGTTCGGCTGGGAGCTTGACGATCTCCCGCATCGCTACGCGGCGCCTGTTAGCGCGCTCATGATCGAGCAGAACAGCTTCACCCTCTGGGGTCGATCCGGCAAAGTTTGGCTCCCGCCCGAATTCGGATATCGTCTCCGACGAATGCCAAGCTCGGCCCCAGTCCAGGTCGACGTGGACTACCTGGGCCGAGTGTTGACGGTCAGCGGCCGGGTCCCGCAGGCTCAAACCGCCTTAGAGACGCTGGCGATCCCAGACCCACATGGCACGCTGCGCCGGGCCTTGGGCGGCCAGTGGAAGGTGAATTCTCGGCCCAGCACATGGCCGGTTTGGCGAAGATTCGCGGGCCCCAACTTGGGGAGTTTGCTCCAGGAGTGCTTAAGCCGGAGTCAGAACCTGATCTCCGAGGGCTTGCTACTCCGGAGTGCCCTCGCCGAAGGCGAACTCCCTCGAAAAGACCCGGCGAGAGCCGCGGGCGAGCGACTTGAGAAGTTCCTCGTGAGTCAGGTGGGAGTGCGGCCCCAGGACGCCCGGGTCGTTGACGGCTCGGGGTTGAGTCGCCACAACCTCGTGACGGCGAGGGGGATCGCAGACCTTTTGAGCTGGATTCCCCGGCAGTCGTGGGGGAGCGAATTCCGGAAAGCGCTCGCCCGGCCTGGCGAGGGGACCCTCAGGAACCGGCTGATTGGAGTCCAGTTCGAAGGCAAGACCGGGACCAGCAATTATACGAACTCGCTGTCGGGGTATTTGACCCTCAGTTCAGGGGAGACCTGGATCGTCAGCATCTTGACCAATCATGCGCTCGCACCCGCCTCGGAGGTTCGGGCCGCCCTCGACCGCTTGGTCGTTCGCCTCGCTCAAAATCCGATTGGCACAACTCTTGCGTCGAGTGCAAAGTATGGAAGTCGCCCGCAAATTATTCCCGACCCGAGCCCTCGCACTTCTGATTGGAATCGGGTTTCTCGATCTCTTCGTTACGGCGATTTTGCACGCCCAAGGCCTGATCGTCGAACTCAATCCGCTGATGCGGCCGCTCATTGAGCACAGCGAATGGACTTTCGGGCTGGCCAAAGGAGCCACGCTCGTGGCGGCATGGGGCGCGATGGTGTGGTACGCAGAGCACAATCGCGACTTTGTCCGGAAGGTCTGCTTGGCCGGGTCGATTGCTTACGTGGCGATCTGGACGATCTGGTTCTTCAGCTCGATGTAGGAGCTAACCGGGCTGGGCATCGATCAACATCGCTTGCATCAGATCGACCCTCAGCACCACTCCATACAGGCGGCCTTGATCCTCGACGGGCAAAAGGGTCAGGCCGCGACTCAGCATCAGGTGCAGCGCCTCACTGATTTCGAGGTCCGGAGACGCCGTCACTGGGTCTTTTGAGGCAAAGCTCACGGCGATCTCCTCGGTGAGTTGCACCACACTTCCCCTCCCCAGGACCGCTCGGCTCAAATCGCCTTCGGTGAGCACGGCGATCGGCCGCTCCTGGTCGTCGACCACGACGAGCCCGGGGAACTGATAGATGTCCATCTTGTCGACCGCATCTCGAACGGTGCTCTCGGCGGTGAGGGTGGGGATATGAGCGTGCAAGACTTCGCGCAAGGTCATGAGCCTTCGCAGGTTACACCAGAAGAGAATCTGAAGGAGTTGGCCTATAAGCCGGATTCTGTTTTTGTGTGACGATTTATCTACGCGACCAACCCGGAGGGTCGGTGGGCCACGTCATCCCCTCCCTATTTGGTCTTGCTTCCGGTGGGGTTTGCCCGCCGATGAGTTACCTCAGTCGGCCGTGAGCTCTTACCTCACGATTTCACCCTTACCCCGGCAAGCCGAGGCGGTTTGTTTCTGTGGCACTTTCCGTCGAGTCGCCTCGCCCCTGGTTGCCCAGGGCACCGCGCCCTGATGAAGTCCGGACTTTCCTCCCTTTGGCGAGCCAAAGAGCCGTCACCCGGCCAACTCCGATGGCAGTATGGCTCACCGGCAACCTCGATCACGCGATCCATCGCCGGGTAGCTGTTTTGCGAGATCAACTCGCGGCGGTCGCCCCAGATTCGCCAGACCAACACATCGAACCCCGCTCGGCCCGAAGATCGAACCCGGCGCATCCCCGCGCCCTGGGTGCGAGCCCATTCGACTGTGCGAGGCAAAGACGTTCGCCGGACCTCCTCTCGAACCAGGGGAATCGAACTTGGCTTCTTGGGCCCCATGAGCTGAATCAAGAGCTGATCTTGCCGTACCTGCCCCCGAATCGTCAGCGGAAAAGGATGCGAGTTGGTGATCTTGAGGTCCACCGACTCGAAGGCGACCGCTGAATCTCGTCCGGGCGGGACATAGCTGGGGGCGAACCGGTGAGGATGCCGCTCGACAATTGGCAATCCCGCCAGGAGCGCGGCGTTGTAGAGCGTCGTTGAGGTCTGGCAGACCCCTCCGCCGTAGGCTGGCACCAGCGTCCCGCTGAAGCTCACTGGAGCTCGGCGAAAGCCTTGGTCGCGCGACCACGAGCGGACGGCTCGGTTGAACGAGAACGTCTCGCCCGGCTTGATGACCTTACCTTGGAGCTTTTCCAGAGCCCGGATCGCATTGTAGCGCTGGTTGGGGGTTCTCCCGGCGAGCGTCGTGCTGTAGCCCGCCACCACCCATTCTCGAGGTCGGGTGGTTGACAAGCCCCACCAACCCGCACCCGCCAAGCTCAAGACCAAGCACGCGGCGACCGCCGTTTTCAAGGCTTCACCTCTAACCGCAGGCTGTTGCTCGAGCCCTCTCGATCGGGGTTGTACATTTCAAAGACTCGGCTCGGCAGAGCGGTCGCGGTGCCGGGTGCCTCGGCGCGGACGTTGTATTCGACGACGTGCATCCCTGGGCTCAGAGAGCGAGCGAAGAAAACCACCTTTTGATCAAGGATGTCGGTCTTGCTCCACCACCAGGACCACGTCTCGGGCTGGCCGTTTTCGGTCACCCGGAAATTGGACGGGGTGGGCACCTCGATCATGACGAACTCGGCCGCCGTGAGGGCTTCAATTTTCACCCGCACCCGAAGGTTTTGCCCCGAAGTAAAGGTGGTGACGGGGTCGTCACCTGGCGAAAGCTCGCGCGACCCATCTTCGAGTCGACGGACGATCAACGGGAAGTACTCCCGCTCGATCGTCAGCCCCGATGAGTTCTTGAGCACTCCGATCTCTTTTTGATAGGGAACTTGTTCGGATTTGAAGGTGTACCAGGGCTGACCCGAGCCCGTCACTTTCAGAGTCAGGATGTTCTCACCCGACTTGAACCGACTGACGGGCCAACTCCAAATCCGGTTGGGCGAGGATTCACCGGCAACCCCGATGGTTGCGGAGTCAAAGACCTCGCCATTCACCAGGATTTCGACCGAAGCAGGTTGCATCTGCTGGGGTTGGGCCAGAAGATAATCTGAGAGAGCGAGGACGATCAGACCGGTGTCCCGGGTGCTTCGCCAGCTATCCCCTCGCCGAAGGTCGAGCAGACCCCGAATAATCTGCATCACAAGCGGATCGGTGGAGCCTTCTCGGACGAAGGCCTCCAGAGCCCGCGCCGAGGTTTCCGTACTCCATCGTCCGGTAAAGAGTGCCACATCGCCGGTCTGAGTGGCGCTCGTTCGCAGTCGTTGCAGAAGCTCCTCTTTCCGGCGGCGCATCGCTGAATCGTTCGGGTTTCGCTGGGACATCGCTTGGGCGGCCAGGGCGAAGAGCGCGACATGGTCGAGCGGAGCATCGGTCCTGAGACGAGTGCTCAGAACTTCGTCCCTCACGACAGATCGACTTTCGATCCGGGCCAAGGCGTGAATGACCGCCGCCCGCCGGTCTAGACTCCAATCAAGCCAGAAATCCTTATTCTCAGTCTCGTCGGCCCAGCTCGGGAGCGTCTCTTGAGTCGTGAGCCAGGCTCGACAATACTTCACGAGGCGCTCTTCCATTGTGGCGTCCGTTGCGAATCCGGCCGTTCGACTTCGCCAGAGACCTTCCAGAACCAGGGCGCTCATTTCCGGATCGCTGGAGTCGTTTTCCCACCAACCGAACCCGCCGTCCTGGTGCTGCATCGTCCGCAGTCGGCGAATCGACCGTTGCGCCACTTCGGGCACTCGGGCGAGGATCGCAGGCCGGTTGAGGCCGAGCGATTGAATCGCTCGCCCCGCTACGACCGCAGGCATGAACCGATTCATCGTCTGTTCGACGCAGCCATAGGGGAAGTCGACCAGGTCATCGAGGCTCTCCATCATGGTCGCCGCCAGCGAGGGCGAGACTTTCAGTTCGACTTGGCCTTCATCGGCCCCCGGAAGCCGGTTGAATCGAAGGGTCGTCTCCGAGCTGGTCAAGGCCCCTGCGTTGAAGCTCATCACCGGTCGGCCGATGGCTCGAACCGGCACCGTCAGCTCCATACCGTCTTGATGCTTCGAGCTCTGAGCGGTGACCTGCAGAACCGCATTCCCGAGGGTGTCGGCTTGGAGCCTCCATTCGAGCGTACGCGAACTTTCGGCGGCCACGTCGATCTGGCTTTCGGCTGAGCCTTGACTGAGCTTCGCACCCGAAGCGTTGAATCGGATCGTCACGGGAGCTGCAGAATCGGTGCCGTTGGTGACCGTGGCGGTCACGCGGACTTCGTCTTCTTGCACCAGATAGGCGGGAGCCGAGAGGCGGACCATGAGCGGCTTGCGGACCAAGACCTTCCCAACCCCGTGACCAAAGGCGTGTTGATCGCTGGCGGCCGTTGCCGTCGCTCGCCACGTGGTGAGATTGTCGGGGAGCTTGACTTCGACCGAGGCCGTGCCATTCGGTCCCGTGGAGATGCGCGGGGTCCACTGGGCGGTGTCCTTAAAGTCGCGGCGCATTTCGATTTGGGCCGGGCCTTTTTCACCGCCGTCGAGATAGATCTCCTCGAAAGAATAGCTTGTGAGGACGTTATTGTATCGCCGCTGATAGAACGACCCGACGATGTCGTCAGAGTCTTCGCGAATCGCGTAAATCGCCTCATCCACGACTCCGAGGGCGACTTGCGCCGGGACGCCGCGACCGGACGCATCGCGTGTCGTGATGTTCCAACGGACGGTTTCGCCGGGTTGGGCTTGAGGTCGATCCGGCTGAACCTGAACTTGGAGTCGCTGGCTTTGATCTTCGACGACCAGTCGCCGAGACTGCATGAAGAACTGCTTTTCAGAGACCACGGTCGCGACGACATAGACGTTGGGCGCCAATGTGCGATCCACTGGAATCGAGATTCGGTTGAGCTCTTGCAGGAGCGGGACTCGATACGACCGGTAGATCCGATCACCCTCGAGCGTGACCAAGGCGACGGCTCCCCGAATCTGGCTGCGGATCAAGAGCTCCGCATTTTGTCCTGGCTGATAGCGCTTTTGGTCGAGCTTGAGTTCGAGGTCAGTCGCGGGTCCGAGTGAGACGTCGCTCCATCCATCCCAACACCAAAGGTACAGCTCGGACTCGATCCGGCGACGCTGTGAATCCAGGAGTTGGGCCCGGACGATGACGAGCCCGGAGCGATCCGGGCGAAATTGGAAGGTCGAAGTGCCTTCGGGGTCGGTGGAAGACGTGGACTGGGCGAGCCGAACCTGATACGATCTCCGCTGAGCGGGGTCGTACTCTTCGTAGCTGACCTCCCATCGGACCGAGACACCCGAGACCGGCTTGCCGTCGTGGGTGGTGACTTGGGCTCGGACGGTTTGATCTTGGTCGGGCTGGACGTACGTCACGGGATCGGAGATGCGTAAGGCGTAGTCGCCCTGGACCAGCTTCGTCGTCCCTTTGGCTTCGATGTACTTGTCGCCCTGTTCGGTGGCGGTGAGATTGAAGGTCACCCTTTGGTCGGGGGTTGTGTATCGGTTTCGATTCTTTGCCTTTTCATCGGACGGCTCAGGCCGATAGGTGACGATCGCCTCTCCGCGCTCGTTGGTGACAGATGATTCGATTTCGCCCAGGAAAGAGCCGCCATACCCCTCGTACTCTTCTTCCTCTTCATCTTCGTTTTGCCAGGTGTAGAGGTTCGAGGTTTCGGCCCACCCGTCGAGCCGAGCCCCGACGACGGGGCCTCCAAAGTAGTAGCTCAACTGAACTTTCATTTGGATCGGTTCACCTGGCGAATAGATCGGCTTGATGGGCGTCACCTTCATGATGAATTCCGGCTTGCGATAGCTGGCGATTTCGACATACTTGGACCGCTTGACCCCTCCGAGTTGGACTTCGATTCGGTAAGTGCCAGTGACGTCGGCCAAGGTCTCAAACTCCCCCGTGAAGATGCCGTGTCGATCGAGAGTGACCGTCTCTTGGCGAAGGATATTGTCGTCCGAGTCACGGATGACGACTTGCGCTTGGGAAAGCGACGACATCTCCAGGCCGGATTGATTCCGACGCCGCAAGATGCCGCGGAATTGCACGGTGTCGCCAGGTCGATAAATCGGGCGATCCGTGTGGATAAAGAGGGCGAGGTCTTCGCCGGTTTCGGGCTCCATCACCGGAGCTCGGGCCAGGGCGATCGAGTTGCCGATGCGCGCAACCATTTGCATGGCGGAGATGGGACTCTCGACTCTCTTTTCGACCACGCCTTGGTCACTGGTTTTTCCAAGCTCGCGCCGCTGGAAGCCGTAGACCAGAGACACTTGGGCCCCCGCGACCGGCTTTCCGGTGACGATGTCGGTGACGTAAGCCAGCGCCTGCTGATTGGCCACTTTGCTGACGAGGGCGATCCGGCTGACGAGAGCGTAGGTCATCTCGGTCTTGTCTTCTAGGCTCGCAAAAATCAGATACGCACCTTCGGGAAGGACGCCGAGCCCGACGCGTTCTAGGATGATCCCTTCGCCATCGCGCTCGCGGATGGGGCGAATTTGGTCTCGGACCGTCTTGATCCGAGGATCGATTGTGTTCCCTTGTCGAACGCTACGGGCGACGCCTTCGATTCCGCCTTGTTCACTCAGGACGTCGGCCGGGACCTGAATCACCACCAGCTTGACTTCAGCCGCACTCGAAGAGCCTCGAATCTGGACGACGGGCTCTTCTTGCGGTGTGAAAACATGCTGCGCCATGTCGAGGTCGAGTTGGGGGACCCAGCACTCCAGGACGTGGTCTTGGACTTGGGTTTGTCCTTCGACAATCTCCACAGGCACCCGCTCAATGCTCATCGCCCGGCCAAAAGCCGACATCACATAGTTGCCCGCCGGGATCGCGGGGAAGGCGAACTCCCCTCGTTCGTTCGTTCGGACCGTTCGAACGAGAGACTCGTATTGATCGTCAATGACCGACGGACGGAGCACCACGGCAACGTTCTTCAGCGGAGCACGATTGATGGGGCTGAGAAGAGTTCCCCGGAACGAACCGACCGGCTGTTCTTCGGTCACCCCGTAAGCCAGCAACGCAAACAAGACGACCAGGGCAAGAAGAGCATTGAGCCCGCTCCAGCGAGACGAGCGCGGTGATTCGTTCATGACGTTTGAACCTCGGACGCGGGAGACCCTTTTATGGCGATGCCCGCTAGGACTAAAGTCGCGGTGACGAGGCTGCCGACCACCATTAACTTGGTGTCCCGGGAAAGGCTGAACCAGGGATCAAACGGCCGCATCCAAGCCAGGAGTAGCGCACAAGCGCCGCTCGCTCCGGCGAGGATCGAAGGGCAACGCTCGCGAGAAAACCCCGCCAAGCCCGCCCCGATCAAGACTCCAACGATCAGGCCCAGCGAGCCTCTCGCGCCGAGCAAGATCATCCCTGCCGCCAAGCCGAGGAAACCAGACAGGCCCATCGCCGCTGCTGCGAACGCGGGCGGGCGGCGCTGACCCCAAGCCACCAACCCCAGCACGAGAGTGATCCCAGCCAAGAGTCCCAAGAACGCATAATGCTGACCGATGTCGAAGGCTCGAATGCTCGCAGGATAGACCTCACGCACCACCCGAAGGGCCCCGAGCGCCACGAGCCACGAGGCGATGAGCGTGGCGCGACCCGCTCGGGCAAACACCAGCACGCCCATCAAGCTCGCCGTGACCATGGCCAATCCCCAACCTAAGGCTGAACTGAAACCGAACGTTGCCAGCCCTAAAAAGATCATGCCGACGATGCCGTAAAGCAGTCGATTGTCAGAATCTTCTTCGGGCAACGCCCAGAGGCTGAGAGCCGCGGCCACCGCACCGGCCAGTGCCAAGAGGTCCGAGCCCTTAATCCCGAGCCATGCATCGCTCAGGGCCCATCCCAGAATGGCCGTCAAGGAGGCCATGACCGCGACCCGGATGCCTTGCTTCTTTTCATCGCAAGGAATCAACAGCGCGACCGCAGCCGCGAGAGCCAGGGCGAGCCCGACCACTCCGCCGCTGAGCTCAAGCAGGGGGACTCGGCGGGCTCCCCCTAAGATCGAGAGGAACGCCAAAGGGAGCGAGATGACGGCGGCATACACCCCCACCATCGCGCCGGGCGAGCGCTGGATTCGAGCGACGACGGCGCTGGCCCCCAGACCCACGCACCCCGCGAGGAGCAAGAGCGGAGGCACGAGCCCCGGTCGCCAGCTCAGGAAAGCCACCAGCGATGCCCCCAGAGAGAGCCCGATGGCCGCATGACCCCGAGGATCGCTCGACTGACCCCATTTCTGGGCGAGCCATCCGATGACGAGGCCGGCCGAAACGCCCCAAACGAGGTAGGCGGCCGTGGGATGGGTGCGCCACTGCGTCCAAGCCACCCCAGAAAGAACAAGACCGAGGCATGCGAGCCACAGAGCCAGCCCCTCTTTGCTCGCAGGGGCCGCAGATGAGCTTCGCGTTCGCCCCATTCCCCACAGGACCACCGCCAAAACGACGCCACCCAGACCCAAGAATCCATTCAACATGACAAGAACATCCTTTTTCTCATCATTCGCCAGTGGATGGATCATCCTCCTGCTGAAAAGTAGGAATTTATGAACTCAAGAGAACCCGGACCGCAGGCCACTTCATGAGCTCGTCTTGGGAGGCAAAGACTGGGGTCGTCGAGGGACGCTTGATGCGCTGGTAATGCCCGTCGCCGTCCTCGACCCAGGCGTTGGTATTGTCCTTCAGGTAGCTTTCCAGCACAGTGCCTCGGAGGTATTTCATGAGCCGGGGTTCGGTCACGGGAACCAAGGTTTCGATGCGGCGATCGAGATTGCGCCGCATCAAGTCGGCGGAGCCGAGAAGTGCTTCGGGCGCTCCGCCGTTTTCAAAGTAGTAGACCCGGGAGTGCTCCAAAAACCGACCGACCACCGAGATCACTCGAATCTTCTCGCTGAGGCCTTTGACCCCAGGTCTCAGGCAACAAATCCCCCGGACGATCAGGTCGATGGTCACCCCGACGGCACTCGCCCGGTAAAGGGCATCGATCACTTCGGGATCGACCAAGCTGTTGAGCTTGAAGATGATGTGCCCCTTCTTCTTTTTTTCACAAACCTCGATCTCGCGCTGAATCCGCTCTAAGATCGCTTCGCGCAGGTTCAAGGGGGCCACCACCAGCTTGCGGAATGAGGTCTGCTGAGAAAATCCCGTCAAGTAGTTGAAGAGCTCGGCGATGTCTTGGGTGATGTCGGGATCGCTTGTCAAGAGGCCGAGGTCGGTGTACATTCGGGCGGTTTGCGGGTTGAAGTTCCCCGTACCCACAAAGCCATAGGTCTGAATCCCCGTCTTCTCGCGACGGACGATCAGGCAGAGCTTTGAATGAACCTTCATCTCGGGGAACCCGTACGACACGTGGACGCCCGCCCGCTCTAAAGCCCGAGACCAGACGAGGTTGTTGCTCTCATCGAAGCGCGCTTTCAGCTCGACAATCGCGGCGACTTGCTTTCCGGCGGCTGCGGCATCAAGAAGACTCTCGACCACCGGCGACTCCGAGCCGACCCGGTACATGGTCATTTTGATGCCCAGCACGTCCGGGTCTTTGGCGGCCGATGAGACGAATGCCTCCATCGTTTCGAAGCTATCGAACGGATGATGCAAGATCAAGTCTTGTTTGGTCAGAGTGGAAAACAGGTTCTTGTTTTCCAGCAAGGATTCGCGAATGTACGGGTGGTGCGGCTTAAACTTCAGGCTCGGCCGGTCTAATTTGACGAGTTCCCAAAGGCCGTCCATCCCGATGAGCCCTTCGACTTCATAAACGTCCTGATCGTCGAGCTGAAGGTTCTGCTGAAGGACTTGGCGCACTCGCTTGGGCGCAGTTGCCTCGATCTCCAAGGCGACGGGATCGCCGAACCGGCGCATGTGGAGCGTCTGTTCGACGGTGGTCACAAGGTCGGCGGCTTCGAGCTCACGAATTTCAAAGTCCGCATCGCGAATCACCCGAAATCGGTGGGCGCCCAGGATGTCGATCCCGGGGAAGAAGAACTCCAAATGAGCTTGAATCAAGTCTTCGAGCCAGACAAACTCGCTCAGACGAGCACCGGTCGGAATGAGTCTCGGCAAGATGTTGGGCACTTTGACGCGGGCGATCCGCGAGACTCCGGACGGGTCGGCTAGTTCGACCGCGAGATTCAGACTCCGGTTCGAGATGAACGGAAAGCTGTGCGAAGGGGCCATCGCCAGCGGCGTGCAGACGTGGAAGACCTCTTCGCGGAAGTAGCTCAGGAGCTTCTCTTGCTTTGAGCGCGACAGCTCTTCGACCCGCTTGATACTGATCCCACTTTCGGCGAGAGCCGGCTGGAGCGATTTCGACCAAAGCTTCGAGGCTTCAGCCCGCATCGGTCGAACGGCTTGGGCGACCATCACGAGTTGTTCGTGAGGCGTCATCCCCTCGGGAGTTTGGTTCAAAACGTCCGCCGCCTCTTGCTCGATGAGACCCGACACTCGGACCATAAAAAACTCATCCAAGTTGGATTCAAAGATGCTCAAGAACTTCACCCGCTCCAGGAGCGGATTGGTCTCCCTTGCCGCCTCGGCGAGGACGCGGTGGTTGAACTGCAACCAGGAGTACTCCCGGTTGATATATCGCTCGTTTCGGTGCGTCGGGGCAGTGTCAGAAATCTTCGTCATCGACTCACGGCGGGGCGAATCCCGAGGGCCATCTCGCGAATGGCTCCTTCTCGGACTCCGTATTCGCTGATCTCCATCACCGAAACCCCGAGTTTCTCCATCAAGAACAAGTACGCCATCGAGCCCGGAAAGAGTGTGGCGGATCGCTTCGCTTTCACGCCGAAGCGCTGGGAAATCTGATCTAAAGTCAGCCGGGACGAGGCCCACCGCAAGTACTCCAACTCTTGGCGAAGCAGGACCCGGTCGCCGTCAGGGTGCAGGGCGCGCCAGAGGCCCCGCGCGACCCCGCCACAGGCGACAACTCGCGGCACCGGCTCGTGAATCTCCAGCGAACCCAGGGTGGTTTGGAGGATCTGGGCGAGCCTCTGATGAGCGACCTCGGGGACTGGATAGGTGATGTTTGCCAAATCAAGGAGCCGGCCGGTCCCGATCGCCAGACTGACGTCCCACTGAACTTGGCCTTGATGGCACCAGGCCACTTGGGCGGATCCACCCCCAAGCTCCAACAGCATGAACGGCTCAGGGCCTGCGCAGTCGAGCTGAATCCCCTGGTAGCTCAGCTCGGCTTCGCGCCGGGGCGAGATCAAGTCGACTTCGATGCCGACTTCGCTGCGAATTCGGTCGAGGACCGCCGGGTGATTTGTGGCCGAACGCATGGCTTCTGTGGCAAAGACGGTCAACCCTTCGGCTTTGAATGTTAAGGATGCTTCCTGGAATTGAGTGAGAGTCAAGAGGAGTCGATCGACCAACGGCTCTGGAATCATGCGCTCGTGGCTCACCACTTGGCCCAGAGACATCCAGTCGGACACATTGTGGAGTCGGCGCAAGCCTCTTCGGGTGGTCTCGGCCACCAAAAGATGGACAGTATTACTGCCGATATCGGCGGCGGCAAAGACTCGGCCCATCGACCCCAGTATGGCATGATGGAAGCTGATGAACGAGAAAATTGAAGCAGCGTTGCAACTCGCGCTGGACGCCCACCGAGGCCAAGTCCGGGACGGCGATCCGGCTCTTCCCTATTTCACCCACCCGGTGAATGTTCTTCATCGACTCTACTGGGTGGGTGGCATTCGGGACGAAGAGACGCTTCTCGCCGGGATTCTGCACGACACGCTTGAAGATACCGCCGTGACCGAAGAGCAGATCCGCTCGCAGTTTGGGGATCGAGTCACTCGGATCGTCCTCGAAGTCACCCGGACGGAGCCAACCGAAGCAGAAGCCGCCGGACTCGATCCGGATGCGAAGTATGCGCTCCGGTCTCAGCTCCTCCTGAACGACATTCGGACCCGAATGAGCCCCGAGGCTCACTGCATCAAGCTCGCGGATCGACTCTCGAACCTGGAAGAGTGCTTAGTCGTGCGCCAGGGCAAGAAACTTGTTCGCTATATTCTCCAGACTCACGAGATTCTAGAAGCGATCCCTCGGTCGGTGAATCCGCGGTTGTGGGACGACCTCAAGGCACTCGTCCCTCCGCCGGGGACGGACCTCAGCCAATTCTGAAGCTAGGCTCAGGCCAGGTATCCTAGGGACTCTGTGCTGGACTCCCTTACCAAACGACTGAGCTCTGCGTTTGCCCGCCTGCGCGGCAAAGGCCGGCTCAGCGAAAGCGACGTTCAAGAGATGCTCCGGGAGGTCCGAGTGGCCCTTCTGGAGGCCGACGTCAACTTCCAGGTCGCGAAAGACTTCATCGCCCGAATCAAGGAAAAGGCAGTCGGCGAAGAGGTCTTCGCCAGCCTCAATGCCGATCAGACGATCATCAAGATTGTTCGCGATGAGCTCACCGAGATGCTCGGAACGGATGAGGTGAAGTTTCGCTGGTCGCCCGCTCCGCCGACCGTTGTTTTGATGTGCGGGCTCCAAGGCTCAGGAAAAACGACGACCACCGCCAAGCTCGCCCAGTGGTTTTTGAAGCAAGGCAAAAAGCCGATGCTCGCGGCTTGTGACATCCAGCGTCCAGCGGCGATTACCCAGCTGGAGATCCTGGGCGAACAGGTCGGCGTGCCGGTTTTCAGCAAGATCGACGGCACTCCTCCTGCTCGAATTGCCCGGGAAGCACTCGACCGCGCCAAGTACCTCATGTTGGATGTTCTGATTGTCGACACCGCGGGCCGGTTGACGATCGATGAACCTCTCATGGCCGAACTGAAAGAGATCAGCCAGGTTACCGGCCCCAGCGAAACCTTCTTGGTTCTCGATTCCACCACCGGCCAAGAAGCGGTGAATGTGGCTCAGGCCTTTCACGAGCGGCTTCAGATTTCGGGAGCGATCTTTAGCAAGCTCGACGGCGACACCCGGGGCGGAGCCGTCCTCAGCGTCCGAGCAGCGACCGGAGTCCCGGTTCGTTTTATCGGGATCGGCGAAGGGGTCGAAGCGCTCGAATCGTTCTTCCCCGACCGGATGGCCCAGCGCATCCTCGGGTTTGGCGACATTCTCGGCATCATCGAAAAGGCCGAGCAAGTCTTTGACCTCGAAGACGCCAAGCTCATGGAGTCCAAGCTCAAGCGCGGGGACATGACCTTTGTTGATATGCTGGAGAACTTCAAAATGGTCCGCAAAATGGGCCCGATCAAGAATGTTCTGAAGATGCTCCCCGGGGCGCACCAGATTCCGGAAGAGATGATTAACCAGGTCGATGAGTCAAAAATCAACCGAGTTCAGGCGATCATCCAGAGTATGACTATGAAAGAGCGGCTGAATCCGGATATAATCAATGGCTCGCGGCGAAAGCGTATCGCTCTGGGTTCAGGGACCTCAGTTGAAGAGGTCAACAACCTGATCCGGCAGCTTTATGACACTCGCAAGCAGATGAAGCAGTTTAGCAAGCTGGAAAAGAAGTACAAGAAGTTTGCCAAACGACGCTGAAGCAGGATCAGAGGAGACAGCAAGACAACCGTGTTAAAAATTCGATTGCGAAGAATGGGGACCAAGGCCCGGCCGTTTTACCGAATCGTCGTGGCCAAGAGCTCGGCCGGACGAGATGGGGCCTTTGTCGAGATCATCGGCACTTACAACCCCGTCGCCAAACCGACGTTGCGCGACGTCAAGAAGGACCGAGCTCTGCACTGGCTTTTGACAGGTGCGGTTCCGACCGACACCGTCGCCCACATCTTGAAGCACGAGGGCGTTCTGGATGAGTTCTTGGCTCAACGTCCGAGCGCGAAAGCGAAGTTCAAATCTCTCGACAAGCGCACCGAAGCGATCTCGCAAAAGTCCGTGGTCGGTCCGATCGCCGATGAAAAGGCTGCGGCAGAGGCTCCAGCTCCTGCGGCTGCTCCTGAACCGGCCGCCGAACCGGTGGCTGAAGCGGCTCCTGAAGTTGTCGCCGAAGCGCCCGCTCCCGAACCCACGACCGAAGCCGTCTCTGACGAGCCGAAGGCTGAATAACCCGTGGCAGGATCACACACCGAACTCGTCGAGCACCTCGTCAAGTCCGTCGTCATGGAGCCTGAAGCCGTTCGGGTCGAAGCTCAAGACGACCGAGATGGAGTTACCTATTTCGTCACCGTTGCTCCGAATGACGTCGGAAAAGTCATCGGAAAAAGCGGTCGCGTGATCAGCGCGATCCGATACGTCGTGAGCGCCGCTGCGGCTAAAGTCCGCGAGCGAGCGTTTGTGAAAGTCTCCACTTGATCGCTCCGCTCTCTCCTCGCCTCATGCCGCGTGCCGATGGCCCGCGGCATGAGGTCGTTTCCGGGGGTGCGAAATGAGCGAAAATGCCAGCCGATTCGAAAAGCGAATTCAATCCGAAGCCAGCGCCGCGCCTGCCTCTCCTCAACCCGCGTCCTCGGCCCCGGTGAGCAAACAAGGACGAGCCCCCATCCCTTCGCGGCCGCGACGAATGGCCGATCCTCCCGAAGACCATGTGGTCATCGGACAGGTGGTGGGCTCATTCGGACTCAAAGGCTGGCTCAAAATCCAGCCGATGACCGATTTCTATGAGCGCTTTGACTCCGGCGAGACGGTTTTCATTGGTCACGATCCCTATGAAGTGGTCGATGCTGAGCTCCATCGGAGTCAACTTCGGCTGAAGGTTCGCAAGGTGACGTCTATTGACCAGGCGGAAGAACTCCGGTGGCTCCCTGTTTCGGTTCCCAAGTCCCAGCGGCCCGTCATGGAGGAGGACGAGTACTACACAGCTGACTTGCTCGGTTGCGAAGTCCGGCGGATCGATGGCCGGGTGCTCGGCAAGCTCGACGAGGTCGTCCCATCTCCAGCCCAGGACCTGTTGCGGATTGGGGACATCTTTTTGCCGTTCATCCGGGAGTTCATCGAAGAGGTCAACCTCCAGGAGCGGGTGATTGTCGTCAAAACCATTCCCGGCCTCTTGCCCGATGAACCGGGCGAGGAGGCCCTCTGATGTTTCTCGACGAAGCGTTTGTTGAATTCAAGTCTGGGACCGGCGGCTCGGGCGCGGTGAGCTTTCATCGCGAGAAATTTGTCCCCCGAGGCGGCCCGAACGGGGCCGACGGCGGCCGCGGCGGCGATGTCATTCTGATTGCCGATCGCGGCAAGCGAACGCTGTACGACTTTAAGCTCAAATCAAAGTTTGAAGCCCAAGATGGGGTCCACGCTTTGGGGAACAAGAAGGGCAAAGACGGCAAGCCGATTGAGATCAAAGTGCCGGTGGGAACGGTCATCACCGATGTTGATCTCGGCGAAACTCTCGTCGACCTGAGCGTCCACGGAATGAAGTATCGGATCGCCAAAGGAGGCCGGGGCGGCCACGGGAATCAACACTATGTGAACTCCGTGCGCCAAGTCCCGAATTGGGCCGAAAAGGGCGAGCCCGGTGAGCATGTTCGGGTCAAGCTGGAACTCAAACTTCTGGCCGATGTCGGTTTGATCGGACTCCCGAACGCCGGAAAGAGCACATTGCTCAGCCGGATCAGCGCCGCACGACCCAAAATCGCCGACTATCCATTCACAACGATTGTCCCCAACTTGGGAGTCGTCAGCGTCGGCGATACGACCTTTGTCGTTGCCGACATGCCAGGGCTCATCGAAGGGGCCAGCGAAGGGCACGGACTCGGGCATCAGTTCCTCAAGCACATCGAGCGGACGCGGGTGCTGATCCACGTCGTGGACGCCTTCCCGATCGATGAAAGCGACCCGATCGCCAATTTCGAGTTGATCGAGCGCGAACTTGCGGAATTCAGCCCTGAGATCGCAGATCGCCCGCGCTTGATCGCGCTGAACAAGATTGATCTCGCTCCTCTCGGAGAGTTCGGCCCGCTCCGACAGCGATTCGAGAGCCTGGGGTTGCCTCTCTATTCGATTTCGGGCGTGACCGGAGAAGGAATCCCCGCTCTTCTGCATGAGGCTGCGCGACTCTTGGAGAGCGACGAGGGCGACACAACGGTTCCCGTCTTGTTGCCAGGCATGAAGGTGAAGGACGACGAAGGTTGGGAGGCAGTCGAAGTGGAGGATGGCTTCGAACTCCGGGGTCGTCGGATTCGGCGGATGGTCGCGATGACCGACTTGAATAGCCGAGACTCGGTCCGATATCTCCACCGCAGGCTCGAACGGATGGGGGTTCTGGACAAGCTTCGCGAAATCGGCGCCGAAGAGGGCGACAGCGTTTTCGTAGACCAACACGTCTTTGAATTCACGGACCGCGCATGAGAATCGGCGTTCTTGGAGGCAGCTTTGATCCCCCGCATCTCGGGCATTTGGCCCTAGCGCATGCGGCCACTCGCGCCCTGGAACTCGACGAAGTCTTGTTCATCCCGGCGATGCGCAACCCGCTGAAACACCAGCAAATGCTCGCCGCGCCCAAGCATCGGTTGGAGATGGTTCGACGGTTGATTCAGGATGAGCCCAAGTTTGCCGTCAGCGACATCGAGCTCAATCGCGGTGGGCCGAGTTTCACGCTTGAAACCCTGCAAGAGCTCCACTTGTTGCGTCCGGGGGACTATTGGATTCTCATGGGGGCCGATGCGCTGGCAAACTTTTTGGAGTGGAAACTCCCCGAGAAGATTCTTCGACTGGCCCGGATCGGGGCTTGCTTCCGGCCCCCCACCACGCTCGATCATGCTGTCTTGGGCCTGCCGGACTGGGTGAAAGAGAAGATCGACCGGGTCCCGCTCGACGGGCTGGAGGCTTCTTCGACCCAGATTCGCAACCAGATCGAACGAGGATTCGGCATCGCGAAGACCGTCCCACCCGACATTGCAGCATATATACTAGAGCACGACCTGTATAGGAGCACAACCGATTGACCTCGCACGAGAAAGCTGAACTCATCGCCCAATTCGCCGACGACATGAAGGCCGAGCGGATCGAAACTTTGGATGTCCGCAAAAAGACGTCCGTCGCCGACTTTTTCATCGTCTGCTCGGGCACCAGCGACGTCCACGTTCAATCGATTGCCGACAAGGTGGCCGAGCGACTGGCCGCCCAGCGGATCAAGCCTTTGCGAACCGATGACAAGGGCCAAGGCTGGGTCCTGCAAGATTTTGGCGACGTCGTTTTGCATGTGATGCGCGAAGAAAAGCGCCAGTTTTACGATCTGGAGACGCTGTGGAAGACAACTCAAATCGACCCGAACCTGGTGGATTAAGACCCGATCCTGAGCCGAAGTCCGAGCACGAGGAGTCCCAAGAGCCAGAGTTGCCGCCTCCTCCGACGCCGGAGCAAGCCGAACGGGCCGAGCGACTGATTCGCGACGCCAACATCGCCCGAATCCGCAAACAGCGGCAAGAGATGGACCGGCTCTTGAACGAGGCCCTCGAAGTGGCCCCAGGGAGCGCACTCGTTTTGGAGGCCGTGGCCGACGACCTCTTGTTGCGGGGCCAGCGACGGCGCGCCCAAGAGCTCTATGCGCAGGCGATCCGCCTCTCTCCGGGCAACGTCTCCTTGGAGCGCAAGCATGCCGAATGCGTCTTTGCCAGCGCCGGGCTGAACGACCCGGCTGCGCTCATGGGCGGAGCCCTGACCGAAAGCTATGCGAGCGCCAAATCGGGCATGATTTTGTCGTTTATCATCCCCGGTCTTGGGCAGATTGTGATGGGCGAGGTGAAGCGCGGCGCGATCATGTTGAGCGGTGTGGTCGTGGGCTGGGTGATCGCTCTTTTGATTCCCGACGGAGTAAGCTCGTTCATGGGGCTTTTGGGATTGGCTCGCAATCCTCCTCCATTCCAGCCGTTGGTGTTGCTGCCTTTGTCGTTGGCGGCGTGCTTTCACCTCTGGGCGATTGTGGATATGTTTTCCCGCGCGCGGGTGGAACAGTTCCGCTCGAAGCCGGTGGAGCGCCCCCGCCCTCCGGTAGATATGCCGTTTGAATAAGGATCCTCGTCGATTGCAAAGCGCAGTGAGGAGCATGAACCTTCGCCGAGCGCGCACCCGCGCAGGCCGACGGTCCGACCACGTTCCAGTAACTTGATCTCCAAGCTCACGCGAACTGCGGGACGCTGTGAGCGGCGCGGGCGCGCGTTCGAGATTCTCTCAAAGCCATCCTTGACCGCATTCGGCATAACGGGCGGATTTCCAAGCCAGGGTCCCGACGATCCACAAAGCACATCAGCTCTCTCATGAAGTTTCACCTGAGCCCAGCTGTCGCATCGCGAAATGGCGGCCGAATGGGAATCATCAACATGCAACTCACGAAGGCGCACGACGAGAATGCGCGGCATTTGTTGAAGCGGATTGCGGAATAGGAAGTCAGCCCTGAAGCGTCCTAGAGGTTATGGTCATTGCTTCGCTTCTTTGGCTCGCGGGATGGGGGCAATCGGTCGCGCCGCCACAGCCGGTTCAACCTGCGCCCGATCCAGATGAACTGATTGGGATTCATCTGGGGCCGCAGCTCCGGCTCTCGCAATCTGCCGAGCACGGCTGGCGATTCATGATCCCAAACGGGCAGTCAACGAACCTCAAGCGGGAATCGGTCGAGGTTCGAGTGGTCCGAACCGTCCTGGACCGTAACGAACCTCTGCTCAAGCCCTTTGTGAATTCCGACAGCGACATCGTCAACATTCCGCTTTGGCCAGACGAACTCTTTGAAGGCAAGGAGATGATGGCGAGCTACACGGCCCGACGGGAGAATGGCCTCTGGTTTCAAAGTAGATTTTTTGGAAACATCATCTCTTTTCACACCGTATCGCGGTACTCGGAAGCTCCGGGGCAGCGGTATGTGGTGACCAACTTTCAGAGCTACTTTTGGTATCCCCATCTGAGCCATGGCCCAAACCGGCCCCTGCTGGAGTTCTTTGATGATTCTGGAAAGCCGATTGCCGACATCGAATTGGTGAACCGTCCAATGACTCTGAGTTCCATTCTGCCAGGCGAAAACGATGAAAAGAAATACACTTTTGTGACGGAGAAGTCGCCCAAGAAGAAGGTTGTGGCCACTGCCCGAGGTTCGATTCTTCGTTATGGCAACATTGATGCTTTGACCGCTTCGGTTCGGCTGCCCGTTGCGACGTGGTACCGAGGGCCGGGCGTTCCAATGCTTGATAAGAACGGGACGTGTTTTGTGATGCGTCATTTTCCGGATCGCAAAATCAAAGTATCAGAAGTATCTGCTCTTTACAAAGGCCGTCGAGTCGATGATAACCCGTTTGATTCAAATAATCCAGACTCTGCATTTTGCATGCAGCCCTTGATCGTCATTTTTGAGCCCTTGCCAGGTTCAGATAACTTCATGATGTCCACTCGGGGATATCCCGAAAATCTTCAATTTGGAACTCAGGCTCTTGTTCTCCAAGACCGAGATCATCTGTTTCAATTTATCTCGACTCGACATCCTGCGGAATCAGGCTTTGTGCTCGGGAGCAAGTGGGAGAAAGCGCTGAAAGAAAACAGACTTCTCATCGGGATGACGATGGAAATGGTGGATTGGATTCTTGGTCAACCACTCCAAAAGTACCGAAAAGATGGGCTGGACTACTGGAGATATCTTGACGGCATCCCGTCCTTCGCCGTCGTCTTCAAGAACGGCAAGGTTTTCAGATTTGAAGAGAGCCGTTTGCCTTAGGAAATTGTTTGCATGATGTTCCTGGTTGTTGAGTCGTTTCGGAGTGGTGGACCCGAGGAAGTTGGGGCTCGATTTCGCAAGAAGGGGCGGATGTTGCCGCCTGGGGTTACTTACTTGGACAGTTGGATGTTCGCCGACGGGACCGGGTGTTTTCAGCTGATGGAGGCTGAGTCGGTGGAGGCGCTTCGCCCTTGGGTCGAGGCGTGGAGCGACCTCGTGGACTTCGAGATGACGCCGGTGGTGGATTCGAAGGCATTCTGGTCGGCCCAGTCGTGACCA
>DDCB01000041.1:0-1473 GCA_002335425.1 Chthonomonas sp. UBA2017
CTTCATTTTCGGGAGGCAGACCAGCCTCACCGAGCGCTCTGCTTCGAATGGAGTCATAACGAGTGACCATTTGACGTTACCGCCTTCCATGATGGTGGGGCAATTGAGATTTCGCATAGACTGTCGAATCTCCTTCTGAAATTTTGGACTGTATACAAAGTACTCAATACGTCCTTCCGATAATCTACATCTGAATGGAGCCCGAATGACCCCTTCTTTCTGTGGATCGTAGCGATTGATCATGTCGCTACGTTGAGCAAAGTGAGGAATTGGATGAACTCGAGCGTAATAGTAGCTGTTGCTAAACTTGCAGTCTGGCTTAACCCTTGACTTTGGAACTTTCCACTCTGCTCCGGGGTTGTAGGATAAGAAGTGCCAGAAGTTGCGGGGTTCTTTGTCGTCGTTGTCGGTTCGGTACATCGTGTAGGCGTTGTACCAACCTCGCAGCCCGGCGATGGCTTCGGTATCGTAGGCTTTCCGGACCATCATGGGTCGGACGACGATCAGAATGACTCCGAGCAGAAACCCGATAATCGCAATCGAGATCAACACCTCGATCAAGGTGATGCCACGTTGTTTTTGGGGGAAGTTCATTGTATGTTTGAAGAGTCACCGAGTCCAGCTGTTCGGATGGACTCGGTGACTTAGCCCTTGCTGTGGCGCTCTATTCTATCGCCGCGGCCAAGGCTTCCATTGAGAAGCATTTGCATCATTGTTGGCTGGAATTAAATTGCCCGGCCTGGGCGGATACCCATTATCACACTCTTCGCCTGTACAAGTTGTGCTCGTCAAAGTTTCGTTGGATGGACTAGTACCTTTTCGCACACAGTATGTGGTTTGGCCGGTTTCTGGGCAGGTCAACAAGAAGACACTTACTGATGAGCGAGTAATGACATTGCACGGAAGTTCTCCGTTGCAGTTTGCATCACCAGCCCTACAAGCGTACATGTACATTTGTTGGGGCCCTGTGATCTCATACGTATCTTGGGCACCACAAGGAATAGAAATTGGATTCCCTCCTGGTGGATCGAAAGTGCACTCTCGGAAAGACTCGTGGCAACTTGGCTGCTGAGCATATAGCAGGATAGGCAATGTCACAATCGAGAGTAGGAGTAAGAGCGAATTGAGAGATTTCATTTTTGTTCTCCTGGTGATAGAATATTCTCACGGCTCACTAGCTGTGAAAATTCAACTTCAAAAGGCGTGAATGCGAGCGGCCACCGAATGTTTCCGTTCAGCATGATTCCGGGGGCTATGTTATTCGGAAGAAAATCCTTATATACTGCGTTCGTGGAGGGATCCTTCAAATAGAATTCAACTCTGCCTTTTACGTTCTTGCATCGGTAGGATGCTCGAATCACGGGTTCTTTCTCAGGATCGTATGGGTTCATGAAGTCACTTCTCTTATCGAACAGCGGGATAGGGTGAAACCTAGCGTAAAAAAATCCTTTTCCAATACAATCCGGATTCTGC
>DDCB01000041.1:1880-21309 GCA_002335425.1 Chthonomonas sp. UBA2017
GACCATCATGGGTCGGACGACGATTAGAATGGCTCCTAGTAGAAAGCCGATTATCGCGATCGAGATCAACACTTCGATCAACGTAATGCCACGTTGTTTTTGGGGGAAGTTCATAATGTGTTTCAAGAGTCACCGAGTCAAACCGTTCGGATGGACTCGGTGACTTAGACCTTGCTGAGGCGCTCTATTCTATCGCCGCGGCCAAGGCTTCCATTGAGAAGCATTTGCATCATTGTTGGCTGGGACCAGATCATCCGGAACCGGATCGAGTCCGTTATCACAGAATTCGCCTTGGCACGTCGTCCCCGTTGGCACCTCGGCCCCAGGAGACGTACCCTTCTTGACGCAGAATGTTGAACTCCCGGTTTCCGGGCAATCGAGAAAGTACACGAATGCTTGTGATTTTGTCTGGATGTTGCATGGGCCTTCACCCGGGCACTCCTCATCGAATCCCCTGCATGCGTAGACATCTTCCTGATACGGACCATCAATCAAGTAGGTATCTTGAGCGCCGCAAGGAATCGAGATTGGCATCGTCGGTTCGGGTGGGTCAAATGAACATTCCCTAAACTGCAAGTCACAAGGATGTTGCTGAGCCACCAGGAGGATGGGGAATAGGGCTATCGAAAGCGCAGTGACAAAGTACTTCAGGTTTCGCATTAGTTTTCTCCTTATGGAATACTAGGTTGGTATCTCTTGAGCAAGTTCATTTCTGCCTCGAATGGAGAGTATTCGAGGACCCATTTGATATTTCCACCTTGCAAAATACCAGGCACAGTGATGTTCCCGACAGATTGCTTGATGACGCGCTGAAACTTCGGACTGTATACGAAGTAATCTACTCTTCCTTCTCTTACTCTGCATCTAAAGCTCGCTTCGATGACTGGCTCTTTCAAGGGGTCATACGGATTCAGCATATCGGATCGATTCTCAAACGCAGGGACAGGATGCACCCGGGCATAGTAGTATCCGTGATTGATGCAACCAGGATTCTTCTTAAATTTTGGTAAGTCCCACTCTGCTCCGGGGTTGTAGGATAAGAAGTGCCAGAAATTGCGGGGTTCTTTGTCGTCGTTGTCGGTTCGGTACATGGTGTAGGCGTTGTACCAACCTCGCAGCCCGGCGATGGCTTCGGTATCGTAGGCTTTCCGGACCATCATGGGTCGGACGACGATCAGAATGGCTCCGAGCAGAAAGCCGATAATCGCAATTGAGATCAACACCTCGATCAACGTAATGCCACGTTGTTTTTGGGGGAATTTCATAGTGTGTTTGAAGAGTCACCGAGTCAAGCCCTTCGGATGGACTCGGTGACCGCGATTTTGTGGAATGGATCTATGCTATCGCCTTGGCCAAGGCTTCCATTGAGAAGCATTTGCATCATTGTTGGCTGGGATCAAGCTGTTTGGCTTTGACGGCTGTCCATTGTCACACGCCTCTCCGGTGCACGTTGTGCTGGTCAGCTCATCTGGGTCAGGGCCTGTTCCCTTTCGTATGCAGAAGGTTTGCTCATCCGTCTCTGGACAGTACAGATAAAAGATACTGGCGTTAGATCTAGTCCACATGTTGCATGGCAACTCGCCATTGCAATTCACATCGGTTCCCCGACATGCATACACTGGCTGGTCCTGCGGGCCATCGATGACGTAATCTACTTGAGCGGCGCATGGGATTGAGATCGGATTCCCTCCCGGCGGGTCAAACGTGCACTCTCGAAACTCGAGAGCGCAACTTGGCTGTTGAGCGTAAAGTAGCAGTGGTAAGGTCGCAAGAGAAATTGCGAAAGCTAGTGTTTTTAGTGTTTTCATTTTCATTGTCCTCTTGGAAATCCTTCGAATGTGAAAATCATGGCCATTTCGAAGTCGAAGGCCGAGACGACGGGTCTCCACTTTATGTTCCCGCCCTGGAGAATCCCCGGTGCAGGGCGGTTCTTGGTGCGTTCCGTGATTACTTTGTTCAGGTCGGGTCGCCATATCAAGAACTCAAGATCTCCCTCAGGCTGGCGGCAACGGTAATATGCATGAATCACGGGCTCTTTTTGTGGATCATACGGATTGAGTATATTAGGTCTCTGTTCGATGATCGGAACTGGATGGGCTCGGCCATAGAAGAAACCCTTTCCAATACAATCCGGATTCTGCTTCGTCTTCGGGACATCCCACTCTGCTCCGGGGTTGTAGGATAAGAAGTGCCAGAAGTTGCGGGGTTCTTTGTCGTCGTTGTCGGTTCGGTACATGGTGTAGGCGTTGTACCAACCTCGCAGCCCGGCGATGGCTTCGGTATCGTAGGCTTTCCGGACCATCATGGGTCGGACGACGATCAGAATGGCTCCGAGCAGAAAGCCGATAATCGCAATTGAGATCAACACCTCGATCAACGTGATCCCACGTTGTTTTTGGGGGATGTTCATAGGATCGATTTCACCTCCATGATCTGATAGTTTTGGATTCGGATCGTGAAAGGATTGGTTGCCTTTCCGAGGACGCTTTCGACGACTCTGAGGGGAAGCACTCGGACGTCATGCCCTTCGAGCAGCGGGCGAAGATCTTGAGTGTCTTCCGAGAGGATGAAGACTTTCTTCTCTCCCGCAATTTTCGCTCGCTCGGCGAACTTAGCTAGCGGAGCTCGATAGCAAGCCGCACAGTATGCAGCAACTGTGATTTCGCCCTGTTGAAGATCGGGTGCAAGAGGTTGAGCTGAACGACCGAACCAATCCGGGACGCGGTCGATCGTGATGCCTGGCATGGATTCGAAGAGCGCCTTGGAGGAGGGTGAGAGTTTCACGGCGATTCCGGCGAGAGCAATTGAGACCACGAGCCAAGGTGCCCATTTTCTCCAGCTTTCGTCTCGGCTCGCGATCCGAAAGGCGAAGAATCCCTGTGCCAGCCAGAAGGTTAAGCAAAGCCAGCAAGTTGGGGTGCCGAGTTGAACGGCAAGAAGAAAGAGTGCTCCGCCGCCACTCATCGTGACCAGGCTCAAAGTCACTAGCAATGGAACAGCTCGTCGTGTGCCCATTCCTACAGCCAGCCAAGTTCCCGTTTGAAGAAGTAGGACAGCAAAGCCTGAAATGACGAGGGCGTCCCGAAGCGTTGGTTGGAGAAACGAGTTATGTCCTGACTGGCAGGCGGGACAAATCGCGAGCAAGGTACCCATCGCGATGAGCGTGATAAGGCCTATGACTGCTTCAAGCCCCCCCCCCCGCGAACGGAAAGCTTCTCGCGCGGTCCAAGGACGCGCCACTTGAATCTCCCTCATTGTAGTTTTACTATACAACACTTTTTCGGAAGTGTGAAGGAAAAATTGAAAAAACTCTTTAGACCCGTCATCGGGGCAAAAAAACGAGCCCGAGCGAATCGCTTCGCTCGGGCTCGTGGGATGAGTGACTCTGGTGGTAAGTCTTACTTTTGAAGGTCGCTGGGCTCGTAGGCTTTGGCGAACTTTTGACCAGTTGCGGTGACTTCCACCACGAGGGCTCGCTTTTGCGGGCTGCCGTTCATCCCTTTGAGGGTGATCTTGCCGCTCACTCCGGCGAAGTCGACCGTCTCTTCCAGGGCGGCGATGAGGCCTTTGGAGTCCATCGACGGGGTGCGCTTGAGCGCGTCCATCATCAGCATCGCGGCGTCGTAGCCGAGCGCGCCCATGGTGGTGCCGGGTTTGGTGCCGTTGTGGGCGGTGGCCCATTTAGTCAGGAACGACTGCACTTCGGGTCGTTGCTCTTCGTTGTTGTAGTGGTTGCAGAAGAATCCGCCGAGGATCGCGTCGCCGCCGGTGGTTTGCAGCTCCGTGCTGTCCCAGCCGTCGCCACCCAGGAGCTTGACGTTCAGTCCGGCGTCTTTCGCTTGTCGAGCAATCGCGCCAACTTCGGTGAAGTATCCGCTCAGGAAGAGGCCGTCGGGATTCAGGCTCTTCAGGTTCGAAAGCTGGCCTTGGAACTGGGTTTGCTTGGACTCATAGAACTCTTCGCCGACGATCTTGCCGCCCAGCTCTTCGAACTTCTTGCGGAAGCTGTCGCTGAGACCGGTGGAATAGGGTTGAGCCTTGTCGGTCATCAAGCCGACGTTGCGCAGGCCGAGCTCCTCGTAAGCGAACTTGGCCATGACCGGGCCTTGAAAGTCGTCGGTGTAGCAGACTCGAAAGACGTTGCCCTTTTCGGTGACGTCGGTCCGAGTGGCGCCGATGGCCAGAACAGGAACGCCCTTGTCAAAGGCCGAGTTGGCCATCTGAAGCGTGATGCCGCTCGCCACCTCGCCCAGCAGTCCAAGGGCGCCGTCGGCGATGAGCTTTTCAGCAGCGCTCTTGCCTTGTTCGGGCTTGCTGGCGCTGTCGGCGATCAAGAGCTCGACCTTCTTGCCATTGATGCCGCCGGCGTCGTTGACTTCCTTAACGGCGAGTTGGGCGCCCTTCACCGAGTCGTCGCCCCATGGCTTGAGTTCACCATTTTGGCTCGCGACCAAGCCGATCTTGATCGTTTCGCCAGATTGCTTGTTGCCTTCGGCGGTCGGCATGGTTCGACCGGTGGTGGTCGATGGGGTGGTCGAAGCCGGGTCGGTGCCCGTCGTGGCTCCAGCGTCAGCTGGCTTTTGGCCGCCCGAGCAGCCGGCTACGATCATTGCGGCCGCCAGGGCCAGCAGGGCCGAAGCGGCCCCGAATTTTCGAATTTTCATATGTCGTTGAACCCCTCTATCGTCTGTGGTTTGGGTTGGGCGGTTTCCGGGCTCACGCAAGCCAAGTTCCCGCAAGTTCCTTGTATTATGACAGGGTTCTGGTAAGGTTGAATTCAAGATCATGGGAATGATGGGAGAATCGGGCGCAGAGAAGCTGGCGGCAGCCTATTCTGCTGTGCAGTCTGGTCAGTTTACCGACGCGATCCGGCTGGCGGATGAGCTTTTGGAAGGGAATCCCGGCATGGCGGAGGCTCACCTGGTCCGAGGTGTGGCCTTGGCGCGTTCAGGTCAGGCCGAGTCTGGTCTGGAGTCGATGGAGCGGTCCATCGCCTTGGCCCCGAACTCGGTGGGCGGTTATGTTCAGGTCGCCTGGCAGCTCGACCAGATGGGGCGACGGCCCGAGGCCATTCAGCGCGCGCGAGTCGCGTTGCAGGTAGACCCCGCGAATGCCGAGGCCAAGCGACTCTTGGTCGCATGGGGCGAGATCGTCCCGGAGACGGCCTCGTATCAGGCTCCACCCCCGACGAGCGGCCCTTGGAACGACCCGATGATGCGGCCGGGCTATGCAAACGAGCAAGGCGGACTCGGCTTCGTCAGCCAGATGGGCGACAAGAAGTGGATGGCGATTTTTTGGCTCATTTGGCTGGTCTATGCGATCTTGATGGTCATCTATGGCATCCTGGTCGTCGGGGATATTCAACAAGTCATCCGGCAATTCACTCAACCCTCTCTTCAACCTACGGTCCTGTCCCCCAGCATGATCGTGACTCTGCTGATGTCGCCCGTCAGCATTGCCCTGCTGGTCTGGGGGATCATGGACATCATGCACAAGAAGACGAGCTGGGGCTGGATCGTCGTCTTCCTTTGTTGCTCGCCGTTCTTGACGTGGATGTATCCAGTTTTTGGCCGAAATAGCGACTAAGTGGGGGCCACGCCAGTCCCATCGCCGAGCGAACTGGCGTAGAATGAAGAATCCATTCCTGGGAGAAGAAGCAAAGTGATGTTAACGACGTTGGTTTTGACGGCCCTGATCGCGCAGAAAGATGTGGAGCGAGCGATCGAAGTCCCTTTCCGCCTCGGCGATGACGCGATCATCGTTGATGCGGTGGTCAACGGCAAAAAATGTTCGTTCATGTTCGATACCGGCTATTCGGGGTCGATCATTCTGAATGACCAAATCAACGTCGGCCCGGTGACGGGGGTCCAAAACCTCCGCGACTTCGTCGGGACGTTCCAAGCCGGCACGGTCAAGATGAAGAGCCTCTCACTGGGAGAAAAGAAGATCGACGCCAAGGAGATGGAGATCACGCTCCAGCCGGTGGCCCATATGTCGCTCAGCTACGGCACCCACTGCGACGGAATCATGGGGTTCGAAGTGATCCGCGACTACGTCACCGAGATCAACTTCGAAAAGCGAAAGTTCATTTTCCACCCCCGGTCGCTGGACATCTCGAAGCGGACTCCGGATAACAAAAAAACGTTCCTGAACAAGCTCTTACCGATCGGCGTGGGTTCGATGGAGATCGATGTCTTCACCAAAGACGGCAAGCGGCTGAAGCTCGCCCTCGACACGGGCAACGCCTTTTTTGCCACGACTCACAAGGACTGCTTGGTCCGAGTCGGACTCTGGGCAGAAAACAAGCCGGTGAAGTTCATGCGATCGGCCCAAGTCGCTTCGGGGCCGGTGGACAGTTGGTACAAGCTGATGACCGACATGAAGATTTTCGGTGTGGACGTGCCGAGCAGTGTTTGGTCGATCATTGATTTGCCTTCGAGCAGTGCCGAAGGGGACGGGACGGTCGGGTTTGGGTTCCTGAAGAACTTCAACATCATCATCGACATGGAGCGACGCCGGGTCTGGATGGAGAATTTCACGGGCAAGACCGGGAACGAAATGCTCGCCGACGTCGGGATCATTCCATTCTTCTTTCAGGACCGCGAGCGCTACTTTATCGGTCGGGTCATCCCGAACAGCCCCGCGGCGGCGGCCGGAATTCGGGTCGGGGATGAGCTTCTCGGCATCGACGGTCAGGAGCTTCTGGACATCGGGCAACGAAAAGTCATGAGCATGCTCGAAGGCCCCGAGGGGAGCGAAGTTCAGCTGACGATCAGCCGAGACGGGACCTTGCTCCGGCCCAAGATCAAGCGAGCGCTCCTGATCAACGGCCTGCCAGGGCAAAACTAGCGACGACTTCGTCGAGCATCTCCTCGGTCAGACGCCCTGTGAAGGTGTTTTGCTGGCTGGGGTGATAGCTCGCAAAGAGCTGGGGCCCGCCCAGGACCGGCAGATGCACGCCGTGTCCAAACCGAATTCGGGGCCGAACCTGAAAATGAGCGAGCGTTGCTTCCCAAGCGAGCGATCCCAAGCAGAGAATCGCCTTTCGCTCGGCCATCTCAATGCTGCGCGTCAAAAAAGGCTGGCAAGCCGAGATCTCTTCGCGGGTCGGCTTGTTGTCGGGAGGTGCGCAATGGACCAAGGCGGTGATCGCGACCCCGATCAGCTGGAGCCCATCATGAACGGACGTGGCCTCCGGCTGGCTGGCCAGCCCCGCTCGATGTAAAGCCCGATAAAGCCAATCCCCGCTCCGATCTCCAGTGAACATGCGGCCGGTTCGATTTGCGCCATGAGCTGCGGGAGCGAGCCCGACGATGAGCCGAGACGCCCGAAGGTCGCCGAAATTCGGCACCGGCCGCCCCCAATAGGTCTGATCAGCAAACGACTTGCGTTTTTCGAGGGCGACCTGCTCTCGCCATTCAACGAGTCGAGGGCAACGGCGACACCCGATGATCTTGGCATTGAGATCGTCTGGGGTCATCGATTAGCGAACCTTTTTGAATCTCAGCTTCGCGTCTGAGGCGAAGTCGGTCACCTCGACCAGGTCTGCCCCTTCGAACTTCAATTGGAGCGGAGTCTGCGGGGCAAAGGTCCGAAAACTCAGTTCCAGCACGTCGCCTTTCCAGGTGTAGGAGCCTTCACCACCGCCGATTCCTGCCCCGTACTTGAACTTGCCTTCCTTGTTGAACTCAATCTCCAGATTTTGGGTCACGAGGCTGAGCATCGCAGACCGCGAGACGTCGTTCAGATTGGGCGACGACTGAATTTTTACCGGCTCAGCTTTCCAGACTCCGGCGAGCTTGGCCGTCTTCGACTGGCAACCCAATCCCCAGAACGCCAGCAATACAAAAACAAGACTGATCGAACGCATGTCGTTATTGTAATCCGAATTTTCAGCGATCTTGGCCCCAGTCGGGCCATAATCGAAGGACATGACCGACGTGCAGCAGGTTTGGAGCGAAATTCTGCCCGAGGTGAAACAAGGGGTCACCGGGGTGGGAGTCTGGGCGGCGTTGAATGCCGCTCGTCCAGTCACGATGGAGGAGAACACCTTCGTCCTCGGGCTTCCTTCCGGGGAGACTGAGCTCGCCGGCCACCTGCGGATGATCGCCACCAAGCAGCTCATCGAGAAGATGCTTTCGGGGAAACTGGCGGGAACCGTTTCGCTCCGGGTCATCGACGGCGTGGCCCCCGAAGACTGGGAGAAAACAAAGCGAAAAGACCTCGAAGCTCGCCGGTTACAAGAGCAGGCGGCGGCCCGACTTCAAACCGAAATTGCCGCCCGATCCAGTTGGGATACGGTCTACGAGCAACTGAACCGACGATATGCAGCGACCCCCAACAAGACGCTCCCGCAAAACCGCGCGATGTTTTATCGAGACGCGATCCAAATGATCGTCGAGGCGAAAAAAGCGTTTGGTCAGCTCGATGAACTCGGCGAGCGAAACTACGCGCGGTGCATCGACCGGGTGTCGCAATATACGGAGATGCCCAGCGTCATCGTTGCTCTCGACATTCTCAAGCTCTCGGAATAGCGGATGGCCCGAGTCATTGTCCTCGGCTCGGGAACCAGTAGCGGGGTCCCGATTGCCGGGTTCGACTACCCCGACGCCTTTTTGGCCCAACCCAGAAACTGGCGCACTCGGCCGAGCTTGCTCATCGAAGGTCCCGAAGGAAATCTGCTGGTCGATTGCGGCCCCGACTTGCGCACCCAGTTGCTCCGCGAAAAGGTGAAGCGGATCGATGCCGCTTTGATCACCCATACCCACGCCGACCACATCATGGGCATGGACGATTTGCGCCCGTTCTGTCTGCTGCGGGGCAGCGCGATGCCGATCTACACCAGCCCCGAATATCAGGCGGACATCCGCCGCATTTTTCCTTATGCCTTCGCCGATTTTCCGCCGGGGATCGAAGTTCCTCGCTTTGAATTACGAGATGTTCCCGTCGACCTGGAGGTCTGTGGGCTGTCTTTGAAGACTTTCTGGGTCTTGCACGGAATGATGCCGGTGCTCGGTTTTCGACTCGGCGGGTTTGCGTATGTGACCGATGTCAGCGAGATTCCCGAATCGGTTTGGCCTGAGCTGTTGGGGCTTGAGGTCCTCATCTTGGACGCGGTCCGGCGCAAGCCTCATCCGAACCACTTTCACTTTGACCGGGCGATCGAAGTGGCCCAGCAACTCGGCGCCCGGCAGACTTACTTCACCCACCTGAGCCACGATTTTGACCACGACGAGACGAATGCATCGCTCCCGCCAGAGATCCAGTTGAGCTACGATGGCCAGGTCATCGACCTGGGCTAAGGGAGGTTGGTGCCGGGGCTCTCCCTGAAAGTTTCCTGGCTGCCGGACTAGGATTCGAACCTAGACGTACGGCACCAAAAACCGGTGTCCTACCATTAGACGATCCGGCAGCCCTATCCACTTTATACCGCCTGGGCGGACCAAATGTCTCGGGGATTCGACCAAAAGTCCCTGAATTCAGGCGGCGTTCGCTGCGCGCAAATGCTCGCCATAAAGCGCCAGCGCTTCGCGAGTCCGCTCAATTCGGTCGATCATGAGGCCATCATCGACGCGCAAGAACTCCTCGAGCGTCGCCGCCGAAAAGAGTGATTCGAATGCGTCGGTCCCTTGGCCGCTTGCGAGAAAGCCCTGGGCCGCATCCGCCGGATCGAGCTTCATAAAGCCGACGACGAACTTGCGGATCGATCGATAATGCGTCTGCATCCAGACTCGACTTTCAGCGTAGCGAGCCTCCAACTTCGGCTCGGGTCCGTATTGGGCGGCGTCACACAGAACCTCCACGAGGTCCTCGTATCGGTCATAAAACGTCAAGAGGTCTTGGAGTCGACGGGCGGGCTCCAGGTTCGCCGTATGCTGCTCGGCGGCGGCGATTTGCGCTCGATCCAGCCGGGCGGCTCGACTTCGGAGCGGGATGCCTCGAACCCAAGTCCAAACTTGAGTGGCTTTGTGGGCGGCGGCGGTCAGGCGTTGAGCAATCATGAGATTGAGTTGGAGGCCTCCCCCGACGAACTTTGGTTGACGAAGTTCATGCGCAGGTCTCGCACCAACGAATCGATCCGGCGCTGGTCATCATCGTCGAGCTTCTCCTTCAGAAACGCAGCCAATCCGACAGCGACGTCGATCGCCACTCGGGCCTCTTCGAGGTCCTTGTGGATCTTGCCGGTCATGGGGTCCGGTTGCAAGCCCATTTTCTGCCAAGCCACCGAGGCAAACTGGTCGACCATGATCATGATCAGCGGGTAGACGCTCATCGACTCGCCGGGTTGAGGTGCACTCATCTTCTAAAGATCAGACGTGTCAAAAGCGAGGTTGGGCGCATCGTTCGAGCTAGAATATCGGCGATGCTTCGTCCGGCGATTTTGGGGTTGATCGGGATCGGGTTGGCGCTCTCCATTTTTGCGACGGCGAGCCAGCAACTGCCAGGTCGAGGCCCCATCAGCCTGGTCGGATTTGGGCTTGTTTTGGGCGGGCTCCTCTGGGCGGCTGCCGAATCGTGGCAACGCCGCCGCCCTCGCGACCCCTATTCGCTGGAGGCGCTCCGGCGACTGGACCAAGAGGAGACCTTTCGGCGGGCCGAAGAGTTTGCCATCGAGTCAGATGCCTCCGAGATCATCTGTCCTCATTGCGGCGAAAACTTCGACCGGAAATACCCGGTGTGTCCGCGATGTCGCCGTTAGGCTAGGCCGGATTGGGCACGAACGGGCCGCCGCGGCAAGCCTTCAGGTACTCCAGGGCTCGCACTTGACCCGTCATCTCCAGGTCGCCGCAATAAACTGGGTCGTGCCACCCCTCGATGTCGATGGACCCTTTGAACCCAGCCGCCCGCAAGATCGAGATGATCTCAGTCCAATTTGAATCGCCAAACCCAGGTGTCCGGTGAAGGACCACGTGCTCCCCGCAACGGATGCCATCTCGTCGGATCTTGTCGTGCAAGATCGTTGCGTCCTTGCCGTGGACGTGAAAGACCCGCGACGCCCATTCGCGAAGCTGAGGGATCGGATCGATCAGACTCACCATCTGGTGGCAAGGCTCCCATTCGAGTCCGAGCGCTGGGCTCGGGACGGCTTCGAACATCATCCGCCAGGCCCGAGGCGAATGGGCGATATTCCAACGGGGGTGCTCCCAAGTGCCGCCCATGTCGCAATTTTCGAACGCGATTCGAACTCCGCGATCTTCGGCTCGGCGGGCCAGCGGTCCAAACACTTCGGCGAATCTCGGGAGGCTCTGATCCACCGGACGGTCTTCCAGAGCCCCGGCAAAGCCGCACACCAACGAACAGCCAAAAAGGTGAGCTGAGTCGATGAGTCGGGCGAGGTCTTGGGCTGCCTGGGGGTCCGTGAGCGGGTTGCCATAGAGCCCGAGGCAGCTGATGCCCGCTCGATCACAGAGGGTTTCTCGAATCTCACGGGCGTAATCCTCCAGGACGATCGGGCCGATCGCCCCGCCAAAGGTGATCTCAAACGACTCGAAGCCGTGCGGCAAAATTTGGGCCAGATACGACGCTCCGGCATCGGCTTGAATGAGGGTCCCGATCCGGATGTCGGAGTGGTCAAGGCGGCTCATGCCTCGGTTCTACCTGCTGGGCCGGGTGGCTTGTCAGTTTTGGCGAAAACGGGTTACAATGAGAGCGTCTCCGTGAGCGGGTGTAGTTCAACGGTAGAGCGCGACCTTCCCAAGGTTGATGTTGAGGGTTCGAATCCCTTCACCCGCTCCAGCTCAGTTCTTTTTGAGGGGGAGCAAATCTCCGGCGAGGGTTCTCGTCTGAGCATTCCAGCGGTAGCAGCCCAGGAATCGGGCGTGAGATCCGGTTTGCGCGATCCACACGGGCCCCACCTGGAGCGGGGACTCCAACACCGAGTGAGAGTGCCCGCCGAAGATCACGTCGATTTCGGGGCAAGCCTCGGCGAGCTTTTGGTCCTGGGCTAGGCCGAGATGGGTCAAAGCGATCAGAAGATCGACTTGGGGTCGCAAGGTCCGGGCTGCGGCGATCGCCGCCGGGATCGGCGCACTCCAAAGAAATGCGCTCGCCACTCGGGTCGCCATCTTCTCGGTGACCATCGCGACCATCACCCCAAACAACCCGATCCGAAGGCCGCCGCGCTCCAAGATGAGTGTGCCCGGCAAGACCGGCTCGCCTGCAGAAGTCGTCAGATTGGCAACGAGCAGCGGGTGGTGATGCCCGCGAATTTTGGCCTGAAACGCCGACTCCAAGACGTGGGATTCTCGATTCCCAAGGGTGCCGACGTCGCAACCCGCTTGGTGGAGCCGGGGCCACACGGGCTCAGGTTTGAGCGGTATGCCGAGGTTGCCGGTCTTGATGCAATCGCCACAATCGGCATACAGCACGGCGCCGGTTCGCTGCTTGTGGGCGGCGATCTCCCGGGCGATCTCCTCGGTCAAATGCCCGTGAAAGTCGTTGGTGTGGAGCAAGGTCACTTCCATCGCCACCTAACCCTGAGCCAGCGCTCGTTCGAGAGCCGAGAGTACGACCGAAACCGGGATCGAGCCGACCGGCGCGCCGGGTTCGCCGGGGATGACCTGCAGATTTTCGAGCGGCGGCGCCCAGAGCCAGTGAATCCCGTGCCGAAAGAGGCCGACAGTCGGAGTGCCCGTGCTCGCGGCGAAGTGCATGATGCCGTTATCGAGCGTCAAGACACAGGATGCCGAACCCAAAGCGCCGACGACCTCGGGCAAAGTCCAATCGCCTCGAAGGTCGTGGACCAGTCCCTGTTGAACCAGGCCATTTTCGGCCTCAAGCCCGTGCCAAAACTGACCTTGGGCCTTCGGCTTCGCCCCGATGAGGCCGACCGATCGACCTCGGGATTGGAGCCATGACGCGGCTTCGGCCCAGTGACTCCCAGGCCAAAGCTTGTCCTCCAGCGATGCGCTCATCGCGATGAGGACATCAGGCACGTCGCCCGGGGGAGCCTGACGGGGGATGCGATACGGCGGAATCGGGCCATCGAGCCCGGCAAGGCGGCAGAAAATCTCCCCGATGAAGCCCGATTTTAGAAACGGATAGTCTTGCGGGAGGGATTCTCGCGCCCAGGCTTTCTCTTGCCAGAGCTTGCCGCGGAGATCGTCGGAGTAGGCCAACTCGCCCCGACCTTGAGCCCCGACGCAAGGGCCGCACACCCACCCTTCGTCTCCCGCCAAGAGCCCGGCCATGACCTTGGAGAGCGGTGTGCTCTCCAAGTTCAAGACAAAGTCGTAACGCCGAGCCTCGGCGAGGGAGACGGCGAGGTCTTGGCCATGCAAAGGGATGAACTGATCAAACAACTCGCTCTCAGCCCGGGCGAGTTCGGCGATCCGCTGACCGCAGTAAAGGCCCAGGGTCGCGGGCTCGTGCTGGCTCCGAAGCATTTGCAGCGGCAAGGTGGCGAGCGCGTAGTTGCCGAGGGCATCGTTGGCGATGACCGCCATCCGGAGTCCCTTTGCCAATGCCTCGCCTGAATACCGCTTCACGAGGTGCAGTTTATCGCTTCGCGGGGCTGGGCGGTTGGGGGGATCGACGCAACGGCTACAATAGCTCGCAGTGAATCGGCGCGAATGGCCGTTGTTATTGGCGATCTTCTTGGACCTTTTGGGCTTCGGGATGATCATCCCGAACATTCAGTTTCGGGCGGAAGCCCTGGGGGCGACAGGTCCGGTCATTGGGGCGCTTCTGGCGAGTACCTTTGTCATTCAGTTCGTGGTCTCTCCGCATTGGGGGGCGCTGAGCGACCGCATCGGGCGCAAGCCGATCCTACTGATTTGCACCCTGTTTTCGGCGGGCGCGATGCTGATGTACGGAGCCGCATCGAGCCTCATCGGGTTGCTTTTGAGCCGGGTGCTAGCGGGGCTCGGCGGGGCGAACGTGGCGATTGCCCAAGCGTATCTGGCGGATGCCACGACCGACGAAGGGCGAATCGCCGCAATGGGGCGAGTTTCGGCGGCGATCTCGCTGGGGCTGATCTTGGGGCCTTCGATCTCTGGCACCTTGGGAATGAGTGCCGCGACGATCGGCCTGGTGGCTGGAGGCGCCTCGATGATGGGCGCGCTGGTGTTGTTTCTCTTCTTGCCTCGGGTGCCCCCGGTCGAAAAGCAAGATCGTCTCAAGCGCCCGGTCTTCGACGTGCGATTGCTCCGCGATTACCCTCGGTTAGTACCTCTGATCCTGGTACTGGTCGTGGCTTGGGTCTCGCTGGCCACGCTCGAAGGGACGTTTGGGCGGCTCATCAAAGCCACCCTAGGGATGGGCGATAAAGAGTTCGGCTGGATCCTGAGCTACGAGTCGATCTTTAGCGTGGTCGTCCAGGCGTTGCTCATCACTTGGGTGAGTCGCCGGATTCGCGAGCGGTCGCTCTTGGGCCTGGCGTACGTGGCCCAGGGGATCGGTCTGGTCATGACGCCGTTCGCCCCGAGCTTAGCGGTCTTATTTGTGGCGAGCACGCTCTACGCGTTGGGCACCGGGTTTGCGAACCCGACGATCTACAGCTTATGTAGCAAGATCGTCCCTATGAGCCGGCAGGGCGAGCTCTTTGGGGTCATGCAGAGCGCTCGGTCGTTTGGGTTCGTTGTGGGTCCAGTCGTTGGGGGAACACTTTTTGACTGGAAACCGGCGGCGCCCTATCTGCTTGCCGGGGGAGCCTGCTTGTTGGCTTCGGTGCTGGTGCTGGTGCTCAAGGTCGCTCCGCTCCCAGAGACGGAGTCCGGATCCCCAGCGGCCTCTCTCTCGAACCCCTGATCTTCGTTTGCGGGCGCTGATGCTGAACCTTGCGACGGGAGCGAGAGCGTTCGGAACTCCCGGAACGCCAAGCCCAAAGCGGCAATCCCAGCCAGGCCGAGGCCCATCATGAGAAACATGGCGACTAAGCCCACGGCTTCGGTTAGGATGCCCGCCATTCCCATGCCGAGCGGCGACATCGCCATCGCGACCATCGCCATGGCACTATTCACACGGCCGCGAAAGCTATCCGGCGTGATCAGCTGGATGGCGGTACTGAGTGGGATTTGAGCAAACGGCAGTCCGATGCCGCAGACTAAATTCAGCACGAAGAAAGCCCAAAAGTTGCGTCCCACCGCCATCGCGGCGATGCCGAGGCCGCAGATCGCCAACCCCCAGAAGAACGCGACCCCCGGGCGGCGGAGGGGCCAACGGCTGACCCAAATCGACCCCGCCAAAAGCCCCGCCATGAACCCAAATTCGAACCAAGCGAGGTTACTAAACCGATTGCCAAACCACTCCTTGTTCGCTTGGATGTACACCACCATAAACGGAGCGACCAAGAGGCTGACCGCGCTCGACAAGAGCACCGGGATCAGCAACACTTTGCGATGAAAAATGAACCGAAATCCGTCCTTCATGTCCGTGAGCGGGTGCTTAGGCTCCAGCTCGCGCTCGGGCACGATTCGAGGCAACCGCATCAGGCAGCTGGCGGAGTAAACGAACGTGAGCGCATTCACCCAAATGGCGATCAGGAAGAACGACTGCGGATGGCTGGCGGCGATGGCGCCGAGAACCGTCGCCGATAGCGCAAGCCCCACCATCGGCATAAAGCTCTGGCTGACTTGGCTGAGTGAATTCGCCTCAAGAAGCTCCTGGTCGGACACCAAGCGCGGGATCGCGGCACTCTTCGCCGGAGCGAAGAACACATTGACGCAGGCCAGCAGCCCCGCGACCGCAAAGATCGCTTCGGCGGGTGGGGTGGAGTCGTACGCAACCCATACCGAAAAGCCGATCAGAATTCCGGTGGAAAGCACGTCGCTCCATACCATGATCGTTCGGCGGTCCATGCGGTCCGCCAGCACCCCGGCGAACGGGCTGAGGATCAGATAGGGAAGTGCTTGGATCGCGCCGACGAAACCGACCATGTCGGGTCGCCCGGTGACCTGAGCGACCATGAACAGGAAGATCAGGGCATACAAAGCGTCGCCGAACTGGGAAACTGTTTGCCCAATCCAGAGTCTTCGGTAGTTCGTATTTCTCAGAACAGTCGACGCCATCTCGTTCGGAGAATTGTGTCCTCCCCACGCCCAATCTGTTTGGGCCGTCCCAAGGCATCAAGAAATTAGTTCAGGAATACCCCTCGTTCCCGCTTCTGACGCGAAGCGGTGAATCTAAATCGGGCGGAAAGGCCGCCGAGGTGTAAGCCTCTCAGTGTTCAACGTGGGTTTCTGCAAAAGTAAATGGGGCGGCCACTAGAGTCCGACATCGCCTTTTGATCCAGAGCCTCCATTCATCCCAGGTCTCGCAGAATTAGCTGTCGTCGGATAGACCTATTCTGCGGCTGAGGTAATCCCTGATTGCGCTGGCGAGTCCCTCCTCTAGATGCACAGGTAGCCTCTCACGAGCTCAATGCTATGTGAGGCCCACGCTAAAAACTTCACGGAACCGCTTCAACAGGACAACGAAGCAGGACAGTATCCTCGGTCTGTCCTAAAGCGACGATCCCAAATGCTTCACAAAACAGTCCTTTGTTGGGTCCATGGCATCACCGAGAATCTGGTCCGTTCCCACCCGGATGTACATTCTTAAGAAGTTTGTGCGCGGAGTCCAAACAGGTCTGCCAAAATCCGAGTCCACCCAACCGAGACCTGGTAAGAAGAATTCGGGAATGGTGTGCGGACCCGGGTGAATGATGTTCGGCGCGATACCGCTATGGCCACGTATAGCTCGTGCGGGTATACCAGCCGCTCGGAGGATCGCGACAGCCGCAAACGTTCTTGGGGTGCAACTTCCCATTTTAAGTTGCAAGCAACCCTCTGAAGTCAGGCTTCCGTTCTGGGGAATATCTCGCCAAGGGATATTTTTCGTAATGTAGTTAATGACATTTTCTGCGGTCTGAGCATAGGTCGCACCCTTTAGTTCGTCGGCGAGTTTCTTTGCCAACGGAGCGGTAGGGTCGATGACGTCTCGTTGGCCATAGTAGTCACTTTTGCCTAAGTAGCCTGCAAGTTCATCTGGAGCTTTAGCCGATGTCACTTTCGACAAGAGTGGTCGCCAAGAATACGGTCTCATGGTGACTGTCGCAGTCACCCAAGTCTCTGAGCTCGGTAAAACCGTAGCTTTAACATATTTTACTCCCTCGCGGGTCGTCTCGATTGACCAACTCATGGCACCACGAACATTGACCGACACGCGGTTCTGGACATTGCCATCTTGCTGCGGAATCGGGACTAGTCGCACGTCCTCCTTGCCCGTACGCGACACGATTCTCCATGAGATTTCATAGGTATGGGCGGAAACTGATTCTATAACATCCTCGCAAACCTTGGCGAGATTTCCCCAGTAGCGTTTGTTATCACGCAAGTGGATGGCTGCCTTGACCGCTTCTGCGTACTCTCCATGATCGCGCGCGGCCTCGATGTAGTTAATCAAGCTCCAAATTGAAGGGTTGATCCTCCAATTGCGTTGCGCGATCTCCCATGATTCTGCGGTCTGGTTCAGCTGTCTGTGAGCCCAACTCAGGGAACGTAAAAGGTACTCGTCACTGCCACCAGCATCGACGGCTCTCTGACAAATCTCGACCATCCTGGCCCAGTCTCGCCTAGACCGAGCCTCCTCCATAGGCTTTATCCAGTCACTCTGTGGAGCTCTTGCGAGAACTAAAAAAGTGTTCGCCGTTGCAACAATATCGGCACGCCCTTTCAGCGTAGTGACTGCAGGCATCAAGTTCACCTGAGCCGATGAAGCGAGTCCGATAGCAAGGAGCCCCAGGATGGAAAGTTTCAACACGACTTTAGTTTACACCACTTGCGGGCATTCTTTGTGCGAGCACAGCGACGGCAAGCGAGCCGCGTCCATTGTCGCCGGAACCTGAGTCTACTTGGAGTGCGAGTCACTTCAAATTCTCGTTCGATTGAGTTATCAGGCTTCACGGCGCAACCCAAAGAATGGCTAGAAGATGTCTCACCAGGTCGGCCATAACTCTGGGAAACTGCACACGGGCTTGCGCCCAAAACAGGGTCTAGGCTGGAATGGCCCAAAAAAATTCGGTGATGGAAGAATTTCTCGGCAAAATTGAAAAAACGGTGTAAGATGAATGGGAGTTGTGTCGTCTAATCAAGGACGATGCGTCTCAAGAATAAAATTCAGTGAGGAGAACCACTTGAATCAACATCTTCTACCCCCCCCCCGCACCCCAGCCCGGGCTGATGTCTAGGCTGAAGCGGCTTGTCTCTTTTCGAGTGAGCCCCATCTTCGGGCGAATGGTCCCGTTCAAGGTCGGCCTCGCTCTCGTTTGGGCCTGGGGCGCGACGAATGCGCTGGCCTCTCCGCCCCCGATCACGCCCCGCGATGTCGATTTCACTGGAAACCATCCGATGCGAAATGTGGAAGGCATGTTTCCTGATCCTGAAGTCGATCATGGGATTTTTGGAACCGAATCAGCGCCCGCAATCTCGATCAACCTCGATGGAGAATTACGGGTCAAGTTTGAGCACCACAATGCCTCCTCTCATTCTGGCATAGGGACGTTCACACTGCATACAGCTAAGCTTGTCATCGGAGACGATGAGGTGCACCTCAATGTTTGGGGCGATCCGTTCCCAAGTTCACCTGTATCGATCCCCGCTCATTCAAATTTCTGGAGTCCCGAATATCAGCTAACAGGTTGGTGGCCGTTTATTCATGCTGGCGAGCTCGTCTTGGGATATACCATTGACGTCAGCAACATTCCAGGAATGTCGACGGGATATGGGATGTTTCGCAACATTCGATTCTTGGTTAACCTGGAGCCTCCGGTCGCACACATGGCGATTGTATGGCACGAGCTTCTTGAAGAAACAACAGCCTACGCCTGGGGGAAAGCCAATGATTCAGATGCAGCACGCGAAGTCACTTCTGGCCTTTTTTCAGGCGGACGGTTTGCATATCCCGCGCCTCCTTACAAAGGGTACTTTATATTAAATCTTGAGCCGGATTCGAATAAAGAACCGCGAATAGTCTTTGAGTTAACGAGGTTCCTACGAGAAGGCGGTCAAGGCGTTGGCAACTGCTACGATGTCGCACTGTATTTGCTCCTTCTGTTCCAAACTCAAGGCCTCCTCGGTGAACCTATTTGGCGCATATGCGAAACAGGGCTGTATCACAGTGGACTATTTGTTTCGAATCTCATCTGTCCAATTGGCCTCAATCCCAACCATGGATCAAGCTACTCAGCCGTCATCTGGAGCAACCATGCAGTCGTATTCTTCAACAATCTAGTCTACGATGCATGCCTCGCTCTTGAGCGTGCCCCTGATTTGAGCGTTTACCAGAGGCCGCCCGCAGGGTGGACCCCAGAAGATCATTGGTATAAGTCTCACGGTGCTGAATTCACCGGGATCGCCAAAAGATTTTTAACGCCTGCAGAGCATGTCAGCGGCAGCATTAACCCCGGGTTGCCTCATCAACTCACACGACCCATTGACGAACCATTTCCATT
>DDCB01000004.1 GCA_002335425.1 Chthonomonas sp. UBA2017
AACGAGACCGGGATCGAGGTCGGCAGGTTCGCGCCGGTGTTGTAAGCAGCCGTCAGCTGACCGAAGTCCACGGTGCCGGTCACGCTCGAAGCGCCTCCAGTATCCGGCGTGAGTTCAACTCCTCGGAAGACTGTGAAGGTCGGAGCGGTTTGCAGCGTCACGAACGAGTTCGTGTTCGAAGTGTCGGTGATCACGTCGTCAATATAGACCACGCTATTCACCGTGAGTTCACCCGTCACTGTGTAAAGTCGCACAATGCCCGGAGCGATGGTTTCGACGGCCAAGGTGCGGAACAACGTGTTCGTGGGGTGTTGGATGCTGTACAGGTACGTCCAGACGCCCGAGATGAGCTTCCACTTTTGAATCCCTCGTCGCGAAACTGCCGTGCCCGAGTTTCGGTCGTCGACGATGTAGATGGTGTCGTTGCCTTCCAGGTGGAAGTCATATTGGCTTGCGTTCAGATTCGTCGGAAGGAATTCCACTTCGAAGCCAGGGAGAAGCGTCGGGACGGTTGCTACAGTCGGAAGACCCGTTCCGAAGGAGTTGACGCCTCGGAAGTTTCCAGAGCCGCTGGCCAAGTAGAGATCACCGTTGAAGATGTTGACCTTTCGGGTGTTGGAGGGAACGTTGTTGATTTGAGTGCGGAAGGCCCCGCTCGCGGTGGGGTCCCCGTGGCTGACGTGCCAGGTTCCACCGGTGGTCGCAGGGCTACTGTTGCCCGAGGTCCAATAAGCGGTTCCATCGACCGTGACGGCGTCCCGGAAGTTGTCTCCGTTGTATTGCGCGTCGAGGAAGGTCGTCGTGTCGATCATTCCGCTGGAGAGCTCAATTCGGCCAATGACACGATTGACGGATGTGACAGCAGAGCTCGTCACTCCGGCTGTCCCGACGGCGGCGTCGTACCCCGTGAAGGTCAGGTAGGCACCGTTGGTCGAGAGGTTGATATGTCCCACCGAAGTCGCGGTGCCGGATTGGGTTGCACGTCGATTGGCGCCCGAAATAGCGGTCGGCAAAGCGAGTTGTTGGATTCGAGCACTCAGCGGGCTCTTATCAAATTCATTGACGAACTGCTCGGTTGCAGCAGATGTGACGCTGGCCGTTCGGTCGTCTGCGCCGACCTGGAGAACCAGAACTCGGTTTCCACCGATCGGGCCCGCAAATGCGGCCGTCGCGACCGCAGCGAAAGCGGTCAAAGCTAGAGTAGGGCGAAGGTTAAGTCTCATTTTTAGGAACTCCTTGGAGCAAATTGGAACTGATCTGGAGAAGTCCAGTGCCTCTTCTCCCCGAGTTTGGCGACCTGTGAATCCCTAAGTCGCGGCCCAAGAATAGGAGTTTGTTAAGGCCCTGCAGAACCTGACAGAAGTACCAGGTCGGGGGTTGTTCCCGACTCATCGGTCTCACCCGAATCGTCCCGGAGGTTTTCGCCGACCGAATACAGCTTGTAGTCCAAACCTTGGGTTCGATAGATGAGGGGTTCGCCTGAATAAGGATCGGTTCGGATCGCCATCGAGAGTTCGCCCAGGTCGCGCGGAGAGCGCTGCTTGAGCTTGATCGAGCGTAAGACATACGCCTCGGCCAAAAGCAACCGGGTCCGGGCAGTGGTGAGGTCGTTTTGCGCCAACAGCGGCCGCGCGGTCCGGAAAAAGTGCCGAGCGAAGCGACGCCAAGGCCGAGTCTCGCCTTCGAAGGTTGGCATCTCTTGGCGTTGGGCTCGCGGCTGATCAAAGCCGGTTTGAAGAGCGCGCGTCTCGATCTCTGCTTCGCCGACCCACTTTTCAAAAAAGCCGATCCTCTCGGCGTCCTCGTTCTTGCGGGTGCGAATCCAGCCAATGGCTTCTCGGGCGTCGGTCCCCATCGCCGATTCGATCGCTTCCCAGTCGTCGGACTTGAGGGCATTCTGAACTGATTGGACGGCGGCCAGCATCATCTCTCTCTCGTGCGTGATCATGGTTTGCCAGTCCGGGCGTTGGCCGTGGAGCCGGGCGATGCCTTGGATCAGTCGGGTCAAATCGCCGGCACCCAATGAGCGGAGGGCCGGGGCGAGCGCATCGCGGGCTTCGTTGACGATGGTCAGCCCGAGTTGGGCATCCAGGGCCGACCCTGCTGTCAGGTCAAAGCCGAATCGCGTCGCGATCAAAAGGGTTTCGACGGCGGCAGTAGTTCGCCCGGATTCGAGCTGAGCTTCGATCTGCCAAGCGAGGGCTCGACCCAAGAGCCTCCACCCTCGGTGGTGGGGGGGTGGCCGAAGGGGGTCATAAACTCGAAACTCAAACCGACTCGGAATAGCCTCCACCGGTCGAAGAAGCTGGATCGCGGGTTGAAGCTTCCTCAGAGCCGCCTGCTTTTGGCCAGGGGTAAAGGAGACGCGCTGGACAAGCTCGGGCGCATCCGATTCGGCCCGTCGCGCGGCCCGGACATACCGGTCAAAAGTTCGTTGGGACCCCTCGGCGGGCTCATACGGTGGCTCCAATCGAGTGATCTCGGGCCAAACGGCCGGGGCCTTCGAGCCACAGCCGCCAAGCAGGCATCCCCATGCCAAGATTCCAATCCCGAGGGCCCAACCTCGCATATTGGCTAGGGTACCTCTTGCTGTGCTAACCTATCGCAACGCGGCCCAGCTGCCGCTGAAACAGGAACCCCCTCACGATGAAAGGTGTCATTCTTGCGGCCGGTAAAGGCTCTCGACTCTATCCCGTCACTCACCACATTCCGAAGCCCTTGCTGCCTTTGGCGAATCGAATCACACTCGCCTACGCCTTTGACAAGCTCAAGGAGATCGGCATTCGGGAGATCGCGCTCGTCGTCGGCGAAAATGAGCCCCTCATGCGCGAAAGACTGGGCGACGGGAGTGAGTTCGGAATTGAGTTAACGTACGTCCGGCAACCCGAACCCAAAGGATTGGCCCACGCAGTGAGCTTTGCCGGTGACTTTGTGAACCGAGAGCCGTTCGTGCTTTACCTGGGGGATGCGATCTACGCTGATCCCCTGCCGCCCTTCGAGGAGAAGTTTCGAAGCTCCGGATGCGCCAACCTCAATGTGGTGAAGTGGGTCGAAGACCCGTCCCGATTTGGGGTGGCGAACCTGGACGGCGACCGCATCCTGCGCCTGGTCGAAAAACCCGCCCAGCCCGAAAGCAACATGGCGATGGCGGGCCTTTACTTCTTTGGGCCTCAGTTGTGGGATCTTTTGCCCAACCTTCAGCCAAGCGCCCGGGGCGAATACGAGATCACCGATGCGATTCAACTTTTGATCGACGCAGGGCACCTCGTTTTGGCTAAAGAGCATCCCGGGGAGTGGTTTGACACCGGCACGTTGGATTCGTTCCTTCAGACGAGCCGATACCTTTGTGGCGAGGACGTCCGATTGGCAGCAGATGCGAAGGTGCAAGGCACCGTTTCCGGGCACTTGGTCGTTGGCGAGGGAGCCGAGGTTGAGGCGACGAGCCTTGAAAATGTCGTCGTGTTGCCGGGCGCGCGAGTTCGGGTCCAGGGGTCGATTCGCGATGCGATCCTGGGGGGCGAAGTCGAGGTTTCCGGCGACGTTCGGCGTCAGGTGATCTGGGGCGGCGAATCGATCTCTTATTAATTGTAAAAAGCAGCCCGATCCTTTTTAAGAGGATCAGGCTGCATGCTGTCTAAGAGGGATCCCTAAGCGGCTTTTGCCGTGAGCCTTTCTTTCAAACTCACGTTTACCTCAAACGCGCCCATCTCGGCGAGTTTGAGAGGGATCACGAGCGCGGGCACGTCGAGCGTGCTGATGCGAACATTCGTCCCTCGAACAATCGTCGGTGGCGTGATGTCACATCGATACCCAGCATCGGCCAAAACCGAGATACTGTTCCCGCAAATCATATTGCCCAATTCTCCGATAGCGCTGGCCGCTAATTGATCAAAAGTCACCACAGTCGTCCCCAACATTTTCGAGGCAATTTTATCAGCGGTCACAATGGACATTCCAAAGAGTACTTGGCCGACGATCTGCCCGGTCACCCCAAAGACGATGTTGACCTGTTGAGTCGTAAAGCACTCGGGCCGAGCGCTGAGCTGACCTCGCTCGGGCTCCAACTGAAGGAGCTGTTTCATGACCGAGGTGGTGGCCTCGATAAACGGATTCACATACTCGACTTTCATAGTGCTTGGATGACTCGTGACGTTAGGCAGCCAGGGCCTTGTTGACGGCCTCTAAGACTCGGTCTGGTTGAAAAGGTTTGACGATAAAGTCCTTGGCACCGGCTTGGATCGCTTCAACAACCATGTTCTTTTGGCCCATGGCCGTACACATGACTACCGTCGCCGAAGGATCGGATGCCCGAATCTCCTTGAGCGCACTGATTCCGTCCATTTCCGGCATCGTAATGTCCATCGTGACGAGGTCAGGTTTCAGCTGCTTGTAAAGCTGAACCGACTCCGAACCGTTGCTGGCTTCCCCCACGACTTCATAGCCATTTTGAGTCAAGATATTCTTCAAAGTAACGCGCATGAAGAGCGCGTCGTCCGTGATCAAGATGCGTTTTGCCATTGTTGTGCCCCCGAGATTGGTTTTCGATAAAAGAAGGGAAGAGCAGACTCTAACCCCAAGTTTCGATGATTGTAAATTCGCTCTGTACTGCCCACGAGGAGATAACCCCCCGGTTTGAGTGATTCCATAAATCGAGCGTAAAGTTGTTCTTTAGCCTTGTCCGTAAAATAGATGACAACGTTTCGGCAAAGAATGAGATCGAATTGAGAGTCAAACTGATCCGATAAGAGATTTCCTTTTCGAAACGTGAGATACCGCTTGATCTCTTCTTTCGCATGCCAAGTCTCCCCCTGAGGATCAAAGTAGGTTCGTCGATACTCAACAGGAACCGCCTTCATATCGGCTTGCGAAAAATGCCCTCGCTGCGCCTGTTCCAGGGCCGACTGATCGATGTCGGTTCCAATGATTTGGTGCGTCCCAGGAAAATGTGCATGAAGCAAAACAGCCAGCGAGTGGGCTTCGGCCCCATAACTGCAACCTGCACTCCAAATTTTAAGTCGCGAAGAACGCTGCAACAGTTCCGGCAGAACGGTTTCTCTTAAGTCTTTCCAGCGCTCCGGATTTCGAAAGAGTTCGCTCACGTTGATGGCCAGCTTATCCAAGAACCACTGCAGTGATTCCGGATTCGAGCCGATATCTTTCCAGAACTGAGCCAATGTGGCCGCTCCGCGGTTTTCCATCATCGACACAATTCGCCGCTGAATTTGATTCGCTTTGTAATCGTCCAAGTCGAGCCCGGCCTTGCTGCGGAGCTGACTGTAAAACTGGGACCATTCCAAGGGGCTAGGCAGCATGGGTTTTCTTCCTCCCCAGCGAGGCTACGATCGCCGCGGCGAGCTCGTCGAGCGGAAATTCAGCATCTATTCCTCCCGCTTCCTTGGCTGCTCTTGGCATCCCATAGATGGTCGAAGTCGCTTCGTCTTGACCTAAGGTTCGTGCTCCCATTCGTTTGAGTTGCGCCGCCCCGTCCGCACCGTCTCGGCCCATCCCCGTCATCACAACGGCGATGGTGTTCGCTCCATAGTGGTCGGCGACGCTGGCAAAGAGGTAGTCGGCGGCCGGACGAACTCCATGGAGTGTGGCCCGCTCGTCCAAAACGATCTTTCGCCCTTCGCCCAAGGTCATGTGAAAGCCTCCCGGAGCCAAGTAGGCCTGACCCACGGTGATCGGGTCGCCCGCTTTGGCCTCGACACAAGGCACAGTCCCGAGCGAGTTGAGTCGGGCGGCGAAGCTGGTTGTGAACCCGGGCGGCATGTGCTGGACCACGAGGATCGGCGCCGGAAACACGGGTGGCAGGCATGACCAGAGGGTTGAAAGCGCCTTGGGGCCGCCGGTTGAGCTGGCGATCACGACCACGCGATCGCCTTCGGCCTTTGCTGTCAGGAGCCGGGGCTGCTTTCGCAAAGGCGAACCCAGCTTGGCGACGCTGACCTCTTTGAGCCGTTCGAGGAAATCCTGTCGCTGGGGACCCAGCGATCCTCCGGATTTCGTCACGAAGTCCACCGCGCCGAGCTCGAGAGCTTGGAGCGTGGCGGTCGCGCCTTGGGTCGTCAGCGAACTGGCCATCAGGACCCGGGTCGGACATTCCCGCATGATCTGTCCGAGCGCGCTGAGTCCGTCGCGCTTGGGCATTTCGATATCCATCGACATGACATCTGGGCGAAGTCGATGAGCCAATTCGACCGCCTCTTCGCCGTTCGTCGCGGTCCCGACCAGTTCGAAATCGGGGTGAGACTGAATCCAGTCGCTCAAAATTCGGCGGATAAACGCCGAATCATCCACAATCACAACCCGAGTTTTCACGCGACGCTCAGCTCCTGGAAGAGAGAATCGTAAGCGTGATAGGAGTGCACGAAGGCATCCATGATGGCATCCAGGTCGGTAAAGCTCAGGCCCAGTCGATCGAGAGAATCTTCGTCGAATTCATAGTGCAGACCATCGCCGCCCAGTCCGAACCCCATCGTCATCGTGAGATAGTCTCCAACATGCACGCAGTCTACAAAAGTATTCTTTACCGGGCTCTCACTCGGCGCATGATGATAACGGATGGCGAGCGCCAGAGTGTCGGGAATGTTCCACGACTTAGCTAAGTGATAACCGACTTCGGTATGATCAAATCCGAGAACGCGCTTCTCCGCAAGATTGAATGGCAAACTTTCCCGCTCAGCCACCGAGACGATGACGTTAAATCTTTTCTCAAGCCAGACGCTCAGTGCGACTTTCCCCAGATCGTGAAGGAGCCCTGCCGTAAACGCGGTGTCGTCGTTCTTGATTCGTGCTCTTTGGGCAATCAGCTGGGCCCCCACTGCGGTTCCAAAGGAGTGCGTCCACATTGCACGCGGCTCTAGGCTATAACCGGTCAGCGCTTTGCTCATCCAAGGATAAGTTGCGGCGACCATGGCTAGATTACGGACGCACCGCATCCCAAGGACGACCACCGCCTCCTGCAGGTCGACAATCTCTCTTGAAAGTCCGTAGTATGCGCTGTTCGAAAGTCGCAGAACTTTTGCGGTGAGGGACTGATCCGTCGAGATCGTACTTGCGACCGTACTCGCCGTACATGAACTTAAATCCGCTTCTTGAATCACCCGAAGGGCCGCCGCCGGAATCGTCGGGAGGTCCGTCGTTTTTTGTAAGATGTCCTCAATCGTCATGGCCATGATGTTCGTCTTTCCTTCGGAATTAGGAGCCTTTCAAATTGCACAAAGTACTCTCACCCTTTTGGACAGTTCGGACCTTAAAGTCTCCTGAGTCCATTGAGTAAGTGACGGTGCGTCCCACCGTGCCGCCAACATCTGAGGAGATGACCTTGAGGCCGCTCGATTGAAGCCACTCAGCGACGGCTTGAGAATTGCGTAGTCCAACATCCAACTTCGAAGAATTCTCTCCGAACTTAAAGACTTGCGCACCTCCCGCGTAGGCGACTTTCATGCGGCTCTTTTGCGCCCCTTTCTTCTCGAGTAAGCTGATCAGGGTCGGCAAGGCTGAATCGGCGAACTTCCCAGGTTTATCATTGACCGAATTGGGGAACGTCGCCGGCAACATGATGTGAGCCATTCCGGCCACATTCGCTTGAGGATCCACAATACAAACTCCGATGCAACTTCCGAGGCCTAAGCAAACCAACTGACCCTTGGAATCGATCACTTGAATATCGGCCATGCCGACCATCGTCTGTTCCGTCACCATTAGGCAGCCTCCGCAAGTCCCAGAGCGGAGAGCATTTTTTCAATACTTTCTATCGTGGGTAGACAGACAAAGACGCCTTGAATCTCGTCCGTCGAGCATTCGAGCCGAGTCTCAATCGCGAGTGCGGTGGATTGGCTGAGGGCGGCTTCGGTCGCCAAGGTGCTCAGGATGGCGTAGCTCATTTCCGCCGCCACAAGCGGGGGAGTCGCATGCATCTGCATTTGGGTCATGTCGGCCAAGGCGTTCAGGAAGCTCGAATTGAGCATGTTCCCGATCTCAAGCATCGCCGAGGCTTCGAGCTCTCCAATGTCGGCGACGGATTCCGGGGCCTGGCCGAGAAGCATGTTCCAAAGCCGTTTCGCGCTCTCCCAAGGGAACAGAAACGCAATATGACCCTCGACCTGACCCGCGATCGGCATATATACCGCCACAGTGGGGACTTCGTCGCCGCCCAGTAAGAGGGGGACCTGATCCGAAGGCAAAAACTCGACGCGGGGAATCGTCATGTTAAAAGGCTGTCCCGTGACTTCCGACAAGGCGGTCATGGCATTGCCGAGTCCAATGTTGGCCATCTCGTAAATCGCAGAAAGCTGAACTTCCCCAAAATTTCTTGGTGTGCTTGGCATAATTAGGTCACCCTCGCTGGATATTCTCGGGCCGTTCTTGCCCCGAAAACAGGGCCAAAGCCCTCATTCTCCCAACACTTCTAGGGGTTCCACTTCAGGGCTCAAAAAGGCTCAGTAAGAATGCTGGGAAAGCCCGTAAGCACACGAGGAGCCGGCGATCAGAATTGATCGGTGAGAAACATCTGAGGAGGGCTCGGAAATCCCTTCGCCATCACATAGGTTTCGAACTTCTCATGGATCAATGGAACTCCTAGATTCCGCGAGAACTGGCGCATCCCGACCCAATCGGTCCCTGGGTAAACGGGCCAACGCTCCAAGTCGGGCGAGACGATCGCTTCTCGCACCAAGTTCGATTCAAAGCAAATATAGCCGTCGCCCGCCACTTCGGCGATCCGATACGTCCAAGACCAGGCGCGCCATCGGCGGTCATCTCGACGGAGCCGGGCGGGATCGGCTTCAGACCAGCGAGAGTAGATCGCCTCGACGTCGGCGCGAGCGCAAGGCGGTGATTCCCGCGAGCCGAGCTCATGTCGAAGGGGTCCGCGAATGACTTCCTCGACCACCTCAAACCCGCAATGCTCATACAGCCGGGTCGATTGGGCAAAGAGCATGGCCGCTGACTCGCCGGACTCTTTTCCGGATTGCAAGACCATCTCGATGAGTTGCTGGGCGAGTCCTCGGCCCCGCGATTTTGGGTGAGTGGCGACTCCGGCAATTCCCATGGCCCGCCCCCAGCCGAACTCTAATGGAGTGGTCGTCAAAATCGACCGCATGTTGCCCTTTTCAAAAAGCGCCCATTTCCGATTCAGATCGAAGTAAGGCTCGGTGTAAAAAACGGACTCGGCCCGAGAGACGTCCAGGCCAAAGACCTCACAAAGAAGAGACAAAAACCCAGGAGCTTCGTCGGCCGCGATCGGCCTGATCTCGATCATGGACCAGGGCCTTCGGGTAACGGGCTCGGTGGAGCCGAGGAAGCCGTGGCCCCGACGACGACGGTGACCCGAACCGAGGTCTCACCGGTCAGGCGAATGCCGTCGACTCGCTTGAGTTTCACGGTGAAAGTCGTGGTCTCTCGAAGGCCCGAAAGGTCAATGGGTTCGGTCTCAATCCGCTGGACTCGGGCTAAAACGGCTGGTGAACCGGCCGCCTCAACCTGGTTCGGCCGCACGGTGAAAGCAGTCACTTCATGTCCGAAGGCGGGTTGGCCCTGCCATTGCGGCGTGATCAAAAAGCGATTCGTCGCCGGGGCGGCGGCGACGGCGGGCCGAAGCGTCACCTCTTCGGGATCGCTGCTGGCAAAAGGAATGGGGCGACCATCTTTGTCGAGCACTTCGACCTTGGCCGTCATCGTCTCCCCGGGTCGAATCTTGCTTAAGTCCAGCATCGCCCGGACGAAATTGACTTTGGCGAGGGCCTGCTCCGGGGCCGAGATCGAGACCGTCTCCGGATCGGCACTCGCTCCTTCATATCGCAAATCGCCAGCCACGATCCCGCGCGGCTCGACGGAGAGCTTGAAGGCGCGACTCTCCATCCGGCTCAGCTCAAACTGTTCGTAGGCGCGTTGGAGCCGCAACGGCACATTGATCCTCGGAGTGGAAAGCTGGACCAGATACCTTTGCAGCCCCGACCCGGCATTTTGGAAGTCGACAAAGGCCGCGATCTGCTCGGCGGTGATCCGGTCGAGTTGCTCGGTGGTTCCTTCGGCGATGACTTTGACCGTTCGGGGCCCCCGGGTGACGATCATGTCGGCGGGGACATTTCGTGTCTCGACCCGAACGGCGAGTTCGCGTTGCTTGGCTGGAGCCCGTTGGGTGTCCACTTGGAGCCACAAAAGGAGGGCCATGATGAGCGACACTGCCCCGAGAATGACCTTGTCACGACTCACTTTTTCGGTCCCTCCACGAGCTCTTTGCTCCGCTTGCTTCGCCGCCCTTCGGGTTTTGCCGGACCGCGCAAGAACTGATTGAGCCAAGTCCGAAGCTCTTGGGCGTCTTGCACCCGCTGCAACTGGCCGTCTTGGCAGACCGAGATCGTGCCGCGCTCTTCGCTCACGATGACGGCCAAGCAGTCGGCTTGCTCGGTGATCCCGAGACCGGCTCGATGCCGCATGTGGAAAGCCGCCGAAAGGGAAGTCGTTTCGCTCAACGGGAGTCGGCAGGCGGCGGCTTCAATCCGGTCGCCACGAACGAGCGCGGCACCGTCATGAAGCGGATTCCCTTCGTGAAAAATTGAAGCCAAAAGCGGCGCGCTGATGTTGGCCTGAAGCGAGACGCCGTTGGCGGCAATGTCGTCGAGCCGGGTGCCACGCTCGATGACGATGATCGCTCCGACTCGCGCACTCGACATCTCGGTCGTCGCCGCGACGATCTCTTCCAAGGTTCGCAAAGCGACTCGCCCATCTTGGGCGTTCAGTCGGCTCGGCCAAAGACCGAGCCGAGCAAAGCCTTCGAGAGTTTGGCGAAGCTCCGGCAGAAGCAAGATGACCAGGGCGACCGGCGCAAGGAGGGTTGCCTTATCCAAGAACCAGTGGAGGGTCCGGAGCTGAAAATGGTCGGACAAAACGAGCGCAACCACAAAGATCGCGATGCCCCCCAAAATTCTCCAGGCTCGGCTCGACCGAATGAGGGAAATGAGGCGAAAGATCAGGTACGCCACCAGCAGAATGTCGATGACGTGAATTAAGTTTTCCCAGGAAAAGTCCCGAAGGCCACCCAAGCGCCGCAGAATGTCTTCCAATCAGGTTCCTACCAAGCTCATTGTAGCTTTCCTGAAAGACTTTGCGCATCGCCCGAGGGACCAAAGACTCCGAACTTGAAATGACGACCTGTTTTGCTTCAAAATAAGTTGGCAAGATGCCCACATTTCGAGAAGGTCTCAGCTTCGATGATGTCCTGCTTCTGCCGAGGCGATCGACCGTTCTCCCGAGCGAAGTCAGCCTGGCCAGCACTCTGCTTCCCGGAATCCATCTGAAGACGCCGATCGTGTCAGCTCCGATGGACACGGTCACCGAGGCCCGGCTTGCCATCGCCATCGCCCGCGAAGGCGGTGTTGGGGTGATTCACCGGAACATGTCGATTGACGCGCAAGCGGAGCAGGTCGACCGGGTCAAGCGGAGTGAGCATGGCGTCATCACGAACCCGATCAAGCTCACTGCCGATAAGACTGTTCAAGACGCGATCCATTTGATGGACCGATTTCACATCAGCGGGGTCCCGATCATCGACGAGCAAGGGCATCTCGTCGGAATCCTCACTCACCGGGACATCCGATTCGAGACCGATTACACCAAGCCGATCCGCGACCGAATGACGAGCACGAACCTCATCACCACCTCCGTCGGAACCACCCTAGAACAAGCTGAGGCGAAGCTGGCTGACCATCGAATCGAAAAGCTGCCGATCGTCGATGAAGAAGGCCGCCTACAAGGTCTCATCACGATTAAGGACATCCTGAAGGTGAAGCAACACCCGAACGCCACCAAAGACAGCAAAGGACGGCTGGTCTGCGGCGCCGCTATCGGGCCACTGCGGGAGCCGTACGAGCGAGCGAAGTCCCTCTTGGACGCAGGGGTCGATTTTATCGTGATCGACGCCGCCCATGGCCACTCGATGGGGGTGATGGAGTGCGTCAAGATGCTCAAGGAGAAACTCCCTGATCTGAAGGTGATTGCCGGCAATGTTGCGACTCGGCAGGCCACTCTGGACTTGATTGAACTCGGAGCCGACGCCCTCCGAGTGGGAATCGGCGCAGGCTCGATCTGCACCACTCGCGTCGTGGCCGGGATCGGCGTTCCTCAATTCACGGCGGTCTTGGAGTGCTGTGAGGCGGCCAATGAACGAGGGGTCCCGACCATTGCGGATGGAGGAATCCGGAGCTCGGGCGACATCGTCAAGTGTCTGGCCGCCGGAGCCTCCACCGTCATGATGGGCAACATGTTCGCCGGGTGCGAAGAGAGTCCGGGTGAAACCGAGATCTACCGAAATCGTGCCTACAAGGTCTATCGCGGCATGGGCAGCATCGGAGCGATGAAGCAAGGCTCCAGTGACCGCTACTTCCAGCTCAAGGATCATGCCGTGGCCCTGGTCCCCGAGGGGGTCGAAGGCCGAGTCCCCTACAAGGGCCAGCTTTCTGAGACCGTGACCCAGCTGATCGGCGGCTTGCGGAGCGGCATGGGCTATGCCGGGGCGTCGAGTCTGGAGGACCTTCGGGCGCAGGCCGAATTCATGCGGATCACCGGGGGCGGCTTGCGGGAGAGTCATCCCCACGACGTCTGGATCACCAAGGAGCCGCCAAACTACTCGACCCCGTATTCGGGGAGCCAAGTCGATTAGGGTCAACCTGGTCGAGGGTCCGCGCGTCATAAACTAGGGTGATGAGTTCGATGGGACGGTCCAAGAAGTTGCCGAACTTCCGCCAATACCTGGCGGACCAAGTTCAGCGCGTCCCCCGGAATGAGGAGACTTACTTCGCGATCGGGGGGTGCATCGTCACGCCTCTTGCGGTCGGACTCTCATTCTTCTTGCTGAAAACCCTCATCACCCCCCTGGTCGCAGCCTTGGTGAGTGGGCTTATCGTGATGCCCGTCATGTTTGCGATCTCGGCGATAATCTCCAAACGCCTCTCCCAGCCTCGAAATCCAGCTGAAGCGGATCACGTGGCTCGACACCAAGTCGCCAAGCAGTGGACGCATCTCGCCGACAAAAGCAAGCTCCACCGAGAACTCGACCCCGTGGCCGGACAACTGCTGGAGGCCGGAGCCTTTTACTGGAAGCGGACTCAGGACACCTTAAAGACCCCGGCTTGGCAACGAGAAGACTTGCCTGCACACTGGAAGTCAATGCGAGACCAGGCCATGGAGGCTTCGCAATCGGCAATGGACGACCTCTTTATGCTCCTCAAAGACTGCACCGGGAAGCCCGATAAGTCCAGAAAGGACGATCTCACCAGTGCCTTTGAGAAGTTCGGTGCGCTTGAGATTCTGGATGCTGCCCAAGAGTTGCTGATGGTCGCGACGGGAGACGCGAGTCAATATGCCTATCGCAGCCCAGTATTGCCGGTTGTCTTTGAGCCAGCCAAAATGCTGGCGGAGAAGCTTCGCGATCTTTCGAACGAGATCGAGTCGATGACGCGCGAGGTTCAAGCAAAAGTCGCTTCGGGACCGGCCAACTTCAGCTCCGTCGGCACGATCGACCTCTTGCTCGACGAGATGAAGTCGATCCAGCAAGCCGAGCGCGAGCTCGGCGATGACCAGTCGCAGACCCACCTTAAGGCTTGACTTCAACGAGCGAGAAACGGGGACCTTCGATCAAGACCGATCCGAGGTCGCGCCGGTCTCCCAGGGCCAGTCGGTCGAATGCTGCGGGCAATGGGGCAATCACGAACATCCGGGCATCGCGCCTTGCTCCCCGTATAAGATCGAGCATCTCTTTCTTGGGCAAGATGGGAGTGTCCGTCCCAAAAAGCCCTAGGCTCGGCTGGGCGCCCCGGGGCACGTAGAGCACACTTCGACGGGCCCCATACTGAGGCGTTTCGCTCCAATGACCGGCATAGCTATAGGCTCCGGTGAGACCGGAAAGGATCGTGTTCAGATCAGGCATATAAGGCGATGGAAACACGTCTGGGTCGCGGGTCGAAGCGTTGATCCCGGGAACAGCCACGACGATCTTGGGCCCCTGAATCTTGTTGAGACGCTCGACAATCGCAAGGACATCGGCCCCGAGGTACACGGGATGAACAGTGGTCCGAGACACGTCCGACCGAATCAGTCCGATTTCGCGTTGGAACCAGAGCATCGACGATCCGCTACACAAGACGATCGCCAACGCCGTGGAGAGGTTTCGAGCGTTCCGTTCACGCTTTTCAACCCATTGGGCGACTCCCATCGCCGCCAAAATGCCCAGGGGCACCGCATAGGCCATCAGCAGCTTGCGCTGGAAAAGGGCGGGGACATACGGCAAGATTAACCCCAAAACCATCCAGCTATTGATCAGGTTGAAAGCCGGGCAAGCTCGGGACGTCAGAAGAATCACTCCGATCCCGGTGACCAGAATCCCAGCGAACCCCAACCCGCCCACAAGGTATCGATCCACCGCGGGTTGAGAGAGGGAGAGTGCAAACAGACCCGCGACCAGGACGGCAAACAGCGCCATCCCTTTGCGGACTTGAGGGGCGTCTTGCGAGCGATATTGAAGACCCCCCACCAACGCCAGCACCACCAAAGGCAGGTACCCAAAAAAGAGCTGAGGAAAGGTCGGACTGAACGTAGGCGTTGACGCCCGAGCTTGAAAGACCGGGTCGTTCTGATAAACGTAAAGGAACCAAAGCGCGGCTGGAAGAAGGCCGAGCAACATCACGCCCACCCGCTTTAGCCAGTCGAGGTGGAACGTTTTGGATGCGAGGCTTGCCGCGAGCAGTCCCACCAAAACGACGCCAACAATCAAGATGTCGTAGCTGTGGACGTTCATCATGAGGCCCAACAGGAGTGCCCCCCATCCCACTTTGGACCACGACTCTCGGGCGTCAAGAACGCACAAGAAAACTCCCAACAGGAGACATAGGCTCATGACGAAGAGGCTCGTCGTCAGCATGGAAGGGAAGACAAAGCCTTCGGGTTGCCAGACGTCGGTTGGCAGTCGGCCAGCAGTAGCGCCGGTGAGCCAAGTCTTCTGGTTCATCGCGACCCCGAATACCTGCCAGACCAGAAAGCCGATCCCGCCGCCAAAAATGGCGAGCGCGAGCGCAAGTTTGTGGGTGAAAACCGAGAGCTGGAGCTTCCCGATCAATCGTGAGAGCAGAAGAACCGACAGGAAGGTAAATCCGAGCCGGGCGAGGGTTTCGGTCCAGCCGATGCCCAGCAAGCGGGCAGGCAAGCCGAGCAGCCAGAAGTAGAGGTGGATTGTCAGGCCCGGCTGAGCGTCGGTCGTAAACCGATTGTCGAAAAGGAACTGGCCGTCCATCGCCTGGCGCATCCAGGCGGCATACACCATCTGGTCGTCCGTGCTGAACTGATAGCCCAGATACGAAGCTCCGCCCGGGGTGGACATCCACCCGATCAGGGCGGGCAAGGCCGCCAAGACCGTCGTCACCACGGCAAGCCGCAAGGTGAAGCGACGAATCTGGTCAGCCTGATGCGCGGCTTCGACGGTCAACGACTTACTTCGGGACCGGCCGTCCCATGCTCTTGTAGATTTGGATGATCGTGTCTTGGGATGCCTTGGCCTGTTTATGTTGAGGTTCGAGCTTCAAAACTTCACGATAATAGCGAAGAGCTGCCGGATACTTATCTTTCGGCGTCAAGACCGGTGTGTACATGTACCACTCCGCCAAGTTAAACGTTGCCGTCACCAAGCTCTTTTTATTGGCGTCGGTCTTTTTCTTAGCGTATGTCGACTTCGCCGAGCGATAAACCTTGTCCAGTTGAGCTTGTTTCGCTCGCTCGGCCTTGTCTTGGGCCGGATTTTGTGCTCCGAGGAAGCTGATCGACGTCAGGGCCAGGATGAAAGTCAAAAGTAGAGGCAATGCTCTCATGACATCACTATACAAGAATTGGAAGAACTTCGGCTATACGCGCCGACTCCGATGAGCTGCCAGCCAGCTTTCGATTTCGGCCATCGCTGAGCGGACCTTGTCGAGCCGGAACTTCTCTTGTTTCGGAAGAGGGTTTTCGAGCACCGCCATCGCCGCCCGAACCGACTCACTGAGGCGAGCGTTGCGGTCCTCTCGGCTTGTCGAAGCGGGCAAGGCCAGTGCGCGCTTGATGCGTGCGTCGTAGTCCGCGGCCAAGATCTCCGTCGCGTCTTGAGGACTCCGACGATTGAACATCGCGTCCCCCAGAGCATCGACCATCTCGCGGGCGCCCTGCTGACGGCGACGAAAGACGTCTGGCAAGCCCAGTCGCTGTCCGTAGGCCCAGACCATTACGACAAACAGAACGATCGCTTGGTAGTACAGGATCTCCGCCCAGGGCCCGAGCTGTGCGAGAAGCGATTCGCCCGGCATCGGCTCCAGAAAGACGAGAGTCGAGCCCGCTGGCAGGTAAGTCCGGAAAACATGAAGCAGAAAGTCGGCGTGCTGTTCTCGGTCGATCAGACGGTTCGTCGCGAAAATTCCGTTCTCGATAAACAGCTGCGTCTCGGACCCGACTGTCATCAGAGACACCGGGTCACCACCCACCTCTTGAACGATCACCCCGACACGATCGTCGGCATCCCAGGCGGATCGGCCCATCGAGGGCTCAGCCAGAGGTCCAGCCCGAAGCACTTGGAAGCTCTTCTTGTCTGGTTCTCGCGCAGTGCTGTAGGTCACTTTCTGGGGACCGACAAGAGCGACTTCGGCACCAAATTCTTGGCTGTGTCGCAGGACCACCCGAGTCGGGTCCTTCGAATCTTCCCACGCGCGCAACGCACTCTGGTTGCCCGGGGTCGCGTATTCACGATCTGGCCAAGGGGCCTCAAACTCGACCACGATCTCGCCCTGCTTGACCCGAGGGCCCGACATCGGCTCGCGCCGGACCCGAAAGCCCTCGGCCTGAAGGAGTTCGGCGAAAATGCTCACGCCGCTCGTCCGCTCGGAGACGATGCTGGGAAACGCCGCCGACTCCCGGCGGTTGCGATCCAAAAGCCAACTGGCGCCCAAGAGAAGGGCAAACAGCCCCAACATCAAGAAGGTCCAAAACCGAGGGGACCTCATGCCGCTCTCTCCTTCAACAATTGGATCACTTTTTGATATTCAGCGTTGAAAAACTCCCAATCCTCGGGGACCCGCAATCGGTAGCCGTACCAGACCCAGTCAAAGCGCCGCGTCGCTTCTCGGATGTCAAGCGAGGGCGGCCTCGTCGGGCTCAGGCGAACTCGATGTTCATGCTCCCAGTTCGTTTCGGTCCGGATTAAGCGAGCGACTCCGGCGTCATCCAGTCGCACCAGGATCGCCAAGTAAAGCGCCCGGATCGCTTCGCGAGGCTTGCCTTCGGCATAAAGCCGCTCGGCCTCAAGCACCCATTCGTCTTCGGTCCGCATCGGCTCGTCATCTTCCAAGATTCCGCCCGATGCCTTGATTTTTTTCTTCCAGCCGAACACCCATCGAAATCGAGTGAAGACGATCCAAAGGAAAGCAAGGACCGCCACCCCAAGTAACGTCCACATCAGTCCGTAAAAGAGCCCGGAGAGCCACCCGAATTCGGGAATTTCTCTCCTCGGCCGAGGTCTTTGTTCCCGACGAAACAGCTCGGCAATCCGCTCGGCAACCCGGCCGAGCCAGTTGCTCGACCCACCCTCTGGATCGCGGATGAATTTCTTCTTCTTGAGCTCCTGGGCTCGGCTGGCGGCAGACGGGGCATCCGCCTCCGGGGGAAGAGCCGAGTTCAGATTTCCTTCAGCTCGGACCCTCAGGCGAAGCGCCCGGACAATCTCCTCTCGGTCCATGTTCTCCGCATTTTCTTTCAGGGCCTGGTCTTCGGGTCGGACCAGCGGAGAGTCTTTGATGACCTTTTGCGCGGTCTCGTTGCTGTCGGTAGCCTCGACTCGGCGCAAAAGCTGCTGGGTGGAGGAGTTCGTCCAGCCCACAGTCCAGCAAGTGAGGAGCGCGACCCCCCACGCCCATCTAAGCCAACAATCTCGGGTTCGCACGGGCCGCATCCTCCGCCAGCATTTCGATGTCGTAGCCTTCAAGTCGAGCTCGTTGATTGAAATAGAGAAACGTCGTCAGGGCACACCAAACGGGGGCGACGAACACCGCCGCCAGGACAAACGGGACGGCATTGAGCAGGGTGACCAACAGGCTGGAGGCCCAGCCGGTCCCAAAGAAAGATTGAACCCAGTTTTCCACTCCGATGAAACCCCAAGCAGCATCAAACCCAAACCCAACGATCAGCCCCATGACCGCCAGAAGAAGAACCCCCGAGATCAGAACGCCAAAGGGGCTGAAGAACGGCACCTTCTCGTTCAAGAGCTTGACGGCTCGCCGAACGGCCTTGCGGCCCTTGAGGCCCTCGATCACGACCACGCTCGGGACCAGAGCAAACCGACACAGGATCATCGGCCCGATCAAAAAGCTCGAAGCGACTCCCATCACTCCGAGGATGGCGGCCAATCCGGTTGAGAGGTCGACTCCACGCCCCTCGCCCTCCAGGACGGCGCTGCCCAGCATCAGACCGAACGAAAGCAAGAGGGGCAACAGCGACCAGAAGAAAGCCGTCGCCAGCGGCCAAACCATCGGACCGATCGCTTCGGTTCCCGCTCGGGCTGCCGCTCGGTCATCGAGCTTGTTGCCGCACAAATAGTCGCTGCTGGCCGACGTGACGATGCCCGAAATCGCCGAAAGGGCGAGCATCATCAGCGGCACACCGATGCCGATCGCGGTTAGGAAGACCAGAAAGAGTTCGATTGCTTGGGCCGCCGGGTCGTCTGGAAAGGACGTCGTCGTCAAGGCTGGGACCAGGTAATAGCTCACGAACCGAAGGACGCCGTAAATCAAGATGCAAGGCACCAACAGGTGGCGAACCAAGGACCAGCCCATCGACCGATAAAACTGAAAGGCCGAGTCCACAATCTCAAGCGAGGTCATCGGGCGAATTCGGGTCCGCCGCTCCAGCGAACGGGTCCTGCGCGAAAGATATTCTAAAGCCGAATCGCGATCCGACACCTTCTCCATTCTAGCTGAGATCGCTCGAAAACCGTGAACGCAACCGTCCTTTGCCCTCAATCGTCTGCTTCATAATCCAAACCATGACTTCGATCACTTTGATTGCCGCCCTTGCGATGTCGCCCCTGCCTCAATCCGTTTCGATTGACGATGTGTGGCAAGCGAATCTGCGAGATGCCAGCTTTACCGCGCGGATCGTTCAGGCGAGCCGGTCCGAGCTCTCCAAAATCAACAAGGACTTCGCTACGTCCTTCCAACTCCTCGGGAACACCGCCCCAGTTCGGCTCAAAGAGCCTTTTAAGCTGAGAATCGAAACTAAAGAGGGCGACACGACCTTTCTCTTCATCGTCAACGGCACGACGCGAATTTCTCGTGCCCCCAAAGCCAACATCTCGGTTCGGCAGAACCTTGACAAGAGCCCGGGCAAGCGCCAAACGATCCTCGACTTCGGACTTTTGGCGCCGAGCCTGTTTCGCGATCTTTTCAAGGCCGAATTCGTCCGGATGGATCGAGCGACTGGCCACGCGGTTTTTGACCTAACCTATTTCCCGAACCTTCGGGACACCAGTCGGCAACGAATCTGGGTCGATCGCGATCGCAAGTTCATCGCCAAGCGAGAGTGGTATGCCCAACAAGACAAGCGACTCTTGGCGACTTTCACCTACTTGGCCCCAATCCAGGACGGCGGCATCTGGGCCCCCACGCGACTGGAAGTTCGCAACGCCGATAACAAGCTCGCGGGCGTCATGGCGTACGAACAGATGAAGCTGAATACCGGCCTAGCCGAGAGTCTTTTCGCCGTCAACTAGGGTTGCCTGGCCATCTTGACCGCCCAGATTTTCAGAAAAGACGAGACTTTGGGCCCATAGGGCTTGAAAATATCAAGGTCTTGTTTTATAATATCAATATGACGGAGCATGATGATGTCTGAGGAGAAATACCTGCGAATCCCGTCGAAAGATCCGGTCGATGGTGCCGACCTCTTTGTCAGCGAGCTGACGGGTGAACACAGCGGCATCTCGATCCGCGGGCGATTCGCCATTCCTCGCTATGCCAAGCTCGATGACGAGCAGGCCCATTTTCTGGAGACCTTTCTCCGGTGCCGAGGGATGCTCAATTCGGTCGAGAAGGAGCTCGGCCTCAGCTATCCGACCGTCCGCTCGAGGCTCGATAGCCTTTTGGACGCTCTCGGCCTGGAGCCCGTGAAAGAGCGGGGAAGTGACGGTCGGAAAGAGCGTGCCCTGGAAAAGAAGCGCAAGGTCTTGGACCTCTTGGAGCAAGGTGAAATATCGGCCGAAGAGGCCAAGTTGAGAATGAAGTCGGAGGAAGAGGCGTGAACGAAGAAGTTCGAAGAATCATGAAGCTGGTCGAGCAAGGCAAGCTCTCGGCCGAGGACGCCATGGAGCTGATCGATGCGTTCAATGAACCCAAGTCAGAGACCGGACCTGAATCGACGTCGCCTCCCCCACCCCCGGGCCCAGGCGAGCCTCCAAGCCCCCCCTCTCCGGGTGCTGCCGGTCCGAGCGGTCCCCCGCCGCCCCGAGATCGAAGCGAAGATCCGCTCTCGCAGTTGGTCGACGCCATCGAGAGAATTGGTCGCGGAGTGGCCTCCAGCGTGAATTGGAAAGAGGTCGCTGACCAAGCCAAGCAAGGCGCCAGCAAGGGGGTCGAAGCTCTCAAAAAGGCGAGCGAAGACATTCGGAAAGGCAAGATCAATTTCAACCTGTTTGGCAGTCACGTCGAGCGAGAACTCCGCCTCGGGTTCGAAGTGCCCGAAGGCAAGCTCTTGCGCATCGAAAACCCGACCGGAGACGTGCGCCTGATCGGAGGTCAATCAGAATCGGTGGTGATCGCCCAAGCGCGCGTCCACGGCTCCGACCGAGAGGACGCCCAGGCGAAAGCCGACCTCTACACCCTTGTGATCGAGGAGTCGGATCAGTGGGTGCTCATCAAGCAACCCGACATGAGCGGCCTCGCGGTCGACCTGGAAGTTCGCCTTGTGGGCAGTGTGCCGATCGAATGTCGAAGTGAGCACGGTGACGTCCAGGCCGACCAGTTGTCAAGCGGATTCAAGCTCGTTTCAAAAGCGGGAGATGTGAAGCTCGACAACGTTCATGGCGTCGTGGAGATTCAGAACGCCGCTGGCGATCTGACGATGCACGGCTGCAACGTCCAGTCTCTGGCGGTCGAGCAAAAGCGCGGCGATCTCACTCTACATGAGGTCCGAGGCAATCTGAATCTTCGTTGCGCGTCGGGCGACGTCGAGTTGGAGGAGTGCTCCGGCAAGTCGATCTCCATCGAAGCTGTCTCGGGCGACATTAGCCTCGATTTGGTGGACCCAGTGGCCGGCCATATCAACGTCCGGGCGGTCCATGGCGATGTCATCGTCCGCGTCGCGGATGGCGGCAATGCGCGAGTCATCCTCTCGACTCTGCGTGGCGAAGCCTCGACCAACCTCGATCTGCAGGACGAAGCGATTACGGACCAGCGAATCACCGGGCGGCTGGGTGAGGGCCTCGGCACGATCGACATCAGCGCCGTCAATGGCGACGTTCGGCTCGACCTGCGCGAGTATCTGTAAGCTCGGGTCCCCCTCTCGCCGACCTTGGTGAGAGGGGGGCGTTTTCAGCCGCCGGCGATTTTTCGAATCTCGGCCCGACCGTCTTTGATGATCTGGTCCCAGGTTTTCCAAGTGCCCTTTTCAGGATCGATCGAACCGGCAATTTTGAGTTTCTTCATCTTCTGGGCCCATTCTTCAAACTGAGTCTGAGCCCGGCGGGCGCTCTCCAATCGACTTCGTCCGGGCGAGTGAGTTTTGAGATAGGCAAAAGCGAACATGATCTGAGCCATGCTCGCCTGGACCTTGAAGCCGTCGCCTTCGCGAATCAGGGGGCTCGTGAAGAATCGCGTCCGCTCAGAGACGATCGTGGGTCGAAAGGACCCGTTGGCCTGGAACGCGATCATCATCTGGCATTCGGGTGAGCTCCAAGAGATCGCACTGCCATCAGCTCTCCGCTGCAGGCTGGAGCCAGCCCAGACCGGCTCCACGACCAACTCCATGAATCGGGTGAGGCTCTCGGCGGAAACTCCCTGGACTTCTCGGCTTCGAAAGACGGTCTTCAGGAGCGCTCCATCCGAGCCTCGCAAGGCTAGATCAAATCGGTCCGACGCCTGTTCTTCAGACAGGCCAGCCAGGGCTGAGGCGACTCCGAATCCGACTCCGAACGCGGCGAAAAATGTGCGAGCAAGGGTTCTCATCGAATTCAGAGTATCAGAAATCCGCAAAAGAGGGGAAGCTTCCCCGGCAAAAAGAAACATCACTCATATATTTTGTAACAATAATCATTCATCATGACGTAGAGGCGGATATGCTACAGGCACTTTCGCTCTTCGTCACCCTCCTGCTCAGCCCGCTGAACCCGCCCGCCCCGCAAGATGCCAAGGTCGTTGACCTCAAAGACGGCTTTGTGCGCGTGGAGAGCAAGGATTACACCGTCGAAGTCCCCAAAGACTGGAAGATCAGCGATGAAACGCCTTGGGGCCAGCGAAAAGCCCAAGGATCAGGCCGAGCCGAGCTCGGAGTCATGACCGGGAGTGCCGCAGGGAGCACCTGGGAGCGGCTTTACGAGACCAGCCTCTTTTTCATTCAGCGAGAAGAGCGAGGAACGCCGACCCCCTATAAGATCGAAAAGACCGATCAAGGTCTCGACGCCATGACCTTCTCGGTGAAGGATCGAAATGGATTTGCGTCGCGACGATACGTTGTGATCATGAATTCGGATCGTCGAATTCTGGCTCTCAGCGTCCGGATTCCGACCCAAGCCGAAGAAAAGAAGCTCGACGCCTACTTCCAACGCATGGTGAAGAGCGCCCGCTTCCTCTGAGAAGGGACTTGATCAAGCAGCTTTCAACGTCTGCTCAGTCCGCGCAAGTTCATTGCTCACGACATTTCGAATGGCCTCGAGCTGCTCTTCCGGCAGCTCGAGGGCATCGAGCAAAGTAATATCCAGCTCCGCCGTGTGGTGGGGCGACTGATTTCGGAGCCCACATTGATGGGCCAGGGTTTCAGCGGCGGCGATCACGCACGTCGTCTCGTAGTGCTCGGCATCCATCATCGGATTATGGTGATAGGTCACCGCCGCCTTGATGAGCCCGGTGAGGCCCCAAGTTTCACAAAGCACGGTCCCGACCTCGCAATGGTCATATCCGAGCCGAGACTGCTCGACCTCATGAAGCGGAGTGTCGGCGTCAAACGCGATCTCCAAGACCTGATCATACTCGTCCGCTAAGAATCGATCGAGGGCGAGAATGCCGACGTTGTGGATCATGCCCGCCGTGTAGAGCTCGTCAGCGCACTCCGGCATTCGCATCTTCCCGAGGATTCGAGCGGCGGTGGCGGTCGCGAGGCTGTGCCGCCAGAATGCCGTCCGGTCAAAGCGCTGAGCCAGCGACCGAGAGTTACTGACGCTCTGGAACGCTGCACTGATCGCCAGCGAGCGAACGTTGTTCATCCCGAGCACGGCCACGGCTCGGGAGATGGTCGTGATGTTGTTCCCGCCAAAGACGGGAGAATTGGCGACTCGGAGCATTTTGGCCATGAGGCCCGCATCTTTGGCGACGACCTGCTCAATCTGCCGGGGCGACGTTTTGGGATCGTCGGCCAACTTCAGCACATGGGTCACGGCCACCGGTAAGACCGGCAGATTCTCACTGCGAGAAATCTTCAGGGCAAGTTTCTTCAGCTCCACTGGTTCTGATTTTCGGTCTGATGACCCGGGGGCTTCAGGGCTCTCATCCCCGAAATTGAACCGAGTTTTCCACAGAAGCATCGTCAAAACGCGGCCTTTTACCTGGGTGCGCGTTGCCGCACGTCTTGAAGTGCCTATTTATCAACCCCTGCGCCAATAAAAATAGGACTTGAGGCCCATAGGGCTTAATTTTATTGAGTCCTGTGTTAGAATATCATTGTCCTTGGAGGGGACGAAGAGTGAATGAAAACGTTGGATTGGGATCGGCATCTTGTGGAACGAGCGCAACTCGGGGAAAAAGTTGCATTCGAGCTCCTCGTCGACCAGTATCGCGATGCGGTGCAAAAGCACGCTCATCGAATTTTGCGGGACAAAGAAGACGCGCTCGACGCCGTGCAGGACACGTTCCTGAAGGCCATGCGCGCGATCGGACGATTTCAGGCGGGACGGCCGGTGTTGCCTTGGCTGCTCAGAATCTGCACGAACTGCTGTGTGGATGCGATTCGGGCTCGCAAGCAGCGGCCGGACTCGATTGAGCCAATCGAGATGACCCTCGCGGACGATGCGGCAACGGCGGATACGATCTTGGAGCAGCGTTGGCTCCAAGAAGAGGTTCGGTCGGCGCTCGATCGACTCCCGAGTCGATATCGAGAGATTCTCTGGATGCGGCATTACCGCGACATGGAGGTCGCCGAGATTGCCGAAGTCCTCAAAAAGCCGGAGGGAACGATCAAGAGCTGGCTGTTTCGAGCCCGTGCCTTGTTGAAAAATGACCCGGCGATGCCTCGTTTGGCCAGCTAAAGAGCACTCAACTCTCCATCAGCTCCTTGCCCCTGAACCCTCGGGGCAGGGAGTTTTTTTGCGAGCGGTCTCAGCCCCCGGTGGGGACGGTCGTCGCCGGGCCGGGTTGTCGGGTGGCTTGATAAGCCTCCATCGCCGCACGGATGTTAAAGTCATTCTCGCGCAGAAGGTCCCACGCCTCCGATTCCGAGAGCTTGACCAAGGCGCGGAGAATTCGGACGCATCGCTCTTCGAGCTTGCGGTTGTTCGCTTGAACGTCGACCATCAAGTTTTCGATGACCTTGCCGACGAGCACCATCGCCGCAGTTGAGATTCTATTCAGGGCGAGTTTTTGAGAGGTTCCGGCTTTGAGTCGGGTGGATCCCGTGAGAACTTCCGGGCCCGTCTCAAGCAAGATGCCCAGATCGGCTTCCTTCAGCAAGGCGGCCCGGGCCGAATTCGACAGCCCGCACGTCCAAACGCCCTTTTGCCGGGCATGGCGCACGGCCGCAACGACAAACGGGGTCCGCCCACTGGCCGTCAGCCCGATCACCACGTCTTTGCGGGTCAATCGGAGCTGATTGATGGCGGTGATCGCGGCATGTTCGTCGTCTTCGGCATGTTCGACGGCGTGCGATTGCGCGGCCTCTCCGCCCGCAAGAATTGCGATGAATCGATCCTCGGGAATCCCAAAGGTCGGCGGCATCTCGGCCGCGTCGGCGGCTGCAATCCGGCCGCTCGTGCCAGCACCAACATAAACGATTCGCCCCCCGGCTAGGTAGGCCTCGGCCACTTTCTCGGCGGTGACGGCTAATTTCTCTTCGGCCTGTTTCATCACGTTCCAAACGATCAGCTCTTCTTCGTTCATGAGCCGAACGATCTCTTTGGCGCTCATTCGGTCGAGCCCAAAGGACCTTGGATTTCGTGATTCTGTATTCATTTCAGTTGTTGTTCCGCGAGGAGGACGGCTCCCCAAACCGGGGCCATTTGAAGAGTCTGCAACCCCCACTCCTCTTTCCCACGTCGCCCGGAGAGTAGACGCTCGCAAGAGTCCTCAAAAGTTCTCAAGATCGTCTCGCCGAGTTTCCAGGCCCCTCCGGCCAGAACGATCGACCAAAACCCTTGCGGTTCGTGCCCGTCTTCAAGATGCCTGATTAAGACACGGGCAAGCTTCAGCATTTCTGCTTGGATCGTCTCTTCGGCCCAGCGATCGCCCAGCTGGGCTGCTTGGACGAGAGGTTTGGCAAGTTTAGCGGCGGCGGCGGCCGGACTCGGGGCTTGGTGGAGCCAGCTGATGACAGCGTCGAGCTGATCGGTCCCGTAGGTCTCCGCGGCCTTTTGGGCCATTTTGCGGGGAAGAGGCTGACCGTCCTCGACGCAACGTTGCAACATACTCCGGACGAGCCCAAAGCTCGATCCAAAGTCCCCAAAAAGCGGCCCACCCCCGCCATCGCGACGCAGTTCGCCCGGTCGAGGCTCCGAGACGATCACCGAGCCGGTCCCGGCGATCACCAGCGCGGTCGTCCCAGCCGGGCAGGCCGCCCAAGTCGCTCGGTAATCGGGAAAGGCGGCCACCCGAGAGCATCCAGCTAGCTCGCGAAGGGTGGTTTCAGCTTCGGCCTTTTGGTTGTGCGTGATGAGCCCGGCAAAGCAGCCGCACACCGAATCCACCCGAGGAGCCCCCACCAGCGCCTTCGCGAGGTTTTGGCGTAGCCGGGGTCCCGGAGTGGAAGACCAATTCGAAGGCCCACTCTGACCCTTCCAGATAACCTGACCCGCCTCCACAGCCCAAGCCCGTGTGGTCGTGCCGCCGCCGTCGATGCCGAGGACTCGGCTCAACGTCGCCCAGGCCAGCCCGAGGGATACCAAGGCTGGAGCGACGTCACGGAAGAGACAGCGGACTCCGGAAGGTTGACCCCCCAGTCACGAAGGTAAGGGACAAGATTTCTTTGGACAATGCGACTGAGCCGAACCGCGAATTGGGTTCGCTTCTCAGCTTCGGAGCGCGGCCGTTCACTTTGCGGCAACGCGCGAAACTCGGCGAACAACCGTGTATATACAGTCCAACCAAACTCGCGGCGGATCGGATCGAGCAAAGAGAGCCCGTACCACGGGTCGGTGGCGTACCAAGCTCTCTTGCCCGGCTCGGCCGCAACCGCTTGCCACCGCTTCAGGACCTCGGCCTGCTGCATGGCGGGGTGGGCTCCGGTCCGGTCCCCATTAAAGTGTTCGGCCGCGAACATCGAAAACAGGTTGTTTGTCGTCTCGCCCCAGGCATCCCAAGTCCAAGAATCCGCTTGGAAATTGTGACCGATCTCGTGATAAAAGCCCCAAAGGGGGTCGCCTTGAGGGCCCCGCAGGGCGGCCAAATTCACAAACCTCTCGCTGACATCTTCCCAAGTCATGATCGGATATCCGGCGTGCATGTAGCCGGCAGAGATTTGGCGATCGACTTGATATCGCTCGTCGCGCTGGCCCACGGGCTCGGCAAAGAACTTCTCGCACTCTCGGACGACTTGGTCCCAATAGGCGGCCACGTCCTGGGGCGAATCGAGGGTTCGCAGGACGCGGGCCGGCACCGAGACTGCGCCTTGGCGACCCACAATCTCGCCCCAAGGGGCTGGGTTTCTGCGGACGCGAGGCCACTCTTCGGGCCGAGTTTGACCCAAAACAAAGACGGGTGCGGCCACGGAATTTCGAATTTGGACCGAGCCCGCGGGTAGACCTCGCCGGGCCGGGACGAGATAGATCAACCCTCCGAACGGATTTGCCAGTTCAAGCTGAGTGCCGGAAAAAGGCTGCTCGATGGAGATGCTTGGAAATCTCTGCCATGAGTCGAGATGCCACAAGGTGTCGCTGTGGCCACCGATGCGGAGCCGGACCCCTTGGTCCTTCCAAGAATCCGGAATCGAGACGGTGACAAACTCGCCCGGCGCGGCATATCTCCCGGTGCTGATCCATCGCCAGGCGGTGTGGTCGATCGAAACCGTCACCGGGTCGCGCGGGGCTTCTGCAGGGACCGGTCCTGGGAACTGATCCGCCGCTGAATGCTTCTTCACTTGTCGGGGGCGTTGAGTTCGCCAGTCGTGATCGAACTGAATGGCCGCAAGCCGGGCGAGGGTGTTCGACCGGCGAACCGGCTGGCCGGTGGTCCAAGCAGACTGCGAGGAGTCCGCGGCGAGCATGCGTCTCAAATCCCGCCGGAAGGCAGTCGTGGTGGGCAGGGCGGTCAGGGCGGATTCGAGCGTTGCGGCTCGTTGGTTCGTTTCTTGGGGAGAGTACTGGCGGCGATCCCGCAGGGTCGAGAGTGCCGAGCCCGCGTGGTTCATGAGGCCTGGCTCTTGCAGCTGAAATCCCTCGAGGGTGGCCTCGGAAAACCCAAGACCCATCGGGCCCAAGACCCTCTGGCCGGAATGATCCTCGGCGAGCCTTTTCGACGGATTCAGTTGAGCCCAGCCCCAGGCGGGGCCCATGACCAGAAGGCCACCGCCCTGGCGGACAAATTCTTGAACTCGGGGCACATCGGAGAGGGCGGCATCCAGCGCCCCTTGATTCATTACCAAGATGTCGACCTGTTGGAGGTCACGGACTTGGGCGGGGCCTAAGGTGTAGCCAGTCAGGTTGTTGTTTCCCACGCCGAGGAGCCCGACGCGGGTCTTTCCCTGGCCGAGCCATTGCAGGGCTTGGCGAAAGAAGGTGCTGTTCGATGGATTCCCCCAAAAGGCTTCATGCCCCAGGACCATCGCCCGGCCTTGGCCAAATCGACTCGCCGCGGCCAGAGGCAGTCGAATGCCATCTTCGCCCGCCGGACTGACACCGAGCACGAAGGCCGATTCGGTGTGGGCGATCACCGCCCCGGCAAGCGCTCCGGGAGCCTGAAGCGAACGGGTGGAGCCGAGAATGAGGTTGCGGTCGGTGGTGGGGTCAGCCAGAACCAGTGCGAAGAGGCAGAGTGTCAGCATAGTTGTAGATCAAGTTTCAGACGAACCTCGGGCGCGATGTTGTTCGCGTTGGAAGCGTCGTCGGCGGGCGATCGGGACGAAATACATCGTGACGCCCGAAGTCCCGAGCACGAAGAGGATGACGGCGATGACGGGCAATGCCGTCTCACGAAGCACGGGATGAAAAAAGCTCAGGTCGTGGATGTCTTCGAACATCTGGTCATTTCTCTTTCCGACCGAGAGAACTTTGCCCGAGGTCCCGTCGATTTGGACTTCATCGTAGCCCGTTTTCGCCAGGATTTTGTACACGTTTTTCTTGGCGTGATACTCAAGCCGATCGACGTCCCCCATAGATTGCAAGGTGGGGATTCCGGCGGCCCGTGCGGCTTGGACCGCCTCGTCCGGATTCAAAAGTCTTCCCGCATTGGAGGCGGAGGCTGTGCCACTTGCGGTGGGCGGTCGGACCCACTCCATTCTGCCTTTGAGAGCCAGAAAGAAACCGGTGCAAGCGATGAGAATGAGAAAGATGCTTCCGACGAGCCCTGCGACTTTATGGATGGATCGGAGGAGTCGATACATAAAAGATCACTTCAGGCGACGCTCGATCTGCTCCAGGTGGCGCTGATTGTGTGCGACGAAAAGAGCGGGCACATCCAGCAGGTTCATACGCAAAAATCCGACCAACGGGTTCCGAATACGAACCGCGGACCAGTCTCGGTCGGCTTGCTCGCGGACGGTCTTGGCGAACTCAGTTTGGGTCCGAACGAAGTGATCCACGGTCTGAATGCCAAAGGGACCCGATCCGGGAACCAGCGGCTTCGGGACCGGGGCATTCCCCTCGGGTCCAGCGAGCTTCAGGAGCTTCTTTCCGATCCAGGACAGTTGCGCAGGGCGGTCGCTCCCCCCGACTGGAGCCCCGGGCAGGGCTTCTCGAACGAGGCTCAGATATGGGGCGGACGAAAGATTCAGATGCTCCAGGATCTGACCGATACTCCAGGCCCCCTCGGGCCGTGCATTCAGTTCGTCGGGAGGAAGGCGAGCGGTGAGAGTCCGGGCATGTTGGGCTTGCCGTTCTAGGTCGGAGGCGGACTGTAACAAGAACTGATTCTGAGTCATGATCGATCGAGAAGGGCATCTTGACCGGCGGTTTCTCCGGCCACAAAGCCGGTCGCGAACGCGGCCTGCAGATTATAGCCGCCGACCGGTCCGGCGATGTCTAAAATCTCCCCGCATAGGTAGAGCCCGCGGCAGATCTTGCTCCGCATCGTCTGTGGGTCGACTTCGTCCAAACTCACGCCCCCGGCGACGACTTCTCCCTTTTCCAGAGGGACCGTTCGGACGGTGCCAAGAGGAAAAGCCTTCAAATTTTCAATCAGGCGATTGAGAAGTTTCTTGCTGAGCGATCGACCGGGTTGATTATCGATTTCCGCGAACTCTAAAATGTTCTCACGGATACGTTCGGGGATGTTTGTATTCAGCACCGATAGGATGAACTTCTTGGGGTTTTCTTGGATCCAACACTGAATCTCTCCTGAGAGCACTTCAAACGACTTTTCTGGCTCCAAATCGGCTTCCAAAGTGACGGGTCCTTCGTGAAATCTCTCGGCAATAATTCGCGTGATTCCTAGGACGCAAGGTCCACTCAGTCCCCGATGCGTCAAGAGGACATCCCCTGACCATCGCGCAATCTCTTTTCCTTGGATGCGAGCCTTCAAGATCACGTCGCGCAAGGAAACCCCAGCTCGGGGATCTGCGCTTTCCATTTCAAGGTAAACAGGCGCGAGGGCGGCTCGAACTTTGACAATCTGATGTCCGAGCGCTTTGGCCCACGGCCAACCGTCTCCCGTGCATCCGGTTTTGGGATAGCTGCTTCCTCCAACACTCAGGACCAAATGGCTAGTTTGCATGTCTCCTTGTGCGGTACGAATACCTTGAATCTGGTTCGATTCGCTGATGACTTCCAGGACAGCGCAATCTCGAATGATCTCAACTCCGGCTTCTTCAAGGTAGCCTTCCAGAATCGCAACGACGTCCTTCGCGGTTTGATGAACTGGAAAAACTCGACCGTTGGGACGAGTATAAACTTCCAGTCCTCGGCTTGTAAACATTTCAATAATCTGCTGGTTCGTCAGACGATAGCAAGCGGGTCGAATAAAACGAGCTTCGTTTGGGCGAAAAGCCTTAATCACATCTTCCAATGGACCGTCATGAGCGACGTTGCATTTCCCTCCACCACTGATTAATATCTTGGTTCCTAAGCGATCCGTTTTCTCGACAATTCGAACTGAAGCACCTTGGCGACGCGCTTGAAGTGCGGCTAGGATTCCCGCGGCTCCGCCGCCGACTACGATGACCGCAGGATGCTTCTTCATAGTCAATGAGAGTTCGGATTCCCCGTTTGGATTCGCCACAAAGCTGCATAAATTCCCGCCTGTTGGAGGAGCTCTTCATGGGTCCCTGATTCCGCAATGGATCCGTGTTCAAGCACCCAAATTTTGTGCGCATTTCGGACGGTCGAAAGTCGATGTGCCACCAGCAGTGTCGTCCGGTCTTGAGTGATCTTGGCAAGTGAATTTTGGATCGCAGCTTCGGTCTCGTTATCTACGTTACTGGTCGCTTCATCAAGCACGAGGATCGTCGGATTTCGCAAAAGGGCCCGCGCTAAAGTGATTCTTTGTTTCTGACCCGCGCTGAGTTTTTGTCCTTTATCTCCGACGGTTGTTGCATAGGATTGGGGAAGGTGTTGGATGAAGGGGTGGGCTTCGGCGGCTTGCGCGGCCTGACTGATTTCATCCAACGTGGCTTGAGGAGACCCATAGGCAATGTTTTCTTGGATCGTGCCTTGAAAAAGAAAGACATCTTGTCCAACAAAGCCAATAGCTTGTCGAATCGCGTTGTATTGAAGGTCCTTCAGGTCATGACCATCGAGGGTGATTTTTCCCGAGTCCGGATCGTGAAAACGGAGTAAAAGTTTCAGAAGCGTCGATTTTCCTGAGCCGGTAGTTCCGACGATGGCATGAGTTTCACCTGCAGGAATTTTGAGGTTGATCTTTTTCAAAATCGGAGACTCGGGATGATATGCAAAAGAGACGTTTTGAAACTCGATTTCTCCCGGCGAATCGGGGGGAAGTTTGAGGAGTCCAGGTTGCATTTGAGGTTGGGCATCAAGGAGCTTAAAAATTCGTTGGATGGAGGCTTGAAATCGTTGATACTGATCCAGGGTTTCTCCCAGCCGGGTCATCGGCCAAAGGAGTCTTTGCGTCATGAAAATCAAAACCGAATAGAGGGCCACTTCGAGTTGCTTTTGGAGGACCAGATACCCTCCGACGACCAGGGTGCACGTGAACCCAGCCAGGATGAGCATTCGGATGAGCGGCACAAAGGCAGCCGAGTAGCGAATGGCTTCTTGGTTGGCTTGGCGGTATTCATTGGAGGTGGTTTCGACGCGCCGGGCCTCTTGCTCTTCAGTGTGAAAGGCCTTGATCGTCGTGATTCCGCCCAGGTTGATCGCGAGGGTTGAGCTCAGGTCCGCGACTTTTTCCCGAACTTTGCGATACCTCGGCCCGAGTCGCTTCTGGTAGTAAATCGAACCCAGAGTGATGAGCGGAATCGGCAGGAATGCGAGCGCAAGCAGCGTGGTCGAGCTCGCGGCAAAGACCAAACCGACGAGCACGATGTTCCAAAACAGCTCGATGATCGAGCTCGCGCCCGAATCCAAGAACCGCTCAAGCTGGTTGATGTCGTCATTAAGAACGCTGAGAAGTCCGCCGCTCGTCGTATCTTCGAACCACGAAACTTCGAGATTTTGAACGTGGGCGTAGAGCCCGGTCCGGATGTCGTGTTGGATCGATTGGGCAATGTTGCGCCACATGACGGCGGAGATATATCCAAAGGTGGACTCGAGAATCCAAACGACGGCATTGATGATCGCCAAGACCACCAGCTGGGGCCAAACGTCTTGGATGCCGAGCCAGGTGGCGAGAAACGACTGCTCGCCTCGGACAACGACGTCGATGACGGCTCCGATCAGGATCTCGGGAAAGACATCCATGACTTTGCCGAGCGTGGTCGCGACGGTCGCCCCAAAAATCCGGGGTCGATGTCGACGGGCCGTCTTCCAGAGCCGCTTCAGCCCGGCGGAGCTTGGGGGCGGGGAAGAAAGCACATTGGCAGCGGAAGCAGTCACCCCCTCATCGTGGCATATCGTGTCCGGCTGAATCAGGGCCGCGCGGCCGCGCGCTTCCGTCGGCGATTTTCACGGACCCAGCGAATCACCAAGAGCACGGGCACCCAAATCGGGGCGAAGACCAGAATCCGAATGGCTGTGGCCATCAGCCAAGCCAGCGTGCCGCCGAGAGCGTTGGTTGCGCTGGTCCATGTATCGCGCACCCAATTCGAGTCGTCGGCCACACTGACCGACCGAACCGGGCTCAACAAGGTGATCTCGATGGTGGAGAGCTGGGCAAGTTGGCGAAGGGTCTTGTTCTGAGCATCGAGGGACTCAATATCCGCGCGAAGCGCCATCAATCGGTCCTGGACTTTGAGAGACTCCTCGATGTTGCGGGCATTCTCCAAGAACTTGAGGTACGTTTTTTCCTGAGTCCGCATGATCTTGAGCCGGGCGTCCTGATCCACCAGCGTGGCGGTGACATCCTCCGACTCGGTCTGACGATTGCGGACCGTGCCGAGTCCCGCGACCTTCTCCATCGTCAGATCGAAGCTCTTTACCGGCACCCGAACGGTCATTTCAACCTGCGCACTGGCCTTCATGATGTTGGAGGTTCCGTCCCTGACGACAAAACCTCGCATCGCGGCGATGTGCTTTTTCACCTCTGCTTCGGCGCGATTGAGGTCTTCCACCGTGACCGCGATGTAACCTCGGCGCACCAGCGCTCGCTCTTGTTCGGGCGCGACGTTCTGGGTCACCAGGGTCGCACCGCCTTCCGAAGCTGCTGCGGCTGCGGCATCTTCGCGGGGGTAACGGGACCCTTCCGACGCCGCACTCTCGGTTTTTTGACAGCCAGCGACCGCCAGCGCGGTCAACCACACCATGCCGACGACCCAGATCCAGATTCGACGATTCATGTTCAGCCCTCTTGTGGTTTCTGACGCTCGCCAGCGGTCCGTTGGTTTCGTGCGGGCAATCAGAACTTTTGCCAGAGGAACTGATTGGTCACTTCGTGATGGAACAATATCTCGGCTGTCTTGACGATCGACCCATAGCTCAGCGGGCATCGGTCCGCGGCTGCGCGCTTGCGTTCGGCAAACTTTTCTTGAACATCCGCCCCTAAGATCTCGCGGACAAAGTCGCTTGAAACAAAGTGGTGAATGGCATCATACATATTGCTCGGGAGATACTCGGTTCGTGTCTTGCGCTCGTCCGATGTCATCTGAGTTTTGGGGCCTTCTAAACCGGTCCTTAACAACGTATAGAAGGTCAGATATGGGTTGGCATCCGGAGCCACCGTGCGGACCTCCATTCGGGCCGAATTCTTATTTCCTAAGGGGATCCGAACCATCGAGGTTCGGTCGACCGCCGAAGACTTGATTTGATTCGGAGCTTCGAAATGAGGGTCAAGCCGTCGATAGGCGTTCACGCTCGAATTATAGATCAGACAGAAGTCGTTCGCTGATGACAAGATTCGGTCGGTAAAGTCCCAGCCCGTCGCGCTCAGTTTTTCGACCCCGTTCTCATCCCAAAAGAGGTTGACACCGTTCTCACTGATCGAGATATTGGTGTGCATTCCGCTGCCATTGATTCCCATAATCGGCTTCGGCAGGAAGCTCGCGGTCATCCCCATATTCGCGGCCACCTGGCGACTGGTCAGCTTATAGAGTTGAACCTGATCTGCGGCGACGAGGGCCTCGGTATAACTGTAATTGAGTTCAAATTGGCTGGGAGCGACTTCGGGGTGATCTTTTTCATTTTCAAAGGCCATCGCGCGTTGCGCTTCGGCCAAAGTGTCGATAAAGACTTTGAGAACATCGCGCGGCAATGAGTGATAGTAACCGCCGCCATCCGCGAGCTCAAATCCTTCTCGTGAATTATAGTTTTGTTCGGCCTGGAGTCCCTTAAACAAAAACCCTTCGCACTCCACGGCAATGTTCGCCACTCGACCTTGTCGAGCAAGCGCCTGACTGTAGTCTTTTAATTTAGCGCGAAAGTCGCTCGGATAGCTCGCGCCATCGCGGTCACGAACTAAGCCAAAAGCGATCACTTTTCCTGGACCAAAAACGTCGCTCGGCAACCATCGAAAACTCGCCCAGTCCACCTCTAAGCGAAGGTCGGATTCCATGACCTGGCTGAACCCTCGTACGGACGATCCGTCAAACGTCAAGTTGTCATAATTGCGCAACAAGAACTTCTTGTCGTAGTCGAGCATATGAAGCCGACCTTCGATGTCGGTGAAGCAGACGGTCACTGCTTTGACGGTCAGTTCATCTCGGAGCCATTTGAGATAGAATTCGCGAACGCTTTCGTCCGATTCGCCCGCAAGTTGACGACCTTTGGCCTGGAGATTCATCTCTTCAAGGCGGTCATACGACAGGGCAAAGAACGACTTCAATGGAGATTCAGGCATGGCGAACAGATATTACCCGCCCCCAAGGGAGGCGGGTCGTCGACCTTTAGGCGTCGAACCAGTGCATCTGCTGGTCGCCGTGCAAGCACTGGAGGAAATTCAGCTGTCCATCGTGATAAAGGATGTGGTTGACCGCCAGGTTCGCGAGCTGATAGCCGGTGAACTCCTCTCCCCACGGCATCGGAAACTTTGCGGTCATCTGCTCCGCGGGCACCGAGGCGATGGTTTCTGCGAGTTGTTGGCCGGCGGACTTCATGGCGAGAATGCCATCTTCCTTCTTGACGAGATCTCGCGATCTTTGCTGGTTTTGTTCCTCGCTGGGACGCTCGGGAGTTTCACCTTGTAACATCGCTGCGACTTGCAGACACATGCCACTCACTTCTGCGGTTATGTCGCACGCGCTTCGGGTGTTGGCCTGGTAAGGCGTCTCATATTGGCTTTGGGATAAGGCTTCAAGATCTTTGACAAACATGTGCGTTAGACGATGAGCCCAAGCCGAGAGTTCGGATTGCGGATTGAGGGGAGTTGAGAGGCTGCTCATGGGGCTTTCTTAGACTCCAGCTAGGAACGTTTCCGTCGAGGGCGTTCGCTTGAGATTCAGAGTATGGACATAAGTCTCTTCGCCCGACGGTTTGACATTGTAAAGGGCTGAGTCCATTTCATCCTTGTTGATAAAGGTGAGGCGATTGCGATATTGATTGAGATCACCTGAGAGTCCCTTAAAGTTGATCTCAAGGTTGCGGTCTTTCACTTTGCATTCCCCGAAGTAGATCGTGTCGTTGTTGTGTAAGTCAATATAGTAAACTGTGCGCGTTGCGGGATCCAACCCCATCCGGGCGAAGATGTTCATCGCGGGCTTCTTCGGGTCGCCGACCGTCCCGCGAGCTTCGACTCCGGTTCCGTCGGAAAAGAGGGTGTAGCGAATCTCGACCGGCATATTGTTGCCGACAGTGCCTTTCCAGACACCTCCTGCGAGCTTCTTGATTTCGATCAAGGCGGCCGGTTCGGGGGGCGTTGCCGGAACTATCGGCGCGGCGGGTGGGTCCAGTGGGTTCATGACAAGCGCAGCAAGAAAGAGAATCATCAGAACTCCATTCTGGGCCAAAGGGATATGATTCATGCAACCCAGATGCCTAAATTCTATCTTTGCCCGTGGGTCCCGGGCGATCTGCAACCCGGAGCGATGGCCGATCCGGCCTGGCTTCTGGCGAGCTGGACCGACGACTTTGTGGACATTCAAGGCGAAATTCTCCCGGCCCCGCGATTCCGCACCCGTGCCAAGATGGTTTGGACCTCGACTCATTTCTGGGTGGGTGCTTTTTTGGAGGAGCCCTGCCTTTGGGCGACCTTGACCGAGCACGACTCCGTGATCTTTCAAGACCACGACTTTGAGGTCTTTATCGACCCCGACGGCGACGCTCTGAACTATTTTGAGTTCGAAGTCAATGCGCTGGGGACGACGTGGGATCTCTTTCTGGCAAAGCCTTACCGTGACGGGGGGTCGGCCGATAATAGCTGGGAGTCAAACGCGCGAGTCCACGTCACTTTGGAAGGGACGCTCAATGACCCTTCCGACGTAGATCGCGGCTGGTGGGTGGAGATCGGTTTTCCTTGGACTTGTTTTGCGGAGCGGAGCACGTGCGTTTGCCCGCCGCGTCCAGGCGATGTCTGGAAAGTCAACTTCAGCCGGGTCCAATGGCAGGTGGACATCGTCGACGGAAAGATTCTCAAGCGTCCAGGCCTACCCGAAGACAACTGGGTTTGGAGCCCCCAAGGGATCATCGACATGCACCAGCCGGAGCAATGGGGCGAGGTCATGTTCGTGGCCGGGCCCGTCGCCGGGTAAAGTCCCCCCATGGCTGAAACGGGAATGACCTACTCAGCGGCGGGAGTCAATATTGATGAAGCCGAGCGTGCCTTGGGAGCGGTAATTCCAGCGATCCGAGCGACCTATGGACCTCGGGTGATCGGCGGGATCGGTGGATTCGGCGGTCTTTTTCAGGCTCAATTTGACGGCATGGAGCGCCCCATCCTTGTGTCGAGTATCGATGGTGTTGGGACCAAAACCAAAGTCGCGGCGATGCTGGGGGACTTCCGATCGCTCGGCACCGACATCGTTCACCACTGCGCGAACGACATCCTCTGTCAGGGCGCAGCCCCGCTCTTTTTTATGGACTACTTTGGGTGCAGCAAGCTGGAGTCCGACGCTCTGATGGGAGTGATTCAGTCGGCAGCGACCGCGTGTGGCGAGCTCGACTGCGCGCTCATCGGGGGCGAGACTGCGGAGATGCCCGGCGTTTATCACGACGGTGAAGTGGATGTCGTCGGGGCGATGGTCGGGGTGGTCGATGAGGCTCATCGGCTGCCGCGAGGCAAGATGCAGGCAGGCGATGTGGTGATCGGCCTGGCCTCGAATGGACTGCATACGAACGGCTATTCTCTGGCTCGCCGGGCTTTGTTCGAAGCAGGCTCCTTGAGTGTCCACGATCCGGTGCCTGGCCTCGGGACCACCCTCGGCGAGGAGCTGCTTCGTCCGCATAAGTCGTACTTCGCCTCGGTTCATCCGCTGATCCTGGAGGGCGTCGCCATCAAGGCGGTCGCCCACATCACAGGCGGGGGGCTGGGTGGCAACATGGTGAGAGTGATGCCGTCAGACGTCCAAGCGGTTCTTGACCGTCGGACCTGGACCCCATTGCCCATTTTTAACCTCATCCAAGAAGCCGGCAACGTCGCTGAGCAAGAGATGTTCCGAGTCTTCAACATGGGCATCGGAATGGTGCTGATCGTGGACCGCGATTTTGCCCCGGCAATCGTTCAGCGCCTGAGTCAGGCGGGGGAAATGGCCGGGATCATTGGAGAAATCCAGCGCGGGAGCCAAGACGTCCAGATTGTCTAATCTCGCCGAATCAGGGAGTCGGTGATTTCCAAACCGGGGTTCGACGTCGAACTTCGAGAAGGGTTTTCAGTTCGCGCTGAGTCTTTTCTTGGGTCTTCAGGTCGATGACCTCGGACCCGGCAGTGGCCGAAATCGACATTTCGCCCAAAGATCCGACCTTGCGGTCAAAGTGCACGACCCCTGAGCCTCGTACTTCGGTCTTGACGCGGCGGATCGCCTCTGCTTCGGTAGCCACAACCTCGACGGACTCATTTTCGAGCACCGTATAGTCTTGTCGAACCACGACCGCGAGTCGAACCGTCGCGTCTGTGATCTGATCGGGGGTCGAGGTGTAGACCACAGGCGATGACCCGAACGCCTTGGTGAACTCAAAGGCGCGATTTAGTTCAATGCCTGCTTCTGGGAACTCGATCGGAAGGTACGTGATGTCGGGGAAGCGCTTGCTGTCGAGGCCCGGCAGCTTAACGGGAAGGACTTTGTCCGGAGCGTCCGTCGTCCGGACTTTGCCAAAGGGCGTCATCGTGACCGTCGTCTTCGGAAAGAACTCGACAACATTGTCTAGGGTCAGGGGCAAATTCACCCCGTTGAAGGTGATGTTGACAGACCGAAGCTCACTGCTGGCACGCAGAGTCCCGTCCGACTCCGGCGCGCCGACCACGCGAAGGTCCATTTTGACTTCCACCACCCCTTGCTGACCGCCCAAGATCGGGATGAACCCCTCGAATCGCACCCGGACGTCGTAATCCATGGGCGTCTCGGGTCGAAAAGCGTACGTGATGGGGAGCGTCGAGAGAGCTGCCAGAAGCAACGACATGCGCAGAAGACTACCTGTCCGACGGCGTCGAAGGGGCATAATGAGGGAGCATGAGCCCGCGCGTCCCGCCTTTGCCCGAGGGAACTGTCCTCGAGGAGCGGTACGAGATTCTGCGTCCGCTGGGGTCAGGGGGCTTCGGCATCACCTATTTGGCGCGAGACCTGGAGCGTCGCGATGAATGTGTGCTCAAGGAGCTCGCTCCGGCAGGAGTTCGCCGCGATGAGTCGGGGCGACTCGATCTAAATGCCCTCGGTCCGGCTCAAGCTCAGCGACTCCGACAACAGTTCTTTCAAGAAGCCAAGACGCTGCGCCGCTCGGTCGTCCGGGGCATCCTTCCTTGGCGTGACCATTTTGAGGCCTTTCACACAGCCTACTTGGTGGTCGATTACCTGCCAGGGGCACTGGATTTGGGCCGAGTCCTGCAGGCAGAGGGACCCATCGATCCCCAAGGGGTTCTTGACATTGTGTTTGCCTTGTTGGACACCCTGGAGGCCCTGCACAGCCGGGGCATCCTGCACCGCGACATCAAGCCCAGCAATATCCTTTTAAGCCCCAAAGGTGAGGTCTATCTGATCGACTTCGGCTCCGCCCGGGAGTGGCATGCGGGCGCCCACATGACCCACACCGTCCAGTTCACTCCTGGCTTTGCTCCGCTTGAGCAGTTGAGCGAGCGGGGCAAGCGCGGCCCGGCGACGGACGTGTACGCGCTCTGCGCCACGGCCTATGCGCTCTTAACCGGGTTCGCGCCCCCTTCGAGTCAAGAACGCGCTGGGGGGACGGAGTTGATGGGGCTGGCCGACCTGGTGCCCGAGCTTGATCCGGGGGTTGCCCGTGCGATCGAGCTGGGCCTGGCGCTTCGCTACGAAGATCGTCCCCGAGACGTCGCCGAGATGCGGGCTCTGCTGTCGGCGGATGTCGGGTCCGAAGATCCGCCGAACCCGCTCGACCTTCTTGACGACAAGCGGCTCCAGCTCCAGAGACTCCGGCCGGGCAAGAGAGAATGTCCGGCCTGTTCGGGGGTCCTCGCCGAGCCGACCCCGCTTCGGCCAGGCGTTTGCCCCGTGTGCCGGGCGGGGTCTCTACGCACTCGATCTCTGAGCGAGAGGCGATGTGCCGCGTGCGGCGTCGGGGTGCTTCGCCGAGTCGAAAATCGCGGACCGCTCGCATTTTGTCCAGTCTGCAAGTCTGGGAGGCTGAAGCCGCGCGGCGTGCTCGCCAAAAAGAGGTGGGTCTGTGAGTCATGCCAGGAAGGATTTGCCCTCCAAGGGGCGGACGTGGTCCGGGAGCACACCGGCGAGCCTGCGACTTGGGCGGAGTGGCGGCGAGCCAGTGGGCGAGCCGAAGAGGTGTGGTGCTGTGATGCCTGTCCGGGGCAATTTGATGTGCTGGATGATGGTCGTTGGCGACTGTCTTCGGCGTCGGCCCGAGGTCACACCACGTTGTTCCCCGAGGAGTGGGCCCGGGTTGCGGCCGGGCTCGACCCAGACCAGGGCAACGCCGAATGTCCGTCTTGCGGCGCGGACTTCTTCTCGCATGAGGGTCGATTGACTTTGCTGGCGACTGCCGAGGACCCGTATGGCTTCGCCCGACAATACCTGGGCCAAGCCCTCTCAAGCGAGGCGGTGGCCTGGGTCGGCGTGGGAAAGACCAGTGGCCATCCGGGGCTCCTGTGTGAGTCGTGTCATTCCGAATGGGATTGGAGCGGGCGTTCGCTCCAACTGGTGAGTTCGCCCCAAGGGCTCCTTCGGGCCCAAGGCGGGGAAGTTCTCAGCCTCGAAGATTGGCACCGATGCGCCCGAGGATTGCCCCTCGTGGGTGACGAGGCAAACTTGGACGCCGAGATCGAGGCCGCTCTTCGTCAGTCCTATCGCCAGGCGCAGCCGCTCGGGACGAGAGACTCCGATGACTGGATCTGGGAGGGGCCAGCCGAGCGCGTCGATTGGGACGGCGATGCTTGGCGAGTCGAGCTCAAGGGTCAGCTCAAAATCGGGGCAGGGACGATCCGGTGGGGGCGTGGGCTGCGTAAGTTCTCTATCGGAGTGCGAATGTTGGCGCGAGTGGAGTTGGAGGAAGATGTCTTGACCCTGGCGTTTCGCGACGGGACGGAGTTCAATCTGCTCATCGAGCCGATCACCCTAGAAGCTGGACTCCAGTCGGGACCCATGCGGATCGAACTGACGGCCGAAGACTTGGTGGCTCGACTCCAGGCTGAGAAAGAACTCTTAGGCTGACTTTTCGTCCGCTTCGGGGGCGGGCGTGGGGGCTTCGTTGACCGGGTCCAGCGTTCGTCGCAGGGCGCCATAGAGCTTGATTCCCCGGCTCGCGATCAGCGACGAGATAATGCACATCACCAGGAGCATCAGGACCCGATACAAAATCGCGATGCCCGATCGACCGGCGTCATTGATGTTGAGCGGCTTGCCGGGTTCGAGTCCGAGTGCCTGGTCAGGAGGAGTCGAAAAAAGGTTATATGCCATCGCAAAGGTCAATCCCAAGAGCCCGATGCCGACCAAAAAGACAACCAGCCCCAAAAACGGACCAAAAAATTCGCGCTGTTCGTTACGAGACAACGGACACCTCGCTCCCAATTTCGATGACGCCCGAGGTCGAAACGCGGGCCAACATCCCTCGGCGACCTCGCGTCCGAGCCTTAAAGATTTCCGGGTCTTCACCGAGCCGGGCCGCCATCGAGCTGCACGGTTCGCAAGGACCTTCGAGGGTAAATTCAGCGGACCCGACGCGTAGGATCGTGTCTTTGGAAAGAGACTGAAGCTCGGGGAACTGGACGGTGATCTGCTCTCGCAGGGCCCCGGGCTCGATCCCGAGTTCTTCGAGTTCAGCCAAACCGATGAGGAGCGCTTGCCGAGTCCTTTTGCCATAGTGCGTGTCGCCCACGATCCCGTGATTTGCGTGCGCATCCAGCCGAGTCACCGGCACAACTTGATGGGGTTCAGGGTTCAGAAACAAGGCAACGACTTCACCAGGCATGAGGATAGGTCGCCAGAGGATACCTAGCCGCCACTGAGGAATCCCTTCACGGTCGCATATTGCGTGCAACTTGCGTCTGACGCATCGACCGCTCTTCGCGCAGCGCTTGAATCTGCATCAACCGAGCTTCGTCGGCCCCGACGCGAGGATTTGCCTCGTGCAACACGAGCATATTGCTCAGTTTTCGCTGAGTCTTGATGACCATCGAGCCCCGATAGTACAGGCAAGTGGAGCCTCCCCCGTCGAGCGCCACAGCGTTCACGACCCCGACCTTGCGGGCTGCCGCCGCCAATTGCGAAAGCGTCACTGAATTCGGAGTGGCGAGCAAGACCAGCTTGCCGTCTCGGGTTGTTCCGGCGGCGGTCCGGGCAGCTCGGCCCCAAATCCGGGCGTCCCGAAACTTCTGCGCCTTCGGGTTCGGATTGATTTTGCCGTTGGTCATGATTCGCACCGCACCCCGGACCGCGTAGCGATACTCGAACCAGTCGATCTTCTTTCGAAACTGCGTGTCAAAGATGTGGACCTTTCCAAACCAGTCGATCGCGACGACCGAACCCCGCTGGCCTTGGGCGACGAGCTCGCCATCGACCAGGACATCGGCGACCGGTCGGCCACAAGACGGGGCAAAGAAGGTCCCGGTCAAGGCGGCCACAGGCTCGGATTTTTTGACTAAGTTCCAGGAAGACGTCAGGGACTTCGAGTGAACCGCTCGGACGCTGACCCGGTCGGACTGCAGGTCGGCGATCACGCTGTGGTAGGTCGCGTTGCCGAGCTTGAAGCTTTGATATCGAACGGGCCGAGGACCCTCCGCACGCGGGTCCGCCGTCGCCGACGTCATCAACGTCACCGCGCAGACCGCAAGTCCCAGTGATAGCTTTCCCATTTTCGGTCCTTCAGCTCCAGGTCGTGCATCGACCCCAAGAAGTCCTATCACCTTATCACAGCCCGCCAAGAATGCCAACAAAAACCGAGAAAATTTCGGTTGCTTTTTCTGAACCAGGTCGGCCCGGAGCCATTTTCAACCGGAGAGCAAAGGCGGCGCCGTCGCAGAAGTCCAGAAGTTCCTGCTCGGGTCGAAAGGAAAGTGGACTGTTCCGTCGAATCTAAGTCTTGACGTGATCGCTCAGTCTCTTGCTTCGAAGTCCGCGCCCCAGAATTCGGCATCGACCGATTCACGCTTTTGGCTCGGACGATATTCGTTGCTGACCCTCGTGTATTGCCTTCCCGTGGTGGCTTTTGGGGCTTTCGTTCGGGCGACGCATTCGGGAGACGGGTGTGGCAGTCATTGGCCAGATTGTCACGGCGAAATCCTGCCGCTCTCGGCCCCGGTCGAGACCATCATTGAATTCAGCCACCGAATGAGCAGCGGCCTCATTGGGATCATGGTCGCGGTGCTCTTTTTGTGGAGCTACCGAGTGACACCTCGGCGCGATCCGATCCGCAAAGCCGCCTTGGCCACCCTCCTCTTTACGATTTTGGAGGCTTTGATTGGGGCCGTTTTGGTTCGACAAGGGCTCGTGGATCGCGACCAAAGCTCGGCTCGCGCGATCGTCATGTCGATTCATTTAACGAATACCTTCTTCTTGCTGGCGAGCATGACGCTTCTGGCCTGGCGGACCACTGGGCTCCCCCGATTTCGGTTCCGGGGCCAAGGTTCGGTCGGTTGGGTTTTGGGGCTCGCGCTCCTGGCGAACCTGCTTCTCGGCATTAGCGGCGCGATCACAGCTCTCGGGGACACGATCACCCAGGGCGCAAGCGCTGCCGAAGCCGCGAAAATGGACCTGGCTCCTTTGACTCGCTTGATGGTCGAGTTGCGGTTGCTCCACCCGCTGATTGCGACCTCGATCGGGGTCTTCATGATGTTGGGCCTCGGCTTCATCTTGCATCTGCGGCCCGATCCGCGTCTGAAGAAGTGGGTCCGCTGGACCTTGGGGCTTTACGCCGCCCAGATGCTGGTCGGCTTAATCAACGTTTGGCTCAAAGCACCCGCCTGGATGCAAGTGGTCCACCTTATTTTTGCCGACCTGATCTGGATCGGCTTGATCTTGACGTGTCTTTCGGCTTGTGCAGAAGGAGTTTCTATGCGCAACACCTCAATCCTCGAAACTGAAACTGAGCCTAGCGGCGCGCCTTCAACGGAGCCCGTGCGCGAACTCGTGACTCAACAGACGGGCGAAACCCATTCGCCCCGAACCTGGCGAACGCTGGTGAAGGCGTATATCGTTTTGACCAAGCCGCGTGTGATCAGCCTTCTCCTCTTCACGACGCTCGCGGCGATGTTCATTGCCGCACGGGGATGGCCGGGCGGATGGCTCCTGCTCGCAGTCGCCCTGGGGGGTTACTGCTCGGCCGGGGCTGCGAACGCGTTCAACATGGTCATCGACCGGGACATCGACGTCCGGATGAAGCGCACCAGTAAGCGACCGACCGTGACCGCCGAGATTCCAACTGCCCACGCGCTCATCTTCGGATTTGCCTTGATGTCCGTCGGTTTTGGACTGCTTTGGGGTGCGGCCAATCTTCTGGCGGCCCTGATGGCGATGGCAGGCTTGGCGTTCTACGTCTTCATCTACACTCTGATGCTCAAGCGCCGAACCTGGCAAAACATCGTCATTGGCGGCGCCGCCGGAGCGTTCCCGCCGCTGGTGGGCTATTCCGCGGTCACGGGGAACCTGAGCCCGCTCGCCTGGATCTTGTTTGGGATTATCTTTTTGTGGACGCCGGTTCATTTTTGGGCGCTGGCGCTGATGATCAAAGAAGACTACGCCGAGGCGGGTGTCCCGATGCTCCCGGTGGTTCGCGGCGAGAGGACGACGGTTGTTCAAATCACGCTCTACGCCGTTTTGACGGGTCTCTTTTGTATCTTGCCGATTTTCCAAAAGGACGGACTGGGGATGCCGTACCTGCTCTCGGCATTGGTCCTCAATGGACTCCTCATCGCACGCTCGTGGAGCCTGATGAAAAACACCGACCGGCCGCATGCCCTCAAGCTCTATAAATACTCCATGGTGTATTTAGCCTTGCTTTTCTTGATGATTGCAGTAGACCGAGCTATGTCGATTTAACTTTACTCTTGGTGTTAGTTTGAGAGGTAGGAATTTGAACTTGCTGATGTCGAATACTAGGGTGAATCAGAAGAGAGAGAAACGCTCGAATTTCTATACGAAAATGAGCGCTTTCGACTTTGATTCTGCGAGAACATTGGGGATGGCAAAACGAGATGGGTCAACTATTTAATCCGAAGGCAAATTCGATCGCCAAGCTGAGTTTAATCATTGGCGGATCGTTGCCCGTGTTGGCAATTCTGGGCGGTCACCTGATCAGCAACAGCAGCTACAACACCAAGGTGGATGTGCCGCTCGATCAGCCGGTGCCTTTCAGTCACCGTCACCACGCCTGGGAGCTTGGCATCGACTGCCGCTATTGCCACACTTCGGTCGAAAAGAGTGGCTTTGCCGGAATCCCCGACACCGAGACCTGTATGACCTGCCACTCGCAGATCTGGACCAACAGTCCCCTCCTGGAGCCGGTTCGAAAGAGCTACGAAACGGGCCTGCCGATCAAATGGGCGAGCGGTGAATCAGGCTGGAATCTGGTTAACAACGTTCCCGAGTTCGTCTACTTCGATCACTCCATTCACATCGCGAAGGGCATCAGCTGTAACACTTGCCATGGCGACGTCCAGAACATGCACATCACTTGGAAGGGCCAAAACTTCACCATGAAGTGGTGCCTGCAGTGCCACACCGAGCCTGAAAAGTATCTTTACGTGGACAAAACGCGCCCCGATCTGACCCCGCGAGAGCAAGTATTCAACCTGTATGTGAAGCAGCAGGAAGACCCCAAGATGAAGAGTCTTTCGAAGCGAGAGATCGCCCTGCTCACCGGGACCAACGAGCGATATCGGCCCTCCAAGGAGGAGATCGAAGACGGCAAAAAGCTCATCACCGAGCGAAATATCAAAGTCAAGCAACTGCAAGATTGCTGGACGTGTCACCGCTAGAGGCAAGCATGGCTGAAAATCAAAACAAACGAGTCGATATCGCGGCCGCCCAGGCCAAGCTGGCTTCAGGGAGTTCGCGCGAGTACTGGAAGGGCCTCGAAGAGCTCGCTGAGACACCGGAGTTCACGAAATACATCGAGGATGAATTCCCCGAGCGGCAGAGCATCGTCACGATGGATCGACGCAACTTGCTCAAGTTCATGGGGGCCTCGCTCTTGCTCGGCGGCCTCGGCGGATGCCGGAATATCTTCATGCCGCAAGAGAAGATCGTTCCCTATGTCAAGTCGCCCGAAGATCAAGTCTTGGGCCGACCGCTCTATTACGCCTCGACCTTTACTCACCAAGGCTACGGATATGGCGTGGTTGTTCAGCAAAACGAAGGCCGCCCAACCAAGATCGAAGGAAATACCCTGCACTCGGCGTCTCTCGGTCGCAGCGATAGCTATATGCAAGCGTCCCTGCTGAGCCTTTATGACCCCGATCGCCTTCAAATCGTTCAAGACGCCTCCGAGCCAGCAAGTTGGGATGACTTCTTTGGAATTCTTCGCGACAAGATCAGCTCGCGAAAAGAAGCCGGTGGACAAGGGCTGGCGATGCTCTTCGAGCCCACTTCGTCGCCAACCACGCAGCGAATGATCGCCCAGGTTCAGGCTAAGTTCCCGAATCTCCGGGTCTTCTTCTACGACCCAGTCCCCCGGGATGCGGCTTACGAGGGAACGGCGCGAGCATTTGGCGAGCCGATGGAGCTCCTTTACGACTTCACACTGGCCGACGTGGTCGTGAGCTTTGACCACGACTTTCTGCACGAAGGGCCTGGCCATGTCCGCTACACCCACGACTTTGCCAAGCGGCGCGATCCGGCGCAAGGAAACCTGAATCGGCTTTACGCCATGGAGTGCACGCCGACCCTGCTGGGCGCGATGGCCGACCATCGGGCCGTCTGCCGAAGCGGCGACATGTTGAGCTTAGTCGCAGACGTCGCGCGAAAGCTGGGCGTCGCCGTCGACCCGTCGATTCCTGCGCAAAAAGCCGTCCCGGAAAAGCTCTTGAACGCGATGATCTCCGACTTGATGAGCGCTCGCGGGCGGAGCATCGTCACCGTCAGCGACTATCATTCGGCCGACGTCCACGTCTTGGTCCACGCGATCAACGCCGCGCTCGACAATTTCGGAGCAACGATTCGAGCGATTCCGGCGGTCCTGCCCAGCCAGCGGACCAGTGAGGCTCAGATCGTCGACCTGATTGGCCAGATGAATTCGGGCCTGATCGACACCCTGTTGATTTTTGGTGGGAATCCGTCCTATACCGTTCCGAAGAACTATGGCTTTAACGAGGCCCTGAGCAAGGTGAACCTCAAAGTTCATCACACGCTTTACTTCGACGAAACCAGTGAGCGATGTGATTGGTCGCTGCCGGCGTCGCATTACCTCGAAGCTTGGGGCGATGCTCGGAGCTTCGATGGGCAGATCTCCGTGGTTCAGCCGCTCATCGCGCCGCTTTACAACTCAGAAAGCGTTCTGGAGATCCTCTCAGTCTTCTTGGGAGCGTTCAAGAAGAGCTATGAAGCGGTGCGAGAGACCTGGAAGCCGCAGATGGCTGCCGATTTCGAAAAGTCGTGGCGAGAAGTGCTTCACAACGGCGTCGTCCCGAACAGCAATCCGACGCCGATCACTCCCGCGTTTCGTTCCAGTGAGCTGATGGCGATCCGACCGACCCGCTCCGTGGCCGGAATCGAAGTGAATCTTCGACCGGACCCCACCATCTGGGACGGTCAGTATTCGAACAACGGCTGGCTCCAAGAATTGCCCAAGCCGCTGACCACGCTCACCTGGGACAATGCGGCGATTTTGAGCCCCCGAACCGCCGAACGACTCGGACTAGACCGAGAAGACATCGTCGAAATCTCGTCGGCTCAAGGCGTGATCCAGGCGCCGGTCTTGATTCTGCCGGGCCAAATGGATGAAGCGATCACGGTGCATCTGGGCTATGGTCGGACAAGGGCGGGCCGCGTGGGGAGCGGAGCGAATCTGCCCACGACAGATCGAGTGGGCTTTGATGCGAGCCCGATTAAGCCCCGCGAAGGGAAGTGGAGCTTCTCCGGAGCCGGAGTCAAAAAAGTCCCCGGGCGATGGACGTTGGCGACCTGCCAAGAGCACCACTATATGGAGGGCCGAGACATCATCCGGGCGGGAACTCCGGAAGAACTCGCGAAGAACCCCAACCTTCAACCCGAGCAGAAGAACCCAGAGAAGCTCGAGAAGTCGCTTTACCCTGACAACATTTTCGATCCCACTGGCTACAACCAGTGGGCCATGACCGTCGATCTGTCGCTTTGCACCGGTTGCAATGCGTGCGTGACCGCATGTCAAGCCGAAAACAACATCTCGGTCGTGGGCAAAGACGAGGTCCGGCGAGGTCGCGAAATGCACTGGATGCGGATTGATCGGTACTACCGAGTCCGGCACCAAGGCCAAGACCTCGAAGCCGAGCGGATCATGGGTCCGATGGGGAATTCGATCTTCGAACCGAACTCGGTCGAAACCTACTTCATGCCGCTGATGTGCCAACACTGCGAAAAAGCCCCGTGCGAGCCGGTCTGCCCAGTGGCAGCAACGGTCCACAGCCACGAAGGGCTGAACCAGATGGTTTACAACCGCTGTGTCGGAACTCGATACTGCTCGAACAACTGCCCTTACAAGGTGCGGAGGTTCAACTACTACAACTATTCGGACAATCAGGACCAGTTCCAGCGCTCCACCGTGAACGGAGTTCGAAACACGACCGAAGACGCTCGCCAACTTCTGCGCATGGTGAACAATCCAAATGTCACCGTTCGCGGACGGGGCGTGATGGAGAAGTGTACGTACTGCGTCCAGCGAATCAACCTCAAGCGAATCGAAGCCAAGCGCGAAGGTCGCGATCTGGGGCCCGATGAGGTCGTGACGGCTTGTCAGCAGGCCTGTCCGGCCGGAGCCATCGTGTTCGGCGATATGTCGAACCCGAACAGTCAAGTTTCTCAATCGCGCCGCGATCCTCGAACTTACAAACTCTTGCAAGAGACAGGAACCCGGCCACGAACAACATACAAGGTTCGCGTTTTGAATCCGAATCCCGAAGCGGGGCAGGCATAAATGGTCGCACGAGATCCACACGATAAGAATCCCGAACTCCTCGTAGGAAACTACAGCTACAAGAGGATGGATGAGGACGTTCTGTCCCTCATCACCCAGCAGAAGAAGCACCCGTTTGCGTGGTACATCTTCCTCGGCATCGGGTTCATGATCACCCAGATTCTGCTCCTTTCGATCACTTGGTTGGTCTATCAGGGCATCGGAATCTGGGGGAACAACCAGCCCGTCGGCTGGGGCTTCGACATCATCAATTTCGTTTGGTGGATCGGAATTGGCCACGCCGGAACTCTGATCTCTGCCATTCTGCTCTTGCTTCGGCAACAGTGGAGAAACTCAATCAACCGCTTTGCCGAAGCGATGACGATCTTTGCCGTCATGTGCGCGGGCCTCTATCCCTTGCTTCACACCGGACGGCCATGGGTCGCCTACTGGCTGTTCCCGTATCCAAATGTCTTGGCGATGGGGCCTCAGTTCCGCTCGCCGCTCATTTGGGACGTTTTCGCGGTGACGACCTACATCACGGTCTCAGCGCTCTTCTGGTTTATCGGCTTGATCCCTGACTTTGCCACCCTTCGAGACCGAGCCACCACCAAGGCCAAGACGGTCTGGGGGCTACTCTCGATGGGTTGGCGAGGGAGCAGTCGACACTGGCTTCGCTACGAACAGGCCTATCTGATCCTCGCGGGACTCAGCACCCCGCTGGTCCTTTCGGTCCACTCGATCGTGTCTCTCGACTTTGCCGTCTCAATCGTCCCCGGGTGGAACGTCACGTTGTTCCCGCCCTACTTCGTCGCGGGCGCGGTCTTCGCCGGATTCGCGATGGTCTTGACGTTCATGATCCCGATTCGACGCTGGTACAAGCTCGAAGGCATGATCACAATGCGGCATATCGACTGGATGTGCAAGATCATGCTCGCCACCGGTCTGATCGTCTTCTACGGCTATCTGATGGAGGTCTTTTACGCTTGGTATAGCGCTAACCCGTATGAGCTCTACATGGCCGAGAACCGACTCTTCGGACCGTATGCCTGGGCGTTCGTCGCGCTTTGGATCTGCAATGGCATTTTGCCGCTGATCCTGTTCTTCCCGAAGATGCGACAGAACCTCAAGGTCATCTGGATCGTGTGCCAGTTCGTCAGCATCGGCATGTGGCTGGAGCGGTTCGTCATCATCCCGATGTCGCTCCACCGGGACTACCTCCCGAGCTCGTGGGGCATGTACTACCCGACCGTTTGGGACTTTGGAATGTTCCTCGGAACGATGGGCTTCTTCATCATGCTCATGTTCCTGTTCATCCGATTCTTGCCGATCATCAACGTTTTCGAAATGAAGGAACTGCTTTCTCGAATGCGACCGGGGCGCCAAGCGGTGGAGCCCGAGGCCGCCAGCGTCGCTGGCAAAGGAGGCGAATAGATGGCTCATCAAGCTCCCCAAGGCCCGTTTCCATACGGCATCGTCGCGGAGTTTGACACTCCGGAAGACCTGAAAAGGTCCGCCAATGCGGCTCGTGAAAGGGGCTACACGAAGATGGAGGCTTATAGTCCGTTCCCCATCCACGGGATGGAAGACGCCGTTGGGTACAAGGATTTCCGCATCAAGTGGATCATCTTTGGATGCGCTTGCGTCGGGGCGGTCGTCGGTCTCGGCATGCAGTACTGGTGGGCGGTCATCGACTATCCGATGAACGTCGGTGGTCGGCCGCTGTTCAGTTGGCCTCAATTCGTGCCTGTCACCTTTGAATGCACCATTCTCGCGTCGGCCTTTGGGGCGGTGTTCGGAATGCTCGGCCTGAACGGACTGCCGAAGCCTTACCACCCGATTTTCGAGGCGCCGAATTTCGAGCGGGCTTCGCAGGATCGGTTTTTCCTCCTCATCGAAGCGCACGATCCGATCTACGACCGGTTCGAAACCAAACGGTTTCTGGAGGAATTTCAGCCGCTGAAAATCAGCGAGCTCGAAGCCGAAGAGGAGGGTCATCATGAAGTCGCCTAAGCCCGGCTGGATTGTCCTTTTGAGCCTGACTGCGGTCGTCGCCGGATGCCACACCGACATGTGGGTGCAGCCTAAACAAAAACCGCTTGAAGAGAGCACGTTCTACCGAGACCGAATGGCGACGCGTCCGCCGGTCGAAGGGACGGTGGCTCGCGGGCATCTGAAGAACGACACCGAATTGGTGAAGGGCTATACCGAAGCGGGTCAGCCCGTCGAGAGGATTCCTGAATCTGCGATTGAGTCGTTCCAGCGAGAAGGGATGACCCGGACCCAAGCGGTGTCAGCGATGGTCAAGCGGGGCCAAGAACGCTACAACATTTTCTGTTCGCATTGTCATGGCCAACTCGGCGACGGCAAAGGGATGATCGCGCAACGCGGATTCACGTTGAGACGTCCTCCCGCCAATTTCCACGAGGCGAGGCTGCTCAAGATGCCCGATGGCCACTTTTATGATGCGATCACAAACGGGTTTGGCACGATGTTGCCGCAGGCGTCTCGGGTGGAAATCCCCGATCGATGGGCCGTCGTGGCCTATATTCGGGCGATCCAGTTGAGCGGGAACGCCAGCTTGGACGAGGTGCCAGCTGAATCTCGAGGTTCGATTGCGCCGCCGGAAGAAGCCAAGCCTGCGGAGGAGAAACGATGACCGAAGCCCCAAGTCAAGGAAGCCTGAATTTCGGAAAGTTGCTGGCCCCGGCCCTAGTGATGGCCCTCATCGGCGGCGTGCTCTGCTTCATGCAGTACGGCCAAAACGCCGAGGCGTTCTACCAAAGTTATCTGTTTGGTTGGACAGTCTGGATCGTTTTGACCTGCGGGTGCCTGGGCGTGATGCTGCTGAGCCATGCGGTTCGCGGATCGTGGAGCGTCGCTCTGATGCGGCTTTTCGAAGCGGGTGGCGGACCGACGATGCTGATCTTGATGGGCGTACTCTTCTTGCCGTTGCTGATGCACGGCGGGATGCACGCGGTTTATCACCACTGGGTGGAACCGAACGGCGATAAAGTGGTCCTTTGGAAACAGGCCTTTTTGAATCCGACGACATTCCAAATCGCAACCGTCGCGTACTTCGTCATCTGGCTGGCGTTTGCGGCATATAATCGCGGCTCGACGCTTCGCCAAGATCGAACGCTCGATCCGACAGAGACCGCCAAGCGGATCAACATCTCCGTTCTCGGATTGATCCTCTTTGTCTTGACAGTGACGCTTTCGCAAACTCACTGGACGATGTCGATCGACCCCCACTTCTTCAGCGCGATCTGGGGAGTCTGGTTCCTCGCGAGCATGGCGCTGGCGGCGATCTCGCTGGGCACGATCATTGTCTGTTTCAATGCTCGAAAGCAGCCGTATCAAGACGTGGTTGGGCCGAAGCTGACCAAAGACTTCGGCAACATGATGTTTGCCTTCACGATGTTCTGGACTTACTGCACCTTCAGCCAGTTCATCATCATCTGGTCGGGCAACCTCTATGAGTTCACGCCGTTCTTCTATGTTCGGTCAAACGGCGGGTGGGCTGAATACGGCGCATTCCTCATGTTCTTCGGCTTCTTTGTGCCGTGGATGATCTTGCTTTCGCCGGGAGTCAAGGCGAATGCAGACAAGCTCAAGTGGGTCGCCATCATCGTCTTTGGCATGCGGATTTTCGATGTCTATTACTTGGTGATTCCGTTCTTTCGCAAGACTCCGATGCCCATGTTGGGCGACGTCGGCGCGTTGCTTTTGATCGGAGGAATCTGGTTAGCGGCGTTCTCGGCTTTGGTCCGCAAGCAGGCCTTGTTGCCGAAATTCGACAATCGACTGCAGGAGGCTTTAGCACATGAGCACTAAGAAATCAGACGAAGTCGTCGATTACGACGAGCTCAAACAGATGGGCTACGACCGGCGGGATGTTTCGCTGGGCAGCTTCAACAAGATGATCATTTGGTTCTATGTCTTTACGACTGCCGGAGTCATCGCTGCTTACGGATTCTATGTGCTGCTGGATCGTTTCTTCGGCGCCGATGCCGAGCGCAAGCCGGTTTCTGTGAAGCGACTGAATCCGGACGCACCGATCTTGCAGACCAATGTCACTGCCTTGACCGATATCGAAGTCATGCGCAAGGCCGAAGACGCCAAGCTCAAGGGCTATCAGTGGGTCGATGTGCCGACGGGCACCGTGCGAATTCCGATTGACCAAGCGATGCAAAAGCTTGCGGCGAGCGAGTCGTTCGGCCCGCAGGCACCCCGAGTCACTCCTCCACCGGCCACCTCGTCGGCGGGGACGGCAGTGACCGAGCTGGTGCCCGTTCCGGATGGAGGAGGCAATTAGAATTTTGCGACTCGGACTCTTGCTGGTGATGTTGGGCCTTTGCGCAAGTTGGGGATGGGGGCAGCCCATTAATCCTCGCACCCTGCGTGAGGACATTGGCATTGAGCAAAAGCTTGGGGCCTTTGTTCAAGCCGATGCTGTGTTCAAAGACGAAGATGGCAAAACGGTCAAGATTGCGAACTACCTGAATCAAGGCAAGCCGGTGATTCTCGTTCCGATGTTCTACCGTTGCGGCGGCACGTGCATCCAAATTTCCGAGGGTTCAATCAAGTGCTTCCGCGCCATGAGACTCAAAGATATTGGACGAGATTATCTCGTTCTGAACATTGGAATTCATCCCAAAGAGACTCCGGATCTAGCCAAGGTCAAAAAGATCGAAAGCATCAGTTCGTACGACCCGAATAACAAACGCCCGACCGCCGCTTCGGGATGGCACTTTTTAACCGGCGATCTGCCCAACATCAAGAAGCTTCTCGATTCGGTGGGCTATACGTTCGAATATGACGCCGTGAACGACCGTCTGGCGCACCCCGCAGGCATGATTTTGCTGACTCCGGATGGTCAAATCTCGAAGTATTTTTACGGTTTTCAGTATTCGCAAAGGTTCTTAATCATTTCGCTCAATGATGCGCAATCGATGCGCGTCGGCAGCAAAGAGGAACCACGATTTTTTGGTTGCCTTTCGGTCGATCCGGCCACCGGGCAAGTCACTCTGAATGTCATGCGCTCTTTGCAAGTTGCAGGAGTGCTGACGGTCGTACTTCTTTTCGGCGGGATTCTCTTTATGACTTTCAAGTATCGACGTAGCAAACTGGACCCCATCTCCGAGAGGAAATTTAGCCTGTAATGGCGAATAGAGAATAGGACGAGACGATGAACTTTCCCATCCGACCTGAAGCAGCTTCCAACTTTGCCACCGAGCATGACCAGCTGTTTTTCACCATTACTGCGCTCACGATTTTCTTCACCGTCGTCGTGTTGACTCTCGTTGTGATTTTTGCCGCCCGCTATCGCGCTGGCAGCAAGTACAGCCGGGCGAACGCTTCGAACCATAACACAAAGCTGGAGATCACTTGGTCGGTGATTCCTCTGCTCTTGGGGCTGGGAATCTTCGTTTGGGGCGCGAAGATCTTTGTCGAGCAACACACTCCGCCGAAGGAAGCCATGGAGCTCTTCGTCATCGGCAAGCAGTGGATGTGGCACGTCCAGCATCCGAACGGGGTGCGAGAAAACAACACCATCCACCTACCTCTGGGTCGGCCGGTTCGTGTCACGATGATCTCGCAAGACGTGATTCACGCGCTCTATATTCCCGAATTCCGGGTCCAATACCACGTGGTGCCAGGGCGATACACCACCTTCTGGTTCACCCCCACAAAGGTCGGAAAATTTCACCTCTTTTGCAATATGTATTGCGGGACCCAGCATGCCGAAATGGGGGGCTATGTCTATGTGCAAGAGCCAGAAGACTTTGAAAAATGGCTCGAAAACGATGGCACCAAGGTCGCCGAGCGAACCCCTTCTCTCGCCGAACTCGGCAAGGCGCTCTATGATCGAACCCAGTGCGGGAACTGCCACGGCCAAGTGGATAATGTCCGTGCGCCGTCGCTCATCGGACTCTATGGGCGCCAGCGGCAGTTCACGAACGGCATGAGCGGCGTCGCCGACGACTCCTACCTTCGCGATTCGATTCTCAACCCGAACTCTCGAGTCGTGAAGGGCTACAGAGAGATCATGCCGCAGAACTATAAGTTCACCGAAGAGCAGATTCTCCAGCTGGCCGCGTATATCAAGTCGCTGGGAGCGGCCGCTTCACCGAATCCGGTCACGCCGTCGGTCGATGCTCCGATGCCGACTCCCAATACGCCCGCACCGAGCGGCGATCCGACTTCGCATAACCTGCCCGGACGCTAATTTTTTGAGAATGAGAAGAAACCAAGACTATGAGTGCAGTTGACATCCGAACCGAAGAAGCTCCGAGGCATGCGCCTCAGCCCAGCTATTTGCAGAATGGTCACACGATCAAGTCGTGGCTACTCACGGGTGACCATAAACGGATCGCCATTCTGTATCTCATCTCGACCGGCTTCTTCTTCTTTCTCGGGTCGATCGCAGCGGGCGCGATTCGCTGGCAGCTGACGTCGCCTCGCGGAGAGTTGATGACCCTTGAGGTCTATAACAAGATGTTCTCCGCCCACGGGGTCATCATGGTCTTCATGTTCCTGGTCCCGACGATTCCGGCGGTACTCGGGAACTTCCTCGTGCCGATCATGATTGGGGCTCGCGATCTTGCCTTTCCCAGGTTGAACCTCGCCAGTTGGTACATGTACATGGTGGGGGGTGTTCTCATCCTAGTTGCGATGGCGATGGGCGGAGTCGATACTGGTTGGACGTTCTACACTCCGTATTCGTCGATCTACTCCAGTTCACAAGTTAGTCTAACCCTGGTGGGAGCTTTTATTGTTGGGTTCAGTTCGATCTTCACCGGGCTCAACTTCATCGTGACGATCCATAAGATGCGGGCGCCGGGAATGACCTGGGATCGTCTGCCACTCTACATCTGGTCGCACTACGCCACGAGCATCATCATTATCTTGGCGACTCCGGTGGTGGCAATCACACTACTGTGCGTCGTGCTCGAAAGAGCGTTCCGGATCGGAATCTTCAGCCCCGAGCTCGGCGGCGACCCGGTCCTGTTCCAGCACCTCTTCTGGTTCTATTCTCACCCGGCGGTGTACATCATGGTCTTGCCGGGCATGGGGATCATCAGCGAGCTGATGTCGGCCTTCTCACGCAAGCCAGTCTTTGGCTACAAATTCATTGCTGGTTCTTCGCTGGCCATCGCCGCGATTGGATTCTTGGTGTGGGGACACCATATGTTCGTCTCCAGCCAGTCCATGTACCAAGGCCTCGTGTTTTCGCTCTTGAGCTTCGTGGTCGCGGTGCCCTCGGCGATCAAGGTCTTCAACTGGACCGCGACGATGTGGAAAGGCTCAGTTCGATTGCAGACTCCGATGATCTATGCCTTGTGCTTCATGGGACTCTTTGTCGTGGGTGGGCTGACCGGACTTTATCTGTCCACACTCGCCACAGACGTTCACCTCACGGCGACTTATTTCGTCGTGGCGCACTTCCACTATGTGATGGTCGGCGGAACGATCTTGGCTTATCTGGGTGGCCTGCACTTCTGGTGGCCCAAGATGACGGGCCGCATGTATCCCGATTCGTGGGGCAAGCTCTCGGCGATCATCATCTTCGTCGGCTTTAACCTCACGTTCTTCCCGCAGTTCATTCTCGGGTTCTTGGGGATGCCGCGTCGCTACGCAACTTATGCGCTCGCGCCGCAATTCCAGTTCTATCATATCCTTTCCACCGCCGGAGCCACCGTGTTGGGGATCGGATTCCTCATCCCGCTCTTCTATCTCTCATGGTCGCTCAAGCACGGTCCGAAAGCGGGCAAGAATCCTTGGGGAGCCAAGGGCCTCGAATGGACAGTGGACTCACCGCCCATCACGACGAACTTTTACGAGACTCCGATCGTGGACCGGCCGGTCTACGACTACGATCCCGAAGAAGAGGAGCGACAATTCCAGATCGAGTTGGATGCTGAACGGGAGATGCGAGAGAAGCTCGCCGCCACTCGCGGAGGACAAGACTAATGGCAACCGAAGCCGCTCACGGCCACGACCAACAGTGGTTGGTCCATCACCAGTACGAGGACTACGAGCAGCAGTCTGAGTCCTACATCGTGGGGATGTGGGCCTTCCTGGTCACCGAGATCATGTTCTTCGGGGCGCTCTTTCTGGCCTACGTCCTTTACCGCTGGCAGTACCAACCAGAGTTCTATCTCATCCACAAAGACCTCGACTGGGTCATGGGCGGAATCAACACGACGGTCCTGCTCTTCAGCTCGTTGGCGGTGGCGCTCGCGGTTCGATGCGCGATGCTCCAAGACCGAAAAGGCGTCCTGGGCTGGCTGACCGTCACCCAGCTGTGCGCGGCCGGATTCTTGGTCATCAAGTATTTCGAGTGGAGCCACAAGTACCACAAAGGAGTCTGGCTGGGCGAAGGGTTCAAATGGGGCGAAGGCGTCACCAAGTATGCCCAAGACGTCTCGGCGAACACGGCTCAGCTGTTCTACTCGCTGTACTACTGCATGACCGGACTCCATGGCTTCCACGTCGTGATCGGAATCATCGTCATCGGAATCCTCATGCGGATGTGGTTCAAGAACAACCCGCTCGTGACAAAAGACTATGTCCCGACCGAGCTTGTCGGGCTTTACTGGCACTTCGTGGACCTTGTCTGGATCTTCCTCTATCCCCTGTTCTATCTCATGCCGAGGTAATCAAAAATCATGGCTTCTGACTCCACTCATCTGTCTCATAACCACCATGTCCAACCCGTCGGGATGTACATGAAGGTCTTCGGTGCGCTGGTCGTCTTGATGGTCGCCACCATTGCCGTCGCCCAAGTCGAAGCCCTGAAGGAGTATTCGCTCCTAAACAACTTCATCGCCATGGGAATTGCGGTGACCAAGGCCACGCTCGTCGTGCTCTTCTTTATGGGCGTCAAGTTCAGCTCGGCTCTCACCAAGATCTTCGTGTTGCTCGGCTTCTCGTGGTTCTTCATGCTGTTCTTCATGTTCTGTGACTACTTCACCCGGAGCTGGGAACCTGTCCCGGGCTGGACCGGAACCAGCCAAGAGACCGCCATGCCGCGTGAGAACCGGTGGAGCGAAGGATTCGACCGGCTCAAGTAGAACCCACTCGCCAACCGCCTCGGCTGAGCCCGCCGGGTAAAATAGGGCTCGCGCGGATCACGCGTCCTTTCTTCGCCGAAGAATGGACGCGTTTCGGCACGATGGACTCTGATGGCTACCAAAGTTGCAAAACCCAGCGTGGCGCCTAGCCTCGTCGAACAGATTTCGCGCGGAACCCAACCCGAGGAGCAACCCCAAACCATGGCAAATGAGAACTTTGATGCAGACTTGATCGTGATCGGCGCAGGCCCGGGGGGCTATGTGGGAGCCATTCGCGCCGCCCAGCTGGGTGCCAAGGTCATCTGCGTCGAAAAGGAGTACCTCGGAGGTACCTGCTTGAACTGGGGATGCATCCCCAGCAAAGCGATGATCGCCAGCGTCGAGCGACTGCAACACGTCCAGCACGCCGACGCGCTCGGGATCGAAATCAAGGGCGAAGCCAAGATGGACTTCCCCAAGATGATGGCCCGCAAAGAGAAAATCGTCCTCGCTCAACGCGGCGGCATCGGCATGCTCTTCAAGAAGAACGGCATCCGCCACGTCGAAGGCTTCGCCAGCTTTGTGGATGCCCACACCATCGAAGTCACCAAAGACGGCAAGAAAGAAACGCTCCGCGCGAAGAATTTCCTCCTCGCCATGGGCAGCAGCGTCATCCGCCTGAATATTCCGGGGCTGGATGGCGGCAGGGAAGAAGGCGTTTGGACCAGCGACGACACCGTCACCGCGCCTTTCGTCCCCGAGAGCATGCTCGTGCTCGGCGGCGGGGCCGTCGGCACCGAGTTTAGCTATGTCTTTAACGGTCTCGGCACCAAGGTCACGCTCGTCGAGATGATGCCAACACTAATCCCGCAAATGGACGGCGACCTCGGCAGCGAACTCGGCAAGCTCCTCGGGCGACAAGGCATCAAGGTCATGACCGGATCGGCGCTGGAGAAAGTCGCCAAGACCAAAAAGGGTTGGAAATGCACCGTCAAAAAAGGCACCCAAACCGAAGAGATTGAAGTCCAAGTGGTGCTGCTCGGCGTGGGGCGCAAAGCCAACACCGAGAACATGAACCTTGAAAAGATCGGCGTCAAGCTCCACAAGCGGGGCGTCGAAGTCGCGGACGACACGTTCGTCACCCATGTGCCCAACATTTACGCGATTGGCGACGTGACGGGTCGGATCCAGCTCGCCCACGTGGCCAGCGCCGAAGGGATCTGCGCGGTGACCAACATCATCAAAGGCACCCAAACCAAGTTTGACTACAAGGCCGTCCCGAACTGCGTCTACACTGTTCCCGAAGTCGCGAGCGTCGGCCTGACCCAAAGCGAAGCCGAGACCAAAGGGTACGAGGTCTCGGTGGGTAAAGCCAATTTCCGCATCTTCGGCAAGGCGATGGCGATCGGCGAGCAGGACGGCTTTGTGAAAATCGTCGCCGACAAGAAGTACGGCGAAGTTCTGGGGGTCCACATGATCGGCCCGCACGTCACCGACATGATTGCCGCTGGCGTCGCCGCGATCAACCTCGAAGCCACCGCCGAGTGGATGGCGGGCACGATCCACGCCCACCCCACCCTCGCCGAAGCGATGCTGGAGGCGTACGAAGACGCCATCGGCCACGCGATCCATAAGATGTAGCTCTTCTGGACGCCTGGTTCAGAGCCCCGAAGTGCTCACTTCGGGGCATTTTTTTACAGATTTGCGGCGGATCAAGCGCAATCCTCGCAATGTTGCTATACAATGAATGTACTATGGGGAGTCACCTCCGCCGGGTGCAAAAGGGCATCGGAGTTCGCAGTTCAGCAGACCCGAGGACTCATCGTTCTGAGTTGACGTCGGCGGGGGGTGCTCGGAGCGTGCGGCAAAACCAACCGGAGGCTCGGTCCGGGCTCCCAGCGGTTGGATCGAAGCTGGTCAATCGTTATGGACTGGAATTCGTTGTCGAAAGCCATGTGCATGTGCCCACAACGAACTCGCTTGAGTCCTGGCGGCAAGGCCAAAAGTCCGATGCAGATTTGTATCCCAGCATCATTCCTCAGAATCTCAGTGAAAAACTGATGAGCTTTATCGCAGCCGTAGATCGGTGCACGCCAAAGACGCTTCTGGTTCTCGACACAATGCCTCATCTCCGGCGAGGAACTGGGACTCCAGATGGTCACTGGGTCGACACCTTGGGCAACAGCGGATCGAACCTGCTCTTCATCGATGCTGCTCAGATTCACGAGACCCACTTTGCCCATGAAATTGGACACATGTGGGTGCAATATGTTGAGCACGCAGAAGATGAGCGAGTAATGGAGGACGCCAGCGACCCCGCACGGCTGCACCAACTCAGCTTTGTTCAGTCGTTCGTCACCGATCTTCGCGTCAATGAAGTCATAGCTGAAAAGGGGTTCGACGGGTCTATGATCCAAGCAGATCAGGCCGCGAGCGTCGCTTCACTCGGCAGAGCCATCGATGCAGGCTATCGGCCCGAAAACCGACGCGAAGGCGTCTTCATGGCCCTGGTGCTTGCGGCCCAGATTATAGAAGAACATAAGTCAGGCGCTAACACGCTAGCCAAACTGAACGATACGCTTGCAAAGGTGGCAAGGCTTGATGGCGAATTGGCAGACCTGGCGACAGGATTTGCGGGAATCGTTCTGCAGAATGGCTATCGAACAAGGGACCAGATTCTTGCTTCGATCGATGGGTGCCTGATTCTGGCGTTTGCCTACACTGGCGACGAGATCGACCTGGAACGGCATTAGATCGTGCCGCCGAGTATCGATCATCAACTTGATAAATTTCCTCAATGGCTCCCCGGAGCATCACCGCATATGAAGTGCGAAATCGGGCGAATCATGGCCCGAGAAGAGATTCCTGAAGCCTCGCAGTGGTCCCTCTCTCCTGGGCCATTGAACACTTGTCTCATCTCGTTCGAGCTGCCCGATGGAACCATCAAAGGACCTTGGGCGACTGAATACATAAACGATCCCGCGCCAAATCATTTTCAACAAATCACTGAAGCCAACCGTCAAAACAGAGAAAGACAAATGAACAAGCAACCCTCTCCCGGCATGCCCAGTTTCCCCGGGCAGTCCCGCCGATTCTATATGGCTGGAATGGGCCGATTCCTCACCCACGTTCGCGAAGCCGAATGGACCGGCGGCGAACACCCGTACTCCAACGCCCTGAACAATCCTGTGCAGTACACAGATGCCAGCGGTCTGCAAGCCAGCTTGCCAAAAGTGTGTAGAGATAAGTCGCTGGCAAGAGGAGCGTGCGATTTGGGGCAGGAAGAGATGTGTCAACTCATGTGCAAAAAGGACTACAAAACAGTTTGGTTTGGTTGCTATACGATTCCGTCTTGCAGGGCCGTATGTTGTCTATGCAACCCATGTGATACTTTTGGCGGTACGACGAGTGGTGTCAACGAAGCACTTAAGGAGTGCACACGTCCAGGTGAGAAGGCAGTCAGATCGAATAAAGAGACTGCAACACAATGTCGCGGAGACCACTACACTTACCGAATGCAACCTAGCAAGAGACTTGTGACTGTTTTGTGTTGCGAATGTCTCAATAACGATGGCGTTGGTCAGACAAAGTGTAGATGCAAGAACCACAAGCGGACGAAATGAGATCCGAAGCTTTCCGCCGACATGCGAATGCCTTGCTCACAGTTAGTCAGATATTCCACAATTCTGACTGTAAGCAAGGTCTAGTTCTCGAAATTGCAGGAAGTATAGTTGATGGCGATGAAAAGCAAATTATCAAGCCTGCACAAATCGATACTCTCATTATTGACGGTTGCATTATAACAGACTGGGCGCGGTCACTACTTCCTTGGGTAATTCCATTAACATTGCGGTTGCTAAACATGAATTCAGGGCAAGTCGGTGTTCTCGCGTCTAGTATGATGGATGGCCTACTGGAGTTAGACCTTGGAGGTTCAGACGTATGTGCTCGAGACTTCAAATTACGCCGCTTTGATGCCGTAAACTCACTGGTTTTGCTCGATGCAAGGCTCTCTGGCAATTCCGATGATTTTTTGAGATCCTTTCCAAATCTCGCATCGCTCAATCTCTCATCTCAGGACGTTTCACTTCCAACGATTAACTGCCTTCAAGCGATGCCGAAACTTCGAACTCTGATCTTAGCTGGAAGAGGTGAAGGTATCGATCGCTTCACCGAAATTAGCAATGCTCTTCCACAATGCGAGGTTGAGGGATGAAACCCGTGATAGTGACTCTGGCAGTCCCGCGGTCCTTCCTTTGGAAATTATTACGATGTCTCAAAGGAGATTAAGTTGAACGGTTTCGCTCTCTATATGATTTCGAAGTTTTTTCGACCCGATGACGCCGCGCTCAGGCTCATCGCCCAGCACACGCCCCAAGACGGTGCCTTTATTCTCGATTCCGGGCTCACTCCGGCCAAGGTTCGGTTCTACACCGTAGCCCCAGAACCCGAGCGCAAAGGTCCATCCTGGAAGGTCACGTTCACGCAAGTGCACAAGCGCTGGGGCTTGGACCCAAATCTCTCCACGATGCCCAAGGCCAAACCTACGCCGGCGCAAACCAGCCGATTTGCAAAGTTCCTCATCTATGCTGATCGGAAGAGGCTTCTCCGTCTGCCGATTAAGATCGAAAGAACGACGAACGGGTTCTTCTTTGAGCTCTTGGTCTGCCCCCATTCGTGAAG
>DDCB01000011.1 GCA_002335425.1 Chthonomonas sp. UBA2017
TCTTCACGAATGGGGGCAGACCAGGAGGATGTGGCGTTGTCAGGATCAACATTGAAGGAGCAGGGCTTCAGGTCAAAGATGCCTTCTAACTGCTCATTAGCTTCAGGATGGGCTAACGTGAACGGACAGAGCATGCCAGACTAAAAGGATGTCTGAACATGCCGAAGCACCGTCGCGCCGGGAAGTCTTATTAAGCAGCACGTTGCTTGGAGGCTTGACGGATGACCAGGTCGGAGAGCTTGTCGTCAATTCTCGCATGGCGCATGCCGAAAAGGGTGAGACCATTTGGCTCAGCGGCAGCAGTGTTTCTTATTTTGGCGTCGTGGGGGCGGGGTTCATCAAGATGACCACAGTGGGGCCTAGCCATCAAGAAATCACGACCGAAATCATGGGGCCAGGACACGTGTTCGGTTTGTTGGGGGCCATCGATGGCACTGGGTGTCCGCAGTCGGCAAAGGCAATCACAGGGACCTGGTTTCTCAAAGTCCCAAAAGCGGGTTTCCTGCCTGTTTATGAACAAAATGTCGTGCTGAAAAAGCAGTTGTTTAAGCGCACAACGCACCGGCTAAGGCAGTCATTTGACATGATCGCCCACCTCTCCGTGGGAACCGTTGAGCAACGGGTGGCCGCGGTGATCCTCGTACTGACTCGCTCATTTGGCCGGGACTGTCCGGCCGGGATCCTCTTGGATGTACCTCTCACCAGGCAAGAGATTGCTGAACTCGCGGGTACGACTGTAGAGTCCACCATCCGTATCATGAGTCGCTGGCAGAAACAGGAATGGATAGAAACTCGATCACGCCATATTCTTGTTAAAGATCTCGACAAGTTGCTTTTGGCCGTACGCTAGGTTTAGAATTTCCAGCCGAGCATCACGTATCCGAAAGTCTGATTCCCTGACCTGGCTCCACCGAAAGAATTCACAAACCGACCAGGAAGAAAAACTCCAGCACCAGTACTCAAGGTAAACCCATTGTCCAACGTCGACGCGTAGTCCACACTGAATTCTTGGCCAATATCGCGACCGAAGTTCCCGGCTGGATTTCTATAGAGCGTTGCGCCAAAGGCATTGATCGCTCCGCCGACTCCATACCAAGCGTCCCGATTGTCGTAAAGCTGTAGCCAGGTGTAACTGAACCGGAGCGACGAATTGCCACTTAATTTGAACTTCACTCCAGCGGCACCAGAAAGGATGTTCTTCCACCCGGTTGTGTCCATCAATCCAAGCCGATCATGCCCACTGGGATAAAGCTGATCAAAAGTTGCGTTGACTCGGTTGTTGTTGCCGCCGCTTGCAACGTTAAATTCACTGTACGCCTCAACCTTCGGGGCGATATCCATCCCGTACCTCCCATTTGCGGCCCATGCTTGCACGCTTTTCCCGTCCTGATGACCCGCCTGGAATGCGATTTGGTAGTTCAAAGTCGATTTTGCATTCGGCTTGAGAGTTCCCTCAGTCGAGAGAGTAAACCGAGTCTGATTTACCCCTTTCGCATCATCAAATTTGATGATGAGGGCCGTCGTATTGGACGCCCTCTTGAAGCTGACTCCCGTAAGAACTAAGCCCTTTGAGGGAGTTGGCAATACGCCTGCGCGCATCAGGAAGAATGTCCAAGTTTGATCTTCAACCTTAAAACCTTCGAAAGCATTGGCGACATTGTTCCACTCGAGTTCGCCGATTAGCCTTCGATTGCCCAACCCGAAACGTTGCCGCCCTAGAGTGTAGGTAGTCGCTCCATTTTTCAAGGCGACGTTGGCCTCAAGCAGGTCGCTTCGGATCGCAATGCTATTTCCGACAGGTAGCCAGTTGAGGGAACTTGCGTGTTGATACACAAATCTAGCGGTTAGACCGTCCAGGCTCATCTGGAGACCAAATCTTCCTCGGAGCAAGAGGTTGCTCCGATTGTCTGATCGGTCGGGTTGAAAGTCCGAATCCAACCGCCGCTCGTACCTGGCCCGAAACTCCAGTATTGGCTTGATATGGATGTCGCGATTGTCGAAGTTGTCCAAAAGGATCGGCATAGGTCAATCTTTGCTGATTGTTCTTCGGACTGCTATGATATCGGTCATAAATGGAGTGATCCGATGGGCTAGCTTCAATCAGGTGCTGTCAACTTTATGATGGATATCATGGTGGGCGTTTGCACCGTGTGCAACCATAGTCGCTGTGAGTGAACGGCAGTTCTATATCGATCCAAGCCGGTGCATTGGGTGCAATGCCTGTGTCCAGGCTTGCGCAGAATGCGACACCCACCCGGGAGTCTCCATGATTCACTTGGAGCAAGTTCAGCGGGCCGATACCGTCCAGACCACCCCCGTTGTCTGCATGCACTGCGACGATCCCGCCTGCGCCATGGTCTGCCCCGCCGATGCGATCAAGAAGACTCCAGATGGAGTGGTGCAAAGTTCGCTCAAGCCGCGATGCATAGGCTGTACAAACTGCGTGTTTGCCTGCCCATTTGGAGTTCCAAAGTATGACGTGGAGGTGGATCAGATGATGAAGTGCGACATGTGTTATGACCGCACCTCAATCGGTCTTAAGCCGATGTGCGCGACGGTTTGCCCGTCGGGAGCGCTCTTCTATGGAACTCCGGAAGAACTCGCCGAGCAGCGGGGCGGGACTCCTGTCAACGAATTCCAGTTTGGAGATCGCACCATACGAACGAAAGTTCACCTGATGATGCCCGCTGGAACCACACGATTGAAAGTGATGTCCAGCACGACGGTAAAGAAGTCAGACCTGTTGTCAGCAGTAAGACCGACCGAGAGGCCAACTCTATGAACGAAAAAATCAAACAAGATTTCCCCATCGAATGGGAAGATGATCACTTTGTCACGCGAAGAGAATTCTTCAAGTTCATGACTCTGGCAAGTGGTGGACTTGCGGTGGGCACTGCGGCACTGGCAGCCTACGCCAAACTTCCAAAGGATGAACGAGTCTTCGAGGCCGCAATGATTTGTAAGGTTGACGACGTTAAAATTGGCTCAGCGTTGGCCTTTAGTTATCCACGTCCCAACGATCTGTGTCTTCTGGTTCGGAAGCAGGATGGAAACTTCGCAGGTTATGCGCGTCGCTGTACCCACCTCTCTTGCCCCGTCGAATACGAAGTTCGGAACGAGCGAGAGTTACTCTATTGCCCGTGCCATAACGGGGCGTTTTCGGTGGAGGATGGTAGCGTGGTTCAAGGCCCGCCGCCTCATCCACTCCCCCAGATCAAGCTCGAAATCCGAGGCAACGAAGTCTGGGCCCTCGGCATCATAAAGGAGAAACACTCATGAGAGGGCCAGAATACGAGCGCCGTCGCCAAAAATCGGTGGTCTTTGTCGGTCTGCTACTCTTCGCGCTGATCCTCTTTCTGATTCAGCTCTGGCTCTTTGTGATGGTGCTCGAAAACATCCTCGCCGGAAAGACGGGCATGGTCTTTCAAGCGGCCGCCGCGAGCTTTGTGTTGCTCGGCGTGAACTTTTGGATGTTCGCGGGAGTGAGTCGGATTTCAAAGATGCGCTAACCTAGGTTCGCGTCATTGTGACGGGTGCCGGAAAGCGACAAGAAAAGTAAACAGATCACCATCAGTAACGAAATGATGAGGTACTCGAGATGAGGGCTCGATCCCGAAATCGGTTTACCTTCGAGCCTGGAGACCATATGTTGGTGAAGGGCTGGCTGGATGAAAAGCGTCTTGATAACAAGAAGTCCAAAGGCAGCTCCGGCAACGATTTGATTTCTCCTGCCGCCCAACGCGACCAAACCGCAGGAGAGCGGTACAAGTAACCACTCAACCTGATGTAGGGCTCCAAACTGAACTCTGCCTACGTCGAGCAAATCAAGCAAATCCGGCTTCTTTGCAGTGAATTTTACAGCCGCCGCGACGAACCCGAGACCAATGATGATTCCAGCCGCCACACCAGCAATACGACATCCTATGTTAGAGAGAATTACCGCGCGATGTTTCATGTCACCGCGGTTCAACTACTTTTTCAATTTGAACACAAGCGCGTTTGTATTCTGGGATGCCGCTTATGGGGTCGTAGAAGCGGATGGTCAAGTTGTTCGCGGCCTTCTTCCCTGGCCAATGGTATGGAATGAAGATGGTGTCTGGTCGGATGGTCGTGACGACTTTTGCTTGCAAGACGACATCGCCACGACGGCTTGAGACTCTGATCCAGTCCTTGTCCGTGATTCCGTATTCAGTTGCCAGGGTCGGGTGAATTTCGACATAGGGGTCTGGGCACATGTCGACTAAGCTACCAATTCTTCGGGTTTGAGTTCCGCTCAGGTAGTGGGAGACGACTCGCCCGGTGGTGAGGACGATTGGGTATTCGGTGTCGGGTTCTTCCATCGGTGGGCGATAGGTAACCGCGTTGAAATGTGCCTTTTGATCCGGCGTTTTGAACTTGAGGTCTTCCCACAGGCGCGGGGTTCCGGGGTGGCCAATCTCCGGGCATGGCCAGAACACACCAAGTTCGTCTTCAACCCGCTGGTACGTGATTCCGTAGTAGTCGGCTGTGCCACCTTTGCTCGCAACTCGAAGCTCGTTGAAGATATCTTCGGAGGTTTTGAAGTGGTCAAAAAACTTACCTCGCCCCAGTCTGCGGGCCATTTCGAGAATGATTTCAGTATCGGCTTTCGCATTGCCCGGAGGATTTACAGCTTTCTTGATGCGGATCACCCGGCCCTCGGCACTCGTGCTCGTTCCCTCTTCCTCTTCGTGGAGAGAGCCAGCCATGACGATGTCGGCGTGGTGAGCGGTTTCGTTCAAGAAGAAGTCAATTGCGGTGTAGTGCTCCAGCTTTTCCAGAGCTTCCCGTGTGAAGTTTGAGTCTGGGAGAGAAACGAGGGGGTTAAAGCAAATAGAAACAAGAGCTTTGATCTCGCCAGCGTGGATCATCTCCATGATTTCGGGGGCGGTGTGTCCTTTGCCTGGTAATTCTTCGTCGGTGCATCCCCAGACCGAGCAAGTGTATTCCCGGTGAGCGGGATTGCTAATGTCGCGGTTGCCCGGAAGTTGGTCACACTTATGACCATGTTCGCGCCCGCCCTGGCCATTGCCTTGGCCTGTGATCGTGCCGTAGCCGCATCCTTTCCGACCGATTCGTCCCGTCGCGAGAACGAGATTGATGCAACTCACAACGTTGTCCACTCCTTTGGAACTGTGCTCGATTCCGCGAGCGTGCATGAGGAAGCTGGTCTTAGCCTCTCCCCACATTTTTCCCGCGCGGACAATGTCCTCAACTTTGATTCCGCTGATGCGACTGGCATCTTCCAAGGACAGAGCGAGTGCAGCGGCTTTGGTGTCCTCCCATCCTGAAGTGTGCTCAGCGATGAATGCTTCATTCGTGAGCCCCTCTTCGATCAGGACACGGAGAATGCCCAGAAGCAGAGCAGAATCAGTTCCTGGCAAAACTGGGAGATGGAGATCGCACGTGCGCGCGATGGGCGTCACGCGAGGATCGATCACAATGAGTTTCGCGCCGCGATCCCGGGCTCGCCAAATGTAGTCGGTCGTGATCGGCGAGCACTCGGCGACATTTGTTCCGGCCAATAGGATCACCTCGGCATGCACGATGTCTTCCCAGTAGTTGGACGCCCGGTCGAGCCCGAACGCCTTCTTATTGCCGGCCCCCGCACTGACCATACAGAGCCGACCGTTGTAGTCGAGGTTAGCGGTTTGCAAGGCAAGCCGGGCAAACTTTCCGATCAAGTAGCTTTTTTCGTTGGTGAGTGAAACCCCGGAAAGGAATGCAACTGAATCGTTGCCATACTTTGCCTGAACCTCTTGGATCGCGTTGATCGTAGTAGAAAACGCTTCTTCCCACGAAATCGGGACGAAACCCTGACCCTGAACATTTTTCATCGGACTCAGGAGTCGGTCTGGGTGACTACCTTGGAGGTAGCGCTTGACGCCCTTAGGGCACAGTTTGCCCCGGTTAAACGGAAATTCTTCCCAGGGTTCGAAGCCGATCACTTGGTCTTTTTTGACCTTGAGTTGAATACCGCACTGCATCCCGCAGAAGCAACAGTGAGTCTTCACCAGCTTGTCTGGCTCGTCACGACCGACCCAGCCGCCAGGCGGAGTATGCGCGGGATGCGGGCCGAACTCTTCAATGAGCTTTTCGACGGAAACGGGCGTTTTGGCCATAACAAGAGTCTAGTCGGCGATCCTCTTCACGACCATGACAGACGTCATATTCTAACCGCCTGACCGAGGTGCTTTGCCGCTGCAACGATCAAGATAAGTGCAAGGATGACGCGCAGGGTTCGGCTCGATGACTGATATGCTCCGAACCATGATCCGAGAAGTGCTCCTGCCACTCCGGCAAGGATCAAGGGCCAGAACTCTACCGATTGCCGCACGAGATCGGCGGGCCGAGCGGCGAGGCCGGCAAGAGAATTTAGGAAAATGAAGACCGCCGAAAGCGACGCGACGGTGTGAGGTTTGGCCCAGTTGAGAAGGATCATTAAGGGCGAGAGAAAAATCCCTCCTCCGACGCCAACAAGTCCGCTCAAGAACCCGGCACTCCCGCCTGTCACAGCGGAAATGGATGGCGTAGGAGCGCATGGGTTCTCGTTTTTTTGGCTAGGCCTGAAGACGAGAGAGATCGCCGCGTACGTCAAAACCACAGCTAGAACCGCACCTTGCCAGTGCGCTTGGTGCGCGAACCTTCCGCCGAGATACGCGAGAGGAATCGAGAAAATGAGAAATGGCCATGTGAGTTTCCAATCAAAATGTTTCGCCCGGCGGAAAATCACAAATGTGAGGCCCGCCACGATCACGTTCAGTACCAGAGCAAGAGTCGCTCCTAACTGCGTTGAGTAAGCGGTGAACGCCCACAACGCCAAGTATCCCGAGGCTCCGCCATGACCGACCGAGCTATAGGCCGTTGCTACCCCAAATACCCCAAGGAGAAGGAGGGTTTCACTCATTTCAAAGCAGGGTTGCACAGACCATCGAGGAGAGAAAAAACGTGCCGGTTTCCGGCGGCCCGAAGATTCGCGGCTAGCCTGAAGCTTCGTCGACCAGTGGCGCAGACAAAGACCGTGGGGCGGACAAACGTCTGCTCATAGCAACTGGTCATGGGAATCCGTTGGTGGGGTCTCTTTAGGTTTGGTTGTTCATCTATTTCTCGAATGTCAATGAGATCAAAATCGAAAGTGGGAAGATGCTGCAAATCCCATTCGAGGGCGGACGACCGTTCCGAACCAGAGCAGATTGGGCACTTCGGATTGAATATCCTTTCGAGTCGGGTGACATCTAGGGTGAGGAGATCCACTAGGGCAAGCTGCCGGTCGAGGGTAGGGAGGCCCAAGATTCCCTTAATCACTTCATTCGCTTGCATGGCCCCCAAAATGCCCGGAACCACACCGAGCACGCCAGAAGTCGCGCACGTCCCTACGCAATGGTCGGGTGGCACTTCTGGGAAGAGGCACTGAAGGCAGGGCCCGTCTGGCAGAATCGTCATGATTTGGCCTTCGAACTGATGAACACTCGCGGTCACGAGCGGTTTACCGAGTTTGCGGCAGACTTCGTTTAGCAGAAACTTGGTGTCGAGCGAATCAGTCCCGTCGAGAACCCAATCGAAACTGTCTACGAGCCGCGTTGCATTTGTCTCGGAGAGTGCTTCAAAGTGGGTTTCTACCTCGATTGCTGGGCGTAGCCGCTTTGCGAACGCGGCTGCTCGCTCGACCTTCTGGCGACCTGCGTCGCTGGAGGCGAACAACGTTTGCCTGTGGAGATTGGACAGTTCCACCAGGTCAGCATCGACGAGACCGATTGCTCCAATCCCCGCACCAACAAGCGGCGGCAGCGAACCAGCGGCGAGGCCACCCACGCCGACTAAGAGCACCCTCGCATTTTGGAGATTTGTTTGCCCGACATCCCCCACTTGCGGCAATCGCATTTGCCGTTCAAACCGTATTTGGTCTGAGTGGGGTTCAGCCGGAGCTGATCCAGCGTGAACCCACTCTGATACACCGTCGGCATACGTCTCGCGTTTCCATATGGGAACTCGCCACTTTATCTGATCCATGATCCACTCGCAAGCTTCAAACGCCTCCCGGCGATGCGCGGCGGCGGCCTGGACCACAACAGCGGTGTCCCCAATGTTTAGGGTCCCCAGGCGATGGGCGACTCGAGCGTCGAGAAGTCCGAAACGCTCCATGGCTTCTTCGACTAATTCGTTCCCTTGGGCAGTCGCCATCTCGGGGTATGCCTCGTACTCCAGGAGAATCACGCTTCGACCCTGCGCGTGATTGCGGACCTTGCCCTCAAACGAGACGAATCCACCCGCCTCGGCGTGTTCTCGGGGCTCTAGCGCGAGCGGTTCGAAAGACAGAATGAAGCTCATCCGCCAGCCACCGGTGGAATCAGCAAAAGTTGCATCCCCTCCTGTACAGGCGTCGATTCATCCGCAAAATCAGTACCGATGGCAACGCGAATCAACGAGACCGGCAACCCAAGTCGGTGCTCGACGACGAGTTGATTGACGCACTCGCCAATAGTTGCCGCACTTGTTTCAATCTGCTCCTCTGAAAGTCCACGCCGCTCCCGTAGGACGGCGAAATACCGGATGTTGACGCGCACCATTAATTCAAGCTCCAGGGTAACACGAGGCCCTCCACTGTCTCACCGCTCTCATACTTTGTCTTGCCAACAGGCAGATGAACCAGGGCGGAAGAGTGGATCAAGGCAGTATTCGCGTGCGAACCGACCGACTGTTCGATTTGAATCGCGCCATCGCAAGTAATTCGGCCTGGAATGAACTGCACCCGATCTCCTTTGGTTTCAAATGCGGTTTCGAGCGGGAAGTAACGCCGCTCCAATTCTCGCCCGACATGCGCTGCGAGGAAGATCAGCATCCCGACCCACGTCGAGAGCGGATTCCCAGGCAATCCCAGCCAAGTCGCGCCGTCGTGACGCACTCCAAAGGCGATTGGCTTGCCCGGTTTAACCGCGACCTTATGAAACTTAATTTCAAAACCGCAGTCTTGCGCGGCAGAAACGACATGGTCGTGATCCCCTACTGACACGCCGCCTGTGGTGACCAACAGCGGATGACGCGAGGCCATCTCTTGAATCTGATCACACAAGATTTGGGGGTCATCTTGAACGTGAAGGTGCTCTTGGCGAACGCTCCAATGTTGGAGTATCGACTGAACCGCGAAGCGATTTGAATTGAATATTTGACCGTCATGGAGCCTAGACCCAGGCTCCACGACTTCATTGCCCGTTGTGATCACGCCACAACTGATCTCCTTCACTTTCACTTCGGATACGCCCAGAGCGGCGAGAGCGGCGATTCGCGGTGGGTTAAGGACAGAGTTGGCGCGCAAAACCAAATCGCCTTGGGCGAGTTCTTCGCCCTCGCGACGAAGGTGCTGCCCCTGGCTTGCCTCGCCGGAGAGGATCGATTCGGATACGGCTGCGCTCTCCTGCGCGATCACCGCGTAAGTCCGAGCAGGGACCCGCGAACCCGTGAAAATACGGGCAGCTTGGCAGGGCCCCAGAGACAGGCCTCGAAGATCCCCCGCTGGGATCGTGTCCACCATTTCCCACGGACCAACCGGTCCACCGACGGCATAGCCGTCCATCGCCGAGTTGTCGAAGGATGGTAGGGAAATCGGGCTGAATGTGTCTTCCGCTAAACTCAACCCGACAGATTCTTCCAGCGGCAATGTTCGCAAGGTGGGAATGGGCGGATGGTTCCGCAAGATGCTCAAGGCTTCGCTGACTGAAATCACGGATGCCCTCCTCCCATCAGCATAGCGTGGGCGTGGAGTACGCTCGGGAGAAGGCACGCCACGGCGTCTCGGCAAGCTCCGGGGCTACCCGGGATTGCAATCACAATGGTGTCGCCGATGACCCCCGCCGTGGTTCGCCCCAGCATGGCAGTTGTGATGCGAGTTTGACTATAGTTGGCAAAGCTTATCGCCACGCCTGGAAGCGATTTCTCGAATAAAGGAGTCAGAGTTTCGAACGTGATATCTCGTGGACCTATGCCCGTTCCGCCCGTCACAAGGATCAACGTGGTCCGTTTCTCGACTGCCATCCGAATTGCATGGCGAAGCATTTGGGGGTCGTCCGGTAGGACTGACCTATCGACTAGGACCGCGCCGTGACTCTCACATCCTTCGACCAGAATCGGCCCCGATTGGTCCTCGTATTCGCCTCGGCTAGCCCGGTCTGACATCACCAATACGTGAGCCGTCCAGTCGGCAAGCGAGGGTAGATCAGATTTTCCGCCGGTCTTTTCGAGAAGTCGGATGGAACCGATTTCCATGTCGTCATCGATCATTTTCAGCATGTCGTAAAGCGTGATCACAGCCGCGGCCGCAGCGGTAATCGCCTCCATTTCGACTCCCGTCTTGGCGATTGAGACCACATAAACCTCGACCTCGATGGTGTCCACGTGGAACTTGAATTCAACTGCCACATGCTCAATCGGAATGTTATGGCAGTAAGGAATCCATTCGGTGGTTTTCTTTGTCGCCTGAATGGCGGCAACTTTGGCGACGGGAATGGGATCGCCTTTGGGCGTATCCCCAGATTTGACCCGGGCGATGGTTTCCGCGCCAGCCTTCAGAATTGCAATGGCTGTCGCCGTTCGCTTAGTTGTGCTCTTAAATGAAACGTCTCTCATCCGCCGATTTGCACCATTGTTAATTGATCAAGTTGAGTCCACTTTGTCATGGGTGGGTGTTCCTTCCATTTTCCGTCCAAGCAGTTCTGGACAGCACTCAAAAGCTCTGCTTCGCCCGCGCCGCCACGAACGAGGTCTCGCAAAGAAATCTCTGTGGGGAGGAACAGGCACGATTTGACTAGACCGTCTGCCGTCAGACGAAGGCGATTGCAATCTCCGCAAAAACTCTCCGTCACACTCGAAACGAACTCAATGTCGCCCCGGAAACCCGGGATTTGGTAGGTGGACGCGACTTGACCGGGATCGGACTTTACCGAGAATAGTGGGTATATGTCGCCGATTTTTTCCCGAATTTCGCTTGAGGACACCACGCCAGAAATGTTCCAGCTGTTATCGAGGAACGGCATGAATTCGATAAACCTAACGGTCAGGGGTTGACTCCGGGCGAGTTCAACGAAATCAAGAATTTCGTCATCGTTTACTCCCGGCACGACCACGCAATTGACCTTGAGTCTCAAACCAACGCGTAACGCCTCCTGGATGCCATTCCAGACCAGCGAGAATTTGTCTCGACGTGTAATCTTCTCAAAGCGCGTGGCGTCAAGGGTATCGAGGCTTACATTAATGCCCGTGACTCCCATGCGATGAAGTCTTTCCGCGTCCAGAGCGAGCAGAGAACCGTTTGTCGTGATGGCAACCTCGGGTAGCCCCTCAATTTGGGTGAGACGCTCTACTAGTTCTAGATAGTTTCGCCTTACGGTCGGTTCGCCACCCGTCAATCGAACCTTCCGAATACCGTGGCGCACGAAGAAACGCACGAGCGACTCAATCTCCTCGAAGCTCAGCAGGTTTTCTTTCGGCTGACATTCGATTCCGTCAGCAGGCATGCAATAGGTGCAGCGAAAATTGCATCGATCCGTGATTGACACCCGCAAATAGGTGTGCTGTCTCCCGTATCGATCAAAAAGCCCCTGCATCAATCAATGGTATTCGTTGAGCTGAGGCGAGACTATGATGTTCATCATAGATGGGCGGGTGAATTCAGGCCAAAACATGAGCATGACTGATCGCAGGCTCGCCGTTAGGATGTTGACCCTGAACACTGTGGCGTTCACCGTTTGTTTCGCGGTTTGGACGATGTACGGCGTGCTCGGCGCCTTCTTGGCCGAGCACCAGGTGATTCCATTGACAAAAGTCCAATTAGGGTGGCTCCTTGGCGTACCGATCTTAACGGGTTCTATCATGCGCTTGCCGGTTGGGATCTTAACCGACCGATTTGGTGGGAAGCCCGTTTACATTGGCGTCATGCTCTTAGCAGCGGCTGGCGCGGCGAGTGCTTCGCTAGCCCAAACGTTCGAACACCTTGTTTACTCAGGTTTGCTTTTCGGGATGAGCGGGGCTGCTTTCGCGGTTGGCATTGCCTATACATCGGTCTTCTGGCCGAAAGAGAAGCAGGGTACGGCGCTGGGCATCTTTGGGGTTGGAAACGCCGGGTCGGCCGTAACCACGCTTCTTTCTCCGATCGCCCTTGATCGCCTTACAAACAAGGGGGCGAACATGGATGGCTGGAGGCAATTGCCGCTCATCTATGCGGCCGCGCTCATCGTCATGACGGTGGCCTTTGCCCTCTTAACCAAGAACAAGGTCGTGCAATCATCCACTCCAAAAACCCTAAAGACCATGCTCTTACCGCTCAAATCCGTCCGGGTTTGGCGATTTGGGGCCTACTACTTCTTAGTGTTTGGAGCGTTTGTCGCGTTGGCCCAATGGCTTGTGCCGTACTACCTCAGCGTTTACGGGATGACCCTTGCGATGGCGGGTCTAATGGCGAGCATTTTTAGTTTGCCCAGCGGTTTGATACGTGCGCTGGGTGGGTGGATGAGCGACAAATTTGGGGCTCGGGCCACCATGTATTGGGTCCTCGCGAGCTGCACGGTGCTCTTCGCCCTCGTGATCGCGCCGCGCATGGACATCATGTCTCCGGGGCAGGGGGTGCTCGCGGACCGGGCGGGAACGGTCACCGCCGTTTCGGATTCCCAAATTCAGGTCGGGGACCAGTTCTACCCCCTCGCCTCGCCATCGCCCGAATCGAAACAGACCACGCTCTCCGACAGGGGTTCGAGCATGAATGAGGGAACCTTCATCCTGCCGAAAAGTAGCTCTTGGCAAGAGCCTGTAGTCCAAGTCGGGCAAAGCGTAAAAAAGCGCGAGCTACTTGCACGCGGCGTGACGCATGTGTATTTTCAAGCCAACGTTTGGGTGTTCACGGTGATCGTCTTCTTGGCTGGGATCATGATGGGAATCGGGAAAGCTGCGGTCTACAAGCACATCCCGGAATACTTCCCCGAAGACATCGGTGTGGTCGGCGGAATCGTGGGCGTGATCGGTGGATTGGGTGGATTTGTGTGTCCGATTCTATTCGGATATTTGCTGAAATCCACCGGACTATGGACTTCGTGTTGGCTCTTCTTGGCGTTCATCAGTGCATTGTGCCTCGTCTGGATGCACTTGACGATTCTTCGAATGACCAAGCAATCACCGGCTACTGAATAGGAGTCGCGAAGGCCAAGACATGCCCGTCTAGGTCGAGTGAATACGCCGCCACATCGCCCCAATCTCGGGGCTGCATAGGGCTTAGCTCGGTTGCACCTGCTTGGATGGCCCGATCATGGCAGCCCTGAGCATCTGGTAGCACCAAGTACAACTCGGCCCTTGGGATTCCGTGGGCGAGGAGCGGATCGGGGAGCACGTCACCGATGAGGCGGCGAATCCCGGCTATGGGCATCAATCCGAGGACACAGTCGTCAGCAAGTTCAAACTCGGTCATACCCGGAACATCCAGCCTCGGCTCCATCCCAAGCACCGCCCGATAAAACGCCGTACTGGCCTCTTGATCAGCAACATATAAGATGAAATGAGCGGTCATGCCGACTATTCTGCCCAATCTCGCCCGCCCTTGGAACTCTATGACGCACATCATAGTGCGCTGTTGGTTAAAGCGCGACAATGGCCTTAACGGTTCACCTGATCATGAGCACGACACAAAACGCAACCTCGCCACAAGAATGGCAACCCAACGACCCCGCATTCTGGGATTCGACCGCGAAGCCCATCGCTTGGCGCACCCTTTGGATCACGACCTATTGCTTGCTCCTGAGCTTTGCCACATGGTTCATGGTCAGCGCAATCGTGGTCAAGCTCTCCGGCATTGGCTTCAAATTCGCTCCCCAAGAGCTGTTCTGGCTCACAGCCATGCCGGGCCTTGCCGCTGGAACATTGCGCATGGTCCACACCTTTCTCATCCCGATTTTAGGGACTCGTAAGACGATAACGATCTCGACGCTCTTACTCCTCATTCCCGCGATAGGGTGGGGCTTTGCGGTCTCGAATCCGTCGACTTCGTTTACTACGTTCATGGTTCTCGCATTTCTCGCAGGACTGGGCGGTGGCAACTTTAGTTCCTTCATGCCTAGTACGTCCCTTTTCTTTCCGAAGGCAAAGCTCGGAACCGCTCTGGGGATTCAAGCGGGGATCGGAAATTTCGGCGTCAGCGTAGCCCAGTTCTTGATCCCCGCGATTATCGGACTTTCGCTCGTCGGGACAGGTCAGACGTTTACGAACCCGAAGACAGGCGCGACGAGCACGATCTTCCTTCAGAATGCCGCGTTTGTGTGGATTCCGCTCGTCGTGATCGGCACGATTGCCGCCTGGTTCGGCCTGCGAGATGTGCCCGTCCAAGCCAGCTTCAAGGAGCAATTGGACATCTTCAAGGAAAAGCACACTTGGATCATGACGTCGCTCTACATCATGACGTTTGGCTCGTTTAGCGGTCTCGCAGCGGCATTCCCGCTGCTAATTAAGCAGCTCTTCGGCGATTTTCCAGGGGCGCCTGAGCCCTTGAAATACGCATTCCTCGGTCCGATGATTGGGGCTGGCATCCGTGCAGCCGCTGGCCCAGTAGCCGACAAACTGGGTGGCGCAAAGGTTACGATGATCAGCGCAGTGGGCCTCATTGGTTGCGGTGCGGCAATGATTCCTTTCGCAAATCCAACCTCGATGGAAGGCTGGGGGCCATTTCTATGGCTGATGCTGGGAATGTTCTTCTTCAGCGGCATCGGCAACGCGAGCACCTTCAAACAGATTCCGATGATTTTCCCGCCACGGCAAGCGGGTGGGGTCATCGGATGGACTTCGGCAATCGCGGCATACGGCCCATTCCTGTTTAGCGTTATCCTCGCCGCGATCATGGGTTCCGGCAAGAACGCGTCACCCTTCTTTGTAGGGCTGACCGTCTTCTACGTACTCAATCTCGGCTTGAACTGGTGGTTCTACTCAAGGAAGGCAGCAGAGCGTCGTTGCTAGCATTCGTAGGGATTCGCAGCATGAATCACACTTTATGACGAACATCATGGTGACTGGGTCTCCGAAAGGGCACCATGATGATATGCAAACCCAACGGCAAGGTCTAACCCTCCTTTCTGTACGCCCAGCCGGGGTTATCCGCGGCGAGCAGGCTCAGGCGTCGGTTCGAATTTACAAGCCCTTCTTTCTCTGCGGAATCGTCACTGTCCTGACGGTTGGTTGCCTTCTCGGAGCTTTGGCCCTTCTGGGCATTGCTCGCCAAGCAAGTTACACGAGTGCGGCTTGGACGCCTTTTGTTTTGGCTCACGCCAATTCGCAACTATTTGGATGGGTTGGTTTCTTTGTGATGGGATTTTCATTGCAACAGCACGGAACTTCGGTCGAGAAGAAAGATGTGTTCCTAAGAATTTCTTACGGAGCGCTTGGCGCGATGGGTCTCGGGATTACGCTCCGCTTCCTGGCAGAACCGTTAGCCCAGTATCAGCCTGGAAAGTGGGTTTGGCTTGGGGTTCTCTCAGGTGTTTTCCAGATTATATCGGTGGTGCTATTCAGCTATAACATCGGCGTCAATAGATTTAAGAAAAACGAGCCGCTCACGTGGCCTACCGCTTTTGTTTTTGGTTCCCTTGGTTGTCTGTCTCTTGTCTCAGTCGCGGAACCGTGGGTTTTCGCGATGACTCACCAGGTGAATAGAGACGCCTCGATTGCATTCGTCGCCCAGTGGGTGACCCCGCTTCGAGAAACCCAGTTCTTGGGTTTTGTAACACTCATGATTTTCGGCGTCTCCGCGAGTAAATTTCCGGGATGCCTCGGATTTCGAGCCGCCGAGAAATCACTGGGCGTAACCTCGTTGGTACTTTGGCTAAGTGGATTAGCCGCTAGAGTTTGGGGCTGGCAGCATTTCTATCAATCGGGCCTGGCTCCCGGCAACGACCTGATCTTTCGTTTCGGAGGGTTTCTCCTCTTTCTCGGGGCACTGTCAATGTCCGCCTCCCTCGGGGTTTTCGAGAAGGCAAGGAACCACAATCCGAGTCAGAAGTTTTTACGCGCTGCCTTCTGTTGGCTCCTCGTTGCGGGGTTGTTACTGGTACTCGAACCCCTGCATCTGCGAACGATTGGTCAGCCATTTTCTCACGCTTACACCGGAGGAATTCGCCATGCCGTCACGGTTGGGTTCATTTCTCAAATGATTATTGGGGTCGGTTATCACCTTGTCAGCCGGATGTCCGTAGTTCCTTCCCAAGGGCTGCCACAACTCTGGACGGTCTTCGTCCTCATGAATCTTGGGAATGCGGCACGAGTGTCGCTTGAAATCATGACGGATTACCGGAAGGATGCTTTTCTGCCGATGGGTTGGACCGGCTTTGTTGAACTGACCGGGTTAGCGATTTGGGCGTTTTACATGGTTCGCATCATGAACAAGCGGGGCAATCTCCATGCTCAAACCTGTTGACCCCGTTACCGATCTCCTGCACCTTTCGGGGTTGTGCGAAGGCCTGTCCGACGCCGATGTCGCGGTCTTGCGCGGGTACTCCCAATTGGGGACTGTGGCACGCGGAGAGTACTTATGGATTAACGGGCGACAAGCCGACTTTTTCGTGGTGATCGGTTCCGGAATGATGAGACTGATGCAAGCCACGCCATCGGGAATCCCGGTGGTGGTTGAACTGCTTGGGCGCGGAGATTGCATGGGTTTGCTTGCAACAATGGGTGAATGTGCCCACCCGTTTTCGGCATTGGCTCTGAGTGATGTCGAGTTTGTACAACTGGACAGCGCGAGCTTTCGAAACCACTGTTTGAGAAACGCTCGATTGATGCAGAACGCGGCCCGGGCCGTTGTCCCAAGAGTATTGGGAGGGTTTGGGTTCATGGCCTTTATGGCGACGTCGGACGTCGAACGACGGCTCGCCCTCGCGCTTCTCGCGGTTGAACAACTGGCTGAGCGCGAATCCGATTGCAAAACGGCGGTCCAAATCACTCGCCAAACGCTTGCCGCGCTCGGTGTCACGACCGTGGAGAGCGCGATCCGCGTCACCAGAAGGTGGTGCAGTCAAGGCATTGTTTTGACAGGACACGGGACGATTCAGGTGTTGAAAAGCGAAAGACTTCAGTCGATTGCAGGGGTCACTCTGGCCAACAATGACTCCAACTCTTCTGGGGAATTCGCGTTGGCAAGCCCATCGGTCTCAATTCCTAAATCCACGAGCGATTGATCGCCGAGGTAAGTCACTGAGAGCAGATCGATCCAGTCGAACACGCGAGGCGAATCCAAAGTCTTGAGTGTTTCCCAACAGGAGGCCCGATAAAGAGCACAAAGCGGCTGTGCGCGGTCTTGCGGAGTAGGGATTACTGCATCAAATCCCTCGATGATAGAGAATAAAACGTCCGGAATCTTGGCGTCAAAAAGAGGCAAATCGCAAGAGAGGACAAAGACAACGTCAGTGCGAGGTTCGAAACGGCGAACCGCTGACAACGGGCCCTGAAAGTCCTCGTTATCCTGCAGGAATGCAAACCCATCCACTGCCTTGCGCCCCAGGATGCACGGTTCCCAGCCCGCTTCAGAAAGTAACCGCGCCAAACGTGATGCGAGCCGCTCACCATCGATGAGAATTTCCGATTTATCTCGCCCCATCCGCTGGCTCCGTCCTCCCGTAAGGAGAATTGCGCCTTTGGTCGCGGTATGACAAGCGTCATAATCGGTTGAAATGTCCTCATCCATACTTTCAATATGGCACGATTGCCCAAGCGATACCGCCGATTCTTCGAGGACTTTCCTGATGTCGGAGCGGTTTATGAAGAATATGGAAAGGCTGTCGCAGAAGCTGGGCCCCTCGACGAGAAGACTCGATGCCTAGTGAAGTTGGGTCTGTCGTTCGGAGCGCGGCTGGAGGGTGGCGCGAAGAGTCACGCCCACAAGGCCCTTGAAGCAGGCGCATCGCCCGAAGAACTGCGGCACGTGGCGCTACTCGCCGCGCCGACTCTCGGGTTTCCGCACATGATGGCTTGCCTTAGTTGGATTGAAGCCGTGCTGGAGGAAGAAAAGTGATCGCCGAAAAACCACCCAAAAACCCCGTTGCTATCGCTATCACGGGAGGCTTCATCTGCTCCATTGGATTGCTTTTTGCGGTCTATTTCGGTTCGGGCAGACTTACTCGATTTGATTCGCCACTCGCGGCCTACACTGCGGCAACAATATTTGCGTCCTTTGCGTTCGCCTACCGCTACTTGATGTGGATTCAACGGCCCGCAACGTGGCGCTATTTCCGCGCATCAATCCAGCTTTTCTTGAGGCCGAAGAAGCTCATCAAGAACATCTTCAAGCTGTTCTCTCTGCTTTGGAATAACATCGTTTTGCAGAAGTTTATCGGCAAGCGGAGCCACACCCGCTGGATCGCCCACATGGGTATGGCCTGGGGGTGCTTGATCGCGTTTGCGATAACGTTCCCGCTCAGTTGGGGATGGGTGCAGTTCGGAGTCGCTGCTGACGGATACAACTATCAAGTCGAATTCATGGGAATCCCGCAATTCGCCTTCGATCCTAATAGCGTCACTGGATTCATGCTCTTCAATGGACTCAATTTCAGCGCCTTTTTCGTCTTGATTGGAGTCGCACTGGCGATGCACCGCCGAGTATTTCAACACGGAGCACATGCAGTTCAGTCCATCGAAAACGATCTCATCCCACTGGTTCTTCTATTCGCGGTCTCAATCACGGGCCTCATGATCACGGCGAGTTACCGTCTGATGGGTGGCGCTCACTTTAGCTTTATTTCACTGCTTCACGCGTTTACCGTGATCCTCCTGCTGCTGTGGATGCCCTTTGGTAAGCTTTTCCACGTCATTCAACGCCCCGCACAACTAGGGGTCGCATACTACAAGGAAGCCGGACTTGAGGGGCCGAAAGCAACCTGCATTCGTTCAGGCCAAGAGTTCCAATCTAAACTGCACCACGACGACTTGGTTGAGGTGATGAAAGAAGTCGGTATGGATTTCGGCGAACATCAAAACCTATCGCCTGAAGAGAAAAGGAAGCTGATCGCTATCAATCAACTCGCCGCCATGGACGAACGCTCATTTGTGGGATGAGGTCTGCTCAAGTGAAGGTGCATCCGCCTCGCGCCAGAAAAATTTATCGCACCTCTCGAAGCTTATGACATTCGTCATAGTCGATTTGGCGAATCTCTGCAATCATTTGATTGGGATACACCATGAAGTTCCTTGAGCGACTTAATCTCAATCTGGTTCCAGGCAAACTAAAAATCGCCTGCCTCGTGTCATTGGGTTGCTTTGTAGGGATGGGCGCTTATGTAGCCCATATCTCCGAAGCGGCGAGTTACCTTTCAGATGAGCCGGAAGCTTGTTTGAACTGCCACATCATGACTCCGCAATATGCGTCATGGAAGCATAGTTCGCACGCAAGGGTGGCGACTTGCAACGACTGCCACGTACCTCATGACTCCACCTTGCGAAAGTACTACTTCAAGGCAATGGACGGAGGACGGCACAGTGCAATGTTCACCCTCCGGATGGAGCCGCAAGTCATAAAGGCTCGCGAGGAGTCGGTGAAGGTGATTCAGGCTAATTGTATGCGTTGCCACTCGGATCAGGTTCATGCCTCAACGACGCAAGCAACTGGTCTGCCCCCATTCGTGAAG
>DDCB01000026.1 GCA_002335425.1 Chthonomonas sp. UBA2017
GACTTGAAGATCGCTCGGGCCGTCTCCTCCAGCGTCGCCGCCATCCGGTTATTCAACTCAATCTTGTCATCAAGTTCACCTAAAATCTTGGCGATGAGCAGTTGTTCTTGGTAACTTGGAAGTGGAATAGAAACCTTTCTAAGTTCGCTCTGCTTTATGCCTAGAACTGTCGTTCCCGTAGCCCTGGAGCGCAGTTCATTTTGAACCGACTCAGAGAGAAGAGCGTATTTGAGGAACCTCGAATCCAGTACATCTCTCTTTCCCCGAAGAGCGATCAGCCTTTGGGCCAATGCGACACGTTCAGTGCCGAGCTGTGCAACCTCTCCAAGGGGGGCTTCGGTGGTGATTAGAACATCCCCAGGTTGCGGCATACCCCTTCGCATCCAGGTGTCAAAATCAGCTTCGGCAATGAATTCGTTTGGAGTTTCAATTCGACCTCCTTTAACGACCTTTGCAGTAATGAGTGGGATTCCCGATGCGGTTTTAGTCGGTGTTTTGCCGCGATAATCAATGATCGCATCTGTTAAGTCAGAAATGGGAAGCGACGGCCACCTACTCGCCATATCCCAGCCCCTTCAAGTTCTCGTTGATCGCCTGGTCCAGCTGCTTTGCCTCTTCCTGTTGCTGGCACAATTGCGCCACCAGCCGCTGCATCTTTTCATCGAACGGCTCACCATCTTCTTCGGCGGCTTCTGATCCGACGTAGCGACCTGGCGTAAGAACAAACCCGTGCCCCTCGACATCAGCATGACTTGCCGACAAGCAGAAACCGGGCATATTTTCATAGTCAAACCCGACATCCTCACCTCGCCAAGCGTGATAGGTGTCCGAAATGCGCTTGATCTCCTTCTCGGTCAGTTCGCGGTGCGTCCGATCCACGAGCCGACCCATCTTGCGGGCGTCGATGAAGAGGATTGAGCCGCGACGGTCTCGGAACTTGTGATTCTTCTTGTCACGCGCCAAGAACCATAGACAAGCTGGAATCTGGGTGCTGTAGAAGAGCTGCCCGGGCAGGGCGACCATGCAGTCCACCAGGTCGGCCTCGATGATCTTCTTCCGAATCTCACCCTCGCCCGACTGGTTGCTGCTCATCGAGCCATTCGCCAAAACAAAACCCGCCGTCCCAGTGGGTGAAAGCTTGTGGATCATATGCTGCACCCAGGCGTAGTTGGCATTACCCGCCGGAGGCGCGCCGAACTGCCACCGCTTGTCTTCCTTCAACCGCTCACCGCCCCAGTCGCTGATATTGAACGGGGGGTTGGCGATGATGTAGTCGGCCTTCAGGTCGGGGTGTTGGTCGGCGTGGAAGGTATCGCCGTGCTTGATGTTGCCGTCGATCCCCCGAATCGCGAGGTTCATCTTGGCGAGCCGCCAAGTGGTGTAGTTGCTCTCTTGCCCGTAGATGCTGAGGTCGTCGATCTTTCCGCCGTGGGCGGCGATGAACTCTTCGCTCTGCACGAACATTCCTGATGAGCCACAACAGGGGTCGTAGACTCGACCTTTGTACGGTTCCAACATGTCCACCAGAAGCTTGACCACACTGCGTGGGGTGTAGAACTCGCCACCTTTCTTTCCTTCCGCGCTGGCAAACTGGGAGAGGAAGTATTCGTAAACGCGGCCAAGAACATCCTTGGAGCGAGCTTCCTTGTTGCCTACCTTGATGTTGCTGACGGTGTCGATGAGCTGACCCAGACGGGTCTTATCGAGTGAAGGGCGAGCGTAGTCCTTGGGTAGAACGTCTTTGAGCGACTTGTTCTCGCGCTCCAAGGCGATCATTGCGTTATCCACGGTCTGACCGATGGTGGGTTGCTTGGCCTGATCTTTGATCGTGCCCCAGCGAGCCTCAACCGGAACCCAGAACACCCCAACGCGCTGATACTCGTCCGGGTCTTCAGGGTCGGCCCCTTGGTCGGCTTCTGCGACCAGCTTGACCTGCTGCTCTTCGAAGGCGTCGGAGATGTACTTGAGGAAGAGAAGGCCGAGGACGACGTGCTTGTACTCTGCTGCGTCCATGCTCCCGCGTAGCTGGTCGGCGGCCTTCCAGAGTTCCGCCTCAAAACCGATATTTGCTCCTGTTGTTCCTGCTTTCATGAATTGCTCTCGATCCTCTTGATTTTTATTCCTTTTCTGGCACTGGCGTCTACCGCGAGCATCACGTCTTATTGGTGCGAGTCGTAGGCGGTATTCGTCCGGAGTTCGTTGATGACCTCGAACTTTTGGCGGAAGTTTGCTTCGAGGGCGGCGCGATCGCGGATGTCCTCTCTTCGGGAGAATTTTTGACCTTCGAGTTTTTTGAGAACGTCTTCTTCGAGCTGGAGTTCGGAGATCGGCATTGCGATGATTTAATTTGACACATTTGGGCCACTCGGGGCCACAGGTTTGGAGAGTAGCCTTCGGCCGTCGCTCTCATCTTGCCGGCCCTTCGGGACTTTCGACGAGATCGGAATCTGGCTCTTTGCAACAAGCGGAATCAACTCATCGATGACTTGATCCGCAGACTTTTTCCGCTTCCGGGGGCGGTACCTGCGGTGACGACATTCGGATTTTCCTTGATCCAGTTCGCGATGCTCTCCCAGAGGCCCGACTCTTCAAGCAACGCCTGGGCGCCTTCCCCAATTCCTTGGAGGGCGACGACGGCATCATTCGCCGTGCCGAGGGCGGTGGCCACCGACTCTCGGTCGTTCGGTTCATTCCTGGGGTTGTTCGCGGGCATGCTCCTGCCTCAGTATACGACAGTCTCTCGACAAGCCGTTGCGACTGTTTTCAACTCTTTGCCCCCGGTGCTCGCGGCCCGCATCGTCCTCATCAGCGCAAGGTCAGAGAACCCTGGATGGGCGGTCAGCAGAAAATCTCTCGGCAACAAGCAATCACGACAAAAGGTGCAGCCGGAGATACTCGCCATAGATTCCGCAGCGCAGGCGCGCATCGCCACGATGGGATCCCGAAATCAGACCTCCCGAGCGAAGCCTGAAAAACACTTCTTCGGATGAAAGGACTGCTCCGCCCAGGAACTTGCGAACTTCCTCTAACATCAACGGATCGCCAGAAAGCGCCACAAGCAGGCGTCGAAGATGGTCCCCGAATGGGCCTTCTTCGTGCGCAGAGGAATCGACGAGCTCGGTGAGAGAGATGTTGTTGCGAACCATTTCGTCGAACCCACGTCGGCAGAGATAAGGTTGGCCGCCGACTGTTTGAATGAACTTCGTGACGTCAGATTCGCTGGCAAGTGGCCGTCCATAGCGATTGTTGAGATCTTCGATCTGCGTCGGACCAAAGTCGGCCAGATCCAGCCGCGTACCCACATTGAAAGGGGATTGATTCAGGTCGCTAATGAAGAGGTGTGCTTCGGTTGCATAGGCAAGAGCGACGCTAAAGCGACTCCAAGTTTCTTCGGCCCGAGCGGCTCGACGATTGTGCCAGGACCGAACCATTCCAAAGAAGTCACCGGAATAAGGCATCGTAAAGAGTCGGTCAACTTCGTCGATAGCCCAGATGATCGGTGATTCGACTTGAGCAAAGACGACCGAGCTTAGAAACCTCTCAAAATTGGTATTCGCGCCGAACATCGGTCGCCACTTTTCGAATGGGTCCCCTTGCAATCCTAATTGGTCAACAAACTCTGCTGCAAACGCCAGGTAAAGATCTTGGTCTGTTTGAATTTGTGAACGTCCGAACGCCTGCAGATCGGTCCAAACGACTCGCGATCCTGATTCTGAGGCTCGCCGCAACGCACGCGCCATGAGCGAAGTCTTGCCGATTTGCCGAGCCCCCTTCACGAGCACAATACTGTCTTTTTCCAAGAGCGCATTGACGAACTCGTCGTCGGTGGGCCTGACCACGTAAAACGGGGAATCGGGGGGCATCGCGCCACCGACTCTTTCGAGCCGAGGCAGGTTGACCATAGGGACTGGCTGGGTCAAGGCATCGTGAATCGCCACGAGCAACGCACGATCATCACCAGGACCGGTCCAAAGGGCAAAGTGGAAAGGATTGAGAATTGCGCCAACGTCTCCGTTGATCGGTTCGTCGCTTCCAACTCGGATCGGAAGAATCTTGGGATTGCCGGTTTGCTGATATTGGTCGATGGCGGTCTGAAGCTCAAAAAGAACCATCTCGCTGGCGGCCGCCCGCTCGCTTAAGACCACGACGATCGCATCGGCGCCCCGGATCTCTCGCTCAATCGCCTGCGCCCATTCGACACCGATGCTCAAATGCCGGTCGATGAAAACACGATAGCCAAATTCGGGCAGCCCTTTTTCGAGCAAGTCCACGACGTAATCATCGGGCTGAGCTTTGCGGCGATAAACGATGGCGAGCTTTTGCATTTCGCTCCCAGTCTCGACCGGATGTCGCAGGGCGAAGAGGCGAAACGGTTCATCGTGCTTTGTGCGTTGCTCTCCCAGATCAGCCACCCGATCTCGCCATGCGGCGAAAGCTCGCAGATTCACAGCGAAATAGTCGGTCATCACGATCTGGGTGCCATCGGCACAAGCCATGGCTCGCTGAGCCCATTCGATGCCAGGGCCGGTGACGTTCGTTTTGGCGTTGGCGTCTTCGCGCCGAGTGACGAGACCGGTATTCAGGCCGATTCGAAGTTTGGCTTTGGCATGTTCGCGGATGCGACCATGAAGGTACTCGGCCGCTTCGATGGCATCGGTCGGCTCGCCAAAGAAGACCAAGCTCACGCCGTCGCCGCTATCCAGCTTGAGGCAGTCTTCGGGGTCTTGTCGGGCGACAGCCGGACAACCCAGCACAGCCTCTTTGAGCTCGTGATCCAGCGCCGTTTTCTCTTCGATCGAGAGCGGAGAGTAGCGAACCCAATCGGTCATCAGGACGTGAGCAGTTTCGGTTGCAGGTTTCTTCATAAGCTGGAGAGGCGATGAAAAAGCATCGCGAGGAACGGGTTGTTGAAAGAATTGTGATTGAATGGGGCCGGCTCTTTGGACTTCGGCACCAGAAGGTTCTGCGGCAATCCGCCACCTTCGATCAAAGCGCGCGCCTCGTTGAGCAGGAAGGAAAGTTCGACGCGGATGTTCCAAGTCTGGCTGTCGAGATTGGTCCGCGTATCTCCATCGCTGAGCTTGGACTTAGCCCAACTGTCAACGGCTTGGAACAAGCTCTTTGCTTCGTCGCCTCGCCCGAGTTTGGATAGCGTCATCGCCATAAAGATTTGTCCGAATGGGCTATTGGCCTGCACGCTCGGTTTCAGGCGTTGTTCAGCCTCGGCGAATCGGCCCGCGCGGTAGAGGAGCGCGCCAGGGCTCGCGGCGGAGCCGTACTCCTGAGGATTCGATGCCGCCGCCTTATCGACCGCCAAGATCAAAGGGTTGTAGTCTTCCAGCGCCCCAGGCGCACAACGCACGGCAATTGCAGCTTGAAAAACATCGTCAGCCGAAGAATCGGGCCTGAGAGCCCGGACGGCGCCGCGCGCCACTTCCGCCCATTCCTTGGTTTCGCCAAACCTGAGATGGACCAAGGCTAACTCCTTGCGCTCATTCATGGTGGCGCTGGGGTCAGCCACGATTTTTCGCAGATAATCGGACATGAGGACCCAGTTTTCAGCGGCGACTGCAGCCGCGTAGCGGCCCCGCACGGATTCGGCCGGAGCAACCCCTAACCTCTTTGCCGCCTCGATGGCGATGTCCAGGTTGGGGCTTTCCAGGGCCTTTCGAAGAGCCGCTCGGAACTCCTCGGTTGCGGCGATTTCTGGAGTGAGCCAGTGCTTCTTTTGCCATTCCCAAGCAAAGCGGTCGCCAGCGGCGGCGGACTTAGCCAATTCGTCAGTGACAAACTGCTCTTGGGTGACAAACGTCAGCTCAGCGGCAGCCTCGCGACTCAACGGAATAATCTGGGCTCTGTATCCCGCAGTAACGAGAAGCAACTGACCATTTTCCGAAATGGAAGCATTCGTGAGGTAATCCGGAAAATCTATCCGAAGGACCTCGCGCCCGTTGCGAGCGTCCCACATCCGGACGGTATTGTCTTCGCTTGCGGATATGATACGGGAACCGTCTGAAGAGAATGAGGCGAAGTTGACTGCGCCCGTGTGTCCCTCGAGCCTGTTAATCCGTTTACTCGTAGCCACGTCCCAAACACAAACACTCGTGTCGTTACCTTCGCTCGCTGTTACGATTTTGGTTCCATCCGGCGAGAAATCAGCAAAAGCAATCGGCCCCTCGTACGATACAAGCTTTGAAATGAGTTTGCCGCTACTTAAGTCCCATAGTCGAACTGAGTTATCGGCGCTGCCAGTCAAGACTTTAGTGTTATCTGGAGAGAATTCCGCTGAATTAACAAAGAAGGAGTGCCCCTGCAACCGAACAATCTCTTTACCGGTTGTGGCGTCCCAGATTCGAGCTGTCAGATCTTCGCTTGAGGTGGCTATCAAAGTACCATCGTTGGAAAACGAAGCGCTTGTGACTTGCTCCTTGTGCCCCTTCAATCTGGCTATCCTCTTACCAGTTTTTACACTCCACAATTCCGCGGCATCCTCTTGCCCTACGGTGACCATAAGGGTACCATCGAAAGAAAAGGATGCTCTGCGGACAGGTGATGAGTCTCCGTCCATGACCCTCAGGTTTGATGCCTTGCCCGCGACCAGGTCCCAGGTTGCAATCCTTGCGTCGCCAGAGACAAGCAAAGTATCTTTGGAAGTAAATCTAGCACCGGTGACGAAGTTCCATCCTGTGAACCCGGCAGCCAGATGATCTATTCGAGCATCCCAGACTCGAGCGGTGCCGTCGCTGCTCGACGTTGCAACGCGCATGCCGTCAGGTGAGAACGAGGCACTGATAACATCGCCCGAATGCCCGATGAGCGTAGCAATCTCTAGTCCGTCCCTTGAGTCCCAGATCCGGGCAGTGCGGTCCTCGCCTACTGTGATGATGCGGGAGCCATCGGGAGAGAAGGAGGCGCTTTCGACCCAGCCGGTGTGACCTACCAACTCGGCGGACTCGTTGCCGGTGCGAAGGTCCCAGACACGGGCCGTGCCGTCGATGCTCGAAGTGACGATCCGAGTGCCGTCGGGAGAGAAGTGGGCAGACGTCGTCGAGCCGCTGTGACCTTCAAGCTTCACAAGTTCCTTGCCGGTGCCCGCATCCCAAACTTGAGCGGCAAAGTCGCTGCTCGAGGTGACGATCCGAGTGCCGTCGGGAGAGAACTCGGCGGACGTCGCTGAATATCTGCCTGATTTGAAACTGATACGTTCTTTGCCAGTGCCTGTGTCCCAGACCCGGACGGTTTTGTCGTCGCTTGCGGTGACGATCCGTGTGCCGTCGGGGGAAAACGAGGCGCTTTTGATCGAGTCCGAATGTCCAGCCAACTTAGCGATTTCGCGCCCGTTTCGCGCGTCCCAAATTCCAGCCGTGTTGTTGCCGTTCAGCGCGACGATCTTCTTTCCGTCTGGTGCGAAAAAAGCTCTGAAGTATTCGGTCCCGGTGCCGGGCGGCCCCGCCTTAAGAACGACTTTGGTGATTTCTCGCCCATCCCGTGCGTCCCAGACCCGCGCCGTGTTGTCGGAACTCGAGGTGACGATCCGAGTGCCGTCAGGAGAGAACTCGGCGGACGTCACCGAGTCAGCGTCGATTTGGAAACTGACAATTTCTTGGCCGGCACCTGCGTCCCATTGCCGGACGGTTTTGTCGTCGCTCGCGGTAACGATTCTGGTCCCGTCGGGGGAAAACGCAGCAGCACGGACCACCGACTTGTGCCCTGAAAGCGAAAGCAAATGGGTGTTCATCCGGTGGTCCCAATAGCCCCATTCCGGACCGCGAAACGACGCGTACTGAGGCCTTGCTGATTCTTCGAGGAGCGCTTGGACCCGGGCGAACTGGTTGGACTCAAAGGCCGTCTGGATCAGGTTCATGTTGGCCTGATACAAGAGCTTATCATTGGCAGTGCGGGCAAGGCGTTCACGGTCTGCGGTGGCTTTCTCTTTCTGGGCGAGAGCATCGGCTTCGCTCTTCGCCGCCTCCGCCTTTTTCCGCTCAGTATCCGCGCGGTTCTTTTGCAAGGTGACCTGAGCCAAGAGGGATTTGGTTCGTTCGTTCGCTAGGCGGGCTTCTTCGGCCTGGGCGTCCGCGCGCAACTTTTCTTCCTGAGCTTTTTTCTTCTCGGCTTCGGCTGTTTGAAGAGCAATGGTCTTGCTCTCGTTCGCTTTGACGGCCTCCTCGGCTCGCTGAGCCGCCTCGGTGGAAGCCCGCTGGGCTTCCTTTTTCGCCTGGCTTTCGCTGCGGGCAAAGGCTTGGGCTCGGGCCGACGCCGCTTGGGCTTCGCTCGCCTTGGAAAAGCCAAAGATCGCAAGCGCCCCGATCGCGACTGCCACGCCCCCCGTCACGATGCCGACGCGAAGCGCGGCCGAGCGCGCCGCTCGGCGCTGCCGCACGATCTCGGCGTCGGGAAGATTCGCCTCCACCCAGCTTCGGTCGAAGGCGCGGAAGTAGACCCGATTGCGAACGATCAGATAGCCTTCCAGAATTCGGGTCAGACCGCTCAGCTTGAGCACCGAAACAATTGGATCGGTTTCGTCATCGCGGACGCGCTTGCCATCTCGCACTTGGCGATAAAGATCGAGCACGCGCGACCGCGCTTCTTCGGGGCTGACTCCTTCGACTGGCGCCTCCAACACCCTCCGCGAAACGTCGGCGAGGTTGGGCTCTTCGGCTCGAGCCTTGAGCGAAAAGAACATCGTCTCCACCAACCGGTCGATCCCGCCTGCGGTCTTGACGGCGGGGTCTTGGGCGACAGCCGTCGCGAGCTTTTGCGTCAGATAAGGGTGGCCACTGGTCCAATGGTGGATGCGTCGCACGAGGGCGCGCCCATCGCGCCCATCTTCGCTGAGGGCAGATTCATAAGGGGCCAGCTCGGCAAGCGTGAAGTCCGTGAGATCGACGCGAGTCCCGACATTGAAAGGAGTGATCTGGACGTCTCGGATCAGCTCGCTGGGAGTCGCGACTCCCAGCAAACAAAACGTGAGCGGCGATGGAGCCCCTGCGGCCCGACGATTAAAGCTTTCGCGAATGCCGGCAAAGAATTCGTCGGTCGAAAAAGGGAGCGAACGCACGAAGTCGATCTCGTCGACGAAGACGACGACCTTCCCGTCGAGTTCCAAAGTCACTCGCTCAAGAGCATTGAAGAACCGCTTCATCGGTCCGGCGGTCGAATCCTCGTCCCAAAGGGCTAAGAGCCGGTCTTCGAGCCTTAGCTCTTGGCCCGCGGCGAGCAACATCGAGCCGTACCATTGCTCGGGATCGAGGTTCGAGCCGAATCGCTGAAGGTCCAGAAGAACGGTGCGCACGCCTTCGGCTTCCAGGCTCTCGCGAACTCGGATCATGAGGGAGGATTTCCCTTTTTGTCGGGAGTCCAGAACATAGGCGAAGTCGCCTCGACGCAACGCCGTCAAAAGGTCAGAATCCGCCGCACGCACCAGATAGCTCGGTGCGTCTAACTTGAGCGTCCCACCAGCAGTAAAGAACGATCTCATTCTCAGAGCTCATTCTAGTCTAAACGATCCCTTTTGAGTGTCGCCTGGTCGGAGGAAGGAATCTCCTCGGGCCCGTTTCGGATGATGCCGCCCGAGAGCTTGGGGGGTTCGGGGGCGGGTCTGCTTGCCGCCCCGAGGCGGAGCCGGGAAGCCCGACATTCGGAGGGCGGCGGCGAGGGCGTGGCCTCGGGGAGGGGCGGCGCCAGGGCTCAAGAAGGCCGGGTGCGGCGGAGTTCGGCGAGCAGGTCTTGTTGCAAAGTCGTCAGAGTCAGGTCGCTACGGGTGCGCTCGATCACGGCTCGCAGCGCGTCGCACGTGCGCCGGAGCCCGCCGGTGAGTGAGTCAGGAAAGTCGAACGTGATCAAATCATCGTAAATCGTCTCCATCAATCCCAAAAGCCGAATCGCCTCAGCGAGCGATCCCTGTCGCATCTCGTCGAGCACATATCGCCGGGCTTCGCTCGCGGCTTCGCCCATGCCATTGAGGTAGCTCGTCAGGTCGACGCCGAGCTCTTGTGGCGAAGGAAAAGGCTGCCCCTGGACCATCGCCAGGAGCGCGGCCGCTTCGACCATCTCTTTCTCTGCGTCTTGGATATAGCCCGCGTAAAGCACTCGGGGCTGGCCACTCGCGAGCTCCCGGGTGTGACGAACCAACGTCTGGGCTTCCTCCAGCAGGTTTTTCGCCTCAACGAACTGCTTTCGGTGGACATGCCGGATGCATTTGCTGCTCGTCTGGATGATTTTGCGAGTCTGTCCGAGCACGGCCTCACGGGCGGTGTGGGCCGCCTCCATCTCGGACTTGCATCCCTCCACAATCGCTTCCCAACTCATGGCCCGATTGTGGCTGATTCGTTGAGACCAAAAAATGGATGCCAGCCTCAGAAGCTTCTGAGGCTGGCATCGAGCGGGGCAAGGTTTACTTGCCGGTCGTACTTGTTTCGGTCCCAGGGGTCGGGGTGGCCGTACTGCTCTTCGCATCGGCGCCAGCCGGAGTCTTGCCTTCCATTCCGCCTCCAGCGGCCGGATCGCCTTCCTCTTGCTTGGGTGCGCATCCCGCCAAAATCAGGCTCGCCATCGCGGCGACCAGAGCGCAAAGTGTCCATTTTTTCATGGTTCAAAGAACCTCCTCGTGTTGATTGAGAGCGACCCGAGGGCCGCTCGGTGGTCGGGCGTCACGCAACGTCCGTCCGATGAATTTACCAGGTCTGGCCTATTGCGGCATGAATTCAGTACCGGTTAGGCCCGGGGCCGTAATCGAAGTGATTCGCCACTTCTTCTTTGGAAGGATGCCATAGCGCATCTCGGTTCCCCGAGCGAGTTCGATCTTCACGCTGGGAATCTCCAGGTTGATCGGAGCAAAGACGAATTGCCCTTTGACTTGCGCACGCGAGATGACGGTCGCGGTGTCGCCGCTGATGACCGGCTCCATGTTGAAGATGATGACCTCGGGCTTGCTGTTCTTGATGACCTGAGCGATCTGGTTCCGGTCCCAGGTTTGCTCCTCATTGAACGTAAAGCTTCGGCTGAGCTGTTCCAAGACGCCGCCCGATCGACCTTCTTTGCTTGCTTCGATCGCCTCGCGGATGGTGGCTTGGATCAGGTCTTTGTCGCTTTCGCCTGAGACGAGGAGGAGTCTCAGTCCGAGAAGGATGAGAGCGACGAATCCGATGGCGAGTGCCCACTTTCCTTTTGCTTGCATCGCGTTACCTCGTGGGATGGACGGTGTGAAAGGGGGCTCGACGTTCGGGAAGTAACACGCTTTCTCTCGTCGACTGGACGTCGCGGGCCATCTGGTCCCGAAGCGCGTCCAGGTCGGGAAAGTCCCGTTCCTCACGAAGACGAACCCAAAACTCAAGCTCCATCGCCGCGCCATAGAACTCAGGCCCATCGTAATCAAGCAGAAACGCCTCGACGGTCCGGGCTTTTCCTCCGACGGCGGGTCGATGCCCGATGCTCATGGCCGCTCGCCAAGACCCTTGCCGTAAGCGCGCAATTCCGCCATAGACGCCGTCCGCTGGCACGACCTGTTCAAAGCTCCGGCCCAAGTTCGCCGTGGGGTACCCCAGCGTCCGCCCGAGCTGTTGGCCAGGCACTACCACTCCCGCCAGCGCAAACGGCCGTCCCAGGAAGTGCGTGACTCGCTCCAAGGCCCCTTCTCGGACTCCGTCGCGAAGGGCGCGGCTACTCACGCGTTCTCCTTGGATTTCAAACGGCGGCACAATGGTCGTCTCGATCCGGTGCGACATCCACTCCGCCGTCCCTTGGCGATCCTTACCCATCGAAAAGTCGTGCCCAACGACGATATGCTCGGCCTTGAGGTGGCCCCGGAGCATGCGCTCCAAAAAGATCTCCGCGGGTGTCTGGCGCATCGCTTCGTCAAAGGGAAGGATGACGGTGACGCTCGTCCCGAAGCGTTCGATTTCGCGAAGGTTTTGGTCGAGAGTGGCCAAAGCAGGAGGGCATCGGTCAGGCGCAAGAATCGCCAGCGGATGCCGGTCGAACGTCGTCACCAAGCAGGGGCAACGTCGTCGGCTGGCCTCGTTCACCGCCGTCTGGATCACAGCTTGGTGCCCGAGATGGATGCCGTCGAACGACCCGATGCAGACTACCGACCGGTCCCATTCGGGGTGCCATCGGTCGAGTCCTAGGTGAATTCGCATGAGCCCTTATTGTACTTAGCCGGGGGAATCCGATCTCGGACGGAAGACCCGTCGCCAACGGCGGGCCTGCCACAAAAGCTGAATTCCGAGCCAAAGCGAGAGGAGCAACAACACCGCACCCACAAACAGGGGCTCGCCATAAAGCGCGTCGACTCGAACACCTTCGTCCAACGGGCGAAGGCTCGGACGCGGGCCCTCGATCATCATCCGGACAGCGGCAAAGATCGAGCCGAAATACACCGGCAAGGTGATGAGGTGCGGCCAACGAACGATTCTCGATCCGACAATTTTGGGAACCAAGGACGACGAGACGACAAACACCAGTGCCGCGATCGTGGGCTCGAAGATCAACCTCAACAGGCCTTGGCCCCCGACCGGCACATTGCGGAAGTAGATGAACGCCCCGGTGACCAAGAACACCAGCAGCGTCGCGTCCCGAGCTACGCCCACCCGAAACACTAACGAAGCCACCGCCAACCGAGCTCGCGGCGAACGCGCCCGTGACCTCGGATTCAAGTCCCCCTCGTCAAAAGAGATCCACACGTGGGGAGATGACCTGGCCTTCTTCGCTCAAGAGAACGGCATAACCGTCGGGGTCAGCCACAAGACAAGACCGATCTCCATAAAAGTCTTGCTCCAGGCCGCGCAATATCGGCACTTGACGACTCTCTAATTGACTCACAAGGTCGGGAAGACTCCGCACTAAGAAGTTAATCACCAAGCCGCTGGATCGATCCGGTTGGTCCACCTGATCCGATGGAGGCTGCTGGATGAGGAGAATTTCGGTCTGGCCGGTCTTGAGATAGACCAGGCGGTGGCCGTCGCACTGGTCGATCTGTCGCACGGGCAACTGGAGCAATCCCGAGTAAAACTCAAGGGATCGCTCGACATCGACAACATCAAGAATCAAACTCGTAAAGACACTCGGCATGATGGCAAATCCACCGATGTCCCATCATTTCGTCCCCTTTTTCGGAATTCCTTGCGAAAATTTAGCGATTCGATTCGAGCTGGGTCCGGGGATGGGTTCGGCGGACCGTCTCGCGAAGCCGCTCGATGCTGATGTGGGTGTAGATCTGAGTCGTTGCCAAGCTCTCATGTCCCAGCAGCTGCTGAACGGATTTCAGGTCGGCCCCTCCATCCAAGAGGTGCGTGGCGAATGAGTGGCGCAGAGTATGGGGCGACACGTCCGGCGGCAACCCGCAGTGAAGAGCCCATCTCTTCACGATGTTTTGGACCGTCCTCGTGGTGAGCCGTCCGCCTTGAGAATTGGTGAACAGCGCGTCGCCTTCGGCTGCCGCCGTCCGTTCGTTCTGCAGGTAGTCGAGCAGGGCCTGCTCCGCAGTTTCGCCGTAAAGGGTCACCCGTTCTTTGTTTCCTTTGCCGCGAACGGCGAGCATTCGGCCGGCTTGCAGGTCACTGCAGTTCACGGCCACGACTTCGCTCGCTCGAAGGCCGGCCGAATACATCAGCTCCAAGATCGCCTGGTCTCGGCGGGGTGTCCGCCCGGGTGCGGCCTGGTCTAGAAGCTCGACCACTTGGTGTTGGCTGAGCGATTTCGGCAGCTTTTTGCGCCGGATCGGCGCCTCAAGATGCTCAGTCGGATCGAAGGCCAAGGCTTGGCCCTTGCGAAGAAACTTGACGAAACTCCGGAGCGTGCTGAGCTTGCGGGCCCGAGTGACCGGGGTGGTCCCATATCGCCGCAGGTAGGCGCGCAACGTCTCAGGGTCGAGGCGAAACTCCCCGTCGGTCACCTGACTGAGTTGCGCGAGGTCGGCCCCATACGACCGGACCGTATGAGGGGAGCGCCCCGCCGCCAAGTGATCCAGAAATCGCTGAATCCAGATATCAAGCTCAGGGGGAGGCTGCTCCAATCTTCTCCGCCCCGGAGCCTCAAGAACGAGGCTCCAGGGCCCTCGGTCTTAGACGCCCGACAGCTGCTTGGTCTGCCAGCTCTTCCAGTAATTCGGGTCTTCCAAGGCCAGAGCTTGCTCGGTCAGCATCAGCGGGTAGTACGTGTCGAGCATCACCGCGAGCTCTTCGGTCTTGGTCGCTCCGATCGAGGCTTCGACCGCGCCAGGTTGAGGCCCATGAGGAATCCCAAGCGGGTGGAGTGTGATGGAGCCTTCTTCGATCCCTTTGCGCGAGCCGAACTTGTCGTTGCAATAGTACAGGACTTCGTCGCTATCGACGTTCGAATGGTTGTACGGAACGACGATGGCATCTGGATGGAAGTCCAAAATCCGCGGGCAGAAGCTGCAGATGACGAAGTTGTGGCCGTGGAACGTCTGGTGGATCGGCGGCGGCATGTGGAGCTTCCCGGTGATCGGGGCAAAGTCCTTGATATTGAATGCCCAGGGATAGCAGAAGCCGTCCCAACCCACGATGTCGAACGGGTGGAATCGGTAGGTGTATCGCGTATGCCGCTTGCGAGCCTTGACGATCACGTGGAATTCCCCTTCTTGGTCGTAGGTTTTGAGCTCATGCGGCGGACGGATGTCTCGCTCTGAATAGGGAGCGTGCTCCAAGAGCTGACCGACCTCATTGCGATAGCGATTCGGAATCTCGATCGGGCCATGCGACTCGATCGCCAACATCATCGTCGGAAGCGAGTCGAACTGCATTCGATAGATCGTGCCTCGCGGAATGACGAGATAATCGCCAGGCGAAAAGTTGATGTCGCCAAACATCGTCTCGCAGACGCCGCTGCCGTTGTGAACAAAGAGCAGCTCGTCGCCTTCGGCGTTCTTATAGAAGTCCTTCATCTGCTCGGCGACGTGAACCTGGTACCAGATCACGTCGTTATTTCCCATCAGCGGAATCCGACCAGAAAGGGCGTCGCCCCGAGCGGGCATCGTCCGGGTCTTCAGGTGACGGTGGCGGAGCGCTTCGTCAGTCAGGAATTTCACAGAGACATCGCCGATGTCTTCCCAACCCGCGACTTCGGTCGGCAGGTTGATGTGGTACATCGTCGCCATGGGGCCAGAAAACCCCCGGGTGCTGAAGAGTTGCTCAGAGTAGAGCTCGCCATTCGGCTTGCGAAACTGTGTGTGGCGATAGCGGGGGAGTTGTCCCAATCGGTGATAGCGCGGCATGGCTTTATTGTATCGCAGGATGGTGGTTCTGCGGGGGCGGCGGCGCAGAGCCGCCCACTTTTTCTGGCTCGGGGTCGTGCGGCTGCCATCATCTCCCTCGATTCGGGAAGCCTCATCAGGCCTCATGGCGTTCGCTGCGAGATGTCGGCCCTTCAGGCCTCCCGAACTCCCGAACTCCCGAACTCCCTAACCCACCGAACCCACCGAACCCCTGCCCCTCTACCAGTACGGAGGCAGGCTCGCCCCGTCCGCGTTTCGGCTCAGAGAGTGAACGACGGTGTAGTCCTCCACCTCCCAGCCGTCATCTCCCCGAACCAGGGTGATCGCGAACACAGGTCGCTCCGTAAAGCCAGTCGTCTCCCGCTCGAGCCCGACGGCGACGACTCGGGCTCGGTCACCGCGCATCGACACGACGCGAAAGTAGCGCAACCCCTCGTTGACCTTTTCGCTCTCAAGAACGCTGGCGACCGCGTCCTGCATCTCGGCGCTTCGCTGGCGACTGAGGGCTTCCACCCACAGGTACGGCCCCCCAGCGACGAGGAGCAGGCTGATGAAGAAAGCGGGCCAATGGTTGACATCGCCGCGATTTTGGATGGGCCGCAGGCTCACCCAAAAGCCGCTGATGAGAGCGGCAATCACCAGAGCGGCGAGGAAGTAACCGATCGATCCGATCATGATGAAATCCTTCCCTACGGGACGGGTGCGGCGTCGGACGAGGTCACTCTCGCCAGATCGAGGCTGAGTTCGAACGACGTCACCCGCGAGTTGGAGGCCGAAAGTGCGATCTGGAAAGAGCCGTTTGAGAGCCACTTGGTCAGGTTCGAGATCGGAAGTTCCAGCTGCGATTCGGTGGTGCCCAACCGGATGCTCCGCTGGGATCGCCATTGACGGGCCAACGGGTCGAAGAAGTAGAGCTGAGCCAGAACCTGCGTCGAGGCCACCGCTTCGAGATTCAGAACGACCGTTCCGCCCTCGTTGGGGACTCGTGGACTGAACGGGAGCGTCACCCAGAGGCCCGCCGGTCGTTGGCGCGAGCCTGGACTACTCCGAATTCGAAATCGCTGATCGTCGGCGGACTGAAGAAGCGTCAAGAGGCTGCTCTGGTTCGAACCTGTCGTGGTTCGGACGGTGGTGGCAAAGTGCGTGGTCTGGGTGACGGTCGGGGTCGCTTGGGTCGTCAGTGATTCGGGGACTTGGACCAAACCTTTCTGAACCCATGATCCGATGGGGCGCGCCGACTCTTCGATCCGAGCACGAACCTGGGCCGGAGTCGCGCTGAGGCCGAGATGTTGCCACACCAAGGCGGCTTGACCCGCGACGAACGGGGTCGCCATGCTCGTCCCATGGAGCTGGCCATATTGGCCGCTGGGCAAGGTCGACCAGATCGCGGTGCCGGGGGCGGCCACATCGACCCAGGGACCGTGGTTCGAGAACGAAGCACGAGCGTCATTCGACTGGGTCGCCCCGACACAGAGGACCTCTGGCTGCGCACCGGGATAGCTTTCTGTCGAGCTACCGCTGTTCCCGGCGGCTCCGACCACGAGCGCTCCGCGCTGGACCGCTTGCCGGATGGCGTTGGCCAGGAGCGTCGACTGCCCCGTTCCGCCGAGCGAGAGGTTGATGACTCGGGCACCTTGATCAACGGCATATTGGATGCCCGCCATCACCGTATCGGTCGTGCCGGAGCCTTGGTCGTTCAGAACTTTGACGGCCAAGAGTTGAACATTGGGTGCGACTCCGGCTCCGCCTTGTCCGTTGCCCCAAGCGGCTCCGACGATCCCCGCCACGTGGGTGCCATGGCCATTGCGATCTTGAAAGTCGCCCGACGAGCCTCCGGTAAAGTTGCTGCCTCCGGCGATTCGACCGGAGAACTCCGGGTGTCCGGTGTCGATGCCGGTGTCGACCACGGCGACGATGACGCCCAGACCCAAGACCGAATTCCAAACTTGCGGGACGCGGATTTTGCCGAGCCCCCATTGTTGCGCCATCAGGGGATCGGTCGTTTGAGTGGCGCGAAAGACGTAGTTTGGCTCGACATGCAGGACGCCGGGCAGAGCGCGAATTTCGGCGAGAACTGATGACATCGAGCGGTTCGTCGAGGCGGGCGGACGGAGCTTGACCACGCCGTCGGTTTGGCTTCGGCTCGCCTGAAGCGCGCCCAGCGAGCGGACCCTCAGGAGGCTTTCACTGGAGACATTTGGCTCAAATTGGACGAGATATTCACCCGTCCACTCGGGTTGCGCCCCCGCCAGTCCCGCCAAAGCCCACGCTCCAAATATCCAGCCCCATCGACTCATCAATAAGTTCGTTCCACGGCTGAGCCCCGGAATGGGGTGGCGGCATTACGAGGTTTCTGGCGAGAACCCGAGCGCGAGTTGCATGGCGTCCCAGGCCTCCTCGGTCGGACGCCCCGCCTGAGCTAGGACGACCCCGGCTCGCCAACAGACCGCCACCGCACGCCCATGATAGGGTTCGGTCCAATCGGGTTCGGGGACCTGCCAAAGCCAAGTCCGGGGGGCCCGACTCGGGGGCATCAAATCTTCAACGATCTCGCTCGATGCGTGCACGAAGCCCCATGAGGCCCACTCAGGCTCGCCAAACCGCTCTTGAACGAGGCGGTGCCAGATTTCAACATCTGAAAACGACTCCGGCCCGACGCCCATCACCCAGAGACCGTCATGGACGACCCATGCCCGCCCTCCGACGAGATTCTGCCCGGTCAGGGGGCGAATGATGTCTAGCTGGAGCGTCTGGGTGACATGCGGTTCTCGCCAAAGCATAGGCTAGGGCGTTGCCGGAGTCGGTGCCGGGGGCGGCGTCGGGGCGCTCGACACGGGTTCCCCCTTCACGACCTTGACCGCGGCTTGAAGCTGATTGTCGGTCCGAATGTCGCCCACGACAACACCTCGCCGAGTCTCCAGCTCGACTCGGACGTCGGCCTTCAGTCCGCCCGAAACGTACTGGCCCTCTTCGTCTACGGTCCGACTGATATCGGTCCCGCTCGGAAGGAAGTAGCGGGCGGTTGTGATCTTTGCCGACGATCCGTCCGCCATCGGGAAGACCTGCTGGACCGACGCTTTGCCATAGGTGTGCTCGCCGACCAAGGTCGCGATGCGATAGTCCTTGAGGACTCCGGCCATGATTTCGGCGGCGCTTGCGCTCTCTTCGTTGACAAGGACGGCGATTGGGACCTTGAGCTCGCGGTCGATGCCCGAGAAGGTCTTCACGACTTTTTCTTCGCCGTTTCGCCGTTTCATCTTGACGACAACCCGGTCGGCAACAAAGCGGGACAGAATCTCGGTGGCAGACTCCAGAAGCCCACCGCCGTTACTGCGCAGGTCGATGATCAAGCCCGAAATCTGGGCAGACATCAGTTTTTGGAGCGACTCGTCGAACTGAGAGGCGGTCGGCTCGGAGAACTCGGAGATCGAAAGGTATCCGATGGTGGTGCCGGGCAAGATCCGGCTTTCGACAGTCGGCGTGAAGACCCGAGCCCGACGAATGGTCAGCATGATGGGCTCGTCGACACCTTCGCGCGAGACGCTGATTCGCACCAGGGTGCCCTCTTCACCTCGGATCTTGGTGACCAGATCGTCGACTTCTTGGTTGGCAGTCGATTCGCCGTCGATGGCGACGATGATGTCACCAGCCTTCATGCCCGCTTTGTCGGCGGGGCCGTTCGGGAACGGACTCACAATTTTGGCCCCGAGCGGGTCGGGCTCCAGACGAGCCCCGATCCCGACAAAGTTGCCACTGGTGCCCGTCTGAAAATCGGCACTGATCTTCGGCTCCATGAAGATCGTGTGGGGATCGCCGAGCGAAGCCATAAGGCCGTTCATTCCCGCGTACTTCAGTTGCTCCACGTCGACGGGGCGATAGTACGAACTGGAGATATGCGTGTAGTGATTCTTAAATAATTGAGTGGGCGTCAGCTGAACGCGCTTCTCGGCGCTGATCAGCCGTTGAAACGACTCGGCGGAAGGTGCTTCTTGATTCTTGATGTCTTTCCAAGTGAAGCCGACGCAGAAGAACGCCACGGCCCCGACGATAAAGGCGAGGACTTTCAGGAAGGATTTCACGATTTCACCTCAGCTGCGGCCGGCAGGGCGGGTCGGAACTTTCCGACCGGGAGCAGATAGCCGCTCCCATCGGGCAAGACTTTGAGCTCGTTGTAGGTACGATCTCCGGCCATTCGGGAGCCCTGGAGCTTGGCTTGGCCACGCGTCGAAAGCGCCAAGGCCAACATTTCGGCGGCACCCCGAGTCGTATCATCGACAACGAGAGTCAATGCGGGGGGCTGGGGATTGCCTTTCTCCACAACGATCGAGACCGGCGGCTTCTTGCGCTCGTTCACCAGGGTGCCGATTTCACCTGGTGCGGCTAAGACCTCGAACACGCGACGCAACTCGGCAAGGCTCCCTTCCCCACTTTGGGTCAAGTCGAGAGTCAGCTCAGTTTGGTTCGTCACCAGCTTTTTCAGTTCAGCTGCAGCACCTTCGATCATCTGAAGACGAAAGGCGTCGCCGGCGGGCCGGACTGCCTTCACCTGCGTGACTCCTTTGTTCACCTTGATCGTGAGGGGCTCGCCTTTTCGAAGAATTGCGAGTTCGATCTCTCCAGATCGGCCCAAAATCATTTTTTCCCGGGCCCGAGCGGCAGTGATCCCCGACTTCGCCTTTTGAGCGAGCTGTTCACGGAGTTCGTCAATCTCGGCTTCGGGTAGCTTGCCCTCGGCGACTTGGGCCTGGAGAGCTCGAAATTCCTCGATGGTCTCCTTCGTCACCGCCCATTTGCCGTCGATGGCTCGGACCCGGTCCCCGGCTTGGAGGCCGGCTTGCTCGGCTGGACTCCCGGGCATGACGGCGGTAACCACCAGGCTGGGTGCGATCTGAACGAAGTCGGTGACCCGCTTGCGGTCCTGGATGATCTTGCGCTGGTCCTCGGTGAGTTGGAGAATCACTTCAACGCCGATCCCTTCGTAAGTTCCTTTGAGCTGATTGCGATAGCTCTTCAGTTGGTCCGGGGTGAAGAAGGCCGAATCCGGATCGGCCAAGCTCGCCACCATCCCGCGCACTGCTCCCACCGCCAGCTTCTGCTCATCACGAACCGGATCGACGTAGGCGTCGCGAAGAAGCTCCGCGAGGTCGAAGAAGTAATCGCCCGCCGGAACGTCGCCCCGCTCGTCGATCTTCGAAGCCAAAATGGAACGGGACGCATCGGGGTCGGGCAAGACTCCTTTATCGGTACGATCGCGGAGCACGACCCCGGCGGTGAGACTCGCAAAGAGCGCGATGCCGATTCCGGCAGGGATGAAAAACTTCTTGGCTTGGCTCATTTTGAATCAAAAGGCGTGTCGGACTCTTCAACCACTTTACGATAACTTTAGTTCAAATCGGTAGGACCATCGGTCTTGGCCACCCGTCTTTCCCGGCGATCTTGCCGGTCTTCGCCGGTTTCGATAAATCTTGCGAGGATCGCCTCGGCCAGATCGGGCTGGGTCAAGCGCTCGCCGAGGCAGACGATATTGGCGTAGTTGTGGAGCCTTGCGAGCTCGGCCATTTCGGGGGTGCAACAGAGCGCGGCATGGATGCCCCGATGGCGATTCGCACGGATGCTGATCCCAATGCCGGACCCGCAGATCAGAACGCCGAGATCGCCTCGGCCCGCCAGAAGCGCTTGGCAGACCTCGTCCGCGGCATCCGGATAGTCGAAAGGTTCCTCGCTTGGAGCACCGAAGACTTCGGTCAGGTGCCCTTGGCGATCGGCCCACTCAACAAGCTTCTTTCGAAGGTGAATCCCGGCGTGGTCAGATCCGAAGAGCAACTTCATCAAGGGAGATCCTTTGCGAGTTCACGAACGCTCGGCCAGTCCGACCGGAGGAGGTTCGCTTTGGTCTCTGCGGGCAGAACCAGCGATTGGGAGCGCGCCAACGCGATGAGGCTTGCCTGGACTTCGGGATCAGAGTCTCGCAAAACGTTCTCGATCTCCTCCAGCTTGACGACCTCAGGAAAGGCTTGAAGCACCGCCAGCGCACGGGCTCGAATCTGCGGATTGGCATCGGTCACAGCCAGCAGAACCCCTGGGCGGAACTCGGGCCGCGGTCGGCTTTGAATAATCTCCAAAACGCCTTTCTGGATCCAGACGCTCTCGTCGCGGACGCCTTTCAGAGCCTCTCGCCAATAATCCGCCATCGAGCTGCGGAAAAGCAGATCGTAACTCGCCAAGCGCACGGCCTCGCTGGGGTCGTTGACCGCGCTTTGAAGGGCTCGCCGATTTGCGAGTTCCAGTTCAGGGTCCACGAGCTTCATCACTGCCAGAGTCACCCGCGGGTCCGAGTCTTGGAGCAAGGCGACCAAGATGATCTTTTTGGGCTCGCCGTCGAGCTGAGCCAGGGCCTGCGCGGCATCGATCCTTGCTGAACCAAACCGGGCCGTGATCAAGGCACTGATGGGGCCCGCTAAGTTGGCTTCGCGGGTTCGAGCGAGGGCTCGCGCCGCGTATTGGCGACTGAAATCGAACGGCCCGGAATTGAGCATCTTGCGCAACACCGGCAGGGCCAGTTCGGGGCTTTGGGCGGCCAGTGATTCGGTGGCGAGCTCGGCGATTCCGGCGTTGGCGCTGGTGGCTTGAGCGCTCAGAACCGGGACGAGTTCGGGGGCGACAAATCGACCCAGCAGATGGACGGCGTTCAGCCGGACAAAATCGCGCGGACTCTTGGCCAGCTCAAGGAGCCTTTCCAGTTTTCCTTCGGACTGGGCCGCCAGTTGTTGCAGCTCCCGAGTTTCGGCGTCGGGCTCGATCCACCCGCGCGGAGAGGGAGTCGAGCCCGTCTCCAAGGGCGACCAGCGCAGATTCGTCACGACATACAGAGACTCTCCGAAGCGGCCCCGCTCGCGAAGCTGAGACGACCGACTTGGTGCGAGTTCCACGGCGACGATCCGCCCGATGCCGGGTCGAGCCAAGAAGGCCGTCAAGTCGATCCCGATCGGAGTCGGAGTGTCCCCGGGCGGACAGATCAGCCCGGGCTCAGCTTGTTCGGCGGTCGCCTCGGTCTCATTGATCGGCACCCGGTAAGTCTCGCCGCTGGAACTGATGAATCGGAACTCCAGCGGCTCGGGTGAGCTCACTTGGAGTTCACATCGGAAGACGGGAGAGTCGGGGCTGAATCCTTGCGCATCTTGCGCCAGTCGCGCCACCCCCGAGCGGAAGTTCCCCACTTCTTTGATTCGGATCGGGCTGGCCGATTCGAGGGTCCAGAGCCCTTGCGCCGCTGGCGCCGAGAGCCAGAGATGACTTTCGACCGGAGGAGCCGGCAGTTCGCTGAACTCGAAGGCGACTCGGAGGGCCCCCCTCTGGAGCACAGCGGCAGTCGGCCGAGTCGAAGAGGACCGCGTGAGCTCCGCCGCCACGTTCAGATCGACGAGTTGACTGGAGCCGGGGACCGTCGAGGGCAGACCCGCGAACGGATCTGAAGATTCGGGGTTCGGAACGCCCGATTTTCGGGCAATGAAGTCCGGGCGAGAGGTGGGAAGCAAGAAGTTCTCCCAAGCCGACGGGGTGGCCACGGACATCGGGTCACGTACGTCGGCCGGCCAGCTGCCTGGGTAACCCGCCGCCTCGACTCGGTTCCCGAGATCGCGAATCCAGGCTTCGTAGAGTGAGCGAGAAAGACCGCCTGGCTGATCGGCGTAAGGGTGGGTGTAGTAGTCGATTGCTTGAACCGGCATGCCACGAACTCGCTCCGCGGGAGAGACTCGCGTGAGCAGTGGCCGGATCGCCCACACCGAGCCATAAGGCCCGCGGTCGAGCCGGTCATCGGCGTCAAATGGACTCCCATTGATGAACGGACTGATTTGGGTCGCGACCCAGTCTTTTTGAGCGTCCTTTTCAGACTGACCGGCAGCGAGTCGAAGCCGGATTGGATCGTCCAAGGTGGTCACCTGGAAGTTCAGGCGGACTCGGCCTCCGCTCCAGGCTTCGGCCATTGCTTTGGTTCGAGCTAAGGACTCAAAAATCTCATCCACCTGACTTCGCTCGAACCCGGCCCGGCGCTGGCGAAAGAGGCCATCGGCGCCTTGCTCAAGGATTTCCGAGCGAGTGAAGATAAAAACTCGAACCTTCCATTCGGGGGCCGATTGGGCTTGCTCTCGGTGTCGCTGATAAAGGGTGGCGGTGTCGCCCCAGAGTCCGTCGGCGAGGGCCCGCACCCCTTCGCGGGGGTAGAGCTTCCATTCGCCGGCAGAAAGGCCCCCGGAAAGTTTGACTCCGGGCTCGGGAAGGCGAACGGCGACCTCTCGGGTGCCGATTTTGACCGGACCTAGGTCGACGGGATAAGGATCCTTCAAATGGGGGACCTGAGTCGCCACCGCGAGTGCCAGCAAGGTGATCATGCTATTCGAACAGACGAATATCGTGGGGAGATAGAACGTGGCCATCTCCGCGACTGAAGGCGAGAGCATCCATCGGACGCAAAGCATCGAGATCGGACGGCATCCGGCGAATCATCTCGAGCACAACTTTTTGGATGTTTTCGGCGTTTTGCTTAAACACTTCCAGAACGCTCTGGGCGTTCACGGCCTCGGTTTCGGCGTGGACGCCACTGTCGTGGTCCGTGATCAACGAGATATTCACGACGGCCATGCCCATCTCGCGGCAGAGGTAGGCCTCGGGGTACTGGGTCATGTTGATGACCTCCCATCCGTGTGACCCAAACCACTGGCTTTCGGCCTTCGTGCTGAATCGAGGGCCGTTGATCACAACGACGGTTCCTTTCTCGTGAACTGGGATTTGGTGCTCGCGAATCACGTCGATCGCGAGTTGGCGAAGCACCGGGCAATAAGGGTCAGCGGGGCTGATGTGGGCGACGATGGGGCCTTCATAAAACGTGTCGGCTCGGCCATGGGTTCGATCTACCCATTGGTCGCAGACCACAAAGTGCCCAGGTTCGACATGCCGGGCGAGCGAGCCAGCCGCGCATGGGCTGATGACAGCTTTCACCCCCAGCCGCCGGAACGCCCAGACATTGGCTCGGTAATTGATCCGGTGCGGTGGGATGGAGTGGCTCCGGCCATGTCGGGGCAAGAACGCGACCGTTCGCCCCCCGAGCTGGCCGACCATCACCGAATCGCTTGGCGCGCCGTAGGGCGTGTCGATCTTGATTTCCGTGACTTCATCCAGGAGTCGGTAAAAGCCCGAGCCGCCAAAGACGCCAATTTCAGCTTGTAACATCGTTTTTTTCTTTAGGGAGAGGGGTTCTGAGGTCGAGAAAGTGATTCTAAGAGGCCGCTGACAACGGTGATCGCCCGGTCAGCTCGGGCTCCAGCGCGAAGCAGGACATCGGGGTCCATCTCTGCGACTCGGTTCTTTTGGATCGCGCCGAGCGATTTCAGCCGCGGATCGCGGGCGATGTTGATCGCATTGTCCTTCGTTGTGATGAGGATCGTCGGGTTCCACTGCAGCAACGTCTCGACGTTCAGCGGGACAAATTTATTGGCATCGGGGCCTTTGGGTTCGGCTCCCGAGATTCGGATCAGATCGGCTTGATAGGTGTTGACCCCGGCGATGTAGTACTCGCCTTCTCGCGGGTTCCCGATGAGAACGGCCGCGCTCGTTCCCGCAGGCGGCGGATTGGCCGAGGCCAAACTCATCGCTGCGCGAACCTTTTGAACGTAGTCATTCAATCGCATCGGATCGACTTGGGTTCGACCGACTCGATAGCAGTAATCGATCATGGATTCGACCGAAGTGGGCTTGAGCGCCAAGACCTCGGCCCCGAGCGCCTTGATTTTTTCGATCTCGGCCTCTGAGTAGAGGCTCTCATCGTAAAGCACGAGCTGAGGCTGCAGGGCGGCAATCTTTTCAAAGTCCGGTTTCGTCGTCACGACGACTTCGGCGAGTTCGAGTCCGCCCGGGTAGTTGCAGGCGCCGGTTTTGCCGCGAAGAGTCTGTGAATTGCCGTAGGTGGCAAAGATCTCGGTGGTGCTCGGGCTCAAGCTGACGACGCTCGTGATCGGCTTCCTCGGCTTGCCGCCGACGAACGGCTCTTCTTTTTTGCACCCCGAAACGAACGCCAAAGCCGCAACGAGCAACGAGACGAGGCTAAGCCTGCCAAAGGTGGGCATGGCTACATTGTGAACGAAAGAGACCTCCCCACGCACCGTTGCCGGGCAGGTGACGCACTCCGCGATGCAGGGCTCTCTCGCACCCCCGCTAATCCTGAGGCAATGGGTTGAAGCCGGTCCTTGTCCGGACCTCGAAGTGGGGAACGAAGTTTTCAGCCCGGGTGACGATTCCTGCGGAACTTTGGGTCGCGATGAGATTGCCCAGCGGGATATCCCGGCTCACCCTCGGCTGGTTGAGTACCTCGATGATTGGGTTGCCGTCGCAGACCTTCGATCCTCGGACTATCTCTTCCCTGCTTTTGATGCCAAGGGTACGATCCAAACCAAGCGGCCTCTCACACGCGGTGACGTCCTTCGAATGGTGAAGCGGCGGCTCTTGCGGGCTGGGATTCCGCCGGTCTTCTCGAACCACTCGTTCCGGGCCACTGGAATCACGGAGTTCTTGGCGAATGGGGGGAGTTTGGAGACCGCCCAGCAACTCGCAAACCATGCGGACAGCAGGACGACCAAGCTCTATGATCGAAGGGCGACTAGGCTGGAGTTGGAGGAGATCGTTAGGATCAGGTACTAGCCTTGGTCACTTAACACCTTGATGCACGTGTCCAGCACATACTCAAGTACGTAATCGAACTTATGCGGATCGAGCTGCATCACGTACTCGTTTTCTATGTGGTAGGTCTCGTTCACGAACTTTGCTGCGACATCGCCTTCGGGCTTATCCTTGCTTGATTCACCTTTGATCAATCTAAACAGCTGTAGCTTCTCGTAACCGACCGTCGTTTCCTCGAACATCTTTCTCAGAGTATA
>DDCB01000027.1 GCA_002335425.1 Chthonomonas sp. UBA2017
CAGTGACGAACCGCATCGACCACCAGCTCGACATCCTCCAGAAGCGCTTGCGTCGCCAAGGCCATCTCTTCGATCGACGACTCGAAGTACCCTCTCCGATCCACGCAGCCGACGACGAACTCGATCAAGCTCGGTGCGACTCCCGGCAGACGAGTTCGAACCTGAGCCACCAAATGGTCATGGAGGCTGGCTTGACTTGGCGCAAGATCGAGCCAGTCGAACTCGTCGGCATCTTGGGGGAGCGAGCGTCGAAATTCGTAATCCTCGCTGCCCGCTTTTAGCTCGCACGGCGCGACCGCTTTCAGAATCGACTCATCGGCGAGCGGCTCATCGTCATCCAGCCGATCGAGAGCGGGATTCTCCGCGAGCTCCGATTCGATCGCCGCTTGAAGCTCGGCCTGGCCCAACTGAAGCAACTGAGCTTTCAGGAGCACACTCGGCGAGACCCGGACCTGAAGCCCCACTCGCGTTTCTTGTCGATGTCGAAATCCGCTGTTCACGACCGCACACCCTCCATGATCGGCCCGAAGACCTGAATCCATCATCGGAACCGGCGGCAGCGGAATTCCCGGGGACGATTGCCAGAGTTTTGGGGCCAGCCCAGAAAACCCAAGCCCCCAGGAGCGAGGCTCCTGAGGGCCGAGAGAGGCTCCAATACGGAGTCTTAGAACCGATAACCGACCGAAATTCCGATCTGGTTCGCCTTCGAGTTGTTCGCCGAATCGCTAATCAAGAATCGGAATTCGCTGAAGATATTCGGGCCGAACTCATAGCCAAAGCCGGCTTGACCCGCAATGGTCGTCTTCGCCGTGGTGATGTCCAGGAACACGACCCCGACCCCACCGAACAGGTAGGTTCGACCCTTGCCATCCACGCCGGTGTTCGAATAGAACTTCTGATTGATCAAGATCGGGAACATGTTGCCTTTGGCCCCGCTGCCGCTCTTGCCCAGCCAGTCGATCGAGAGATAGGTTTGAGACCCTTTGAAAAATTGGGTCAGGAAGTGATAGTCGATGCCAACCCCGATGAGAGTGTTGGTCAGGTCGCGCGTGGCGTTGTCCAGCGGGTAGGCCAGGTTCACGCGGAACGAAAGGTTGGCCGGCTGCAGATCGAGTGGGCTCGATTGCGCCTGGGCTGCTGCCGAAATGCCGACCAAGCCGGCAAGAATCCAGAATCGCTTCATGCTGTATATCCTCCTCAAGCGGGCAGCTAGCCACCCGCGCTCCGTGGAGCGTCCCTGCATTTTACTGACCTGGGACGAAAAGGTCAAATCAGAACGCTCGGTATACTCAAAACTTCATGCCGGAGCTGCTTTTTGAACTCGGAGTCGAAGAATTACCGGCTTCGGCGGTGCGTCGAGCGAGTGCTCAACTCGCCGAGGAGATCGTTCGGCGGCTCGAAGAGGCCCAACTTTCCTCGACCGGGGTCACCTCCCTCAGCACACCCCGGCGGCTGATCGTTGGGATTGCCGAAGTCCCAGCCCGGCAAGAAGACTCTTCCAAGGACATCCGGGGGCCCGGGCTCAAGGCCGCGTTCGGTCCCGACGGTCAACCCGCGCCGGCGCTGCTCGGATTTTGTAAGAGCCAGGGCGTCGATCCGTCCGAAGTCCGCACCGAGGGCGACTATGTCTGGGTGACCAAACTCGTTCCCGGGAGAGCCACCCTCGAAGTCCTCGCCGAACTGCTGCCATCAGCGGTCCGCGCTCTGACCTTCGACAAAACCATGCGTTGGGGCGAGCAGAGGATGCGCTTTGCCCGTCCGATTCGGTGGATTTTGGCCTCCTTTGGGGGTGAACTCGTTTCCTTCGAGATCGAAGGGATTCCGGCCGGCCAGGAGAGTCGGGGGCATCGCTTTAACTTCCCCGAGGCTTTTTCCGCTTCGGATTTCGAGACCCTGGTCCGCGAGCTCCGGTCCCGCCAAGTGGAGCCAGACCCGGGTCGACGCGAGACCATGATCCGGGATGGAGCCGCGCGAGTCGCCACTCAAGGCACGCCCGACCTGAAGCCCGAACTGGTCGAGGAGAACGTCTTCCTTACCGAATGGCCCGTGGCCCTCGAAGGGGAATTTCGCGAGGAATATCTGGAACTGCCCGACGCGGTCTTGGAGACGGCGATGGCCAAGCACGAGCGGTTCTTTCCGATTCGGCTTTCGGACGGCTCGTTCACCAACCGATTCATCTCGATCCGCAATGGGGGCGTGGATGAGGTCGTTCGGCAAGGCAATGCTTGGGTCCTGAACGCTCGATTCAACGATGCCAAGTTCTTTTTCGATCAGGACCATCGCCACCAGCTCGATGACTTCTTGGCGATGACCGAGCGGATGACTTTCCAAGAAAAGCTCGGCAACGTCCGCCAACGAGCCGACCGCCTGGCCCCGCTCGCAGCCGCGTGGGCTCAAGCGACCGATGCCTCCGAAGAAGAGGTCGAATGGGCGAGGCAAGCCGGGCTATATGCCAAAGCCGACCTCAGCACGGGTCTGGTCAGCGAGCTCGCCTCGCTCCAAGGCGTCATTGGCGGTGAATACGCCCGGCGCGAGGGGTTCCCCGAGCCCGTCGCTCAGGCGATCTCGGCCCACTATCACCTCGACGCGGTGTCAGATTGGAGCGCCCCCGGCGGGCGCACAGCGGTCCGCCTGTTGGCGGCCGACCAACTCGACAAGCTGATCGGCTACCTCGGACTGGGATTGGAGCCGACCGGCTCCTCCGACCCTTACGGTCTTCGCCGGGCAGTGACCTTCCTTATCGAGGCGGCGTGGCGCTGGCCCGACCGGTGGCCAGCTCTCAGCGCAGTCTTGCCCGTCGGGCTCAGGCTTTATGCCGACCAAGGGCACTCCTTTGAGTCCGAGTCGATCCTGAAAAGCCTGGAGTCAATTTTCCGGGGGCGATATGAGGCGCTCCTACCGGACGTTCGCTACGACGTTCGAGCCGCCGCCATCGTCCCCGGCGAGGGGGCGAGCCTCGACGATCCCCAAGTCGTCCGAAAGCGGTGCCAACTCATGACCCAGCTGGCCGAAGAGCCCGCCTGGATCCAAACGATGACCCGGCCCTCCAACATCGTCCAGGCAGCCGTTCGGAAAGGCGAATTCACACTGCCCGCCAAGTCGTCGGCGACCGTCTTAGCGAGCATCTCGCCCAGTTCTCTCGACTCCGGCGAAGGGGAAACCCTCCGCCAGGCTGCTCTCCGAGCCCAAGAGGACTTCATGCGAGCCTGGGAGGCCGACGAACTGGCGGCGATGTCGACCGCCTTGCAGTCTCTTCTCGGCCCGATCAATGGATTCTTTGAATCGACCATGGTGATGGCGGAGGACCCCTCCGTGCGTCATGCCCGGCTCACTCTTGTCGCCGGGGTGAGTCAGTTCTTGAGTCGCTGTGGTGACTGGAGTCAGATCGTCCTCGAAGAGGCTCCCGAAGCCAACCCGAAATGATCTCCCCTCAGGCCGAATGCGAGATTTTGGCGATCGCCGAAGCCTATTTGGAGTCAGAAGTGAGGCCGAACGCGGCCGCCCTCGACTCCGAACCCGAGGCGCTTCGTCGGGCCCTTCATGGGCTCGCCGAGCGGGAACTCCTGGCGTTGCGACGCCCCGAAGTCTGGGGCGGCCCTGCCTTGAGCGACCTGGGAGTCCGCACGTTTCAAGAAGCGGTCGCGCGGAGCTCGGGGGCGTTGGCCTTCTTGCAAACCCAACACCAAAGCGCCGCCGGAATGATCGCCAAATCCACGAACGCCGAACTTCAAGCGGCGACGTTGCCCAAGATGGCAAACGGGGAGCGCCTCATCGGGATCGGCTTCAGCCAACTTCGTCGCTCCGGTCCGCCTTTGATGCAAGCCACCCCCGAACCCGGCGGTTATCGACTTCAGGGCCATGTCCCTTGGGTCACGGGATTCGGCTTTTTCCCCGAATTCTTGATCGGGGCCTCGTTGGAGACCGGCGAATCGGTTCTTGGCCTTGTTCCTTTTGTCCCCGCGCGGTCGCCGGATGGAGGAGAAATCCAGTTTTCTCCCCCGATGCGGCTGGCGGCGATGGAGTCGGCGCAGACTGTCACCGCCGACCTGACCCGTTGGTTCTTGCCCCATGAAGCGGTCGTCTTTGTCCAGCCCGCCCGCTGGATTCAACTCAACGACCAGATCAACATCACCCTTCAAGGTTGGTTTGCGATGGGATGCACGCGAGGCTCTCTCGACATTCTGGAGGAGGCAGCCCAGAGAAAGAAGAACCAGGCGATCGGGCACGCGGCAGAGTCTTTGCTCCAGGAGTGGGAGGAGCTTCGCCACCAACTCCTCCAAGCTCAGGCGGGATCCGAAGAGACGACCCAAGAGCGGCTCGAACTGCGGGCCTGGGCGATTGAACTCTGCGTCCGAGCCGCTCACGCCGCCATCGCCGCGACCGGCGGCTCGGCCAATTCGGCGGGCCACCCCGCGCAACGGCTCTTTCGAGAGGCCCTCGTCTATACGGTCTCGGCTCAAACCGAGCCCATCCAAACCGCCACTCTGGACCGCCTGATTCAACGCCAGGGCCCACGAATCTCGACGCTGTGATACAATATCAATCCGCACCGCACGTATGGAAGGTGACAGTCCGAGTTTGGGTCTGATAGGTTGGGTCATCAGCGTCGTGCTGATTTTCGGGAACGCATTTTTTGTTGCCGCCGAATACGCGCTGGTCACCTCGCGGCGCAGCCGGGTCGAGACCTTGGCCAAACAAGGGAAAAAAGCCGCCCAAGTTTTGCTGTCGGCGACTCTAAATCTGCCCCAATACGTCGCCGGGATTCAGATCTGGATCACCTTTTGCAGCATCGGCATCGGTGCGATCACCGAAGCTCAGTTGACGGCGGTTCTTTCGACCGTCCTCGATCCGGTAGCGGGTCGGATCGTCAGCGTTATGGTGTCCCTCCTCATCGTCACCCTGATTCTTGTGGTGGTGGGGGAACTGGTCCCCAAATACATCGCGCTTGAGCATCCAGAAAGATCGGCGATTCTGCTCATTCGCCCCTTGCGATTCTTCGTCGTCATGATGGCTCCGCTCGTGTGGCTCGTCCAGCGGCTCGGCAAAGCGATCTTGCTGCTGTTCGGCATCCGAATGGGAAGTTCCACCGACATGAGCGTCTCGAAAGAGGAACTCCTGCTCCTCGTCCGAGCCGGAGGCGACGAGGGGATGCTGGAGCAGACCCATTCGACCATGCTTCAGCGAGCGCTCAAGTTCGACGTTTTGGATGCCGCCGACATCATGGTCCATCGCCTCGATATCCAGTGGCTCGATCTCGAGACACCCCGCGACGAAGTCCTCGCGAAAATCGGCAAGATCGGGCACAGCCGAATTCCAGTTTGCCGAGGCGATATCGACGAAATCGAAGGGGTGCTCTATGTGCAAGACCTTCTTCGACACTGGTCAGACCCGGATTTCGACCTCCGAAGCTTGCTTCGACCGGTGGAGGCGGTCCCCGAAAACCTCTCGATCAACAAGATCATCAACCGGATGCGGGACGCCAAATCTCAGATCATCATCGTGATGGACGAGTACGGCGGAACAAGTGGGCTCATCACGCTCGAAGACGTCATCGAGGAGGTCTTTGGCGAGCTCGAAGACCAGATCGAGAGCGAGCGCCCACCCATCGAGCGAGTCTCGACGCACCGACTCTCCGCCCGGGCCGAGGTTCGCCTGGACGAGCTGTTTGATTTTCTGGGAGTCTCAACCGAGGGCGAAACCGAGACGGACACGCTCGCTGGGGTTGTGCAAAATCAGCTCGGGCGTCTGCCGAAGCTGGGCGATCGAGTGACCATGCCGTTTGGCGACGTCCGAGTCGAAAACATGGCGCGTCGACGCATCACGAGGGTCTCGATCTTCCTCAAGCCGTCCTCCTAAAATACGCCATACTCCGGCCATGGTCAACGTTCAGTGGCAAGGTGACATGCGGTTTCAAGCGACTTCGGTGGAGGGCACCTCCTGGATGATGGATGCTTATCCCGAAGAGGGTCAAGTTGGCGCCGGACCGACTCCTGTCCAGGCGCTCGTCGCGAGTGTCGCGGGGTGCATGGCGATGGACGTCATTTCGATCTTGCAGAAGAAGCAGCAGAAAGTGACAAGTTATCGCATCGACCTGGAGTGGGAGCGCGGACCCGAAGGCGTCTATCCACGCCCCATCACCCAACTCACCCTTCGCCACGTCTTCGCAGGAGAGGGCCTCGATCCGACCGCTGTCCATCGGGCCATTCAGCTGAGTGACGAGAAGTACTGCACCGTCATGGCGACGCTGCGGGTCTGCCCGAGCTTTGAAACCGTCGTCGAGATCCAGTAAAGTGCGGCGATGAGCGAATCTGTTGGCAAGGTCGTTTGGACCGATCTCACCGTCCCGAATGCCCATGAGGTGCGAGAGTTCTATCAAGCCGTGGTCGGATACCAGTTCCTCCCCGAACCGATGGGGGACTATGAGGATTATCACCTGATCCCTCCGGGCGCCCCGCTTGAGGTCGGGAATTCGGTCCTGGGGATCTGCCACGCACAAGGGATGAATGCTCAGATGCCCCCGGCCTGGTTGATTTACCTTTCGGTGGCCGACCTAGCTGAAGCCCTGGCCCGAGTGGTTCAGCATGGGGGTCAAATCCTCTACGGCCCGCGCATGATGGGAGCCGAGGGATTCGCGTGTATCCGCGACCCAGCCGGAGCCGTATGCGCTTTGTACGGGCCTTACACACCCCCAGTCTAACCTTCCCCATCATCCCCCCGAATGGTCGTCCCCCGGGTAATCTCTCGGCCCTCATGAGCCTGCCTGATCTTCGCGCCTACGCCGACCACTTTGCGAAATGTGGCTACGATGAGGAACTGCTGAGCGCCGTCGGCGAGCCGCTCCAAAGCGGGTTCATGAAGCGAAGCCGAGTCGAGTGGCCCGAGGAGACGTCGGAGTCGGCGCGCACGTTGCTGTCTCTGTTCGCTCTCTTCTTGCCTCAATCCGAGGCGGCGCTCCAGCAAGCTCTCGCCCCGCTCTCGCTCGATCCGCTGCTTGAGGCGGGTCTTGTTCAGCGAGACGGCGACCACGTGCTCGCCCTGCGGTCGATCGTGCCCTTTCACGGCCGATGGGTCGTATGCGATCCCTTTCCCTTTGCCGAGCAGCCGATCCCGACCGACTACGTGCTTCCCCCTTCGAATGGGACGCGAATCGCGGCTTGGACGACCGTTTTTCGTTCCGGCGGGGTCGCCTGGGACCTGGGGACAGGCCAAGGCGCTCAGGCAGTCCAACTCGCCGCCGAAGGGATGCAGGTGATTGCCAGCGACATCACCGACCGGGCGTTGCAGTCCGCAAAGCTCACCGCGAGCCTGAACGGCCAGCCCCAGATCGAATGGCGACAGGGCAGCTTCTTAGAGCCCTTTGGCGACGAGACCGCGGATGTTATCGTCAGCAACCCTCCCTTTGTGATCACGACCGGGCAAGGAATTCCCGGCCTGTCCGCCCAATCGGGAGCTGATTCAGGGTCGGATTCGGGGCCGGATTCAGCGGTCGAGCAATTGGCTCGCGAGCTCCCCCTCCGGCTTCGGCCAGGCGGCTGGATGACCATGCTCGCGTCTTGGTACCAAGACGATGAAAAGGACTGGACGGCCCGACCTCGGGCTTGGCTGAAAGATTCGGGCTGCAACTGTTGGATCGTCCTCTTAAGCCAGACCGAGCCCGCGCGATTTGCCGAGGAGATGCGCTCGCTCCCCGGCAACGGGGATTTTGATCCGGTCGCTTGGGCCCAGCTCATTCGCGAACTGAAGATGAAGCAGATCTGCTACGGGCTCATCCTCTGCCAAAAGGCCGAGGGGCCGGGCTGGTTCCGGTGCGAAGCGATTCCTGCCCTCACCCTCCGCCAGGCCCACCAGGGCCAAATCGAGCGAGTCTTCGCCAACACCCAGCAGATGTACTCCGGGCTTTCGGCCCAGCAAAGCCTCAAGCGACACTTCCGGCGGGTGGAGGATATTCAGATTCTCCGAAAAGGACCCCAAGCCCAAATTCAGCACCAGAACGGGTTTGCCCTGCCGATCAACTGCTCGCCTGGGCTCGCTGAGGCGATCCTGAAGTGGAGCCCCGACAAGTGGCCGGCCGAAATCCTGGGCCCGTTCATCCCTTCACAAGATGAGCAAAAGGCCCTGATGGGACTGCTCTTTCGCAACGGATACTTAGAGCTCGTTTAGATCACGGTCTTTTGCAGGTAGCCATCGCCCTTTTCCGGTCGGATCGGCTTGATCGCGCTGACCTGCTTCACGTCCAGGTCGATCAGCTTGAGCCAGTCTTCGAGCCCGTCCGACTGCGGGAAGATCTCGTTCTCTTGATACTCTTCTCGAATCGAGTCCTCGACATCCCGGATCGAAAGGCCGTGCTCGACTCCTGGCTCGGCGATGCTCCGCCGAATCGCTTTGTCCTTCGCCCGGTCAACCACCGATTTGAGAAGGGCTCCGCTGACAAAGTCTTTCCAGTACATCGTCTGAGTCGATCCGTTGCGGAAGAACACCTTCAGGAATTCGGTCGACGACTCTTCACGCCACAGGGCTTGGATGCCAGCTTCCAAAAGAGCTTTGCGCGCGCAGGACTCTTCGCCCTCGAATTCGGCCAATAAGCTCGGGTCGATCGGCAAACTCTCCTTCAGATAGATCGATAAGATCGTGCGGCTAGAGTCGCGATCCGGACGTGCGACCTTGACCTTCCGGTCGATGCGCTCGGGTCGTAAGATCGCCGGATCGATGTAATCGGGCCGATTGGAGGTCAAGATCAAGACCACATTCTCAAGTGAAACGAGGCCATCCATCTCGGCGCAGAATTGCGGGACCACCGTATTGCTGATGTTCAGCCAGCGACCACTCGACCGAGTTCGAAGGATCGATTCGGCTTCGTCCATAAAGATCACCACCAGACGACCTTCTTGAGCCTTGCGGCGGGCCGTTTCAAAGATCTCGCGGACCATTCGCTCGGTCTCGCCCAGCCACATGTTCAGAATCTTGGGGCCCGAGATGTGCATAAAGTACTCGCGCACCGGCTTGCCCGCCCGCTCCCCATAAGACTGAGCGAGGTTGTAGGCGATCGCCTTGCCCAGCAAGGTCTTTCCGCAGCCAGGAGGACCGTAAAGGAGCACGCCCTTGATCGGCTTTTTGTCGAATCGGGCATAGAGCTCGGGGTAGAGCATTGGGTGCTCGATGGTCTCTCGGACCAACTGAATCGCCTCATCCTGGCCGCCGATGCTCGACCAAGGAGTCTCGGGGACCTCTTCGACGAAGTAGTCCTGGACCTCGGCTCGCTCGAAATGCTCGACCGCGAGACGCCCGCTCGGCTCGATGCGAACCTCGTCGCCGACTTTGATATCCGCTTTAGTAAGCCCTTCGCTCCGATGGACGAGTCGGCCCATCGAGCCGGGGCCTTCTTGTCCGACTCGAAGTCGACCATCAACCAGCAGCTCCGACACCTTGACCAGCATCCCGCCCGGATGCGCCGGCAAAAAGCCGACAACGCCATAGGCTTCGTTCAAAAGAACCCGAGCCCCCGGCACCATCTCGGCTCGGTCAAGCTTGGGGTCCACGAGCGCGACATACTCGGTCTCGCCGAGCGCAATGAGGACCTTGTCATCCTCCAGCGGGCGCAGAAATACCCCCAGGCGATTGGCGGGACTGGTCAACTTTTCGTAGGCCGCTTCAAATTCGGCAAGGGCCTCGGCCTGCTGACGCCGGGCCAACTCCATCTGCTCCAGTTCTTGGCGCATCGCGGCCACGTAGTTTTGAATCTTCGGGTCGGCAGGAGCCTGTTCGGCAATTCGATCCAAGATCTGGTGGGACAATTCTGATTCGGGCATCGTTGCCTCTTCCTACGCGAGAAGACGGGCCAAAGATCGGTGCGAATTCGGGAAATTGGGCGGCGGCCCCCCGAATCAGGCGACGGCGACGCCCGCCAGTCCGGCGAAGGCTTCGATCGTCGTCTCGGCGATGGAGCGAAAGAGGTCTTCTCCGACCGGCCCAAGGGCCGCCATCGTCCGCTCGCCCTGGGCGTCGGCCACCGTCCCCGCGACCGACACAAGCCTCTCGCTTTCGGGCCCCTGAATGAGGGCAACTTCGGCGATCTGAATGACGACGCCTTTGACCGCCCGTTCCAGCGCCCGAGCGGTGGCGCGGGCCACCGATTCGGCGACGGGTCGAGAACCCGGGACATCGACCCCGGTAAAGATGGCCCCTTCGTGGCGAAGCCCGACGGTGCTCGGCGCATTGGACGGAAACTCGCCCGCCGACACCATGAGAAGGCTGGGCAGTGGCATCGACCCCTCGCTCCCGACACTTGTTGGCTCGGGATCGGAGTGAGTCGGGCTTTCTGGGGTTGGCTCAGGCACACTCGTCTTCTTTCGCTCGAGCTTTTTGGCGAGACAGTCGCGGCTGGCCAAGTTGATCAGCGAGTCGAGCGTAGCCGCGACGTGGACGTTCTCGCGCTCGCGCCCGCGCCGCCCCCCGAAAACGCCGATGCTCCAAGTGACGGGCTCTGGCAGATCGTCGATCGGAATCTTGAGCATCCGGTCGTTGAGCGTCGTCACCAAGGCGTCCACGCTGGCCCGACTTCGGATGCTACCGATCGCGAACTCGTCGCCTCCATAGCGAACCAAAAGGTCGGTTCCCGGCTCGATGTTCTGCTTCAAAAAGTCCGCAATATAACGAAGAATACGGTCTCCGACGATGTGCCCATACTTTTTGTTATATTCGCCAAAGTCGTCGAGATCGACGAAGACGATGGTGATCTCTTGGCCTTCGGTCAGTTGCTCGACGCCCCACTCTCGGAGCGCATCGCTCCAAGAGAGATTGGTGAGCGGGTCCCAGCTCCGGGCGAGCTCGCGCAGCAACATCGTCGAGGTCACGACGCCCAACAAGTGGTGATGCTCATCGACCACCGGTGCCCACTCGAACGACTTTTGGGTGAACAGCTCGGCCACGCGACGGATCGGCATTGTTGCCGGAATCTCGGCCGGAACCGGGATCATCACGTCACGAACCCGAAGCGACTCCGCGGCCCCCACGAGCTGCTCGTATGTAATGATGCCTACAAGATGATCTCCGTCGAGCACCGGCACGGCAGGCACCTGGTGTCCCTTGAGGAGGTGGACTGCCGAAGACACCTGGTGGAGTGGGTTCACCCAAACCGGCGTGAGCTTCAGGTCGCGGATCGTTCGCATAGGTTCGCGGAAAGTTATGATCACTATACAGAAGGCGGGACGCAGGACAGCCCGGCAAACGTGCGGGCTTTTCTGCGTCCCAGACGGCTCAAGGGCCTATAGCGATTCCAATAACGCTCGTTCCATTTTCTCCACTTCGAATTCAAGGTCGGATTTAGAAGCCAATGCTTGGGCGACATCGGCAGTGATGCGATAGGCCTCGCCGGGGTGCAACCCGAAGACCTGAGCGGTCTCGGCCTCGCTCAATCCGATCCGGTGTAATACAAGATAGACGGATAATGCGCGGCCCCAGGTGGGCTCTAGGGACCTTTGGGCCTGACGCGAGGTGCTTTCCAACAAGAAATCCTTGAGATCCCATCCGTCCCGGCTCCCCCAATAACTCTTCAGAGTGCCGAGCGCTCGCAGCACATCGGGCCGGTCGGTCCAATCCGACTGGATCAGCTTCAGGTGCTGAAGTGCCCCGAGCAGGGTCCGCGCATTGCCTTCGACGCGCTGGGCCAGGAGATTCAGGAGCTGAGGCGCGAGGACCAGTCCCTCGGTCGAGGCGAGTTGCCGAACCACCAGACTTCGCTCGGCCAAGCTCGGCTCTTCGATGCCGACGACCGTCCAATCGCGATAGTAAGGCAAGAAGCCTCGGATCGATCGGGCGCCGGCCTCTTCGTTGAAACTGAGGAGTGTCGGGAGCCCCGAGCGGACGCGCCGGTCGAGAACTGTCCGGACTTGCTGTCGCAAGCGCGTCCGACCGAGTGCTTCTTGAACATCGTCGAGGATGAGAGGGACGCTGGCATCGGTTCGCCCTTGGTCGAGGAGTTCGCGAGCGGGGCGAACCGGAACCGGGACCCCTCGCTCTCGCGAGATCGACTTGGCGGTGGCCTCCAGGACGTGAGTCTTTCCCCACCCGCTCGGGCCGACCACGGCGACAAAGGTCTGGAGCCCCCCTGCCAAGAGCAAGCAGGCTTCCACCGCCTTGGCGTTGGAAGGCAACGCCGCAATGGAGTGAAAGCCAGCTCGATCTCGCTCTTCGAGTGCCTGAGAGAGGCGTTGTTTAGCCACTCCCCCAAATTTCACCAGCGCTTCATCGATGGCGATTTCTTGCATTTTCAACCCCACAAAAACCCGAGCTTCGGACCCCTGTTGAACACCCCTCAGGAGCGGCGTTCAATACGTCCTCAGCACCTCCATCGTGACCGAATCGGGGGGCCAGATGCCACGCCCGAGTGCTGGACTTTTCCACTATTTGTGCACAATCTTGGGCCAGGCGGTGGAGTAATCAAAGTTTGGGCTGTGGTTGGGGGTGTGGCACGAGGTGCAGGCCGACTCACCCACCTTGGGGAGCGGATTTTTTTCGGGGTCTTGGGCGTGCTTGGCCGCCGGTCCGTGGCAGCTCTCGCACCCCACGTTCGCCAGATCGGGTGTTTTGGCTCGACTTTGGAACCCGCCCTTGCGGTCGAGCGCGACCACATGACAACCCGTACAGTCGGGGTCCGGATCCGACCCATCTTTTTCAAGAGTTTGAAGGGCCCGCGCATGACGCGACTCAGACCAGACCTGATGGGCCTGGGCGTGGCAACTCATGCAGGCCGAAGTTCCTGCGAACGCCTCGCTGGGCGCTCGGGGAACTCGGTCGAGAAGATTCTCTTCGGCGACCCGCCGTTGGTAGCTCGCATAAATACGCTGGACGCCAGGCTCATCGCGAAACTCGGGCGACAACAATTGCGCTTCGAGGCGGCCCCAGGCCCGGGCCGACCTTTGCCAAGGCAAGATGAGGAGCGCCTTGCCCTTTTCACCCCCAGTCACGATCTGGGTCGAACCTTCGCGCGGGGCCGGGCCTGAAATCGAGTTTGAGCCCGAGCGATAGACCACAACGCCCAGCTCGGGGACCTCTCGGGCCACTTGGCGGGCCTCTTCCTCGCGCCCCTCGAACAGGAGCACCGGCACGAGTGAGCGCGGCGTCGCCTCGTCCACGATCCGACGGGCGACTTCGACGGGAGTCGGCATGCGGCCCCCGGCGACTTGGACCGACGTCGAGCTCAGCGGGCTCCAAGCTCCGATGAGGAACGACCCCGAGCGGACGGTGTCCCGGATCGGAACATCGTCGACCGCTCGGCCTGAGCTAAGGAGAAGTCGATCTCCCGAAAGCCGGCTTGCGCTCGCGAGCACCCCGACGCCGAGCCGAAGTTCGCGGTCTGTGAGTTGAATCGCATGGACCCCCATTTGGCGGAGGGCCTCGCTCGCAGTTTCGAGCTTTATCACGTCTTGGCGGCCCTCTTGGAGAACGATTCCGCCGGATTGGACAAAAGTCACCGCACCTCGGCGCCGCAGCCTTTGGATCGCATCGGACATCCGACGAATCCCGCCGGTCATCGGCTTGACACACCCGCACGGCGAAAGATAGCCGTCGAATCCCCCGGCGATCACAAGCCACTCGGTTTCACGCACCATGGGTCGACCTGAAGCCCCAGGCGGAGGCGCGGATGGCGGCGAAGACGGCGGCGAAGATGGGGGCCAAAACGCTCCGCAAACGACGAGACTCGCCGCCAGAACGCAGACCTTAGCGGATGATTTGGGCCGAAACTCGAAACGGAATCTTCGGTTGCTTGGGATCATCGGTCACCACGGTCAATTCGGCTGAAAACGGACCCAATTCGGCTTTGCCATCAAACTGCACCACGATCTTGAAGGTATCTCCCGCGCCAGTCGATTCGGCAAAGGCCTTAATCGAAGACGAACTGGACTCGACTCGCACGACCCGGAACGGTTGCCCCGGGCGCGCCACAACCCCCCAAGCCCGAGTGGGGACTGGCTTCAGTTGCCCCAGATACAGGTTCTCCGGAGACATCAGAATCCCTTTCTGCGCGAAAAAAGACCCTTCGAGAGTCGGGAACATCTCGTTGTCGGTGTGAACCACAATGCTGAAAACAGTTCTTCCTGGCGGAATGTCGGCTGGAAGCTTGAGATCCAGCTTCAAACCCTCGCGGGGCAAAGCCGGATCGCCGAGCTCAGGGTCGGCCAGGTTGCCTTTCCAAGGGCTGCTCGAAATTTCGGCAGGCAGGCCGCGGACCTCGATCTTTTTGATCTGGAACTTGCGCTCGGGGTTGAGCGCGAGATAGACCGAGCCCTCGGCACCTTGGTCCCCGACGATCCAGGCTTGCCCTTGCTCGCGAAGAAATCGAAAGGCGGGCTCCGATCGAAGTTTGACCGGGATGATGCGCAAGGAGGCCTCGGGGTCGTTCGAATAGACCAGCAAATTTTTGTGGAGATTGCCGGGAAATTCGAGCGTGTCCACCCAGGCTTGAACGACGGCGCTGCCTCCGGGCTCGAGGGTCGAGGGCGCTTGGACTCGCAAGCAGCCACAATCGGGGACCACTCGGAGCTCCAAAATGGCATCGCCCGGGTTCGAAACAAGAAAGCTGAACGGCACCACATCGCCCTGGGGTGCGCGGTCTTTGATCAGTTCGCGAGTGTCCAAGGCGAGCTGAGGGCGAGCGAGTTGAAAGGTTCGCTTGGCTTGGATCGCCTGGCTCATTTGGCGCCGAAGCGCTTGAATCCGCTCAACAATGGCCACTTCGCGACTTTGGACCGTGTTGAGGGCCGGGTAGGGGACCTCCATCCGGTTGGTGGCGGCTCGGAGAATTTTGGTTCGTTCCAGCCCGAGCGCTTGAGCGATGGCGAACATGACTTCGTTCGTGATGTCGCGAGCTTCGACGCTGATCTTTCGCTCCGTCCGGCTCAGGGCGAGGACACCTTCGACCCACGGCCCAGGGCCTGGACTGTTGAAGAAATAGACCGCTCCGGCGGGCCCGCTCGTATCGGCGTTCGCCGGCAATGAAGCCGCAAAGCTTAGCTTGAGCGCGCCTGGTTTGCCGATCGAGACCCGAATGCTCGGCAACTCGGATTCCCAGGCGGCGATGGCGGCGTCACGAGCTTGCCGCAACTCGGCTTTTCGCACGGCCGGCACCGCCGAATCGTCCCATTCAAGCTTGAAATCCATCGTCGGAATTCGCGCGAGGGCCTTTTCTGCCTCAGGAAACTTGCCCAAGCTGATCAATTCTTGCACCCGGTAAGCCGACTCTTGGAAGGCCCGCGTGGTGCCTGGGGGAATCGACGGCCGAGGAGAAGGCTGGAGCGCCAGGGTCAGAATCAGTGCGGTCAGCATAAGGGGTGAGAGAGCTTCAGCGTACCTGGTTGGGTGAAAGCACGAGTCGGACTCGTAGGAACCGTTACCATGTTCAAGAAAGACGGGCTTCGTGGATTCCGGTTTTGGTTTCTTGCCGCCGCCCTTTACAATGTGGTTTGGGGGGTCGCCGTGATCTTCTTTCCAGGAGCGATCTTTGAGGCGGTGGGCATCGCCGCCCCGAATTACCCTTCACTCTTCCAATGCATCGGCATGATGGTGATGGTGTATGCCCTGGGCTACTGGTATCTCGCCATCGACCCGATCCGATTCGCCCCTTTTGTCTGGATTGGCCTGCTCGGGAAGACCTTTGGGCCTCTGGGGTTTCTGATGGCGGCCGCCCAGGGTGAATTGCCGTGGGCCTTCGGCTGGACGATCGTTTTGAACGACCTCATCTGGTGGCCCGCGTTTTGGGCGTTCGCGTGGCGGTACGCACGCCAACCGATTTCTCCGAGTCCAGAGCCCCCGGCTTAGCAAAAATTTGCCCCACGGGGTTCAGCATGGGTACACTGGCGGTTCCTGATTCTTTGGAAGGACCGAACTAGACAACCCGTGATCATCATGAACGACGAAACAACGACCCCGACGAACGAGCAGCCTGTGGCGCCGGAACCGACGGCCCCCACTGCAGAAGCTGCTCCTGAAGGGGCCCCGACGACCCCCGACGTGCCAGTTGCAGAGGTTGCACCTGCCGCCGAAACGACCCCTCCCGAAGCTCCGGTGGTAGAGACCGCCGCGACTCCGGCACCTGAACCGGCTCCGACTCCAGCCCCTGCACCAGCCCCGGCCCCTGCACCAGCCCCGGCCATGGCCGCGGCAGACGATGCGATGCTCTTCGAGCAAGCGATGGCCGAACTCGATGGAACGAGTGAAGGCACCGCCGACTCGTCGTATCGCAAGCTGAATCGGGGTGACAAGGTCGAGGCGACCGTCATCCAAGTCGAAAAGAACCAAGTTTTCGTCGATCTGGGGACGAAGTCCGAGGGCGTTGTGCCGCTGGCTGAACTCAGCGACGCAAATTTGGAGACGGCGGTGGGCGTGGTCCAGCCGGGCGACAAGATCATGGTCGTCGTCATTCGGCCCGAAGGTCGCGAGGGCAACCCGATCGTTTCGAAGCGGAAGGCCGATTTTGAAGATCGCTGGGTGACGATTGAAGAGCAGTTCAACTCGCAAGAGACGATCAAGGCGCAGGTCATCGACCGCGTCAAGGGAGGCCTCGTGGTCGACATCGGAGTCCGTGGATTTGTCCCGGCGACTCATGTCGGCAGCGGCAAGTTGCGAAACATTGAGAAGTACGTCGGCCAGACGATCGACCTGAAAATCATCGAACTGGATCGAGATCGCAAGAAAGTCGTTCTGAGCAATCGGCAAGCCGAAGAAGAGCGACGCGAAGAGATCAAGAACACCTTGTTCAGTAAGGTCAAAGCAGGAGCGGTTCTCGAAGGAACCGTTCGTCGCCTCACCGAGTACGGCGCCTTTATTGACCTCGGCGGGATCGATGGCTTGCTCCACATCAGCGAAATGAGCTGGATGCGGATCAACCACCCGCGAGAGGTCTTGAAGGAAGGCCAAAAGATCAACGTGATGGTCTTGCGGCTCGACCCAACCAACAGCAAGATCAGTCTGGGCCTGCGGCAAGTTTTGCCCGATCCTTGGAACCTCATTCGAGAAAACTACAAGATCGGCCAGAAGATCACCGTCACCATCGGGCGCTTGGTTCAAAACGGCGCCTTCGTCAAGCTGCCCGAAGGGGCCGAGGCGTTTATGCCAGTCAGCGAGATGGCGAATCGCCGGATCAACAAGCCGAGCGAGGTTCTCGAAGAGAATCAAGAAGTCGAAGCGACCATCATCGACTTGCGACCCGACGAGCGCCGCATGGTGCTCAGCATCAAGTCGGGAGCAGCGGACTACTCTAGCCAGCCTCAACAAGGTTACGGCTACGGCGGTCCTGTCGGATACGGCTCGGAGATGGACGACATGAATCGCAAGGGTGGAGGCCCCCGAGGCGGCAAGGGCGGTAAGAAGGGCCGCGGCGGACGTCGGGACGACGACTATGAGGACGGGCCGATCATGGGCCGAGTTCCGACCGGCGGCGCGACGATCGGCGAGCGACTCGGGATGCTCAAGGGACTGGTCACTCGGACCGATGACGACGATGTGGAAGATTCGGCCGACTCCAGCAAAGACAGCTCGGCAGAGTAACTCGAAGAACTGATGGACCCAACACGAAGGCGGCTCGCAGCGATGCAAGCCGCCTTCGCTCTTACTGCAAGGAGGAACGCTTGAGAATCGCAGTGACCGGCGGGATTGCCGAAGGAAAGTCGACCGTGCTCGGCATGATTCAGCAGGCGGGACTGGAGACGGTCTCGGCCGACCAGGTGGCGGCTGAGGTCTTCGCACGTCCGGCAGTCCGCATTGCGATCGGCGAGCTGATGGATCTGCCGTACGACTTCACTCGGGAGGATGTCCGCCGTCGACTGGTGAGCAATCCGGCGGCACGGCGCGCACTCAATGCACTGACCCACCCCTTGATCTGGCGGGCCCTCCAGGAATCCGACGCCGAATGCATCGAAATGCCTTTGCTCATCGAAACCTGCCTCAGCGGCCATTTTGACCGCGTCTGGGTGGTCACGTGCGGGGCCGAGGAGCAGCTTCGACGCCTTACCGCCCGGCTGGCGGATGCCGATGCGGCGGCTGAGTTGCAGTCTTTGCAGCTCGCAACGCGGGCGAAAATCCCCTTCGCCGATCAGGTCATTCGAACCAATCAGCCGCTCGAATCCGTCGAACGCGACGTGCTGGCTTGCTTGCATGCCGAGCACCTTTTGTGAGGTTCTCGCGCCCAGTCGACGACTTGAACTCCAGGGCTGGCGCGATCATCTCGAAAAATCATCGAAGCAGGTCCGATTGCTGATTCGTCCTTCCAACACGGTCATTTTTTGTGAAAACGTGGCCAAAAGCGGATCAAGATCGGCTATGCTGAACGACATTCGCATGGTCGAGCGTTCCTTTTCGGGGCGCCTGGCCACGAAAAAGGAACTGGGGTAAAGGATGTTTGCCATGGAGGACTCGTCAACGTGAGGCGTTTTCTAAATTCTGCGTGGGGCCGGATGGTCAGTTTTACGACCACCGTCGCTCTGCTTGTACCGACATTGACTTTGCTGATGATGCATCGCGCTCAAGCACAAGTCGAGACCCGGCCCGTTTGGGTTGTCACCGACTTTGTGAATATGAGCAAGACGGGCGGCGGAGCCTTAGGCCGAACCGCTGCGGATTCGCTCATTCAAGAGCTCGGGAAGTTGAACTCGATCGACGTATTGCCGATGGAGACGGTGGACCGCGAAATGCGCAACTTGGGCTATCAGCCGCCAGTGCGCGAGGTCCGCGACCTGATGCGCCTGGGCCGCAACGTGCAAGCCCAACGAATCGTTTCAGGTGAGATCGTCAACATTCGAATTCAGCGCGAAGGAAATGCGCGACGAGCCGATGTTCTGATGCGAGTCATCGTTCGCGATGTCGCCTCGGGCCTTTCGGTCAATGGCGCCGCCCTCGGGGCTTCGTCCTCGTTGCGGGCCGACGATGTTTCGGATGAGACCCTCATCAACGATGCCTTGGCATCGGGCGCTTATCAAGCGGTGCAGGACATCAATCGACAGACGTTGCCGACCGCGACGGTTCTGAACACGACGAACGAAACGGTTTTGATCAATCAAGGTGAGCGCACCGGCTTCCAAAAGAATATGGAAGTCGTCGTCTTGCGCGGCCGCGAGCAAGTTGCTCGAGCGGTGGTCACTGAAACCGAGCCGGATGGCGCGACGCTTCGCATCACCCAGAGCTCCAAGGGAATTCAGCCTGGCGACCGCGTTTCGGCCATTTTCCCGATTCCAGAGATTCGAGACACCTGGACCCGCGAAGGGAATCCCCAAGTTGTCAAGCCCCGGGCCCGAGGCAATAACAGCGGCATCATTACGGTTCTGCTCGTCCTCGGTCTCGTCTTCTTCTTGGTCGGTCAAGGTCGCGGAAGCAACCAAGACGTCGTCGCCTCGGTGAACGCCGAAGCGATCGTCCTGCCCGACGACACGCCCGCCGTTCGACTCAGCTGGCGCCCGGATGCCTTTATCAAGGGCAATCGACAGCGCTATCGCTGGCAAATCTGGCGCAGTGACATCGTGACGACCCCGGTTCTCGTGGTCGACGGATTCAACACAACCGCCATCGACGATGCTCGCCCGCGAGACTTCACGTGGTATGACTTCCGCGGACAAGTGGGCGGATCGACCTGCGAATTCACAGAGCCGCCGGAAGCGACTCTGGAGAACCCGGTCACCGGCGTCGAAGCGGGTCGACCTTACACCTATTCGCTGGAGCTCGTTTATCGACTCAGCTCGCTGGATCTGCCCCCGACGACCGGAGGCGGCACCGGTGGCACCACCGGCACGACCTCGGGCACGACCGGCACCACCACCGGTGGAACGACGGGCGGCACCACTGGCGGTCGAGGGATCCCCGAAGCGATGGCTTCGGCCGAGTTTGGCGATCCGGTGATCTTCAACGACCAACTTTCGACCTCGGGCGGCACGACAAGTGCCACAACCGGCTCCACTTCGGGCGGCACGGGAACCACTTCGGGTGGCACCGGAACGACCGGTGGAAACGAAGACTGCTACTTCTTGTCGGTTCGAACTCCGGCCAAGGGCCAAGCGACTCCATTCGCGCGGGCCTCGCTGGTGAGCCCCGAGAACAACGCGACGGTCTCCGTCCCGACGAAGTTCCTGTTCCAGTCGGTGAAGGGCCCCACGGCGAGCGTCGTGGTGGAGTACGTGCTTCAACTTTCGGATGATCCGAACTTCCCGCGAGGCCGAACGGTGACTCTCGCTCGATTCACTGACTTGACGGAGCGCGGAAAGACCATCAGCACGGCTCCGGTCCCGGAAGTGTTGACCGCCTATCCGAATGCGCAGTTCGTCTACTGGCGAATTGGAGCGAGGAACGTTGCCGACGTTCCGGGGCCGGTGGCGATCAATGGCGAGCGGTACGTGTTCAGCGCGCCGCGTCGATTCCAACGCCCGCAGCTTCCGGGCGGCGGAGTTCCGGGAGTCCCCTAGGAGCTCAGCTTCGTCCTGAACAGGCCCATCCGATTCTCAGCAGAAACGGGTGGGCCTCTCATCAGTCCGAGTTAGTGAAAGACTATGTCAAACAGCCGATATTCTTCTTTAGTCCGAGTTGGGGTGGGCATCAGCGTCTTGATGACTGCTGGCAAGGCTTGGGCACAGTTCGATAACGATCCTTTTAACGGAGCCTCGCCTTTCAACGGCTGGCTTTATGAGTGCATTGACCCCGAGCAAGGGACCAACGCCTATTCTCCTCCCCCGCAACTCTTTATCCGCCGACTCGGGAATAGAATCGTGCAGTGGAGACTCGGCATCGCGGGAACCGTGACCTACGGTGGCGGCCCTGGGCCGTGCTATCCTTCCGCTCGCACGAATGAATCGCCCGGACGAATGTCCTTCGGGGCGGGGGCAGACGGCTCGCTTCAAGATACGTTCGATGACGACATGGCCTTTACCGTCGGCTTTCCGGAGGACGCTGCTGGAGACTACGCCTTTGCTCGAATTCAAACCCAACTGGCCGCCGAAGATGCTGCCGAAAGTGAAGTTTTCGGGGAAGGTGGACTCGCTGGCTCGTTCGTTCTGAGCAGCAATCGCGTCATCGTTGCCTTGTGGAACCAAGCCGGACGGGTGGCCGTTCGACTCCAATCTCGGGTCATTGGCGACGCGGTCCGACTTCAATGGGACCTGACCAATTTGGCGGAAGAGCCGAACACGATGGGTGTGCTCTTTGGCGCTTACACGGGCATGATGACGACTGGCCAAGGCGACGACAAGGTCGATCCAGGGAGCCGCGTCTTCCCGGCTGACAACGTCACAACCGACTGGCGTCAATTTGGCTCTAACCTCATCACTCGCCGAGGACCAGGGGTCCGAAAGCGCACGGCCGAAGGGTATCGAATGTATGTCGATACCGGAACGACGAAGCCGCTTCGCACCGAAAAGAACTTCATCCGATCCAACCCGACGTTCCCGAGCACGGTCTACTTCCAGGCTGGGCAATCAGCTCCCTATGGGCTTCGGATCGATAACGTTCCGGGCGAGAACGATGACTTCACTGCCGCCAACCAGATCATCATCGGCAATCACGCCGTCGAGGTGTCTGAAGGGACCGGCGTCCTGAGGAATTACAACATGCCCCAGCGACTGCTCGGGGACCTGAATCCGGGCGATCCGCTGGAAACTGGGCTCGTTCTGGAAGACAACGACATCGCCTTGAACGAGATTGCATTCGCTCAGCGATTGGTTCCTGAGACCCGAGCACCGGGCGGGACTTACCGGGTCGTGCAGTACATTCGAAGCCCGTGGGGAATTGCGGACTACCGCGATCCTTATACGGCTTTGGTTGATGCGCCGACCGCCATCGGAACCCAAACGGGCGGTACGAACGGGCTGGCTGTCAATCCGTTCCGAATCGTGGCTTATCTCGACAATCAGTACGCCCAAACAGATCGAGAGGTCGATTTGCGAGACGTACGGGTGACGCTCAACCTGCCGACAGACGGAAGTCTTCGACTCGTCGCCGACCCGAACGATCCGAACGCGACTGTGCCGACTCGAACACAGATCATTCCGACCATCGCCGCAAATCAGATTGAGGCTGTCGAATGGTGGGTGGAAGCCACAGGCGACGTGACCGGTAAGGTCGATTATTCGGTGAATTTCCAACCGATTCCGGGTCCAGCCAAGACTCTGCCGGGCTCGATCACCATCGCCGCAACGCCACGAATTCGACTCGGCGAAGGGCCGAACCTCATCTCGCTACCTTGGTCGTTCCCCGATTCGTCGCTGGACGACATCACCGGGCTGCAAGGAGGCTTGGACTATGTGGCCTACACGTGGGACCCGGACCAGGGCGGATACACCTTGGCGACGACGGCCGAACGGGGCCGAGCCTTCTGGATCGTGCCGAACAACGACTTGGGCTTCTTGACCTTGACGAACGCCGTCGCTCCGAGCGACACGTTCCAAGGCGGGTCGTTCACGACGCTCCGACCGGGCTGGAACATGATCGCCAATCCGTATTCGGTGGGCGTGCCGCTGAAGGACCTCGTGGCCGTGGCCGAAGAGCAAAACCAAGAGGCGTTTACTTGGGCCCAGCTGATCGAGAACGGATTCGTGAGCAGTAGCCTCGCATTCTGGGATCGACTGCCGTCGGACCCGAGTTCAGGCAGCTACCGCTTTACCGAGAATTCGGCCGATGTGCTCCTGCCCCAACGCGGCTATTGGATCTTCGTGAACACGTTCCGACCGCTGCGGATTGTCTGGCCGCCAGTTCTGCTGAAGAACTTGCCGTACTCCGGACGTGCGGCTTCGGAATGGCGCCAAACCGACAAGCGATGGCGGCTCCAGCTCTCGGCTCGACAAGGCTCGATGCTGGATCACCAGAACTTCGTTGGAATCGCCTCGAACTCCACGGATGCACGAATCCTTCGAATGCCAGAACCGCCGCAAGCCCCACAAGGTAGCCTGCAACTGGCGATCGAAGGCCAAACCGCCAACGGCCAACCGCAAATGCTAAGCCGAAGCTTCGCTGAGCGAGCTGGCCGCCAAGAGTGGAAGGTCTCGGTCACGAGTCCAGAGAGCGGCGAAGTCACGCTGAACTGGCCGAACATCAACAGCGTTCCTCGCAACGTTCGCCTGCGGCTGACCGATCTCGCCACGCAAACGGTGCGCGATCTGCGCGTGTCGAACAACTACACGTTCCGAATGGACCAACCCGGAACTCGCGAGTTCAAGCTTCAAATGGAGCCGGGCGGAGCGAGCAAGGCGGTCATCGGAAACGTCGTGGTCTCTCGACCGAGCCGCGATCGAAACGCGCCGTTCACGATCAGCTACTCGCTCTCTGCCGAAGCGACGACCTCGATTCGAGTCCTGAGCGGGGCCGGGAAGGAAGTCTTCACGATCACCCGAGGCCGAGCCGACCGAGTCGGTGAGAACACCGCCGTCTGGGCGATGCGCGACAACGCCAATCGAGCCGTGGCTCCGGGCTCTTATCGAGTCGAGATCCTGGCCGAAACGCCGAGCGGCGAGCGCGTGCGCAAGATCGTCCCGGTGAACGTGGTTCGCTAGAGTCAGTCCATGACTCTCTGCCGCCCGGACCTGAGGAACTCCCAGGACCGGGCGGTTTCTTTTTGCGAGCCGAAGTCGGGCGCACTTCCCGGCTGGCTCGTGCGTCTAAACTTCGAGGGTTTGAAGTGATCCGACGATCCCTATTTTTGGTGCTCCTTCTGTTGCTTTGGGCCCCCGCACTCGCGCAAACAGGCGCGATTCGGGCGACGGCTTATCCGTCGATGGGCGTCGCCGATGGGCGCTCCACGATCACCGTCACCGCCGAAGTCCGCACCTCGAATGGGAGTTTGGCCCCGGACGGAACTCGCGTCCTCTTCAGCACGACCGGCGGGACCTTCCGAGAGAACATCGTCTCGACCGTGAACGGCCTGGCTCGAGGAACGCTGATCGCTCCGACGGTTCCCGGTTCGGTCAAAGTGACTCTGAGCGCGATCACGCTCAACACCAGCTCGACGTTGGACCTTGAGTTTGTGACCGACCGCAGCGTCTTGGAGACGGCGAAAGAGTATTTTGAAATCTCGTCCGCCGGGACTCTGGTCTACAGCACCGAGATTCGAACGATCGCTGGCGAAGCCCCAGGGCGAAAGGTCGTCTTGCGATACCGAGACATCGTCATCGAAGCCTCGGACCTTCAGATCGAAGTGCCGACGACGGTCTTGGTCGCGCGCGACGCACGGGTGATCTGGGGCAAACAAGATGTCCAGTTTAAGGAGCTCGTTTTTCGGCTCAACCGCCGGTTTGGCTATGGGACCACTCGGCTGACTCGGCCCGGGCTTCGAGCCGAGCCGACTGGACGCGGATTTCGGATCTTGCCTCCGCTTGAGGTCATCGGGCTCGCCAACATCAGCGCGGCCGGGGTCGTGCCTCGGACCGAGGTCACCGACATCAACGCCTTCACGTTCGTTGACATGAGCGAGCTCGTTACCCTGATCGAAGCGAAAAAGATCGTCGCGTATCCGGCCCGAGATATTCAGTTCATTCGAGCGAACGTCACGGTGGGTGGCGTCAGCGTCATGCGGTTGCCGCTTTGGCAGCTGAGCTCGCAGGTCTCCTCCCCGATTGTGACCGACGAATTTCTCAACGTCACGTCGAACCAGCTCGCGATCGACTACCCGTTTTATCTGACCTTGCGTCCGGGGGAGACGAGCTTGCTCCGGTTGCGAACGGGTGCCCGTTCAGGAAACGGAGTCGGAGCGACGGGCGGGACGTTCCTGGATTATGAGCTTCGCTGGAACCGGGGAGACGAAATGGACGGCGGGTTGACGGTCGGAGGGTTGGGCCGAGATGATTGGGGCATCAACGTTCGCCAGTCGCTCCAACTGAGCGACCGAACGAGCGCGAGCGCGACGCTCGATTTTCCGCAAAATCGGTCTCTTTTTGGCTCATTGAACCTCAGCCACAGTCTGCCGGGTGCTCAGTTGAGCCTGAATGCCAATGGAGGGCGCAATCTTCGGGGGAATCGGTTTGAAAACCAGCAGCTTTTTGTCGTGGCCGAAAAGGACCCGATCAAGCTCGGAGTCTTGCCGATGCGGCTTTATCTTGGGGCAACAGGAAGCTATCAGGAGTTTCGAACAAACTCGCAGAATCGATTCCAGAGCGCGATGGGGTTGCGAAGCCGATTCCAGCTCAATCCGCTCCAGCTCGACCGCCGAGCCTCGCTGAACGGTTCGCTCGCCCTGAGCGCACTCACCGGGAGAAATGTCCAAAAGGGGGTGACCACGGTCGGGAACATGACCCTTTTGATGAGTCCGACTTCGACGTCCTCGTTGTCGCTGTCATACGACTTTACCGAAGATGGATTCAGCAGTCAGCTCATTGGGCGACACCGCCTGAGCTTGGAATCGACTTGGAATCTTCGGCACCTGACCATGAGCTTGTATGGCTCACGGAGTCTGGATACGGACCGGTTGAACGCCTATGCGGACATTTCCGCCCGGTTTGCGCGAGATTGGCGGCTGGGGTGGCAATATGGATTCGACCGATATTCGGGGTCCCAATTTACGGATATGACCATGCTCTTGACCTATCGACTCGGCTTTCGAGAAGTGGGACTGAGCTATTCTTCGCGGACAAAGCGACTGGGGTTAGAGCTTTTTGGGACGCGCCTGGACTATTAGTGCCGTCGCGGTTGCAGGGGTCCTGGCGGCCGGAGCGCCGGGACAGCCGTTCGGACGCTTCGGGTATCAGGCTGTGGCCCAAATTCCCGACTTTCGGTTCGAGCTCGGCGGATTCAGGGCCAAGCCTGCCCGGTCTGACCTCTTTCGATTTCCGAGCCCGACCGCGGTGGGGCGAGTCCTGGAGATTTCGGCCTACAGTGCGACGTATTGGATGACCGGCCAAGCCGGTGGACCCAATAAGTTGCGCCTCCACGACTACGCACCGGGACTTGAGATGTACTTTCCCCAAGGTGTGCGATTGGAGCTCTCGGCGACCCGGGCCCCCTACCTGAGCTGGACCGAGGGGAGCGTCGGGCCGGGCGTCCCGACTCCGGCGACCGGTTGGGTCTTGGTGAGTTTTCAAGACGACCAACCCCCGGTGCTGATCGCATCGCCGTCGGGTCGAGTCTCATTGCAGCTCGACGGCCGACCCGGGAACTGGCGCCTGACTTCGGCTCAACCCGGGGGCCAATGGCTCCGCTTCGCGCTGCCCTTTGGCCAGGAATCGCTGGCGACGGTGACGGTGGCTGACTTGGGGGAGGCCTGCGCACGGGTTCGCCGAGACGAGGCCCTTTGGGTTCAACCCGCCCCGAAGCTCTTGCGAATCGACGCGAAAGAGACCGAGCGAGGGGTCCTTGGAACTTGGATCTTCGATCAACCGCTCGTTCGCCTTCCTTGGGCGGCTTGGATGGCCCCTGCGGGGGGCTATTCGACTCGGATGCCGACTCCGCGTCAACTCGTGCCGGGCCCAGGTTGGGAGACTCCAATGGCCTATGCCCGCGACGGACGGTTTTCGGTCGAATTTCCGATGATGCCGGTCCGAGCCGGGCGGAGTGTCGTCTTGGGAGTCCCCGATGGTCGAAAGATGCCGCTTGGGTCGGCGTTCCAGCTGGAATACGTGTTCCAACTGGCTTGGGAGACTCTTTTGGCAACGCCCGATGCCAGCGTCGATGCCTTGGCGGTTGGGGCTCTGAATGACTACTTTGTCGCCTCACCCCAAGAAGCCGAGCCTTGGACCGGGCAACGACTTCCCTTTCGTTCGAACGGCGAGGGTCTCGATCTGGCCGCTGCTCAAGCCTTTTTGGCGGAGTGCCTAGCGACGGCACAGGGCCAGCCCGCGCCCAATCCTCTGCTGACTTCGGTTCTCTGGACGCGCGACGCCCGGACTTGGCTGCCGAGCCTGGGCGACCCGATTCTCCGCCGACGAGCCGCAGCCTTAGCAGCCCTGGCAGGCTGGATTTCAACCGATCCGGCGGTTCGGCTGGAGGGCGCGCTTTTTGAGGCGGGACTGGCGGCGGAGCGCGGACTCGCTCTCTGGCAGCGCGAGCGGGGCCAAGAAGTCGAGATCGTCGCCCGCGAGCCGGTGGAGAGACTGCGGCGGCAGATTTTTTCGAGCCCCGAAGTCTGGTCCATCGACCCTTTTTTGCGCTCGCTGCGGAGCGGAATTCGGATTGCGGGCGAGCAACGGGCGGCCCTTGTTGAGGGCACCGGTCGGCCCCAGCTTGTTTGGAGCCCGGCGGCCGACCTTCCAAGGTCGCTCCGGATCGTCAGCGCAAATCCGTTTGAGCTGCAGCTTGCTCGCAACCTTCGGTCGCTGACACGAACCTCCCAAGAGGTCTGGGATTATGTGCCGTTTGGGCCGGGTCGCTGTGAGGCGGAGTGGATCAGCTCCAGCTGGGGGACGGACTCAGCGCGATTCATCGCTCCCCCGACCTACACGGAGACGAGCCGCTGAGGAGTCGAGGTCGGTGTTGTAATGCAGGCCGACGTTTTGTTGTCGATCGATGGCCCCTTGGACCACGTATTGGGCCGTGACCAGCAGGTTGTAAGTTTCGCGGGAATACGTCGAAAACGGGGCGCCGGCATGGGCCGCGTATTCATCAAGCAGGCTTTGGACCTTTTGTTGGGTTGCCCGGAGGCCCGCATGGGTGCGGACAATCCCAGCCCCTTCGGTCATCGAAAGCTGGAGGCTTCGCCGAATTCGGATCGCGTCTGACTCGCTGACGCAAGGGGGATCGATCCAGCGCGGGGCGACTGCTGAGGCGCGAGCGTCGATCGAGGGTCGAGCGGTCACCGCCCGCGAGGCGGCTTCGGCAAAGACTAAGGCCTCGAGCAGAGAGTTGCTGGCGAGCCGATTTGCCCCGTGGACGCCGGTGCAGGCGACTTCGCCAGCGGCCCAGAGGCCCGGCACCGAGGTTTGGCCATTCAGGTCGGTGACAAGCCCACCACACGAGTAGTGTTGGGCAGGCACCACCGGGATCCAGTCTTTGTGAGGCTGAATATCGACCTTTTCAAGTTGCTGGCAGATCGTCGGGAAGTCGTGCTGGATTTGCCGGGGCGAAAGGTGGGTCATGTCGAGATACACGCACCAGGTCCCGAGCCGCTTGATCTCGGCATCAATGGCTCGGGCGACGACATCTCGGGGGGCCAGTTCGAGCCGGTCATCGTAGTCGTACATAAAGCGCGTCCCGAGGTGATTGCGTAGGATTGCGCCTTCCCCACGGGTTGCTTCGGTAATGAGGAAGTTTCGGAGCTGCGGGTGCGACAGCGTCGTCGGGTGGAACTGCATAAACTCCATGTGGCAGATCTGGGCCCCGATGGCATCGGCGAGGGCAATGCCGTCACCGGTGGCGATGCGCGGGTTGGTCGTGTGCTGATAAGCCCGCCCGCATCCTCCGGTCGCGAGAAAGACGGCACGAGCGACGAACGAGCGCCATCCGAGCTCGCCGATGCGGGCGACGGCTCCCCGGCATTCGCCCTGATCGAGCAGGAGTTCGGTGGCAAAAGCGTTTTCGTAGAACGTGATCCGGTCGCAAGCGCGTACGGCGGCGGTGACGGCTCTTTCGATCTCCCACCCTGTTCGGTCGGCGTGATGGACAATTCGATGACGGCTGTGGCCGCCTTCCCGACCCAAGTCGAGTTGTCGGAGAGTGTCGGGGCCGACGGCTTGGTCAAACTGCGCCCCGATCGAGATGAGCCACTCGATGGCCCGGGGGGCCTGTTGCACCAGGAATCGGACGGCATCCGGATTGCACAGCCCGGCCCCTGCGATCAGCGTGTCTTCTTCATGGAGCTCCCACGAGTCGCTTTCGCCCACGGCGGCGGCGATACCCCCTTGGGCGTAGCTGGTGTTGGACTCGAAGAGTTCAGCCTTGGTGAGCACACACACCGAGCCGTGCTCTTGGGCATGAAGGGCAAAGGTCAGGCCGGCCAGGCCGCTGCCGATCACCAGGTAGTCGTATCTTTCGGGGCTCATCGCCAGGGGAAAGGTACCCGAGATCGGCACAGGCAAAAGATGGCGTACACTGGAAGGACCGAAATCTATGGTCTCGTCGTACGAAATTCCGCATCTTTGGGAAGAGCCCGATGGTCTGCACGACCTTCTGGAGACTCTGCGCGCGAATCGGCCCGAGACCAATGTTCGTCGCGTCCGCTACGCCTACTTTGTCGCCGAAGAGGCCCATCAAGGTCAGAGCCGCGACTCAGGCGAGCCCTATATTCACCACCCGCTCGAAGTGGCCAAAATTTTGGTGGACCTCGGGATGGACGAAGACACGATTGTCGCGGCGCTGCTCCACGACACGTTGGAAGACTGTCCTCAAGTCACCCCCGAGAAATTGCGCGACCTGTTCGGCGAGCCGGTCTTGGCTCTGGTCGAAGGCGTCACCAAGCTCAAGTTTAAGCCGATGGCTGAGACGAGCCCGCGCCAGCGGGCGGCGGTCGAGCGAGACAAGGCGGCGGAATCGCTTCGCAAGATGCTTTTGGCGATGGCAAAAGACATCCGGGTGATGGTGATCAAGCTCGCCGACCGACTCCACAACATGCGGACACTGGATGGGCTGGCCCCGGCTCGCAAGACCCGCATCGCCACCGAGACGATGGACGTTTATGCGCCCTTGGCTGCGCGATTAGGCATCTGGCAGATCAAGTGGCAACTCGAAGACTTAGCCTTTAAGTATTTGCATCCAGAAGAGTTTGAGGAGATCAGCGCTTTGGTCGCAAAATCACGGACCGATCGCGAAGAAGAGCTGCGCAATGCGATTGTGTCGCTGAAAGATCGCCTTCAATCACGCGGGCTGCGAGATGTCGAAGTTCGAGGTCGCCCGAAGCACCTTTATAGCATCTTTAATAAGATGGTCAAGCACGGTTTTGAGTTTGATCAGATTATGGACCTTCTTGCGCTCAGGATCATCGTGCCTGACATCCAAAGTTGCTACGTTGCTCTCGGCATTGTTCACGAGCTTTGGATGCCGGTTCCTGGACTTTTTTACGACTATATTGCCAAACCAAAACCGAACGGTTATCAAAGTTTGCATACGAAAGTCATGGGGCCTCACGGCGATCCTTTAGAGGTGCAGATTCGAACCGCCGAGATGAATCGAGTTGCGGAATTTGGCGTAGCGGCGCACTGGACCTACAAGGAAGGAGGATCGGCCAAAGAGAGTGACCTCATCAAGATCAGTAATCTTCGCCAAAATCTCTTTGATTGGTCTTCGGAAAATGCGACTTCGAGTGACTTTCTTCGATCGATTTCAACTGATCTTTTTAGCGAACAAGTCTTTGTTTTTACGCCGAAAGGGGATGTGCTCGATCTACCCAAGGAATCGACGCCCATCGACTTCGCTTTTCGCGTTCACACCGATCTCGGCGTGACCGTGGTCGGAGCCAAAGTCAATGGGGCGATGGTGCCACTCAATTCGACGTTGAACAACGGGGACGTGGTCGAACTGGTCACTCGGAGCAACGCTCTGCCCAGTTTGGACTGGTTGGAATTTGCGAAAAGTGCCCACGCCCGAGCCAAGCTGCGAAGCTATTTCCGACGTCGCAACAAGTCGGAGAACATGCAGCGAGGGCGCGAAGCGATCGAGCGAGAGCTGCGGTCGATGGGCCTCGACCCGAAGGAGTTTTTGGGCGATGATCGACTCTTAGAGGTGGCCAAACAAACCAAAGATTGCGAGACGATCTCCGATCTTTTGAGCCGAGTGGGCAGCGGATTGACAACGGTCCAAAGTGTGGTGAGCCGCTTGCGCGGAGAAGAGAAAGCGGCTCCAACCCGCGATATTATCCAGACCAACCGCACCCGCGAGGGCAAGGTGACTTTGGTGATGGGAGGTCTGGACACTTTGATGCTCAAACGTTCGAAGTGTTGTGACGCCATCCCGGGGGACGAAGTGGTTGGATATACGTCCCGCGGACGCGGGATCATGATCCATCGAAAAGTGTGTCCAAATGCAATTCGATTTCAGACCCAAGAGCCCGAGAGATTGACCGAATTAGAGTGGCCGATGGATGGGTCACATTATGCGGTGAATCTGAAAATTATTTGTGTCAATCGACAAGGCCTTTTGGCGGATGTGACCGTGATTTTTGGCGAAGAGAAGATCAACGTTTCTGCGGCCCGAATCAAGACTCTGCCCAATAACACCGCCGAGATCGAAATCACCATTGATGTCACCGATACGAAGCAACTTCAGTCGGTAATGATGAAGATCAGTAACTTCAGCGACGTGATCTCGATTCTGCGGATGTTTGGCCGCACCGCGAGCAAGTAGTTTTAGACGCCAGGGGGCGCGGGGGCGCGACCTAAGTCCAGCTGTTGTTGATGCGCCATTTGGAGGATTTCGAGCAAAATCGCTTCCCGTTCGGCTTGTTCGGTCGCGAGGTCAGGCACGTCCAAGAAGAGCAAAATCGTCGCGACGTAATGTCCGTCTTGGAGGCCCGTTAACCGAAGGGTGGACTTCTCTTGGACCAAGGTTGACCGTTGCTTCAGAGACTCACGCGCCTTGGACAGGAACGACTCGACTTGTTCAGGGGGATTCGAGTTGGTCATCACGAGCTCGACGACAGTGCGGCGATACCGCCGACGGCCGAGGTTTTCGACCGACGCCTTGATGAGGTTGGAGTTGGGCAACGAGACCAACGAGTCGGCAAAGGTCCGAATCCGGGTCGAGCGAAGGTTGATCTCTTCGACGATCCCTTCGACATCGCCGATCTTCACCCAATCGCCGATCGCAAACGGCATGTCGAGCATCACCGTCAACGAGCCAAAGACGTTTTCGACGCTATCTTTGGCGGCTAGGGCAACCACCAGCCCGCCAATGCCGAGCCCGGCGAGCAGGCCCGTGACATTGACGCCAAAATTCGCCAGCGCCAGAAGGAGCCCGCCCATCACGATCAAGACTCGCCCGAGCTTGCGTGTCAGAGGAATGAGGAGGCGCTCGGCCCGGGCGTTGTCGCTGGAGCGGATGAGGAGATCGTCGCAAGCGACATCCCACAGTCGAAGACAAAGAGCCAGGAATGTGAAGAGGATCGCGGCCAGCCCGACATGCATGAGCGGCCGATCCCAGGCTTCGGGGAAGCTCAATCCTCGCCAGATGGCGGCGATGGTGTAGGTCCCGATCAGGGCTCCCGACCATCGCCCGACGCCGCGCCGATGGCTCTCGGGCATCCGATTGTGCCACTCTGCCATCCGCGCCCGGAAGAGCCGGATCAGCAGGCGGCGCGTCAGCCAGCCGACCAACCAGCCGACAGCGATGGCGAGCACGAGGCCCAGGGCTTGCCAGATCTGAATCCCGAGGACGACTTGGCGCAGGTTCTCAGGAATCCAAGTGGGCGTCATCAGGCCACCTGCTCCTGGGGCTTGCTCCGCTCCCAACGACGCCAGACTGCGACCAAGATCGGGGCCAAGATCAGCGCGGGCAAGTAAGTTGCGGTGGAGAGCTTTTTCACTTCGGCCAGAGTCAGCCCGATCATCATCAGCAAGACACCGCCGACGGCGGTCACTTCGGCCAGATACTCCGGATCTTTGGCCAGCGGGGCGAGCTGTTTGGCCAGAAGAGTGAGCAGGCCCTGCAAGACCAGGACCACCGCCGCCGAAACGAGCACCCCGATTCCAAGCGTCGCCGCCAAAAAGACCGAGGCGATGCCATCCAGGGTCGACTTGAGGGCGAGAAGATCACTCTTTCGCTCCAATCCATCTTGAATGCACCCAAGGAGCGTCATCGGACCGATGCAAAAGAGAACGCTCGCCGTGATCAGTCCATCGTTAAACGTCTCCCCGCCGCCCAGCGACTGGCGAGCCCACTCGGCGAATTGGTCGAGGCCTGCGTTGATGCCGAGCATCGCTCCGAGAATGCCGCCGAGCCCAACCGCAATCGCAAGCACCAAAATGTTCTTGGTCTCAAGAAACATCTTGACCCCCATGCCGATATTCACCATGCCGAGCCCGGTCAGGGCGACCCCTAGATAGGCTTCGGGGATTTGGGACCCCAAGCCGAGGCCGATGAGGCTCCCGACGAGGACCGTTGCGGTGTTCAGCAACGTGCCGGGCATCGGGAGCTTCGATTTCACAAGGCTATTGTTGCCCGCGCGGTCGCGATTTTGCGAGGCCCTCTTCGGTCAGATCGACGGCTTGGTTGAATCGCCAGCCTCCATTCCATTGGGACGACGCGTCGCCGCGCGCCGTTTTTTGATCGACTCGGATGAAAACTGGAACGAATCGCGTGGCGTCAAACCGGATTTCAATTCGAGTCGGGGGGCCTTTTTGGGTCTCGGCGACCGCCCGGACCATGCGGATCTGGCGGCCCTGGACCTCATAATTCTTCTCTTCGACGCTGAGTTTGTATTGGCCTTGACCCCGGCCCCAGGCTGCCAAGAGGTCTCGCCACGGAGTGGCGCCCCGCGCGATCGGCAGAACCAGAGCGCGAGGAAACTCGACCGGAAAGCTCTCGACACTCGGGGACTTCGCTTTGTCCAGAGCCACTGTGGCTCCGGCCTCGACCATCTTGGTCCCTTGCTCGCCCGAGCGAACGATCGACATTCGGGTCGGGTCGGTCGGCATCAAGTACTCGGCATAGTAGTTGCGGGCGTCTTTGAACCGCCCAATCATCTGCGCTGAGCCCGTGACTGAGGGCGAGGCCACTATCAGTTGAGCATCGACCCAAGCCGAGTTGAGGTTGCGAAGTGCTTGGTCCACGCGGTTGCCGAGTTCAGTCGGGGAGAGTTGGGCTTGGCTCCAACCTTGCGTTTTCGGAGGGATCACCGGGGGCAAAACCTTGGACGGCGGAGGGGCCTTGGGCTCCTCAGAGGGGCCTGGGGGTGACTTGGGCCCGGCGGTTTCGGGGGGCGCAGTGCCCGGATCGGTGCCCGGATCGGCGCCCGGATCAGCACCCGGTTGGGGGGCCGCATCGGGCCTCGGGTCCGAGATCGGCCCGCTGGGATCTGCCGACCGAACCTCGACGGGCGGGTCCTTTCGACACCCGGTCAGGCCGATCGATCCGACCATGAACACGAACGCCGCCCCGGCGATCAACCTCAGTTTCTGATTCATCACTTCCACTACCTTAACGTCTCGACTGGGACCGGATTATCGAGATTTGCCCACCAGCTCAGGTCGAGTTCGGCAAAGGCGGCGTCTTTGCTCTGGCAATCCGCCAGGAATTCCAGCTCGTCCGGAGTCATCGCCTGACCCTCGTGCACGCGGTCGGCGAGCTCGGCGAGTCGGTCGAATCGAGCCACGTGGTCGGCAAATCGGACTTCGGCGTAATCCCGGGCAGCCCAGGTCGAGATGAGGAACTGCCAGTCGCTGGCCTCGGCCAACAAGAGCTCGCGCGCGGCTTGGAGGACGACCTCTCTCGCGGGGCCATTCGCATATTCCCGAGCCATTTTCCGCAGCTTGCGCTGGCACTGGTAGAGATGCTTCCAGGTCCAGACATTGTCGCCATTGATCCAGATGCTGTGGTAGCCACCCTCGCCCCACGAGCCTTCGGGCAGAGTGATCGAGTGGCGAGGCGGCTCGGCATCAAGCAAATCGCCGCCCGAGACCATTTCCAACTCTCCGTCGCGGGCCATGACGCGGGCGACTTCATACAGAAACTCAGGACCTTCCCACCACCAGTGACCGAAAAGCTCGGTGTCGTACATGCTGACCAAGGTTCCCATTCGTCCGGACTGGCCCTTGTAGTGCGCGAGCGTTGCTTTCACCATCTGAACGAAGTCTTCGGCATGGGCGGCGATGTTGTCAAACGCCTCCCAAGGATTGTAGGGCTCCTTCCCTCCGAGGTCGGCTTTGTTTGTGCTGATCCGCCAGTAGCGGTGCCGCCCGGGGTAAAGCTGCTTGTGGAACTCCAGGTAGCGAGCATCGCCGGGATAGCCGACCTCGCCTGACCAGACCTTGACCGTCGTCACCGGGTCCCGGGCGAGGCAAACCACTCCATTCGGCAAGGCGTAATGTTCGTATTCACTGCGTACCTCAGGTGGGGGCGTGAACATCGACTTGGAGCGAGCGAAAAGTTCGGCGAGCTGGGGGAACTGAGCGGCGTACGTCCCGATCGGTTCTCCCCCGCGGATCATGTGGGAGTCCACGAAGAAGTACTCCAGTCCGTTTTCGCGCAGATACTCTTCGACGCCTTTTCGTGGCCAAGGGTGCTCGGCTTCGTCGGTGGGCGATTTCCAATCGTAGGCGGGGCGGTATGCGCACTCCGGGAGCCAGATCCCTCGGGGCTGACGCCCAAACCGCTGGCGATAACTTTCGACTCCGAGCTTCACTTGGGCTTGGACCGACTCATCGGTGCCGAGAAGGGGAAAGTACCCGTGAGTGGCCCCGCAGGTGATGATCTCGATGTGTCCTTCTTCTTGGAACTGGCGAAAGCCCTGGGTGATCGAGCGCCCCCATTGATTTTGGAAGGCCTCCAACTCGCGGGAATATAAGCGCTCCCACATCGCCCCCACGCCGAGCATCCACATCGGGCCTTCGGACTTGAACTTCTCTTGGTCTTGGCGCGCGTATTCGATCTTCTCGCGACAATACTCTTCGAAGCCTGCCTTGAAGCTGGGGTCGTCGAGCTGCTCGCCCAAGATCGGGCTGATGTTCACCGTCCAGCGCGGCGAGATGCCTTGGGACCGGAGACGGTCCAAAACATCCAGAAGCGGCAGGTAGCACTCGGCGGCCGATTCGAAGATCCAGTCGGTGCCGTGGGGCGACTTGCCATGCGACAGCACATACGGCATGTGCGAGTGTAGGCAGAGCAAAAACCTTCCGATGGCCATCGCACGATCAGTTTAGCCGAGTTGCCCTCGGGCTCGATGATTCGGGCTCGACGCAGGCCCGAGATTAGACGCCGACGAGCGATCCGATGGTCTCGATGTTGCGCTTGACCTCGTTCAAGAACTCAGCCGCCCCGACCCCGTTGATCAACCGATGGTCGAACGTCAAGGACAGGTTGACAAATCGCTTCAGCTCGATTAGGCTCGTGTTGTTGGCAAGGCCGTTATAGACTTCGCCCAAGAACAGCGTGGCAACTCCCGGAGGCACCACGACCGGCACCGCATCGCGAAGCCCAAAGGCTTGCATATTGGTGAGGCTGATCGTCGTGGCCTCGTTCGCTTGATCTTTGCCAGATCGAGCCTCTTCGATTCGGGCTCGGGTGTTTTCACCGAACGTCTTGAAGTCGAGCGAATCGGCCTTGTTGACAACGGCAAGAACCAACTCATCCCCCGGCAACGCCACGGCAATGCCGAGCTCCGCGTGGTCGAAGGTGCGGATACTCGAATCGCCGATCATTGTTGAGCGGAATCCGGGATGATTTTTGAGCGCTTGCGCCACGGCGTAGGCAAAAATCGTGAAGCTGCTCGGTTGGAAATCGCCCCCTTGGGCCTTCATGTGGGCCTTGAGGTTCTCCATCGCCGTCCATTCGGCGGGAACGACGATCGTGCCGGGGACGACAAGCTGCGAGCCCCGCACCAATCGCGAGCTCAGAAGTCGCTGCTTTTGGCTAAGCGGGACCTCTTCAAAGGCCGCGCCCGAGGGCGAAGTGCCGCGTGTGGGGCCCGAGACGGTGGGTGCGGTAGCAACCGGGGCGCCCACCCCTCCACCGGCAAGGAATGCGTCCACATCTTCGGGCATCAACTTGCTGCCGCGTGCCGGAATCGACGCGAGATCGGCTTCGGAAAGCCCTTTCTCTTTCGCGTATGCCCGGGTTCGCGGCGGGATATCTGTGCGGCGAGCCGCCGGGGCGCCTGGAACCGCTTGAGCTGGAGCAGACGGAGTCGGCGTTGCCGAAGGTGGAGGCGGTGGCCCGTGGCCCGCTGGGACTTCTCGCACTTCGCCCGCAACCCGCATGACCCCGACCTCGGCCCCAATGGCCAAAACTGTATCGACCGGAACGCTCCAGCGCTCCAAGACCCCTTCGTAGGGCGACTCGACGTCCATGACCGCCTTGTCGGTCTCCATCTGGTAGATGGCGTCGTCTCGCTTGATCTTGTCTCCGGGCTGTTTCAGCACCGCAACAAGCCGAGCTTCTTGGAGCCCTTCTCCGATCTGAGGGATGCGGAGGGGCACCGACTTTTCTCCACTCGCTGCGCTCGCCGACGGAGTCACAGGAACTGGGGTTGCAGAGCTTGCGGGCGGCGGGCCATGCCCGGCCGGGACTTCGACCACACTGTCCTCGACTTGCATCATCCCGACTTCCCCGCCGATTGGCAAGATCGTATCAACTGGCACCACCCACCGTTCGAGCACTCCTTCATAAGGAGATTCGACGTCCATCACGGCCTTGTCCGTCTCCATTTGGTAGATCGGCTCGTCTCGCTTGACCCGATCGCCCGGTTGCTTGAGAACTGCGACGAGCCGGGCCTCTTGGAGGCCTTCGCCGATTTGGGGGATACGCAAGGGGACAACTTTCATCTCTGGGTCAGATTCCTCTGGGTCGAGTTTAGCTCAGAGGCCGGGCGAAAAACCAAGCACCCCGAGCCTGAATCGACTTCGGGGTGCGGGAGACGCGGGGTTTGAAATCCGCTTAGGGGAAAATGCCCCGAGTGATGGTGGCTTCGCTGACCCGCTTGACGGCGATGATCATGGCTGCCATTCGCATATTGGTCTTGAACTGGTGCATGATCGATTCGACGTCGGCGTAGGACCGGCGCATGTGCACGTCGAGCTTGTTGTTGACCTCGGACTCGTTCCAGAAGAAGTTTTGGAGGTCTTGAACCCACTCGAAGTAGCTGACGATGACGCCGCCTGCGTTGGCCAAGATGTCGGGGACCACGAGGATGCCTTTGTCGCTGAAGATGTCGTCGGCCTCGGGTGTGGTCGGGCCGTTCGCGCCCTCAATGATGAGTCGAGCCTGTACTTTGTCGGCGTTCTCCTTCGTCAGTTGCTGCGAGATCGCCGAGGGGATCAAGACGTCACACGGGAGTTCGAGAAGCTCTTGATTCGAGACGGTTTCGCAGTCCTTGTATTCGCTCAGGTGTCCGTCTCGGCCACTGCACTTGGCGTAGAGCTGGTGAATCGGCAGGCCGTTCGGATTGTAGATGCCACCTTGGGCGTCGCTCACGCCGACAATCACGGCGCCTCGATCTTCGGCGATCTTGGCCGCCACCGAACCGACGTTGCCGAATCCTTGGACCACAATCTTGGCCCCTTGGAGATTCATTCCCATCGCGCGGGCGGCTTCTTCCATGGCGACCACGCACCCGCGGCCGGTGGCCTCGACTCGGCCCTCCGACCCGCCGAGCTCGATCGGCTTGCCGGTGACGACGCCTGGCGTTGTGTATCCGGCTTGCATCGAGATGGTGTCCATGATCCAGGACATCACGCGGCCGTTCGTTCCGATGTCCGGAGCCGGGATGTCGCCGCGTTCGCCGATCACGATGTTGATCTCGGTGGCAAATCGTCGAGTCAGCTTCTCCAGTTCGCGGATACTCAGTTTCTTGACGTCGACCCGGACGCCGCCTTTGGCTCCGCCATAGGGCAAGTTGGCGACGGCACATTTCCAGGTCATCCACATCGCGAGCGCGGTGGTCTCGTCGAGATCGACATCGTGGTGATAGCGGATGCCGCCCTTGGTCGGCCCTCGTGTCCCGTTGTGTTGAACCCGGAATCCCTCAAAAACTTGAACTTCGCCATTGTCCATGACGACCGGGAAGTTCACCGAAAGCTGGCGCTTCGGTCGAGAAAGGACTTCGTGGAGGCCCGGGTCAAGGTCCAAATACTTGGCGGCGATCCCGAGCTGTTGTCGCGCCATCGCTAAAACGTCTGCACTCATGCTTTGCTTGTCCTTTGTTGCGCCGCCGGGGCCTCAAATCAGACCGACCGTGGCGAGATGAACCGTTTCAGCAGCGCGTGAAGCAGGGCACCCAACACGCCGTTGTAAAGGGCCGTGCCTATTGTAGCCCCAAGGAAGGGCAAGATTGCCCCGGGTGGGGCCAGAAACATCAGGAGGATTTGTGCGACGACCGTTCCCGCCGCCACCAAAACCCCGGCCATCAGCCCCGAAACTTCGATCCCAAGCGACTTCAGACCCGCGAGCGCGGCCCCCGCGCCGACCCGGCTGAGCACATAGTGGGTCAGGTTGGCTCCGGCCAAGGCTCCTTGGATCACACCGGCGACGAACCCCAAGGTCAGAGCGCCCGTGGTGCGAGCCTGAATCGAAAGCACCAGCGAAACCACCAGTAAGAAGTCCGGGCGAACGGCCCCCCAAGCCAACGACGGCGCAAGAGCTTGCTGGCTGACCGCCGCCAGCCAAAACAAGAGGGCGTACCCCAGAAATCCCCGCCAGCCGGTCATCGGATAACGAAGACCTCCCGGACTTCGCCGATTCGAACATGCGGAAAAACACGCGCTCGGCGAATCCCAAAGTCGGGGTCGTCTTCGATCTCAAGCACCCGGCCAATCGGAATTCCACGCGGGATCTTGGGCGAGAAGCCACTGGTGACGACAAAGTCCCCTTCTTGGAGCGGGCTCTTAATGCTCAGAAAGTCGAGCACGAGCCGTCCCGAACCTTGGGATCGCAAGATCCCCGGCTGCGGGGGCTGACGGAGAGCCATCGCCCCGATCCGAAAGCTCGGCGACTCGACCAGAGCGATCTGTGAATCGTTCGGCCCGACCGTTTGGACTACACCCACGAGGCCGCTGCCATTCACCACCGCAAGGCCGACCTTCACTCCTTGGCGCGAACCGGCGCTGATCGTCATTCGATTTTCGTAGGGGAACAGGCCGATGTTGGTGGCCGAGATCCGGCCGCGCCCTTCGATCGGCGGCAACTGGACGAGCTTGCGCAGGGCGTCCAGTTCGCCAATGAGTCGCTTTTCGTTTTCTGAGTACATCGCCGCTGCTTGTTCCATCTGGCGAAGGCTGCGATTTTGGCGGACGAGGTCACCGGACTGAAAGACGCCGAGAAAGAAGTCTGAGGTGGATTGAGCTAGACGCTGGATGCCCGAGGCGGGCGGGGTGACCACTCGCTGAATGCTTTGGGTGAGTACGTCTCGCGATCCCGCTTGGCGAGCTTGATTCTGGACCCTGCCGAGGATGATCCCTAAGATGCAGAGCCCGAGAAAGGTGAGCCACACCTTCAGCGGGGAATCTTCTAACCTCTCGATGCTCTCTCCAGCATACGCCGAATGTTTGGATTTTCGTGCAGCGCCTCCAGCATTCGGCCGGTGCCGATGACCACGCAGTCGAGAGGGTCTTGGGCGATCACGACCGGCATGCCGGTCTCTTTGGTGATCAGTCGGTCGAGCCCTTTCAGCAGGGCCCCGCCACCCGCAAGCATGATCCCGTTGTTCATCGCATCAGCCGCGAGTTCGGGCGGAGTTGCTTCGAGAGTGAGCTTGATCGCTTCGATAATGGCATTCACTGGCTCGGCAATCGCCGCGCGAATCTCCTCGCTCGTGACGATGCACTGCTTTGGAAGTCCGGTCACCAGGTCGCGGCCTTTGATGCTCATTTCGAGTTCGGGATGGAGCACCGAGGCACTCGCGATCTCCAACTTGATCATCTCGGCCGTCCGGTCGCCGATGAACAAATTATAGGCTCGCCGGACGTAACTCGAAATCGCGTCGTCGATCTCGTCGCCGGCGATCCGAATTGACTTGCTGTGAACAATTCCCGCGAGCGAAATCACAGCGACCTCGGTCGTACCACCCCCGATGTCCACGATCATCGATCCGACCGGTTCGTCGATCGGCATTCCCGCACCAATGGCGGCCGCCATCGGCTCCTCGATGACGTAGGCGCGATTCGCGCCCGATTTTCGGGCCGCCTCAATGACGGCGAGCCGCTCAACTTCGGTGACACCGCTCGGGATACCCACCACGACCGTTTGGAAGAAGACGGGCCGACGGGACGCTTTGCGGATGAACTCGCGGAGCATCCGTTCGGTGTGATCGTAGTCGGCGATCACGCCGTCCTTGAGTGGGCGGGTGGCGATGATGTTGCCCGGGGTTCGACCGAGCATCCGCTTGGCCTCTTCTCCGACCGCCAGGACTTCGCCAGTGTCTCGATTGACGGCGACGACGCTCGGCTCACGAAGGATGATCCCTCGTCCACCGACATGCACCAGGGTGTTGGCCGTGCCCAAGTCGATGCCGATGTCACGCCCGAAGCGACTCGTGAGAGCCCGCCAGAACTGAAACTTGCCGTTGCTACTCGTCATCGGCAAGAATGTCTCCGGTGGTGAGGCGTTTGGCGAGAGTCTCTTGGGAGATCGCCGAAAGGACCACGCTATGATCGGTCGTAAAGATCACCGATTTGGTTCGACGACCTTGAGTGGCGTCGATGAGGGTGCCTGATTTGCGAATAGTCCGCACGAGCCGCCGCATAGGCGCCGATTCGCTGCTGACAAGGGCAACGATCTTTTCGGTCATCACGAAGTTGTAAAAACCGACGTTCAGGAGCGGAGGAACCGGCATAGCGTTTTGACCCGACCCAGAGGGACTTCAACAACAAACGAGGCCTGCCCGACGGTCGGTCGGCAGACCTCGCAGGACCCGAGATGGACTTTTTCGGTCGAAATCCCTCAGGCGGGACCTTAGTTTACTCGTTTTCTTGCCAGGTTTAGTTCGAGCCCACGGACGGATTATTCATATCCGACGGGGTGTTGGCGCCCCCGCGTCCGCCGCCGCCGCCTCGGTTCGCCGTACCACCCGGTCCACCGCCAGCAGCATCCCCGCTTCGATCGTTCGTTCCTTCACCCTTGGGCAAGCCGTTGGACATCACCGGATTGGTGGCGGCTTCATCCCACTTGGGCTCAGAAAGTGGCACCGGGGCCGGGTCGGCGGGTCGAACCGGATCACGCTTGGTCGTGAAGCTCACGACGAGGCCTGCGATCAGGATGACGCCACAAACGATATACATGATGAGGTCGTTTTGATTTTTCATGGCCGAACTCGAAACTCTATTCTACACGTTCTGACGCAAATCGAGAGAATCTGGGTTCATCTCGGGATTCAGGTAGCCTCGGGAGACGATGGCGGGCATTCTTGAATCCCCTTTGGTGGCGTCGCTTCTGGAATCGGACTTCCCCGAAGAGCTGTACCTGATTGCATTGTCGGGCAAACCGCATCTGCACCTTTGTCTGAGGGCCGAGAATGTGCCCGGATACGACGTCGTTCACGGGGTTGCTTGCGGCAAGGACGAAGCCGAAGCCCGCAAGATCATGAGCTACTACCAGTTCCCTGGGGTGCCGATCCTGCATCCCTTCGAAGAAGCTCGCGAGATTGCCAAGAGTAAAGGGGAGCCGATCATGGGATTGCTTCTTGAAGATGGCGAAGGGCACTGCATCGCCTTTCACTTCGTTCGGTGACCGCTCGTCCAAAGAGATTCGGGGCGAGAAACCAACTTGGATTCCCGGCCCGAAAAGTTAGCCTGAGGCTGGAGTCTTA
>DDCB01000017.1:0-40132 GCA_002335425.1 Chthonomonas sp. UBA2017
ACGAGACCGGGATCGAGGTCGGCAAGTTCGCGCCGGTGTTGTAAGCAGCCGTCAGCTGACCGAAGTCCACGGTGCCCGTCACGGCATTCGCGGTTGCCACGTCGGCATCGATCACGAGGGTCGGGCCTTGGCGGACCAGAGTTGTGATCGGGTTCGTGCTCGTTTGCGTATAGCCCGCAAACACGCCGTCTACGGAGATGTCATCCGGAGCCACGATGAGGCGCAGGGTTTGGCCAGCATTCAGCCGATTGATGATCTCGGTCTCCACGACCGGGATCAGGTTCAGCGGAATGTTATACACAAATCCGTCGGGTTCGGGCGGAGCATTGCCGGCGGTGAACGAGACAGTCGCGATGCGGCCGACCGGCTGCATCGAAGCGTTCATGTAGGGGCTCGTCGCTTCGTCCGGACCAACAAATTGAAGGACCGTTCGGTCCATTCCCGAGGGAACGTCTCCAGCATCGAAGCTGAATTTGAACGGCGAGGACCCGGCCAGAGCTTGGTCCATCGAGAGCCCATAGCTGCTGGTCAACCAGATGCTCAGGTTTCCGCTACTGGTCGAGAAGGCAGCATGCCACTTTTCGAGCACGAGCGTCACGGACGAAATGTCGGTGATGGTGCCGGGGATGCCGAAAGTGCTGGCTTCCCATTCAGCAATGCCGTAGCTGGCGAAGCTGACGTTGTCCAGGCCTTGGACGTTAAAGCCTCGAAGGCCGTTGGCGCCTTGGCGAGGGCCTGCGTTTTGAACCGTCAGGTTATTCGTGCATTCGGCGGTGTAGATGCCAGCAGAGGCTGACGAAGCCATCGCGGCCACGATGAGACAAAGGGCAGATTGAATTCGCATCGAGTTCTCCTTGGGGGACGCATTCCGTCCCATGCGATCAACCTACCGATGCGAAGTTAAATCCTGGTGAAAATTAATACTTTTTGGGAGATTTTTGAAATCGACTCATACTTTCGAAGGGCCCCGAAGGAGCCGGAGGCCGTTCAGAATGACCAAGACCGTCGAGCCTTCATGGCCGAGCACGGCCAGCGGCAGCGGGAGCGTCCAGAACAGCGAGAGCAACGTCAAGACCAAGATCACTCCCGCGGCAAAAAACAGGTTTGCGCGGATGATCGAATTCGTCCGACGGCCGAGTCGAATCAGCTCGGGGAGCCGCTCCAGCTTGTCTTGCATCAAAACGACATCGGCGGCGTTCAGCGCGACGTCCGAACCTAATCCGCCCATCGCCACCCCGACATGAGCCTTCGAAAGTGAAGGGGCATCGTTGATTCCGTCACCCACCATCATGACCCGGTGATTCTCGTCGATCATCTGGTGGATCAGGCGAGTCTTGTCATCGGGCATGAGCCCGGCGCGGACTTCTGGAATCCCGACCTGGTCGGCGATGGCCCGAGCGGTTTGAGGGGTGTCGCCGGTAATCATAACCATTTCGGTCACGCCGAGCGCCTTGAGGTCGTCGAGAACCTTCTTGGCTTCGGGGCGAGGTTCATCCCGTAGCCCTAAGGCGGCCCATCGACCTTCGAACTCCATCACGGCGACAGTCATGCCGAGGTGCTGAAGCTTCTCGATGTGAGGGACAAAGTCGGGCGGAATCGGGGCATTTCCGCCCTCGAAAAATCTTCTTTGTCCAACTCGGACGGTCTGCCCCTGAAAGGTCGCCACGACCCCCAATCCGGAGGCGGTACTTTGCGAATCGGCTTCGGGGATCGTGAGTTCTTGCTCGCGAGCCGCCCGAACAATCGCATCGGCGATCGGGTGGGTGCTGTATTGTTCAGCGACCGCCGCCGCTTGCAGGAGTCGCTGGGCTTCGGGGCCGACCTGCCCATCTCCATGCCAACAGGCATCATTGCCCTGGCAGAGGTCCGTTTTGCCGCTGACCAGAGCCAGTTCTCGCGCTGAATCACACACGCAAATCTCTACCAAGCGCGGTTGGCCGGTGGTGAGCGTCCCGGTCTTATCGATGGCGAGTGCGTTCACGCGCCCCACCTGCTCGATGAACTCGCCTCCCCGAACGAGGATACCCTGCCGGGCTGCGTAAGCAAGTGCCGAGAGGGTCGTGGCGGGAGTCGAGATCACCAGGGCGCAAGGGCTGAGCGCGACCAAGAGCGTCAATGCGCTATAAAGGGCGTCCATCGGGGCTTGTTGTAGGAGCCACCGAACCAGCAACGACACCAAAAAGACGCCAAAGACAAAGAGCGTGTACCTTTGGCCAAACCACGCGCTGAGTCGCTCCCCCGAAGCCTTGTTCTCCTGAGCGTCTTTCACCAAATGAACGATCTTGTCAAGCGTCGTTTCGCCGACCACGGCCGACACCCGAACCAAGAGCATGCTCTCTTGATTTTGAGTGCCCCCCAAAACAGGATCGCCGGGCCCTCGCTCCACGGGCTGAGATTCGCCCGTCATCGCCGCTTGATTCACGGAGCTGGTGCCTTGGATCACCTCTCCGTCCGTCGGAATCGGCTCATACGGCAAGACGCGAACCATCTCGCCGACGGCCAAGGCCTCGACCCGCACCGTCTCATCACCACCCGGCCCGACGCGAATCGCTTGTTCAGGTCGAAGCTGAATGAGCCCTTCGATGGCCGATTGGGTGCGAGCGAGGGCGTACGCCTCTAGGGTCGAGCTGAGCGAGAACAGAAACAAAAGCGCAGCGGCATCGATCGGGCGCCCGACAATGATGGCCCCGATCGCGGCGAAGACCATTAAGAAATTCACGTCGAGCTCGCGGGCCTGCAACGACTCCCAGGCAGATTTCAGAGAAAAATAACTGCCACAGAGCACCGCCAACAAGGGGAATGCAGGGTGAACGCCAAAAAAGCTGATCACCAGAAAGAGCCCACAAAGGAACGTGAGCAAAACTTGAACGTCGCGGAAAACTCGCACTCGTAAAGTGTAAGGTAACACAACCTCGATCCCAGAAGCAACCAAACCCGATGGAAGACCTTTTGCGCGCCGCCCAACAAGCTCAAGAAAACGCCTACGCCCCTTACAGCGGCTATCGCGTCGGCGCGGCCTTGCGCTCATCGAGTGGCCAAGTCTATGCGGGTTGCAATGTCGAGAATGTCTCGTACGGTCTGACCCTTTGCGCTGAACGAAACGCCCTGGCGGCGATGGTCACCGCGGGAGAAACTCGCTGGACCGAGATCGTCATCATCACGCGAGATGGAGGCACTCCGTGCGGGGCGTGCCTTCAGGTCCTGCTAGAATTCGTGGAAGATGCTCGAAATGCCTCGGTGATCTGTGCGTCAGAGTCATCAGGCCCGGGCCCGAGTCGGATGCTGGCGGAATTCCTTCCTTTGGGGTTTCGCTCACCCGAAGTCGGCAGAACAGAATCATGATGCTGAAGAGAAAATTTTGCGGTGTGCTTGCGCTCTTTTTGGGAGCAGCTTGGATCATTGGATGCGGCGGCGCCGGGGGCGGATCGAGCACGACGGGGACCAACTCGGGGACAAACTCGGGCACCAATTCCGGGACGAACTCGGGCACGAATTCTGGCACCAATAGCGGTGGCAATGGAGGCAACAACGGCGGTTCTACGGCCGGACTTTCGGGTCGGGTCATCAACGAATTCAACGCGGGCGTCTCGAGTGTGCGCATCGAGTTCCTGAACTCCTCGGGGAGTCGAGTCGGGCAAGCGACGACCGATGCGGACGGGAACTTTTCAACACGAGTCGACCCGAGCGCGAGCACTTTTTGGATCCCGTCGACTGGCTTTCCCGCCGGGTATTGGAAGACGTACTCGTATCGCAATCTGAGATATTCGGCGCTCATTCCGTCGTGCCGACCGCCGCTCCCGAGCCTGAGCGGGACCGGGTCGACAACCTTGGCCAGTGTGGTTCGAATCTCTCTGACCAGTAGCCCGCCTCCGCCCCCACCGAATGGGTGCGAGTAGGAAACCTTGCCCGGCCCCGGGTCGTAAGGTCTATACTGATACTTGAGCGGGCCATGGAGGGTCCGATCAAGGAGTCTGCAGGATGCCTAGTGCGAAGCCGCCCGTTTCCGCGGTCCGACGGCGTGAGCCCGTGGTCAACCACCGGCGCACCGATGCCGCCGGGATCACCCTTTTTGCGACCGCCCTCATCATGGTGCTCGGATTGCTCTTTGGCAATGCCGGGGTTTTGGGCCAAGGCCTGAGCGCGCTTTTTCGGACGTTGTTCGGCCAGGCTGCTTGGCTGGTCCCGGTCGTCCTGGTCATCGCCGGAGTGTCTTACCTTCGTGGTCAACGGCAATTCGAAATCAACCGGCTCAGTTGGGGCGCGACCCTGATCTTTTTGTCGATTGTTGGGTTCCTGGCGAGAGACCTACGGGGCGACTACTTTGACCCCGAGATCGTGGCCGAGAGCGGCGGATATCTCGGTGCATTCCTCGGCTGGTTTTTAACCTGGATCATCGGCTCCGGCAAGGCGATCGGCTTGGTCGCCATCGGCCTTCTTGGGGCGGTCCTGTTGTTGGACCAGCCGATCCGTAGCCTGATGTCGCAATGGGCTGAGCGCGCCCGCCAACGCCGGTCGGCGGTGGAGCCTCGGACCCGAGCGGTGCCTCGTGGCAATGCGAACCGGACTTTGGCCATGCCCGGTTCAGAGACCGGTCGCGCCGCCGTTCGCGTGCCCGATGTGAGTCCGGCTAAGTCCCTGGCCTCCGCTGAGACAAGCGACGCGCCGGCCAAACGGAAGTCGTCTCCCGTCATCCGAGAAACGATCCAGTCGACGGGCGACACCCAAGATGTCACGCCGAAAGAGGGCTATACCTTGCCTCCGATGAACCTCCTGGAGGCCTCCGCCGCCCGTCCGAAGCGGTCGAGCCAAGAGATGGAGCAGAACATTCAGACCCTCGAAGGCACGCTGGAGGAGTTTGGGATTGACGCCAACGTGGTCGAGATTGCAACCGGGCCGACGATTACGCGCTATGAGATTCAGCTCGGCCCAGGGATTCGCGTGGCGCGGATCACGGCTCTGGCCGACAACATTGCGATGAACCTGGCTGCCAGCCACGTGCGGGTCGAGGCTCCGATCCCGGGGAAAGCGGCGATCGGCGTGGAAGTCCCCAATTCTCAGAAGTCCACGGTGACCTTGCGCGATATCTGCGACACGGACGAATTCCGAAATCACCCCTCGCGACTCTTTGTCGGCCTGGGCCAAGACGTCAGCGGAGTGAATCGGTACGCTGATCTGACCAAGATGCCCCACCTTTTGATCGGCGGGGCGACCAACAGCGGCAAGTCGATCGGCTTGGCGACGATCATCACCTCGCTCATCGTTCGCAACACGCCGAAAGACCTCAAGCTGGTCATGATCGACCCCAAACGAGTCGAGCTCTCGTTGTTTGATGGGATTCCCCATCTCATGTGCCCAGTGGTGAAGGACGTAAAGGAGGCTCCAGGAGTCCTTCGGGCGGTCTGGCGCGAGATGGACAAGCGCTACGACATCTTCAGCGAAGCCGGAGTGCGAAATATCGATGGATGGAACGCCAAAGCGACGTTTCAAGAGCGGATGCCCTATATCGTCGTCATTATCGACGAGCTTGCCGACCTGATGATTCAGGCCGCCGCCGAAGTCGAAACGTCCATTGTTCGATTGGCGCAGTTGGCTCGTGCGGTGGGGATTCACCTGGTTATCGCCACCCAGCGCCCGAGCGTCGACGTCATCACCGGCACCATCAAGGCCAATATCCCGTCGCGGATCGCGTTTTCGGTCTCCTCACAAATCGACTCGCGAACGATTCTCGACCAGAAGGGTGCCGAAGCGCTGATGGGTCGCGGCGACATGCTTTACATGCCGATCGACGCCAGCAAGCCCACCCGCATTCAAGGATGCTACGTCAGCGAAAAGGAGATCGAGGCGATCTGCAACCACTGGAAAGCCCAAGAGAAGCCGCACTACGTTCTGAATCCGATCGCGGTCGCGATTCAAGACCGCGAGGCCGACATGGCCGAGCAAGAGTCTGACCCGCTTTGGGAAGAGACCGTCCGATGGGTGGTCGACCGAGGTCAGGCGTCCACTTCGATGATCCAGCGTCGTTTCTCCATCGGCTTTCAACGCGCCAGCCGGCTGCTGGACCTGATGGAGGAACGCGGGATCGTCGGTCCTCGCGACGGCCCGCGACCGCGCGAAGTGCTCGTGAGCCCCCTCGATGTTGATTCGGTCCTGGGCAAAGGCACTTTCCGGCGCGACGTGGCGGAGATGCGATGGGGCCTCGACGACGACGAGAGCGCGTCTCGGGCGGGCGATCCTTCGGACGATTAGCCTGAATTCAGCTGAAAAATCCGGATCGCCCCCTAAAATTTCCGGGCGAGCCAACGATAATGGATCCTATGACCCATGCTGTCGTTCAATTTCCGCGGTTTGACCCGAAGCGGACCGAGCAGTTCCTCTTGTCGCTGCCGGGTGTCTTGGATGCGAGCGTCTGGGTCCGAGATGAGGCGCTCAAAGCGCATGTCACGGTCGATGCGTTCGCCGAACTCAACGACAAGGAGCTCCAGACGGCGTGCCTGGATGCCCTGGGGCTCCACCAAGTCCCGCGCCAGATCGTGATGCTCCGCGCTCATCCGTTGGCCGCTTAGTCGGATTCCCTTTGCGCCGAGCAACGATTCGCCACCCTCTGCGTAGAGTCGTTCAGGGCCACTGAGCCCCTGATAACGACCCGTATGTGGATCGCAACCGCCGCCCAATCCAAAGAGATCGACGCCCGAGCCACCCGTGAATTCGGGGTGCCCGCAACGGTGCTGATGGAGCGCGCCGGGCTGGCGGTCTTTGACGCTCTGCGCGAACTTTTGCCCGAAGGCGGACGAGTCTCCGTTCTTTGTGGACGCGGCAACAATGGCGGCGACGGCTTTGTCACGGCTCGGCTCGCCTTAGAAGCTGGCTACGACGTGGATTGTATCGTCGCCGCCGCCGAGTCAGACCTGACCAACGAAGCCAAAGTCCAATGCGATGTCGCCCGGGCCCAGGGTGTCCAACCCGTCTTTGTCGATGATGCTCGGTGGGCTCGTCGACTCGAATGCCTGCCTTACAAAGACCTGTTGGTCGATGCATTGCTCGGCACGGGGACGGAGGGCCACGTTCGCGGGGCGGTCGCCGAGGCCATTCATGCGATGAACCGGGCAGGCGTCCCCGTCCTGAGCGTCGATCTCCCGAGTGGGATTCACGCCGACACCGGCGAAGAGCTCGGAGCCTCCGTTTGGGCGCTTCGGACGGTGACGTTTGGCTTGGCCAAGCCGTTCTTGTTCCAAGGATTGGGGATCGAGCATGCGGGCTACTGGACAGTCGCGGAAATCGGATTCCCGAATTCGCTTCTCCGAGAATCGCGCGAGGCGAAGCTCCTCGACTCGGGATGGATCGCCGACATCTTGCCCGAGCGGATGCGAGCCAGTCACAAGGGCGAAAACGGGCATGTTCTCATCGTCGGGGGGAGCGAGCGATACCCGGGCGCGGTGATCATGGCGGCTCGTTCGGCCTTGCGAGCCGGAGCCGGACTCGTGACGGTCGCCAGCCTGCCCAGTGTCCTTCAGGCGGTCGCGGCGGCGGTCCCCGAGGCGATTCATCTGCCCTTGCCCGAGCGCGAAGGGGTCTTGGCACCCGAGGCCGCTCACGTGATCGCAGCAGAACAAGATCGTTTTCAAGGAGCGCTCTTCGGGCCGGGCCTGACCCATCACCCATCAGTCTTGCAGGCCCTGAGCGAACTTTGGGTCCATTGGAGGACCCCTTGTGTCATCGACGCCGATGCGTTGAACGCCGTCGCTCTGGGGGTGAAGCTGCCCAAGGCGCCTTGTGTCCTCACGCCTCACCCCGGCGAGCTCAGCCGACTGATGCACTGCAGCATTGCCGAAATCAACGCCGACCGATTCGGATCGGTTCGCACCGCTCGCGACCGGTTTCATCAAGCGGTCTTGCTGAAGGGCCCGTACAGCATCGTCGGCGCCCCCGATGAGCCGCTCTATGTGAACTGCACCGGCAACCCCGGAATGGCGAGCGGCGGAATGGGCGATGTGCTGGGCGGGGTGATCGCCACCCTCTTGGCCCAAGACCTTCCGATGGCTTGCGCCGCGAGTGCAGGAATGTTTTGGCATGGGCTTGCGGGCGATCTTTGCGCCCAAAGGATCGGCCCGATTGGATTCTCCGCCACCGATGTGGCGAACGCATTGCCCGAAGCACGCGCTAAACTCATCTCATCGTGTTGTCCAAACTCGCTTTCGTACTCCTCTTGGCCGGGCTCATCAGCCTCGGGTCAGCCCAAGGGACGATCCTAGTTCAGTTTCCCGACGCGAGCCCGCGCGTGGTTTGGCTCGACAATCCGGCTCGAAAATACGAAGGAACGCGCGTCAAGACTCAAAAATCCTCTCTCGAATTGCCGTATCCCTCGCCTCAGCTTGGGGATCGTCTCCTCGTCCTGAACGAAAAGTCCGGCAACGTGGCGATCCGACTTGTTCAAAAGCTCACCCCCGGGGGCCGAGCCGCGGCCGGGGATCGAACGCCGCCCGCCACCTGGACCTTGACTCCTGCCGATGACGTCGCGGTTGCCCAGGTGGAGATCGCTCTTTCGCAAGGCGGCAAGCCGGTTTCGGCCGCGAACATTCGTGTCAAAGATCGTCAGCGAGAGCAGTCTGTCCTCTTGACTCCCTCGGACCAAGGTCGAGTCCGATTCGAGATCGTGGCGATGGGCCCGATCCGAGTCGTCGTCGATTACAAGACCTTGGAGGGCGACTCCAAATCGACCGAACAGACGTTTGAGCTCGAGCGAGAGCGCACCGAAGTCACGCCGAGGTTTGAGGTGGCTCTTTCGGACTCGGTCGCGACCTTGGGGAGTTCGGCTCCTCAGTCTCCATCCGGCGGGTCAGCCAGCGGTTCACAGGGCGGCGAGCCAGCGAAGACCTCAACATCTTCTGCTCCGCCAGCGAGTTCGCCGATGCAGATTGTTTTGGTTTTGGCAGGCCTCGTCTTAGGGGCCGGGCTCATCATCGGGGGCCTGGCGTTGGCGCGACGAAGCCCCCAACAGCTGGAAGATGCCCTGCGTCGAGCTGGAGTCAAAATCCCAGACCCGGGCGAGGCCGATCCACCGGCTGGGCCCGTCACTCCGGCCCCGATGCAACCCGCGCCGATGCAGCCGATCGTTCTTCCCGATGCCGATCCTGCCGCGCCCCAGCCCGCGGCAACGATGGGGCCAGCCGCTCCGAATCAGCCTCGCTTGGTTTTGCCGGGGGGCGGAGTTCTCAACCTGACCGAGGGCACGCACCTTGTTGGGCGTGAGCCTGGGCTCGCCCTGAGCTTGCCAGATGAGTCGACTTTGAGCCGTCGCCACGCGGAAGTGGTTCGCGCCGGAAACGAAGTTCGGCTGCGCGACCTGGGGAGTACGAACGGGACGTTCGTCAACGGCGTCCCTCTTCAAGGTGAAGTTCAATTGAAATCCGGCGATGCCGTCCAGTTTGGCGCAGTCCAAACTCGCTTCGAAGGCTAAGTCATGGGCGAAATCCTTTTCAAAGCACTGGCTTGCGCAGGGGCGGCTCTGCTCGCTTGGGCTGTTTGCGAACCCAGCGCTCCACAAGTCCCCTACGGCGAGTCGTGGGCACAGTGGGAGATTCGATTCATCTTCTTCCTGATTTTGGCGATCGCCTTGACCGCAGGTCTGATCGATGGGTGGCGTCAAGGAGGCAAAGTGCACTTGCTCAGAGGTGCGGGCCTTGGACTTGTTTTCGGGACCATCTTTGGCGGGATCGGATACGGATTTGGCGCGGATGTCTATAAGCTGATCTTGGGTCCTGAAATTCAAGAAGGAATCAGTCCCACACTTGTCCTCGCTCGGACTCTTGCGTTTACTTTGATGGGGACCTGCCTGGGCGCTGGGATCGGCCTGTCGAATTTTAATGTGCGCAGAATGTGGGCGGGCTTCATTGGAGGAGGCCTGGGCGGAGCTGTTGCCGGAGCCACCTTTGATTTGATCGGGATGATCTCGGCGATGCCCATTTTTGCCATCCGAGGCGGGTCGGAGACGGGATCGATTTCTCGCGCTGTCGCTGCGGTTGTGTTGGGGGCGAGCATCGGCCTGTTCACGGCGTTGATTGATCGGCTTTCCCGGCGCGCCTGGCTCCGCCTGGTTCTTGGGCGCAATGAAGGCAAGGAGTGGCCGATTGATGCGGCGGCGACTTTTTTGGGTCGAAGCGAGCGCGCCCACATCCCGCTATTTGGCGATCCGAACGTCATGCCCATGCACTGCCAAATCGTTCGTCAAGGGGCGCAATACATCTTGGTCGATGGTGGATCGCCGATCGGCGTCGGGCTCAACGGTCAGCGCATCGCCGGTCAGGCGCTCCTTCAATCCGGCGACGTTCTGCATGTCGGTCCCCACAACTTGCAGTTTTGCCTTCGCGGCGGAGCCCGACCAGCGGTCGTTCCCGAGGCCCGGGGGTACGCCCATCCGGTCGCCGCAAGCCCGATGACCCCGGCCGCGAGCGCTCCGACGTCTCTCCCTTCGAGCCAACCGACGACCGCATTCCCGGCGTCGTCGATCTCTCCGGCAACGGTCGCGATGCCGGCCGCCTCAACTTGGACCTTGGTCGCCACGAATGGGCCCTTGACGGGGCAGCGGTTCCCGGTGGGGGGAGCGGTCACTCTCGGGCGCGACTCGATCGAGGTCCCGCTCGGCTTCGACACGATGGCGAGTCGACGCCACGTCAGCTTGCAACCTACAGCCGACGGACTGATCATCCAAGATTTAGGCAGTACCAACGGAACTTTGCTGAATGGCCAACGCGTCCAATCGGCAACCGCGCGGCGCGGCGACACCATCCAAGTCGGCACCACCGTCTTTCGATTAGAGTAGCCAGCAGGAACACCTATGGATTCAACACAGCGCATCGACCCGAACCGAACGATGCTCGGCATGGGCCCGCAAGGCAATGTCACCCAGCAGATGGCGGCCGCCCCTTCGGCTCAAGACCTGGGTCGAACCACGGCGATGGGGCCCCGAAAAGGGCTCGTCGCCAGCCTCACGCCGAGCCGGGAGGCCACGATGGCCAACGGACCGGCCCGCGAACAGTTCTTGTTGGAGCTGATTTCGCCGGTCGAATCGCCTCCGGGAGTGGGCTTCCAGACGTCGAGCACGCGAATGCCCCTCAACTTGTGCCTGGTGATCGACCGCTCAGGCTCGATGGAAGGTGCCCCGCTCGAGTACGTGAAGCAAGCCTGCAACTTCGTGGTCGATATGCTCTCACCCAACGACGTCTTGAGCATCGTGACTTTCGAGGAGATTGTCGAGGTGCTGATGGCCCCGCAACGGGTGACCTCGAAGCAACCGATCAAAGACGGGATTGCGCGTCTGGTTCCCGGCAACACGACGAACCTTTACGACGGCATGACCTTGGCCGCTCGACAACTGGCCTCGGGACAAGAGTCGGGCCGAGTGACTCGGATGATCTTGCTCACCGATGGCGACCCCACCGCTGGGATCAAGGACTTTCACACGCTCGTTCAGCTTGCTGGCGATCTGAAGTCCCAAGGCTCGACGATCACATTCTTGGGCTTTGGGCCGGACTATAACGAAGAGCTCATCGCATCGATGGCGAAAAAATCGGGCGGGAACTACTATTTCATTCCGAGGCCCGAGCTGATCCCCGAGATCTTTCGCACCGAACTCGACAAGGCGTTTAGTGTGACGGCTCGACAGTTGGAGCTCAAGATGAAGTTGGCTCGTTGGGTCCAGCTCCGAGCCGCGACGGGGCACTCCGTCGCCCCCGGGGACCGCGAGTTTACGATTTCACTGGCTGATCTGGATCAAGGCGCGAGCATCCAGCAGGTGTTTGACTTTGAGTTCACCAACCACCCGCTCGGTTGGTATCGGGTGGCCGCGGGACTCTTGACTTATGAGGACCTCGTCACCGGGCTCACCGAGACTATCGAGATCGACTTCGCCTTAGAGTTTACGGCCGATGCGGCGCGATATTCGGCTCCGCCCAACCCGGTCGTTGCGGCCGCAGCCCAGGTTGCGGCGGTGAGCCGGGTCGTGGAAAAGACGATCCTCGGGCTCAAGACCCAACAAATCACGGCGGCGGTGGCGATGCAAGAGCTGCAAAAAACGCAAATGCTCTTGTTGCAAGAAGGACGCACCGCCGAAGCGCAAGAGGTTACGCTGGCGCTACGCGCCCTGCAATCGGGCGACACCGCCGGCGCAGAGAAGACCCTGATGGGCACCGTCGTCAGCCTCGACCAAGGCAAAAAGCAGACCTAAGCTGATCCCGCGCTCATGCGTCGGGATAAAGGTTTTGCATGAGTGTCCGGACGATGGTCTGAGTCTCGCGGTCGCGGGTGATCAGTGAACTGATCTTTGCATGGGCATGCATGATGCTCGTGTGGTCGCGATCGCCAAGCTGGGAGCCGATGTGCTTCCAGCTGTTGTGGGTGATTTCGCGAGCAATGTAGACCGCCACATGCCGGGCGTGGGTGATCGGCCCCTTGCGGCTCGGGCCTTGAATCTCTTCGACAGAGATATGAAAATGCTTGCTCACCGCATCCAGGATCTGGTCGATGCCTGGGCGAGCCATCGAGGCGCTCTGATAGTAGCGGTCGATGATCTCACGCACGAGATCGGCGTCAATTTCTCGAATGTCCAGGCTGGCTTGGGCCGCGATCTTGGTAAGCGCGCCTTCGAGCACTCGGATATTGCCCTGCACTTGGGTCGAAATTTGCATGGCGAGATCGTGGGAAAGGGCGATGCCGTCCCGCTCGGCCTTGCTGAGCAAGATGGCGCATCGAGTCTCGGTGTCGGGCGGCTGGATATCGACCACCAGCCCCGATTCGAATCGCGAGCGCAATCGCTCGTCCATGAGGAAGAGGTCTCGGGGCGGACGGTCGCTGCAAAAGACGATCTGTTTGCCCGTCTGCTGCAGATAATTAAAAGTATGGAAAATTTCTTCTTGGGTCTTTTCGCGGCCAACAATGAATTGGATGTCATCAATGAGCCACAGGCTGACGGAGCGATGCATCCGTCGAAACTGCTCGATTCGGCTCGATTTGAGAGCATCGACAAACTCTTCGGCGAACTGCTGGCCGCTCATATAGAGCAGCGGATAGCGCGTGTCGCGGCCCAGGATCGAGTGGGCAATCGCGTGGAGCAAGTGAGTCTTGCCGTAGCCGCTGGAGCCGTAAATAAAGAGAGGGTTGTACTTTGTCCCGGGACTCTGGGCGACCGCTTTGGCCCCGGCTACGGCCATCCGATTGCTCTGACCAACGATGAAGTTCTCGAACCGAAATCGGTCGTTGGGTCGAAACTTGGACGATTCTGTGGCCACCGACGCCGAGACGAAAACGGAGCTCTCGGAGGCCGGCTTTTCGCGCGGGACGACGCGCAGTCGAAGCCGGACTGGTTCGCCCAACTCTTCGGAGATCATGGTCTCCAATCGGTCCTGAAACTTGTCTCGGACCCACTCTTCCACAAACTGGCCGGGCGCCTCGAACGTCACCACTCCATCGGCCCATTGGGTCGGTTTGAGCGGGCTCAAAAACCGCTCGATCACCGAGCTCTGGACTTCGTCATTCAGCCGGCGGAGCACCTGATCCCAAGCGCCTCGGAGTCGAATGACGTCTTCTTGATCGTCAAAAGATAACTGGTCTCGCATGTCCTCGAAAGGGAAAAAAAACAGTGTCGATGAGGACACTGACTCCCGCATTATACACAGGGTTGGGCGACGAGGCACTTTCGAAAAGTCCGAAATTCCCGGCTTCTGAGGATCGTTTGAGCCTAAGAAAATCACTTTTTCGAATCTTTTCTTAATTTTTAGATTTTTTTCGCCTGGAATCTTGTTCGACTCTTGACTTCAGGTTGCCGACGCATGCCTTCGCTCGGTCGGTTAAAATGGGACTATGCAGGGCCACATCTTGGGGGTTTTAGCCGGGCAAGACCTGCCTCAGAACCTGCTGGAATCCTGGGCCCGTCGGGCCGATGTTTTAGTCGCGGCCGATGGAGCGGCCCACCGACTGATCGGCTTGGGATTGCGGCCCGTGGTCGTTGGCGACCTGGACAGTTTGGACCGCTCCGACCCCGGTTTAGCCGACCTCGTCGTGGTTGAAGATGGTGACCCCTACCGGACCGACTGCGACAAATTGCTGGCTTGGGTCGCAGCCCAAGGTGGGGTCCAGTTGGACCTCGTCGGCGTCGAAGGTGACCGGCTTGACCACACGCTGTCGACCCTGATGAGCGTGCTCCGCTCGCCGCTGAAGGTTCGCCTCCGGACCCGGACCGCCGACGCCTGGATCGTCCGGCCCGGAGAGCATCACTCCGTCGGGGCGCACCCCGGGGCCACGGTCTCCCTCTTGCCACTGGAGCCCTCCATCGGAGTCAGCCTTCGGGGGGTCGAGTGGCCACTGGAGCAGGTCGAACTCAGTCCTAGGGGATGGCTCAGCATCAGCAACCGGGCGACCGCCTCGCGAGTCGAGGCCTCGGTCGACCAAGGGGCCGCTCTCTTTTACGTCGAGCGGACCTTGCCCGAGGGATCGCTATGACACTCAGCTGGCTTGATGGCGTGATGATCGGCCTGTTTTTGGCGGCGATCTTGGCGCTCGGCTTTTCCGCGCGTATTCAGAAGAACTCAGTCCTCCAGTTCCTCGCGGCTGGGCGAGCGCTCACGCTCCCGGTGTTTGTGGCGACTTTGGTGAGCACCTGGTACGGCGGAATTTTGGGGGTCGGGGAGTCGGTGTCCTACTTCGGGGTCGGCACTTGGGTGTTGTTGGGGGTGCCCTACTACGTTTTTGCTCTTCTTTATGCGTGGGTTCTGGCTCGCCGGGTGCGAGGGGCCGAGCAGATTAGCTTGCCGGAGCGATTGCGGTCGGCTTTCGGGCCAGGGGTGGGCTTGGTCGGAGCGGTCCTGGTCTTCTTGCTCGCCTTGCCGGCGGCGCATGTGCTGATGCTCGGCGTTCTGACCGAGATGATCACTGGCTGGAGCCTCGCGACCAGCGTGATCGTCGCCACCCTCGTCGGCACGCTCTTTTTGTATAAGGGTGGGCTCCTCGCGGATGCCCGGGTGTCGGTCTTAGCGTTCTTGATGATGTACTTAGGCTTCGCCGTCATGGTCATTTTCTGCCTCACGCAGTTCCCGGTCGGCGAGACTTGGGGGCGGATCGAAAACCGCACTTTGATGCAATGGGATGGCGGCGCGGGTTGGATAGCGGTCGCGAGTTTCTTCATTCTCGGGGCCTGGACTCTCGTCGACCCGGGGTTTCACCAGCGAGTGGCGAGCGCGGCCAGCCCTGAAGTCGGGCGCAAGGGAGTTTTCGTCGCGGTTGGATTTTGGGTGCTGTTCGACTTGATGTCGATCACGACCGGGCTCTACGCGCTCGCCTTGCTCAAAGCGCCCCCCGAGCAGCCGCTCATGATCTTCCCGATGCTCGGCGACCAAGTCTTGCCGGCTGGCCTCAAGGCGATCTTTCTTTGCGGGATGGTCGGGACCATCCTCTCGGCGATGGTCGGCTACGCACTGGTGTCGGGTGCGACGCTGGGCCGAGAGATCGTCGGCCAGCTCCGAGCCTCGTCGGACGACGCCCAGATCACTCGTTTCACGCGGATCGGAATCGCGGTCGCGTGTGCCCTTGCGATCGTCCTGAGCTTGCAGATTCCGAGCGTGGTGAACCTTTGGTACCAGTGGGGCGGCGCGGTCATCGGGGCTTTGCTGGGGCCGGTGCTGATGAGTTATGGCGTTGGAGGCCCGGCCCGAACGCCGCGACCCTGGATTCTCGCTTCGATGCTGGTGAGCTTCGTGCTGAGCTTGAGTTGGCTTGTGGCCGGATATCGGTCCGGAAATACGATGCTGGAGATCGCCTGGACCCAAGAACCGTTTCGAATCTGGATTCCGCCGGTCCCGGATGGGCTCGAAGTGAGTCGCTTGAGCTTAGGGACCCTGGCTCCCGGATTGGTCGCTTCGGCGCTCGTCCTCGGGCTCGGACGATTCGTCGGGGACCGAAAGGGCCGGATTCAGGGGCGATGAAAGGGCGCTTCCAGAGCCGCGTTGGATCTGCGAAGCACCCTTTGATCGACGGGACCGCTTAGGCGGCCAGTTGCAGGGCGGAGTTGGCGGCGAGACGCTTGCGCACCGATTCGGGGACAATCTCATCGGCATTGATGAGCACCATCAGGCGCTCGCCGAGCTTGCCCACGCCGGTGACAATGGCGTCGTCCCGGTCGCTCAGGAGGTCGCTGCGCGGCTCCATCTGGTCGTCTGAGATGGGATGAATCCCTTCGACAGCGTCGACTTGGACCGCCAGTCGCCCGGCTTCAGTTTGAACGACGATGTAGTTGGTCGTCTCCGAGCTGGGGGTGAGCTGAAGCCTTTCTCCGAGCGCGACCGCCGGAAGCGTGGCCCCTCGAAGGTCGAAGACTCCCAAGAACATCTTGGGTGAACGTGGAATTCGAGTGATCGTCTGCTCAGGCAGAATCTTCTCGACTCGGTCGATCGGAAGCCCGAGCAACTCCTTGCCAATTCGAAACACGACGACTTTTTGTTCACCCATCTTGCTTGCCCCCTGGCGCACTCGCCTTTCGATCCAGAATTGCCATAATCAGGGTGCCGGGCCTCCTGGCAAGGTTATGGGATTCCCGATGCTCGCCTCTTTGTTGCCGCTTCTCTTGGCTCAAACCACCTCGACCCCCGACGTTCTGAGTCTTTGGGAGCGGCGCTGGGAGTCTGCTCGCGCGTTTCGTTTGTCGGCGGATGTTTTTTCCAACGAATGGCCGGGCGCCGTTCAGTTGGACTGGATCGGACGGGATCGTCAGGATCAAGTCATCCAAATCCAGGGGCTGGGGGAGATGTATCGGGGGGTCCAGATCGGCTCGAAGGTCCTCGAAATGGATATGATCCGCCAGAAGTCGCATGAGGAGTCCGGTGTCGAAGGGCGATCCGTTCCCGCTCCGTATGTCCACGCACTGGCTTCTCGCGCGTATCCGGCGTGGATGCAAGGCCGACAGATTCGGCAAAGCCTCGGCGAGAATGCCAACCGACCCGCGAGCCCCTCGATCAGTACTCCTGAGTCGGGATGGATTCGATATTCCGAAGGGACCCCGGACGATTCGCAAGCCCAGTATTGGTTCAGCGCTGACGGAACGTTGCGCAAGGCCCGGTTCGATCTGATGACCCAAGACGGCCCGAGTCATATGGAGTATCGCTTCGGGTCGTTCGAGTGGAACCCCCGCTTGAATGACAGCGCATTCGTGTTTCGAGTGCCGCTGGGTTTTGCTCCGATGTTTTCCGAATCCCCGCGGGTTCCGTTGCCGATCTTTTCGCCGATCCCGCGCGGACCCTGGGTGAGCGCCGAGGGCCGCCGACTCTCGGGCATGATGCTGATCAATCGCAAGCCGATGCTCGTGGTCGTGACCCAAGCCGATTGTGCGGGCAGTGCTCGCCTGCGCGCAGAGCTGCCCCGGTTCGTGACGGTCTTGAAGCGAGTCGAAGGCAAAGTCGTCGAGCTTCAGCTGGGCCCGGCGGCGACGAGTCCACGCGCCGTTCCTGAGGTCACGATCTTTCGAGATGCCGACGGCGACCTGGAGCGAGCGTTGCAAATCCCGGGTACTCCCATGATGTATCTTTTCAATGCGTCGGGCCAAGTGAACGGGTTGTGGTACGGCGCGCCGCCCCAAAAGGCTCGGCAGCTCGCCGAAGAGGTCCAGTTTATGCTCGAGAATCCGCCGCTGAGCGATCCGACTTGAGCGTGCGTTTCCACTCGTCCAAGAGCTGAAGTGCGCCGATCGGAGTCAAGCTGTTGACGTCCACTTGAGCGAGAGCTTGCTCCAACGGCGAGGGTTCGACTTCGAACAACGTCAGTTGGAGCCTGGAAGTGGTGGACTGAGCGGTCGGAGCTTCTTGCCGCTGCTCCAATTCCCCAAGCACCTGCTCGGCCCGCCGCAGAACCGGAGCCGGGACCCCGGCCATGCGGGCGACATGAATGCCATAGCTCCGATCGGTCCCTCCGGGGAGCACGCGATGCGTCCAAACGACTTGATCCTCTCGCTCTTCAACGGCGACCCGGTAATTCACCACGTTGCTGATCTGGTCGGCCAAGGCGTTCAGCTGGTGATAGTGGGTCGCGAACAGGGTTCGAGCCCGGACCTCGGCAAGGAATTCGACCATAGCCCAGGCGATCGCCAGCCCGTCGTACGTGCTGGTCCCGCGACCCACCTCATCGAGAATCACCAAGCTCCGGGGAGTGGCGTGATGGAGGATATTCGCGCTTTCGACCATCTCGACCATAAAGGTGCTTTGCCCGAGCGCGAGCTCGTCTTTGGCTCCGATTCGGGCAAAGATTCGGTCGACCAGCCCCAGCATCGCGCTCCTTGCGGGAACGAACGATCCGATCTGGGCCATGAGCTGGATAAGAGCCGTTTGGCGGAGGTACGTGCTCTTTCCGCTCATGTTTGGCCCGGTTAAGACCATGAGCGACGGGCCGTCGGGTCGGCCGAGCTCAATGTCGTTGGGGACAAAGTCGGGGCGCTGGGACTCGACGACCGGGTGGCGGCCGGCCTCGATCTGGCAGCCAGAGTCCTCGGTGAACGCGGGGCGAACGAACTGCTGCCGGATCGCGACTTCGGCGAGGCTGGCCAAGACATCGAGCTCAGCCAGGGCCCGCGCGGTCTCCAAAAGGTCACGACCGTGCTCGGCCACCCGATGTCGCAGCGACTGAAAGAGCTCGGCCTCGCGGGTGTTCGCTTTGTCTTGGGCCCCCAGGACGGTCGATTCATAGTCCTTGAGCTCGGCGGTGATATACCGCTCGGCGTTGGCGGTGGTCTGCTTGCGAATGTAGTCGTCGGGGATTTTGTCGAGGTGGCTCTTGCCGACTTCCAGGTAGTAGCCAAAGACGTTGTTGAACCCGACTTTCAATGTGGCGATGCCGGTTCGTTCTCGCTCTTGTTGTTCAAGCGAGGCGATGTAGGTCCGGCCATTACGACTCAGATCCCGGAGCTTGTCGAGCTCTAAATCGTAGTCGGGCGCGATGACGCCTCCTTCGCGCAGCACCAGCGGAGGATCGTCGACTAGGGCTTTCTTCAGCAAGAGCGCGAGATCTTCGTGATTGCCGATCTGGCTGCTCAGCTCGGCGATTCGACCGCGGCGCATTTGGGCGAGCGGAACTTCAAGCTTGGGCAACTTCCAAAGAATGTGTCGCAGCGTGGCGAAATCCCGAGGCGAGGCGAGCCCGGTCGAGATTCGGGCGACGAGTCGCTCCATATCGCCCATCCCGGTCATCCAGTCGCGCAGATCCGCTCGGGGCAGACTTTGGCCCGCGAGAAGCTCGACCGCGTCGAGACGAACTTGAATCCCGTCCAAATCGAGCAACGGCTGCTCCAGCCAACGACGCATCAGCCGCCCACCCATCGCAGTGACGGTTCGGTCCAGAGCCTCGAACAGCGAGAACTTTTTCGAGCCGTCGCTCAAGTTCTGAGTGAGCTCCAGGCTTCGTCGAGTGGCCGGGTCGAGCACCATAAACCCATCGACCGAGTAGGTGCTGAGGCCGATGACGTGATCGAGGCTGAGCCCGTTTTTCTGCGCATAGCCCAAAACCATCGAGGCCGCAACAATGGCACCCGGCTTCTGATCCACCCCGAACCCGGTCAGGCTGCTGGCTCCAAACTGCTCCAGCAAGAGGCGAGTCGCCCGGCTCAGATCGGGCGAGGCCGAGGCGGTCACCAAGACACCGGAGCCGTCGGTTTCGGGGACCGTTCCAGAGGCCCCCTCAGCGACCAAGAGTTCGCTCGGCCGGATGCGGGCGAGCTCTTGGGCAACCCGCTCGCCCAGTCGATCTCCGCTGAGCTCGGTGACCCAAAATTCGCCCGTCGAGGGATCGAGCGTCGCCAGCCCGGCTCGATCGCCTTGGACGCAGATCGCGGCGAGGAAGTTGTTGGCTCCGCTCGGCAGCATCGAATCTTCAACGACAGTCCCGGGCGAGATCACCCGCGTGACTTCGCGCTTGACGAGGCCCTTGGCTGACTTCGGGTCCTCGACCTGGTCGCACAAAGCGACCCGCTGCCCCGCCTTGACGAGTCGCGCGAGATACTTCTCGACGGAATGAAACGGGACGCCGGCCATGGCGATCCTCCCGTTGGAGCCGTCCTCACGCCCGGTGAGGGTGATCTCTAAGATCCGCGCAGCGACCTCGGCATCCTCGCCGTAAAACTCGTAAAAGTCGCCGACGCGCATGGCCAAGAGCACGCCGGGGTGGGCGGCCTTGGCCTGAAAGTACTGCTGAAGGAGGGGAGTCTTTGCTTGCACCGGGGAGATCTGCTGGTGGGTTTACCTCCAAAGGCTACAATAGGAGAAAGAAAAAATGCTGATTCGATGGGTCGTCATGGTTGCCGCCGTGATCGTTGCCGGATGGGCCACTTCGGCTCTCGGCTTCAAGTTCTCGGTGGATGTGAGTTCCACGCGGGCGGTTTTGGAGCTGTTTGTGGGGGTGGCCGTTCTGGCGTTTGTGAATGCGACCCTCGGCAACATCTTGAAGTTCCTGACCTTGCCGCTGAGCTGCCTGACGCTCGGACTCTTCGCCTTCGTCATCAATGCGGCGATGCTCTTTCTGGTTGGACAGTGGAGCATCGGCTTCACCATCGGCGATTTTTGGTCGGCGCTGGTGGGTGCTATTTTGATTTCGATTGCCAACAGCATTTTGAGCAACCTCTTGGGCATCAAGGACGACGACTCCGACTCGGATGATTAATCGCCACCGGTTCCGGCAACTCATCGCACCGACGGCGGGAATCCGAAAGTCGGTGGCGGTGGCGTTGCTCGGACTGGGGTTCTTTCTCGTCGGCTTGGCCCTGAGTTTTCGGCTTTTGATCGGGCCTGCATTCTCTTCGCTAAGCGACTGGTGGAATTCGATCTTATCCCAGGCCGTTCCGAAAGATCAGATCGATCTGGCCAATCACTGGCTGGGATTGGTGCTCCTCTTGGTCGGGTTTTATCTCTTGTTCCAAGGAGTTCGGGGTTCGCTCCGAAGGATCAATGAGATCCTCAACCCCGGGATCAAAGGAGGGATGGCCAAAACTTTCTTGCGGCGGCAACAACTCGCCCAAGGAGTCCGGATTGTCGCGATTGGGGGTGGGACGGGGCTCTCGACCCTGCTCAAGGGTCTGAAGCAGTACACCTCGAACATCACTGCGATTGTGACCGTCACCGACGATGGCGGCTCCAGCGGGCGACTCGTCCGCGACATGGGGATCATCCCGCCGGGCGACCTCCGAAACTGCTTGGTAGCGCTGGCCGATCAAGAAAAGCTGATGACCGACCTGTTTCAGCATCGGTTCAAGACTGAGGCCGGATCGCTGAGCGGGCACTCCATCGGCAATCTCCTCATCGCGGCGTTGGTGGAGCAAGAAGGCGGCGATTTTGATAAGGCTCTCACCCGGGCGAGTGAAGTTCTCAACATTCGCGGGCGAGTCATCCCTTCGACTCTGACGCCCGTGCGATTGAGGGCACTCCTGGAGAACGGGGCGGAGGTTTGTGGCGAGACGAACATCGTCTCCAGCGGAGCTCGGATTCGTCGGATTTTTCTGGACCCCGAGCACGCAGAGCCGCATCCCGACGCCCTCGAAGCGCTCGCCGAAGCAGACCTGATCGTCATCGGCCCCGGGAGTGTTTACACCAGCCTCGTGCCCAACCTCTTGATCTCGGGCATCACCGAGGCGATTCAATCGAGCCGGGCCGCCAAAGCTTATATCTGTAACGTCATGACTCAACCTGGCGAGAGCGATGCCTTCACCGCCGCCGAGCACCTCGTCGCGCTTCAGGCGAACATCGACGGACGAGTGATCGACTATGCTCTGGTGAACACCGGAGTGCCTTCGCCCGCCGCCATCGAAAAATATGAGCAGTCAGGACAGCATCTGGTCCAGGCCGATCTCGACCGAATCAAGGCCATGGGGATCAAGCCGGTCACCGGAGACTATATGAGCGAGAGCGATTATGTTCGTCACGACCCGATGAAGCTCGCGGCGCGACTCTTGGGGCTCCTAAATCGATGACCGGCCGGCTCGTCGTCTTGAGCGGCCCGAGCGGAGTGGGCAAGGACACAGTCTTGAATCGCTGGCAAGAGAGAAATCCACGCGTGTCTCGAGTCGTGGCGTGCACGACTCGCCCACCTCGAACCGGTGAGGTCGATGGTGTGGATTACACGTTCTTGAGCCGGGAAGAGTTCTTGCAAAGGGCGGCCGAGGGCGCCTTCTTGGAGTTCAAAGAGGTCCATGGGAATTTCTATGCCACGCCGTTGGCGGCAATGGAGCAGATGTTGTCCGAAGGTCGGATTGTCGTCCTCAAAATCGACGTACAAGGAGCGCTCGACGTGATGAAATTGCGGCCTGACGCGGTGACCATTCTGTTGCTCCCGCCTTCGCAAGAAGAGTGCGAGCGTCGAATCCGCGCCCGAGCGACCGACAGCGACGAGGTGATCCTGAGGCGACTGGAGAACATGCGTTTCGAGCTCGCCCAGGCTCCCCACTATCAGCACACTGTGGTCAACGACGATCTGGAGCGCTGCGTCGATGAGATCGAGGCCCTCATCGCATGAAGCGGCTCGTTTTGGGCGTGTCGGGGAGCGTCGCGGCGTATCGGGCGTGCGATTTGGCCCGCGAGCTCATGCGTGCGGGATTTGAGGTCCGGGTTTGCCTCACCGAGGCCGCTGAGAAGTTTGTGACCCCGGCTCTTTTTGAGGCCTTGACCGGGCAGCCTTGCCTGATCGGGGCTTTTGAAGAGCCCGAACGAGGACGAATGGCGCATATCGATTGGGCTCGGGAAGCCTCCCTCGTTCTGGTGGCTCCGGCCTCGGCCAACACCCTCAATAAGCTTGCCCAGGGTGTCGGTGACGACATGCTGACGACCTTGGCTCTGGCCTCGACGGCCCCGCTCGTGCTCGCCCCGGCCATGAATCCGGCGATGTGGGCTCACCCGACGACCCAAGAGTCCTTGGCCCGGCTGATCGATCGAGGGGCCCGAGTGGTCGAGCCCGGCGAAGGGGTCGTCGCTTGTGGTGAGCAAGGCCAGGGCAAGTTTGCTGCCCTCGATGAGATTGTTGATGCGGTCGAAGAAGCGGCCTTTGCGTCTCGGCGCCTCGCCGGCAAGCGCGTCTTGATCACGAACGGCCCGACCCAAGAGCCGCTGGACGACGTTCGGTTTTTGACGAACCGATCGAGCGGCAAAATGGGGGCCGCCCTCGCTCGGGCCGCGGGCCAGATGGGGGGCGAAGTGACGGTTGTGTCGGGACCGGTGAGCGTCTCCTACCCCGCTTTTGCCCGAGTTCTTCCCGTTCAAACCGCGAGCGAAATGCTTGCAGTTGCGCTGGAGTGCGCTTCGGAGGCGGATCTGATCATCGGCGTGGCGGCGGTGGCAGACTATCGCCCAAAGACCCGAGTCGAAGGGAAAATTCGCCGCGAAGGCCCGTTGGCCCTCGAGCTCGAGCCGAATCCAGACATCATCGCGGCCCTGGCCGAGTTCGTCGCATCACGCCGCCAAGAGACTTGGCCCCAGGTTGTCGCCTTTGGCGCAGAGCCGAGCTCGGACCCCGAAGTGGCCGTGGCGAAAATGATCCGCAAAGGGGTCGACGCATTGGCCATGAACGACATCAGCGCTCCTGGGATCGGGTTTGGCAGTGACTCGAACGCCCTCACGCTTTTGCGACCGGACCAAGCGCCGCTGAATTTTGGACCGGCCAGCAAATTTCGCTGTGCGATCTGGCTGTTAGAGCAGCTCACCTAAGCCGCAACTGGAGCCGCGTTTTCACTGAAGATGGGCTGCTTGACCCAGTATCGCTCGTCGTCCAGGACCATCTGCCTCCCCTGGCGGGTTTCGGCATTGATCACGAGCGGCCCGGCAAGATTGGCCGTCATCAGCTGTGGCTGGCCCCGAGGAATGGTGACGATGGCGAGCACGATTGTTTCGGTGCTGGGCTGGAGCGCCAGCGACGCCGCTTGGGCATCCGAAATTTCGGGGTCGTAGCCCGAAAAGACCCGGCCGGGCTCCACAACGAGGAACGCCAGCGCTGGCTCATCGAGACACTGAAGCCAATGAAAGAGAGACCCCTCTTTGTGATCTAAGATCAAGAATCGGGTGTATTGAGGAAAGCCGACCAATCCTTCGGAAAAGACGACAACATCCTTATTGTCGTATTCGATTTCGCCAAAGCGAGCTGTACTAAAGGTCATGCTATTATCCACGAATATAATCGAGCAAACTGAGTCGGTCATTCATCGCGCCGACTTGAAGCGCGGCTTGATAAACAGTTTCATTGAGCTTGAGCTGCATAATCGCCTCTCCCATATCGACATCTTCAACATCAGAGATGCGCTTGGTCAAGTCTTCCTTCTGGCGAGCGTGATGAGCTTCGAGGGCCTGAATGCGCTGGAGTTGAATGCCGGTCTGGCCGCGCTCTAAACGCAGGGCGTCTTGTGAGTTTTTCAAGTCCTGGAGGCTGATATTACTCAGAGAGGAGAGGTCTCCTGACTCCATACGGACTTTAGTTTCTTGTAATCTCTGATAAAGCGTTGTGATCATCGAGCCGACGGTACTGTTGACCTTCATGAGCTCCGAAGGGCCGACTTCGACGCGAACGTCATTGGCATCGCCTTGAAAGTTTAAGGTCGTTCCGCTCAGCGTAAAAGGTGGGGTGGTCGAAGACTGTCCGGCAAAGACATATTGCTGGGCGATGCCTTGACTATTTCCGAGCTGAATCAGGCGCTCCTGGATGCTCGAAATCTCTCGGGCCATGTTTGCTCGAGCATCGGGGCTCGTTGTTGAGTTCGCTGCGCTCACGGTCAGTTCATAGGCCCGCTGAGTGAGCGTGTTGATTTGTTCAAAGGCTTGTTCAGATGTGCCCAGATAGTCTTTGGCGCTCCGCAGATTTGTTCCAAACTGTTCGACTTGGGACTGCATCCGCCGCGCATTGAGAATGACCGAGGACCCGAACGGATCGTCGCTGACGGTGACCACGCGTTTGCCGGTCATCACGCGCTGTTGGGCATCCAGGTAGCGCTGTTGGGCTTCCTGGATTCTCTTCGAGACGCTATCGAACTGATACGAGGTCGAAATCCGCATCGTTTAGTCCGTAATGGAGCGACTAGCGCACCATCCCAATGAGATCTTCGGTGACTTGATCAAAAATCGAGAGCATCCGCGCGGCGGCTTGGTAGCTTCGTTGGAATCGAAGCATATTGGCCATCTCGTCATCGAGCGAAACTCCGCTGATCGCTTGCTGTTGATTCTCAATTTGAGTGGCGATGGCGGTCTGAGTGTCCCGGGCCCCTTGGTGATAGGTGATCTGTTGCCCGAGCGCGGCCATGTTCTCCTTGTGATAGTTCGAGAGCGTCTTTCCGCCCATCATCGTCGCATTTTTCAGGCCCGAGATCGAGAGCGCGAGCCCCCCGTCTCCCGCGAGTCCGGTGACGCTCGTCATGATGTTCGCGGGGCTGCTGAGCACCTCGTTGCTGAGATTCAGGGTCATGACTCCGGTCATCGGCAGAGCCGGCGGATCGTTCTGCGCGAAGAAGTTGAGGTTTGCCGCCACCGGCGGTGTGCCGGGCGTGTTCGTCCCCGTTCGGTGGAGCGAGTTCACCTGGGCGCGAATCTGGTTGGCCATGTCGTCCAGTTGGGCCATGCTTTGGTCCGATTGAACAATCCCGGTCAAGAGTCCAGCCAGCTTTCCGCCGCGAATCGAAAAGGTGTTCGTCCCATCGGTGGCCTCCATGGTTGCAGGATTGACCGACGTGGGATACGACTTGGCGCCGAAGGAGTCCACCAGGGTGAACTGGGAGGCAAAAACGCTCATCGTCCCGTCCGAATTCTCGGCGGTGTTCACCTGGATCAGACTGCTCAACTCCGAGATGGCGGCGTCTCGTCGGTCCATCAGGTCGTTCGGGCTTGCGCCTTGGACCTTGGCCGCTCGAATCGCCGAATTCAGCTCCCCGACCTGGGTCGCGAGTTCATTGATTCGCCCAATGGTGCTCTGGACTTCGGTTTGACTTTGGGTCTTGAGGTCCTGCAGGCTGCGATAAGCAGTTTTCATCCGGTCGATCAGCGTTTGCGCCTTGGTCCGGACCTGCATTCGTGCTGCCGGATCGGTGGGGGCGCTCGCCAAACCGCTCCAAGAATTGAAGAACTGGTCGAGGGCATTGCTGATCCCCTCCGGACCCGGTTCGTTATACACCGATTCGACTTCGCGAAGCGATCCCGAAGATGTGAGAAACTGATGAAGGGAAGCCGTCACTTGATGCTGGCGTCCTTGCAACAACATATCTCGAATTCGATTCACCGAAGTGATGCCGACGCCTGTCCCCAAGAACTGTCGATTCGTGCTAAAGAAACTCACCGGATCAGTGGCGGCAAAATCCACAGCCTGGCGCGAATATCCTCGTGTATTCACATTCGCCACATTTTGACCCGAGACATCTATCGCTCTTTGAAAACTTCGCAGAGCGCGAGACGCCAAATCAATGCCGTGAAAACTGCCAGGCATGATTACGCCACCTGATCCATCAGCACCGCAGCCATGGCAGGCCTTTCTCGAAAGAGGGTCTGCTTTTCGCTTGCAACTCGTGCGATCAATGCCAGCGAACCGTTGACATAATCCAGCTCATTCAAAATCAGATGCTGATTCTTATTCATGACCTCTTGCACGTGGCGTGCCGCAACCGTCACCCGGTTTGCGATCGCCATCACCTGTTGACTCTCCGCCTTTTCAAGAACACTCACCAACCCTCGAAGGTGGGGCTCGGCCCCAAGCTCTTCGGCCAGGTCTTTGGCTTGTGCGGCGGCCTGATCATCCAGGCTCTTCATTCGGGTCATGAGCTGGTCAAGCTCAGGTTGGAGCCGTTCGACACGCTGAACGTCTCGCAAAGTCAAGGCGGCGGTTTGCTCGTGGAGCGAGCGTAAAAGTCGCTCCGAAGTGCTGAGCCAATCCCACCAGAGTGTTTGGAGTTGCTTCGTCTTCATGGTTTTTCCTTCGTTGAAACATCGGTCGAAGTCTGCGCTTTGAGTTGATAAGATCTTTGTCCTAAAACCCCACGTGCCAGATCTCCGAGGAGCATCTGACTGATGCCCATTTGTTTGCGTTGACTAAAACTTTCGGCAATCGCTTGATCCATCGTCTCTAATGCCAGATCGCCCATCGGTCCCAGCTTTTCGGTAGACATACTCTTGCGCATGATTCGAATGAGGTCCTTCACGAGAAATGCCTCAAAATTCTCGGTGCTCTTTTCGAGCTTTTCGATGTCTCGAATCACGCTCTCTACTTGAGACGCTTTCTCTTGTAGAGTCATCTTTGTTTCTCCTAAGAGCTTCTCAAAGTGCTGCAAGCTCTCGGCCGCTCTTTGGGGCAGCACTCCTTCGAGCTTTTGCAGGGACTCTTGCAAACCGATTCCGGCTTTCAAATCGCCAGAACGCAGAGAAAAGTTTCCGATCATCATGAGCTTATTGGATCTTGATTCGCGCTTTGAGCGAGCCTTGCTCCCGAAGGGCTTGGAGGATTGCGATCATGTCGCGAGGTGAGAGTTTAAGTGCCTGGAAAATCTTCGCGAGATCGGCTACCGTGGCGGTGGGGCCGACCAGCCCGACTTGCGCCTGTTCTTCGGCGGCGGCCACGCTCGTTTGCTCGGTCACGACGGTCTGACCTTGCGAAAACGGGGCCGGCTGGCTGATCACCGGGTCGCTTTGAATCATCAATTGGAGCGCTCCATGGGCGACAACGGCCGGACCCAGGCGAACATTCGCTCCCATGACGATTGTGCCGGTTCGCTCGTTGATCACGACTTCAGCGATCGTGTCGAACGGCACCATGACGCTTTCGATCTTGCTCATCCATGCCACCGGCGAATCAGTCGTCGGCAGACTCAGTTCGACAGAGCCACCATCCAGCGCCTTTGCCGCCAGTTCTGGATACAACTTGGTCAATGAGTCCACCATGCGTTGGGCATTGGTCAGATCGGGGTCATCGAGTTCCAAGAACAGGCGACCTTCGAAGACCGTTTGCGTTTCCACCCGGGCCTCGATCAGGGCTCCACCTGGGATTCGGCCGACGTTCACATGATTTTTCTGAACGCTCGATCCACCACTGCTCAGGTTAAAACCACCGATGCTGACGGCCCCTTGGGCCACCGCGATCGCGCGGGTCTTATCGCTGGCACCATAGAGCGGCGCCTGAAGCAGATACCCCCCCTGCAGGCTCTTCGCATCCCCGATGGACTGCACCGTGACATCAATGGCGCTTCCAGGGCGGGAAAATGGCGGAAGCTCGGCGGTGATCGCCACCGTCGCAACGTTCATCGCGTTGAGGTCTTTTGGGTCGACCATGGTCCCAAAGTCCTTCAGAGCGTTGGCCAGGAGGGTGCTCGTAAAGGGCGTCTTTCGGGTGTCGCCCGTGCCCTCAAGACCGATAATCAGGCCATAGCCCACCAATTGGTTGACCCTGACCCCTCGAAATCGAGCAACATCCTTGATGCGGACTTGGATCCCGACTCGCTCCACTTCATTGGCAGAGCGCTCTTGGGGCGAAAGCCTCGGCTTCGGCTCCTCATTTTTGGCCGGCGATGTCGCTGGCGGAACCACTTTGACGCCCGACTCTTGTGCGATCACCGACACGAGGAGAGTGCTGATAGCAATCAGAACAACAGAAAGTTTCTTCATCTTCTTAGAACAGCCAATCGAGTAATCTAGTGAGGATTCCACGCCGCTGCCGGTCGGCGATCATTCCCTTGCCATCAAGCTGAATATCGGCCTCCGCAATCAGCTCAGATTTGATCGTATTTTCAGGAGAGATGTCATCACGGCGAATCACTCCAGAGAGTCGAAAGACTTGAGTTTCCTTATTCACTTTGATCGCTTTCGTCGCCTCGATGACCATCGTACCGTTGGGCAGAACCTTCTTGACAATTCCTGTCAGTTTTGCAGTGAAATGTCCCGTGTTGGTCGTCGAACCCGATCCCGAATTGGAGCTATCGGACTGAATCAACCAGCCGCGCAAAATGCGCCACAAGAAGGGAACACTGGGCGCGGGAACGCTACTATTGTCGGCTTTGCTCGCATCGGTTTTGGCGCTGAAGCTTGCCGTTGAGGACTCGCTCACTAGAACGGTAATCAGGTCGCCCTCGCGTCGCGCCGTTCGATCGAGCAGCGGATTTTGAGCCTGATCTGACCACAAGGAGCCCGGATTGTCGTCTTGAGCCACGGCCATCGGAGCCACGGCGATCACCAGAAAAGTGACAAGAATCCATCGTTTCATAGCTTCACCTCCACCACGCCCGGTTCAAGAATGACCCCATTCAGAACTAAGTTATCCTGCGTTGTCACCGGGATGGTTTGGCCCTTCAGTCCTTGGGCCTTCGCGCGACCTCTGACCTTGACTTCTACTCCGCCTGAGATCAGGCGAATGGTCACGGGGTCTCCATTCTTCACTGCAAAACTTTGATTCGAAAGTGTGAATCGAAGAGTGCGGGTTTGATAAACTGACTCATTGAGAATGATCTCCATCATGACCGAAAGCCTCGTGCCGGATGTGTCTACCCGTGAAATACGAAGATCCGTCCTCCCAAGAGGTGCAAAAACATCGGCGAGATTCCCATCGATGGTTGCATCTGAAATGGAAAAGACTTTCGCAAGATGTTCTTGAGCAAAGGACACGAGCTCTGATCGAGCAATGACTTGCCCTTGGCGGCGGACCATCGCCGGGCTAGGCACTTGAATCTTGATTCCATCAACCGGGATTTGTGCCATTCGAAGTCGAGCGACAATGCGGGCATGATCGATGCCCCTTGAGACCCCGAATGCCGGGGAATCTCCAATGACGACGTTTCGAAGTCGAGTCATCCATGGCTCTGCGGCCTCAATCTCAGCAATTTCTCCCAAGGTAAACGTGTCGCCTGCGACCTCTGACACTGACCGAATGGTCAGCCGAGCCGTCGCCGGAGAATTCGAAGACGTATGGAGGATGGTCTGATTCTGGGCGGTGATCGGTCCTCGCGGGGATCGAAACGTCCCCATCCCCGATTGCCCTGGCATCCCAAGGACCCCTCGTTCGGGGCTGGAGAGGAAGCCGTCGAGCTCAGGAGACGTGCTTTGGAGGCGCACCAGCGAGATTCGCCCAATGACGCTCATTCTCTCGGCTGAACCGATTCGAACGGTGCCATCGGGCTCGACCACCAATTGGTCGGGAGTCCCTTGAACAAAGAGGCTTGGGGAGATTGGGGGGCCCAAGACCGAGGCCAGTCGCCCATGAGCGATGGTGAGCTCGGCTTTTCGGGCGAAGATCATCCGACCTTCTCGCGAAAACCGTAGATAGCCCTCCCCTTCGACTTCAATCGATATTGTGGGGGGCGCACTACTGAGTATTAATAGAGAGAATGCTGTGAGATACATACGAACCTTACCTCTTCAGTTGATTCAAGACACCCAGCATCTCGTCGGCGGTTTGGATCGCTTTGGAATTTACTTCGTATGCCCTTTGTGCCAAAATCATACGCACCATTTCGTCCACAATCGTGACGTTCGACCCCTCGACCATGCCGCTTTGTACGAGGCCGGCTCCACCCGATCCCGGATTGGCGGCAATCGCGTCGCCACTTGCTCCGCCCGATTGATAAAGGTTTTGCCCGAGTCGAGTAAGTCCACCCGGATTTGGAAAAAGATAGAGTTGCAAAGTGCCAATAGACTGGGGCGTATCTTGCCCTTCCAGAACGACGCTGAACTGTCCATTTGGCGAGATCGTAATCGCCTTAGCTTCGGCGGGAATGGTGATATTGGGAATGAGTGGATAGCCATCATTTGTGACGACGAGTCCGTTACTGTCTCGCTTGAACGAACCATCGCGCGTATAGGCGATCGATCCATCGGGTCGCTCGACCTGAAAGAACCCTTCTCCATTCACTGCTAAATCTAACGGATTGCCGGTATTTTGAAGAGCCCCTTGATTGAAGTTGGTGCTATTGGCGATGAAGATCGATCCTAATCCGACTTGAGTGGATTGAGGAATCTGCGTCCCTTGAGAAACAGTCGCGCCTGACGCTCGAAACGTCTGGTACATGACGTCCTGAAACTCGGCTCTTTGAGTCTTAAAACCGGTGGTATTGACGTTGGCGAGGTTGTTCGCAATCACGTCTAAGTTGTGTTGCTGGGCCACCATTCCGGTGCCAGCTGTGCTCAAGGATCGCATCATAAGGTTCTCATCTCCGTGGTCTGATCAAACACTTCTCATTGATCCATCCTGGTTGTGTGTCGGTTCATCCGACCTCAAGGCCATCCTAGCCCTGAGAGGTTGAGTCTCTACTGACTTTGCATTGCCTGTAAGAGTTTCGTTGTTAATTCGTCTTGTTGCTGGATGGTCTTCTGCGCCATTTCATAGTTTCTGCCGATCTGCACCATCGCAATCATATTTTCGATGACGTTCACATTCGAGCTTTCCAAAGCGCCGGGAAGGATGACTGCTCCGTCGGCAGCTTGAGTGGCGTTCGCACTAAAGAGAGTGCCGCTCACCCGGGTGAATTCTCCTGCGAAAACTCCCACTCGGCCGGCGGGTTGATTTTCATGGCTAATCGTGCCGTCGGGAGAGATTCGAAAGGTCCCCGGCGGAATTTGAATCGGCCGCTTTTGATCATCGAGCACGGGATATCCTTCGCGAGTGACGACTAACCGCTCCTCATTGAGAGTGAACGAACCCGACCGAGTGTATTGGATCCCCTGAGGGGTCTGGATTGCAAACATCGTCTTAGCATCTCGCAAGGCAAGGTCCAACGGATTGCCGGTTTCTGTAAAGTTGCCTGGCTGCCAATTGACATAGCGGTTGCGCTCGATCGCACCGGAGCCGATCGATCCGATCTCAGGGCCGAGGCCTCCATCGGCGCGAAGTTTTCGCTCCATTGCATCGCTGAACGAGATGCCCTCGGATTTGAATCCGGTGGTGTTGGAGTTCGCCAAGTTACTCGAAATGGCTTCTAACCATTTGGTGTTGGCGATCATGCCACTGGCGGCCGCATCGATGCCTCTATTCATCCTAGTTTGGATATTGGCTGGTGGATTTGCGAGGATCAGGTCCGAATCTTGGCAATCTGCTTTAGGTTTTTTTCGGCCTCGGCGACGTAAACTCAGGTCCAGCGATGCAGAATTGGGTTGATGTCACTGTGATCGGCGGAGGGCCCGTGGGTCTCTTTGCCTCTTTTTATGCCGGACTCAGGGGGATGTCAGTTCGGATTCTGGACAGCCTTCCCGAGCTCGGGGGCCAACTCACTGCGCTCTATCCCGAGAAGTTTGTGTACGACATGCCAGGCTTTCCTAAAGTTTTGGCCAAAGACCTCGCCCGCGAGATGATTGCTCAAGGCACCCAGTTTGAGCCTGAACTGGTGCTCGGCGAGACGGCTCAAAGCCTCCGGCCGGTCGAGGGAGGATTCGAAATCGAGTCGGCGCGGGGGCAGGTGTTGCCGACCCGCACCGTCATCATTGCGGCCGGGGCCGGAGCCTTTGCCCCCACCAAGTTGGGCATCCCGCGCGAGGATGAGCTCTTCGAGAAAGGCATTTGGTATGGGGTGCGCCAAAAGTCGGTTTTCCAGGGCAAGAGGATCTTGATCATTGGCGGCGGCGACAGCGCGTTCGATTGGGCGTTGAATCTGCAGGATGTCGCCGAGTCGATCACCTTGGTCCACCGCCGAGACGTGTTTCGAGCTCATGAGGACACCGTTCGCCAGGTTCAAGCAACCCCGACCGCGTTCGCCGTTTGGCAGGCGGTCCAGGAGCTCCATGGGGAAGATCATCTCTCGGCGGTGACGCTGGAGCATGTCCAGACCAAGGAGCTGACCCGCGTCGAGTGCGACGCCGTCATCGTCAACATCGGCTTCAAATCGAGCCTCGGGCCGCTGAAAGACTGGGGCCTCACGATCGAAAAGAATCAGATTTTGGTGGACCATCGATTCGAAACGTCGATCCCTGGGGTTTTTGCCGTCGGGGATGTCTGTTCCTTTGATGGCAAGCTCAAGCTGATCGCCACCGGGGTGGGCGAGGCCGCGACGGCGGTCTGCATGGCGAAAACGATGCTTGATCCCACGGCAAAGCTCTTTCCGGGGCATAGCTCGGATCGCGATCTTTGATTTCGCGAGGACTCTGTCGGGAACCGGACCTCCCCCAACTCAGGTAAACCTACAAGCGTGGTGAATAACACGCTTTTGAGGTTGATTCTCTGTGGGTAAGTTTCTCATTTTCGCATTCAGTGCGCTGGCCGGGATCGCTTTGGCGTCCGGCGAGCCGATTTTACGGGCGCAGTTTCCGTCCTTGTCGCCGGACGGAAAAACCCTGGCGTTCAGTTGGCAAGGCGATTTATGGCTCGTCGGAGCCCAAGGGGGCGAAGCGCGGCGCTTGACGGTCCATCCGGCCGTCGACCAGATGCCGCGATGGATGCCCGATGGAAAGACGCTTTACTTTGCGTCCAACCGGTACGGCAGTTTCGACGTGTTCACGATTGGAGCCGATGGCCAAGGGCTCAAGCGTCTCTCGTTCGAGTCGGGTTCAGAAATTCCGTTCAGCGTGACTCCGGATGGTCGGTTTATTCTTGGCCATACGAACAATTTCGGTCGGCTCGATCTTTTCCGCGTCTCCACTCAAGGCGGCGATTCGGTTCGTCTCACCGGCCACCCGCTCGAAGTCGAGCATTATCCGGCCGCGGCGGCCAATAACAAGGTGTATTACGTGGCGGGCGGGCCTCCGGTCTGGCGCAACCCGCTCCAACGGGGTTCGTACACCGGCGACATTTGGGTGGGAGACGGTCCGGGCCCGCTCCGAAACATGGTCAACCTGACCCAAGACGATTTTAACGACATCTTCCCGTTGCCGAGCCAAGACGGCAACATTTATTTCATCAGCAATCGTTCGGGCTGGCCGAACCTTTGGCGAATGAACTCCCAAGGCGGGAACATGCGCCAACTCACTCAGCATTCGGGGAGCGCGCTCCGCTTCCCTTCGCTGAGCGATGGCGCGAAAGCGATCGTCTATGAAAATGGCTCGGAGATTTGGCGGCTGGACCTGGCGACCCTCACCACGCAGCGAGTGCCGATCACCGTTCCTGCAGATTCGCGAGTCAATCCCGTTGCCGAGCTTTCGCTGAGCACGGGCGTTCGCGACTATGCCGTCAGCCCCGACGGCAAGCGGGCCGTCATCGAAGTCCGGGGCGAGCTGTTCTTGATCCCCGAGCGGGGCGGCACCACCCGTCGGCTCACCAAAAACGTCGCGCAAGACTCCAGCCCGGTCTGGCTCGACAACAAGACCATTCTGTTCGTGAGCGGCCGAAACATCCAGCGTGAGCTCTATACGGTCAGCATCGAAGGCGAGGAGAAGCTCTTTCTCAGCGACTCGGATGACCTGACCAACCCCTTGCTTTCGCCCGATCGAAAGACGATCTTGGTCCAGAGGGGTGCCACCGAACTCGGGACAGTTCCTGCCTCTGGCGGAGCGTTCAAGCTCCTGAGAAAGGGTCTCTTTGGCGACGCCATGATTGGCGATCCGGTCGCCTCTTGGTCACCCGACAGCAAGTGGCTGGCCATCGAAGTCCTCAATGAGCGCGGCAGTACGATTGTTCTGCAACCCGCCGAAGGGGGCGACTCCATCACCATCGCACGGACTGCCAAAGGGGCCTCGACTCCCCAGTTCTTGCCGAATGGTCGTGGGGTCTATTTCACCGCCGCGGAGCCTGAGCGTTCGGAACTCTACGTGGTCGACCTCATCCCGCAAGACGTCGCATTCTCCGAGGACGATCTCGACAAGATCGACGAGCCGCGGACGCCCGAAACTCCGAGCAGAGGCGTGACGGTCCAGCAGGACGGAATTTTCAATCGAATGCGCCAGCTCACTTCGAGCCGAGCCGGATCGAACGGACCGATGGCGAGTGCGGATAGCCGCTCGATCTATGTGAATATCGACGGGGTCTTGAACATCGTCGCGGTTTCGGGCGGTGCACCTCGACCGGTCGAAGGGGTGACGACGCCCGTGAGCAACATCCAGATCGGATCGCAAGGCAAGGTGTACTTCACCACCGGTGGCCGCCTCACGAGCCTCAGCCAAGCTGGAGTCGTTCCGGTCTCGTTCAACGCTCAGATGAGCGTGAACCTGAAGGACGAAGAGATGGCGCTCTTCGAAGAGATCTGGTGGCTCATCGACCGGTTCTATTACGACCGCGATTTCCACGGACAAAACTGGAAGGGCATCCGCGAGAAGTACGAAAAGGTGGTGCCGTATGCCTATGATCGGACCGACTTTTACAACTTGATGCTTGAGATGATGGAGGAACTCAATTCGAGCCACCTCGGAACGACTTCGCCGCCCGACTTGCCGACCTCGACTCCCGACAGCACCGCCTGGCTCGGAGTCGAATGGGATCACGACGCCCTGGCCCAACGAGGGGTCTTCATTGTTCAGTCGGTGTATTCGGGCACCCCAGCCGCGCACCCGAACTCTCGCTTGATCCCAGGCGACCGGGTGGTGGCCGTGAACGGCACCGAGATCAGCTCCAGCGAGCCGATGGCCAAGCTCTTGAACCGACAAGATGGTCGCAAGGTCCGCCTAAAGGTCCAGCGAGGCGCTTCAAATCTGGAGATTCTGATTCGGCCGACGAGCTCGCTCAGCCGCAGCGACGTCCTTTATGAAGACTTCGTCGCCCGCCAACGAGAGTTGGTTGAGAAGCTGAGCGGCGGACGACTCACCTATCTCCACATCGAAGGGATGAACGACCCGAGTTACCAGCGGTTCTTGCGCGAGATTCGAACGCTGACTCCCGGGAAAGAGGGCGTGGTCATCGACGTTCGGTTTAATGGCGGCGGGAGCACGAGCCACCTTAAACTGAGCATTCTGATCAAGCAACCCTGGCTCGAACGAACCTGGCGAAGTTCGCCCGGACTCACCGTCAGCGAAAACATCTGGCGAGGCGACAGCTTGGAGCTTCCCACCGCGCTCCTCATCAACCAAAACAGCTTCAGCAACGCCGAAATGTTCGCTGAAGGGTTCCGCTACTACAAGCTCGGGCCGATCGCGGGCGTCCCGACGGCGGGCGGGGTCATTTCGACGGGGCAGTACGGTCTGTGGGACGGCGGAAGCATCCGCATGCCGCGGGGCGGAGCCTTTGCATCCAATGGCGAGAACCTTGAGCGCAACGGTCGAAAGCCCGATTTCCGGGTGAATTTCGACCCCAACGCTTGGCGAGAGGGCCGAGACGTTCAGACCGAGAAGATCGTCGCTGAGCTGATGAAGCGGCTTCCGCAGCAACGACCGGCCCGGCCGAACTAGCGGCCTGGCCCCAAAAGCAAGAACCCCCGGAGTCGAATGACTCCGGGGGTTCTTTTTTGGAGGTTGTCTTAGGGGTACTTCACCGAGCAACCGTAGGCTCGGGTCGTTGGCTCAGAGACCGGCTTGCCCGCCATCGCCTCGGTCAGGGCCTGCCGAACGTAGTTCTTCGCGGTCTTGGCCGTCTCAGGGTCGGGCGACGGATTATCGTCGAGGGCTCCCTGATAGATCAGCTTGCCACTTGGGTCGATGATGAACATGTGCGGCGTGCGCTGGGCACCATAGGCTTTGCCCACCGTCCCGGCCGCATCCAGCAGATAGTGACTGGCCTTGTAGCCGTCCTTTTTCATCAGGTCATTGGCTTCGGCGGCGGTGACGTAGCCCTCTTTCCCTTCGGCCGAGGAGCAGATCGTGAGCCAAACCGCTCCTTGCCCCGTCACCCAACCTTGCAGGTTCTGCATGTTGCCAGTGGCGTAGTGCTTGACGACGAAGGGGCACTTGTTGTTGGTCCATTCCAACACCACGTACTTTCCTTTGAAATCGGCCAGCGAAACGGTGGCCCCATTGCTATTCTTCAGGCTGAAGTTCGGTGCCGTACTGCCTGTGGCGACCGTCGGCTGGGCGGCTCGTTGGGCCACGACGATGGATGCAAGAGCCAATACTCCCGCAAACACTAAGACTCTATTTCTCATTTGGATTCAAATCCTCCTAGGGGATAGTACGAAAAGCAGCCCCGAAATGATCACCCAAATTCCGGTGGAATGACCGGGCCGCCCCGCGCCACCCTACAGAGATTGAGACGGTGCGCCGATACCAACCTCGGGGCAGTGTCCCCTGACAGAATTGCTATGCTCGAACTTCGCGAATCGGCCTTCAAAGACCTCGTGGGACGCCTGAATGACTCCCGCGATCCGACGCATCAGAGTCTCGGACACGAACTTCAGTCGCGATTCGAGCGGCTGACCCTGACCCACCGCACCAACGCGACTGCCCGAGAGGCGTGGCAAAGTCCGTCTGGATTCTCAAAAATGAGCGATGCTGGGCTCGCTCGAACGGGTGAGCTCTTACTCGAAGCCCTTTGTGCGATGAATCGGCTCGACGAAGTCATGACCGTTGAAGCGGCCCGCTCGACCGGGAAAACCCCGGCCCCGCACTTGGCGAAAAAACTTCTCGAGCTCACTCAACGAATCCCCGAGACGTTCTGGAAGGCTGCCCGCTGTTGTCCTATCCGCTGGGAAGGTCATCGCTTGATGTGCCTCATCAGCGAGCCGATCGATCTCGCGACGCTCAATGCGCTCTCTCGACTTGCCGGAGCTGAGCTCATCTTGCGGGTCGCCTCGTGGGAAGAGGTCTGCTTCGGAATAGAAACGCTTTACAGCGCGTCGGTTCCCGTGGCCGTGCTCAGCGTCTCCGCCAGTGACCTGGCCCCCGCGCGAAAAGCTCCTGCCAGAGCCGCCAAACCGGCCGCCAAGCCGGCAAAGCGTGCGGCGAAGCCCCGAGTCAAGGCGACACCGGTCGAGAATCCGATCTCGGCCTTCGAAGTCGAAGTGCTCAGCCAAGAGCTTGCGCTGGACTCCGAGCCCAGTCTCGCGGACTCCATTCCGGAGGAAATTGAAGGGATCCAGATCGCTTCGGACGCGGCGCCGGCTCCGGCGCCGGCGCCGGCTCCGGCCAAGCCCGACATGAACGAGCCGCAAATGCTCGATCTCTCCCAAGTCTCCGAGGCCCCGCAAATCGAATCTGTACCCGAAGTCGCCCAAGAACACCCGTCAGATTCTGCGGCTTGGAGCCTCCCCGAGCCCGATCTCGAACAGGCCCCAGAGCCCGGCGTCGAGAACGGCGCCGAGCTCGGCGTCGAGCTCAGCGTCGAGCTCATCGAGCTCCCGACGGCTGAAGAGCCGGTCGCCAAGAAGTACGACCGCCCCATCTTGTCCCCCGACGAGATCGCATCGCTCCTCGGCAGCGACGACGACGAATCGGCAAGCCCCAGCACGACCTCGGGCCCCTCGCTCCGTCTGGAGGAAACCTCGTCACATTCCTCGCTCGATGAGACCGCCGCTGAGATCGCGCCCGAAATCGCCGAGGAATCGAACGACGAGGAATCCGACAACGAAAAAGACCGGGTGGGCAAGAAGCTCAAACCCGGCTGGCTGAAGTCGATGACGGACAAATTTAAGAAGGCGTCTTAAGCGGCGCCGCTGGATTCGGCGGGTAATCGCTTGTCGCCCAGCATGATGTAGGGGTTGTCCATGATATCGAAGTAGTACGCGATAAACGGGTATTTCTTCAGGGCCACTTGGGTGTTGGAGAAGACGCCCAAAGAGATCAGCACGACGAACCCAACTCCGGTGAGGCAGAACAAAATCAGCATCACAAACATCACCACGCTCAAAAGCGCGGCGACGGGGAACAGCAGAATTTTCATGGCTAGGCTCATCGGTGTGTGTCCTCGGGTCTAGTTTACAAGAACGGCAAGTCTTTCTTGCGAGTTCCCTGACCCGCTCTCTATGAGGATCGGCAATTTCTGGGCCAAACGGCAGTGCCTGGGCCTGCGAGTTTTTGCAGAGTGGCCGCCGGTAGGGGTTGCCCGGCTGTGCCACCGAGCTTGGTCACGAAAGGAGAGGGGGCGGGGCGTGAGGGAAGCGCCCCTTATGACGCCAGAATCGCTCGTGGCGTTTCAAAACGCGGCACAAGAAGGCTTTCAACCGGTATAACTAGCCTTGTCTTATGGCGGATTGGATCCAAGGTTTGCACCCGGCCCTTCAGGCAACGATCCGAGTGTTGCTTTTCGTCGTGCCGATCTTGTTGATCGTGCCCGCCCTCATCTGGTGGGAGCGGCGTCTTTTGAGCTGGATGCAAGACCGCATCGGGCCGAATCGCGTCGGCCCATTTGGGCTCTTGCAGCCGATTGCCGACGGCGTTAAGCTCTTTTTCAAGGAAGACATCACGCCCGCGGGAGTGGATCGAAAGATCTACTTCATCGCGCCGGCGCTGGCCCTTTTTCCGGCCTTTGCGATCGGCGGCACGCTCCCTTGGGGACCCGACTACGGGCTTTATGGACTGCTCACCCCGATTGCGAATGTGGATATCGGCATCCTTTATATCCTCGCGATCAGCTCGCTGGGAGCCTATGGGGTCGTCGTTTCGGGCTATGCCAGTAACAACAAATATTCGCTGATGGGCGGTCTCCGGGCCTCGGCTCAGCTGATCAGCTACGAGCTGGGGATGGGGGTCAGCATCGCGGCCATCGTGATGGCGGCGGGTTCGCTCAGGCTGACCGACATCGTCAACGAACAAGCCAAGGCGCTTTGGGGATTTGTGCCCTGGCTTCAGAACTGGTTTATCTTTACGCCGTTCGGTTTCTTGGCGGCAGTGGTCTTCATTATCTGCGTCATTGCCGAGACCAACCGGGCGCCCTTTGACTTGCCCGAGGCTGAGAACGAGCTCATCGCCGGTTATCACACTGAGTACAGCTCGATGAAATTTGCCGTCTTTTTCATGGGCGAATATGCAGTCATGTTCCTCTTCGGCGGGGTATTTGCTGCACTCTTCTTAGGTGGATACAACCTTCTCCCGCTCAATTACATGGCGATCGGGGAGTCGGTTCCGGCGCTCAAGGGGCTCATGGGCGCATTAGAGGGCATCAACTACTGGGGCGCGCCCCTCTGGTTCCTCCTGAAGTGTGCGCTCGGAATCACTTTCTTTATCTGGCTTCGAGCGACCTTGCCGAGGCTCCGCTACGACCAGCTGATGAGCCTGGGTTGGAAGACTCTGCTTCCGGTGGCGGTGGCGAACTTTATCGTCGTGGCGATCTGGATCATGTGCACCCGACTTTACGGGCCCGCGGGCGGGTTTGCGGCGGGGGGGGGGGGGGGCTTGGTGGG